>NZ_JBHSTE010000001.1:0-1075849 GCF_042659865.1 Paenibacillus septentrionalis
AAACGCTCCTTCTAGATATTAATCTCAGTCTACTAGCCCACATAATTTTTGTCCAACTTAGTGTAACCTATCCATAGGGCATCCAAGATTTCAAAAGCTGATCGAATTTAATAGTATAACAGATAAGGATATGTTAGATGGATCTGCTGAAGCAAAAGCATTTGATGATAAGGAATACGTCAAGCTTCACCAATCAACGTTAAGGAAAGTCGATTGCTTACAAACAATATTGGAAAGAACAGCGAGTGGATCTTTGAAGAACAACTCTAAATTCTATGATATTTATGGAATAAGCCCACAAGGTATTGCTGAAATGATTAAAGATAATTGGTTGATAGGATTATTATGGACTGGAATTACCTTAATACTCGGGGGATATATAGGATCTTTATTTTAGTAAATGCTAAGAGGGATGATACACCACTTAATGCCGTATTCATACGGTGGGCCTGGAGGCACTTGGTCTGCAGAAGCATTTCGAAGAATCGGATTCAGCTGACACCTTCATTGGTTAAGTCATTTGGACCCGGGGCTAGCGCCCCTTAAGCCAGTGAGGGTACGTGAATATAACAACGTTAGGTGAAACAGTTGAAGAGAATTTATTAAGGGCTATTGAAAAGATTAGTTAAACCCCAGAAATGTGTTTTAATCAATTTATTAAAGATTACAAATAATTAAATGACATATTGTGTTTCTTGTGAACAGGAGTGAGATATAAATAATTATGAGAAAAAGATATTATTTAGAAACTAATGTTTTATACTCATTGGTTAACAAAATTCATTTATTTGTTGGTAATGTAGACGTTACAACGTCATTACTTGCCTATCAAGAGATAATATGGGGAATAAATGAAGAACAATATCATAAGAGAAGAACATTATTACTAAAACTTAAATCTTCAGGTTTAAAATTATACCCTTATTTACCAATTGAATGCATTTCGATTGCATTCCAAGTAGATATTTCAAATTTACCTATTGTAATCGAAGAAAAGAAATTACTTTGGGAACAAGTTAATCTTGTAATATCTTGTGATAACTATCAGCAATATGCTCAAAAATTAAGTGAGTTATATGATATTGATGTTGAAAACGTAAAACACTATATGAGTGAGCGAAAGTACGTGAATCAGAATATAGCAACTTCCACTATAAGAGAGAATCATATTAATTTAAAAAGAATAGAAGAAGAAAGAGTAAGATGTCCTGAGTATTATAATGTTAGTATTGAGGACTTAGTCCATGATCCAGAAAAGGAACCTAATCGAATGATTGAAAGAGAAATGCTCGTGGAAGTACTGAAGGTATGCAATATTAATTTTAAAGAATCCGAGCTTAAGAATGCAATGCTAAAATATGATGGAAAACAACTCGTAGCATATATTTTGGGTAGGAATTTTTATTACTGGCATAGGAGTCGTAAAATGATGCCTGCTGGCAAGAACGACAGTATTGACTTAGAACATTTACTTTATTTACGAGATGAGGACTTTGTAATCGTTTCAGATGATAGATTATTCTCATATTCAACAATGAAGCCAATGAGAATAAATTGTGAAGATTTCTTGAAAGAAGTATCTCAAGAGGGAAATGACAACAGCTAACATAATAATTACTCGACGGCTTTGACTTGGTCACTGTGTTGCTTTGTCACTTACGAAACCTAATAAGAAATATGGTGAAAAAATGAAAATACAAGAAATAATGAATTTGGTAAATAATTTTGGTAATGGCCTAACTAAATCTAAATATGATATGTACATTCCAAAAATTCGAGATTATTTTGTACCATATCTCATAAAGAAAAAGTCAGAATCCGATTTGGAGAATGTCTTAAAGTATGAAATAACTCGTAATGATATTATTCAAAGTACACTTTACTATATTGAGAAGAACACAAATGTAAGAAGCAAGTCAGCCATAGACGATTTTTTAATTGTACTTAATAGGTTTTTCGATGAGGAGATATATATTAACTATCCTAATCAGAATTTAATATCGATTAGGCCATTTACTTCATTAAGTAAGGAAATTGAGAAAATAGCAGAATCTAGAGGTATGCACCTTAATCCCCGTCAAAGTCGTCCTGAGATAAATGAAGATCAAGCAAACTATATAATTAATCATCTGATGAATGACAAAGAAGAAACCTTCACAAAGATGCAATATAAATTGCTAATTCAATTTTATCTTTTATATGGTTTCAGCTTTGATAATATTAAGAGGATTGAAGTTACAGATTACCATCTGGATGAAAGAAAGCTTGAAATAACTTACCAAAATCAACCTAAAAGATTGCTACAGATAGAAATACCATATAAATTGCATAAATATATTGAGAAGTATATAGAAATGCGAAACAATTTCAACTTTAGTAGTAGTTTCCTATTTGTAACCACAAATGGAGGTCAAATATCATATAACTTCATAAAAGGTTACTTAGATAAGATTAGAAGTGATTATTTAATATTGAATCCTGATGAGAAAGAAATGATAAATTCTTTTACACAAACGGGCTTAGCTAAATATGCAATTATTAAAATGATACGAAAAGGGGTTAACCAATCAATAATATCTGATTTAACAGGCTTTCAGATAGATACCTATATATATTGCCAGCAGAAAGTAGATGAATTACTTGAATTAAATCGAAATCGATATGTAAATCATATGCTGAGGGATATGTCTTTATATGATCAATTTAACTAACAAATGTTACTTGAAGAAGGAACTCACATATGATAACACCATATTAATACAACGTCGCATACGCTTCTTTGTCACTAACACTTCAAAAAAACATTTCAAAAGCAAAGTGAAACAACTAGAAACAAATGAATTCCTAAGGTTCAAGTTAGATAGAGACATTACAAAGGTGAGAGTGCGCTACCAAATATACACGAAATCTGAGCTGATAGAAAGAATTATTGCACTTGAAACATATGTCTCTCTACAAAATGAAGCACATGGTTGAAGGCACAATTTGAGAGGTTTACTTAATAAATTCTACATATTACCGAAACAGAACATTTTTAAATTAAAGTAATTCTATATTAGAAGTAAATGTATTATAACGATGGAGAGTATTTAATTATGTTTAGCTTTGAACTAACACAAAGATGGGTTTATATTCTTGAATTATCAGAGGGTAAATACTACATAGGGGCAACAGATAACATATAGAAGAGATTTATAAAGCATGGAAAAAAACATGGAGCTGCTTGGACTTTGTTATACAAGCCACTGATGTAATTGATGTTGGGATATGCACTGAAACTGAGGCAACTAAAATGGAAAATAAAGTGACATTAGATTGTATGAGCAAATATGGTTGGAAAAACGTAAGAGGTGGGATTTATTTTAGCCCTAATGATTTTTTGGTCTATGAGAAGTTAATAATAAATTCAAAGCAAAAAGAGTTAGAGTTTTTTATTGAAAAACCTAGTAATGTAACAGAAAGCCATCTTCAGCGAGTATTAAAAGGTTCTAATAGAAGCAATTAATATCAACGTTTTGACTCATTTGATAAAAACACTAAGGCAACGTTTTTGCATCAATAAGTGTAGTTCATGGTGGAAAGAATGCAACTATGACAGTAGCCCAGTTAGAACAATTTGACCTACAAGAATTAATCATGACGTGGTATGAAAGTAAAAAAGATAAGTTTCCTGGTATTGATATAAAGGATGTTATCGCAAATTTTGAAAAGCTACATTCCGACAAAATTAATCGATATGACAGATTGTAATATGAAGTGCGACACCTAAAAAAATAACCCATGACGAAAACTCGTGTAGAATGAAGTTACCACACACCATCTACAAGGAGGGCTCGTCATGAGCTATACCCATCTTACCATAAACGAGCGTACTAAAATAGAAACGTTATTTCAATTAGGGTTTAGTGCTAGGGCTATAGCACTTCATATTAGGCGTCACCATTCTACGGTTTCTTGTGCTTAATCGTATGACTAGCCTTTCCTCTACTTATGAGGCTACTGATGCCCAAGAGGACTATCATCACAAACGTATGAACAGTTAGCCTAAAGGCAAATTCACACCGATTAGAGCACATCATCTTACTCAAGCCCTTGCAGCAACATGGTCTCTTGAACAAATGGAAGGTCGTTTGAAGCTAGAGCAGCCACAACATGCTGTATCCTTCAAAACCATCTACCGTTGGATTTATGAAGGGAAGTTAGTCGAAGGTAACACGATCTTCTTGAGACACAAAGGTAAACGTAGAAAACCGCGCGAAACCAGAGGTCGCTTTAATCTAGGACTATCGATTAGGCAACGTCCTAGAGAAGTGAAACAGCGTGAAACATTTGGTCACTGGGAGCTTGATACCGTTGTGTCTAGCCGTGGTAAAAGTAAAGGATGTTTAGCTACTTTTATCGAGCGTAAAACACGCTACTACTATGCTGTAAAGATGCCAGACCGCTCAGCCTCATCCATGGAACAAGCTGTTGCTACCGTCTTAGAGGAACTAACCTTACCTATGCTTAGCGCTACGGTAGATCGTGGTAAAGAGTTCGCTTGTCATGAAAATCTGCTAGAAGAGCATGGTTTGACGGTCTACTTTGCTGATCCGTATTCTTCTTGGCAAAGAGGCAGTAACGAGAATGCAAATGGACTGCTACGAGAGTTCTATCCTAAGAAATATGATTTAAACACCGTAGACCAAGCGGAACTTGAATGTGCTTTAGATTTAATCAACCGTTGACCACGCAAATGTCTGAATTGGAAAACTTCTTACGAAGCGATTATGGAAGAGCTGTCGCAATTAGCTTAACAATCTATCACATAAAAATAGGGAAAGTAAAACAAAATACGATCTTAATTAATCTATCACTGATAATTTTATTATTATTGTATAAAATTATATTTAGAATTGAGGAACAAAAATGTATTTAAAAGAACTGAGAATTTGGAATTTCAGAAAATACGGAGTTCGCGAGGAAAATGCACCGGGCTTGACGGTTTATTTTAGTCCAACATTTAATCTTTTAATAGGTGAAAATGATTCTGGTAAAACCGCAATAATTGATTCAATTAAATTTACACTTGGAACAACTAGTGACGATAATTTGTGGCTAACTGAAGAAGATTTTCATGTGAATAAAGATGGAGTTAGTGCAACTGAATTAAAAATTGAATGTATCTTATCTGGTCTAACAAGTCAAGAGGCTGGTATCTTCTTAGAATGGTTGACTTTTGACGAAAATGGTAATTATGAGTTACAGGTTAGACTAACAGCAAAAAAGAGAGAGGCAGAAGCTGGTCTACCTGAACGTATCGAAAAAAGCATCAAAGCAGGATCTGAGATTTCCGCAATGAGACTTGAGGGATTGGCAAAAGAGATACTGCGTTCTACGTACTTAAAACCTTTAAGAAACGCCGAAAGTGAACTTCAACCAGGAGTGCGCTCTAGACTAGCTCAAATATTAAGAAGTCATCCAGCTTTTTATAAGAAAAATCCTTCGAATAAGCATGAATTAGAAATTACATTTGAAGAAGCTAATGCCGAAGTGGAGGCATTTTTTAATAAGCCATACAGTGATAATCAATCAAAAACGATTCAGTCACAACTATTACAATATTTAAAAGAATTTTTCAATGCACCGAGTGGAACTCAAACCGAACCTAATTCAATGTTTAAAATTACAACAGTTAAATTAAATGATATTTTAAGAAAACTAAGCTTATTGCTTGAAGAAGTGCCCTCTGGTTTAGGTAGTTTAAATTTGTTATTTATTGCTGCTGAGTTACTATTACATGAGAATGAATTAGCAATTGGACCTAATCTGACATTAATTGAAGAAATTGAAGCCCATCTTCACCCTCAAGCTCAATTAAGACTGATCAAATATTTACAACAAAAAGCAAATTCTGATTCAGGAATAGGAGGCCAATTTATATTAAGCACTCATAGTACTATTTTAGCAGCCTCTACTATGTTAAATCATAATATATTATTACATGATGGAATTGCTTACCCTATGGGACCTGAATACACTAAACTAAAAAAAGAAGACTACGAATTTCTTGAACGATTTTTAGATGCTACAAAATCAAATCTCTTTTTCGCTAAAGGTGTTATCTTTGTAGAAGGAGATGCAGAAAATTTACTACTTCCTACAATTGCTGAATTGTTAGATAGACCATTACACAAATTCGGAGTGTCAATTGTTAATATTGGAAATACAGCTTTTAAGCGTTATGTAAATATATATTCTAGATCTGATTCTTGGATAACCAAATTCCCGTATGCGAAAATGTCAATGCCAGTTTCTGTAGTTACTGATCTTGATGTTCGACCAATTACTTATTACCAAGATAAAAAGAGAAAAAGTGATGATGATGATTCTAATACACCAGTTATATATATCATTAAAAATGAAAATTTTGAACAAGTTGCTGAACTATTAGGCGTGGAGACTGAACAAATAAGTCATTTGTTATATCAAGCGTTTGCAACGAAGTCTAGTTTTAAAGAAGAAATTCAAAGCTATGTCAAAGTCTCAATCAGTACATTTAATTCAATAATAGAACTTGTAAAGGAGAACCTAACAGAAGAAACAGTTGAATTTCTAAAACTTGCAAAAGAAAAGTCTATAAAAGATAAGTATGGTGATCTACAAGAAAATATACAACTAAATTTAGCATCAAATTGGACACTAGAATACGAAATTGCATTAAGTGGCCTAGATATGATGCTAGCTGAAGCAATATACACAATCCAACACAATAAATTAACACCTGATGAAAGAATTATAGAGTTTGAAAAATATACACAAACACTTTTAAGTTTACCACCCGAAGAAAGAGCGTATCAAATATATAGACCATTATTGAAAAAAAATGTGTCTAAAGCGACCACCGCACAGTATTTAGCTATTATCTTGCAGAATGAGAAAAACTCAGAAAAAGCTAAAAAGAGTTTGTTATATGATGACTCTTTAGCTTATTTACGAAATAGTATCTATCATGTTACAGGAGGGATACCGAGTAATGCTAATAAATGAGTTAAATAGAATTAATGTTGAATCAGCTTTGCTCGGAGCTGGAAGGAACTTTTCAGACGAACAAATTGCTGTAATAAATTCAGATAAATCGATTAATATTATGGCATGTCCAGGTAGCGGTAAAACTACGGTTCTAACTGCAAAAATTGCATTGCTCTTAGAAAAAATCATTAATGAGAGAGTAGAAAAAGGGATTTGTATCATTACACACACTAATGTCGCAGTTGAAGAGATTATTAATTCTTTAGCCAAATTAGGAATTAGTAATGTTTCATATCCTCACTTTATTGGTACAATTCACGATTTTTTCAACACATTCTTTTCTTTAAAAGCATACAACCTATACACAAATAAGGATAAGTACTACCTAATGGAAAATGATGAATATAAAGCGTATTTCAGTAAATTCTTTGAACGTAATAAACCAACTTTTTGGAGTGTTAATACACCAGTCTCAGCAGTTGATAGAACAGAAATAAAAATCGATGATAAGAATAATCTAACTATTATCTCCAAAAAGAGAGATGGTAGCAATTATCATAAGTCTGTTCCTGTAACTTTTCACCAAATGTTTAATAAAGGGTTTATACGACATTCTGATACTATTCAATTAGCCCATTGGTATATTAGAAAAAATAAAGAAGCAATTAAAAATGCTTTTCAATCACGTTTTAAGTATATGTTTATAGACGAGGCCCAAGATACTAGTATTGAACAATTTGATTCATTGAAAATGCTTACTGATGACAGCGAAATTATTTGTCAGTGGTATGGTGATTCTTACCAAGCATTATATAGTCTGTATGGTAAAGAAGATGCATGGATGCCTAGTCTTGAAAATACCCTTCAAATAAACTACAGTAACAGGTTTGGAGAAAACATTGCCAAAGTTCTTCGTACTACATGTATTGAAGAATATAAAGTCCTAAAGGCTAATAATTCAATTAATTCATTTTCTCCGCACCTATTCATTTATAATGATCATAATAAAAAAGAGATCCTAAAAGTTTATTCTTTAATAGTTAGCGAATTAAAGAGAAAATTAAGTTCAAACCAAGTTAAAGGGAAAGTAGCTGCTGTATGTCATCATCATGATAGTTTAGAAGGTTATTATGATACTTATCAACGAACTAAAAGTAATAAACCTCTACAATCTGAACTACAAGCTCTAACTAGTGTTTACAATCGTGTATTAACTGATGACTTAAGATTAAACGACGATCAAGACCCTAGCCTTCCCAAAAAACACTTGAAAAACTTAACAGCTTTTTTGAATGACAATTACTTATCAGAGTACATTGAAATAAAATCATATTTAAGTCAGTGGGTAATGTCCATTAAAACGAGCATAGATGATGAAGCTATCAAAAATAGTATATTTACTAGTCATAATAACCTGATTAAAAAAATATTAAACAAGAGTTATGAAGCAGAAATAGATATAAGTAATATGGAAACTATAAGATTTAAGATTATTAATATATTAGAATCTAATAACATCAATGAACTTTCACAAAATATTTTTCAAGATAATACTTCAAATATTGAAGTGGAATTAAATACAATACATGGGGTAAAAGGGGAAACGCATTTTTCTACTCTTTTACTCGAATCAATTCGGGACGATATATCTGATATACAACAGATTATTAATTTCCTTACAGGAAGATATATTCCTGAACTAATTGATATTGAACCACTAATAAGGGATACTTTAAAGTTAGCTTATGTAGCATTAAGTAGACCTCGTTACTTTGCAGGTGTAGCAATACACGAAAATAATATCTTAAAAGAAGATATAGCTAATGCGGAAAAATTTGGGTGGGAAATCGTTCGAATTAATGACTATCATGATATTGGTGGACATCCCATTCATAACGCGCTACTTCCGATCAAGCAATAAATGCTTTCGGGGCAGGAGTTAAGTTACTATATGGTAAATATTTATTTATTACATTGCATGTGAATTCAACGTATGGAGTGATTGTATGACGTCGAAGATTCCTTGTCCGCTTTGCGGTAATGAAGCGGTACAAATGAGAGATAGGTCAGAGGTTTATCTGATAAAATGCCAAAGTTGTGGTGACTTCCAAATCACCCGAGAATGCTTGGGGGATCTACCCGGTGAGCGTAAACTTCTGCCCCAGTTGATGAAGGTATCGGCATTCACACGATACCGCACGATCAACAAAGAGCCGGTAGCAACACTATTCATTGGGACTCCACGTGGCACAGATGGGTTCTCCATTCAACAAATCATCGATCAGTTCCCTACAGTGCCGGAACGAAAATTTAAAGCGCTGCAGAACCTTCAGGGACTTTCGAAATATTGGGGTGATTCGGTTGCGATTGATCGCAAGGATTACTCCATATTCTTTCCTGAGGTAAATGAAGAGCAACCGAGCCTGATGATGATGCAGACGTTAGTGGAAGAAGGTTTAGTTTCTGGTGAGGTAAAATTCCCTACACAGCTTACGGTAACGGAAAAAGGAAACACGCTATTGAGGGATCAAGCAGCTCCTGCAGTTCCAATAGCTTTAACACCAGCACATCAAGTTTCTGTGAACGAGGAATCGACTCCAGTCGCCGCTCAACCAAACAAGTTGGATGGTTTGCATCCGAGAGTTTTGGGGGTCGCACAAAAGCTTTTCCAAGATGGTCATTATCGTTCAGCTGTCCTCGATACGTATGTAGCGTTAGATAATGATGTTAAGCACAAAAGTAGGCTGCAATATGATGGGACAGAGCTAATGCAAAAAGCTTTTACAATTAATAATAAAAAGGGAACTAATGAAAGGGCAACAATTCTTAAGGTAGCTGGCGGTGATGACCCTCAACAAGGTGCGATGTGGTTATTTTCTGGTGCAGTAATGGGGGTTCGGAATATATTAGCACATGATCATTCGATACATCCATCAGAGCAGGAAGCGCTAGAGCAGCTATACTTTGCATCGATGTTGTTCAGACGATTAGACCTCGCGGTTAATGTTGAAGCAGAACGACTCATGATTGAAATTTCTCAACTAAGGTTTAGACTGGATGGAACTCGTTCTTACTCCAACACATCAAAACTAAAAGAATACCTTGCTCCTTCAAGAGAGTTTGTTGAAGATGAATTGCACAGGATTTGTTTTAGTAAGATCATTGAAATAATTAAAAGTCCCTATTTCAGTGACCAGAATGCGGGTATCGAGCTGTTATTGGAGTGGGATACACCGATCTTTGAACATATCACCTTTGATGACCATCTCGAGTTGATCTATGCCATTTATACCGCAGGAGGTTATTCTTACCCATCCCGAGCAGCCGAGGCTTTGATTAAGAATGGATTTAAGCCAATATCATCGAGCCTTAAGCTGTTTCAAGAGCATCTGCTTTCTAGTGCGGAGGTCTTTAATAGTGTCCTAAAGAAGATTGGGTCAAGGGATAACTTCTTCAAGTCAATCGCTCATTACGCTGATCTAGATTTTAAGATCCGATTCCTTAACAAGGTAGTCGAAAAAGAGTTCGTGTTGAGTAAGCATGAGTTGAATACTTTGAGTTATGAGTTGAATAGCACAGGACGAAAAGATCTTAAAGAAATAGCCGAAAAGATTGAGAAGATGAACGAGGAACCTAGATACTGAGGAGGGCAGAACCTATGAAGGCATCGCCAGATTTTATCAAGCAGTTGGAGTTATTGTTTGAGCAGTATGAGAAAGAGGTTATGGAGAGGCAGCATGATGGTATTCTTGAGGAAAAGACAGTTAAGACGTACCTACTCCACTCCAACAACTTTGTCAGATGGTGCCGAAATGATTTCGTACCTGGGGCAAAGAAATTTAGAAAACGTTAACAAATAAAGATACTGAGGACAAATTTTTTCGAGTAGAAAGGTATACTAGTTATTCAAATAGGGACGTTTCAAGCAATCCTCAATTCAGTTTCTCCCTTCAAGAGCGTATTTACTAATTATGGGGATGAGAAATAGTATATGATCGATCTTTAATTAAAACACAGTGTATCCGAGGCGCTGCTTTTGGCATAGGTTTTTGTATGTGTAGTAATATTGCTGAAAATTGGCGATACAGGGATGTTGAAATCAATTTTGGTAAGAAATATGTTTATCTCATCTTTGGAATACATGGAGTTTGTTTCGAATTAATGGATGTAGTGGATGACTATAGTGTATTAGACAAAATGCTTGTTCCAATACAGTCAATTTACGTATTTGATAATGCTTGATTAATGAATAAAACACAAGTAACTAATTGGACTAACGAAGAACGTTAGTTACACAAAGAAAGCGGCAGTCTAAGACTTTATTTTTCAAGTCTCGGTCCGCCGCTGTTTCATTTTTATTAAATTATTTTTCGGATTCTGACGATATTCAATCCTCATAAATCCCGTTAGTTCAGGTTTTTCTGTCTAGGACTTTATATTCCTTCGACTATAATTCGTACTTGATAACGTACAATTAAGTTCGCAAAAATAAAAAGGAAAAGTCATCGGTACCTCCGAAATGGTAAGTGTCCAGCAAACCAGAAGGAGAGATAACCGATGACCTACCCTCTTTTAATGGAAACCTTGAACAAATGCTATTGCAATTTATGTCCGAGCAGGATCCCATGCTGTCGATGCTACAATGGCTCTGAGAGCAACTGATGGAAGCGGAAGTCACTGCTAAAGTACAAGCTCAAAAATCAGAGCGTACCGACAGTCGGGAAGCCTATCGCTCAGGCTACCGTCTACGACGTTTTGACACACGTATGGGTACGATGTATCTCTTTGTACCGAAATTGCGGAAAGGAGGCTATGTGCCGTTCTTTGTTACGGAGAAATCACGTTCAGAAACCGCCTTGCTTCAGGTGATCCAAGAAGCCTATATTCAAGGCGTATCCACTCGAAAGATCAAGAAGTTAGCAAGCTCATTAGACATTGAAACCATCTCACACAGTCAAGTCTCTCACATCACCAAGGAACTCAACGAGCAGGTAGAAGCCTTCCGCAATCGTCAACTAGCAGACACCTATCCTGTGTTGTGGGTCGATGCCTTGTATGAGAAAATTCGTGATGGGCACCGTGTCGTGAACATGGCGGTACAGGTTGTCATCGGTATGGATCTAGAAGGTTAGCGTGACATTCTAGCGATTGAGCCGATGTTGGAAGAATCCGAAGCGACCTACAAAACCTTATTTGACGGGCTGAAGGCTAGAGGCGTTCAGGACGTTTGGCTTGTCGTAAGTGATGCTCACAAAGGACTTGCCAAGGCTATCCGTGAATCGTTCCTCGACTGCTCTTGGCAACGTTGCAAGGTGCATATGATGCGGAATGTACTCGCACATGTTCCAAGTCGTGACAAAGAGCGGTTCGCTGCTAGTTTGAAACAGATCTGGCTACGACCCGATTACCAAGCTGCCCTTTCTTATGCGAAGCACTTCATGGAGAAGAAAAACAGCACCCAGCTGCCATTCAAACGTTAGAGGAAGGGTTGGAGGATACGCTTCAATTCTTTAACTTCGAGGAGATGGATAGCCGCAAGATTTCGTCTACCAATCTGCTTGAACGATTGAATAAAGAAATCCGAAGACGCACTCATGTCGTAGGCGTGTTTCCCAACCAGGATTCATACTTCGCTTAGTGACTAGCTATCTCATCGAGTACAGTGAAGAATGGTCCAGCGGACGCTCCTACATTCACCCTAAGATTATTCAACAGATTCAAGAAAAACACTACATGCTGCATAAGCCAATTTGAGGTACTGATGCTTTTTGCGAGCTTTATTTGAAACTAACAGATCGTTTGTAGGTATTGTTACAAGAGTTCGGATTTATATATTTTATTGGATAAGTCAACAACATATATACTTGTCAATGGGGGATACTCGGATACCATCTTTCTTAGAGAAGGTAATAATCTTTATTTTGTAAAATAACTCATAAACCACATTGTAAGGAGCGACAATACATTGAATATGATTAAAACATTTACCGAAGGTGAAGAACTTATCGGCTTTTATTTGTTGAAAAAAGCAGATATAAAGCAAACCAACTCAACACCTCCGAGAGATTATTTTGATTTTGTCTTGGCTGATACTAGTGGAGAGATTCCAGCTAAGCTCTGGGATGTTTCTCCTGTCGATAAAGAGACATACTTCCCGATGATGCTAGTGAAAGTTCAGGGATTTGTTCAAATGTATCGTGACAAACCTCAAATTAAGATTAATCGAATTCGTAAGGCTACTGAAGAGGATGGTTACACCCTGACAGACTTTATCAGATCAGCTCCGATTCAACCGATTGATCTAGTACACATGATCAAGCAAACTGCAGTCAGCATTCAAGACAGCGAAGTTAGACGTGTAGTGGAGTACTGTGTCAGCAAGGTAGAAGAAAGGCTTATGCATTATCCAGCTGCTAAGGTAATGCACCATGCTTACTATGCCGGACTAGCTTATCATATTTGTCGAATGCTTGAGCTAGGAGAATTTGTGGTAAAACAGCGTCCTTTCCTTAATCCTGATCTAATCAAAGCGGGCATTATACTGCACGACATAGCTAAACCTGAGGAAATGGACGCAGAACTCGGCATTGTAAAGGACTATAGCTTTAAAGGAAAGCTGCTCGGGCATATTTCGCTAGCAGCAAACTGGATTATTGAAGCAGCTATTGCTCTGGGGTTGGATACCTCGGATGAGAAAATCGTTTTACTTCAACACTTGATTCTTTCTCATCACAATCTTGGAGAATGGGGCAGCCCGGTGCAGCCGCAAATACCTGAGGCAGTTGCTCTGCATTATATTGATACGCTAGATGCAAAGCTTCAGGCTGTTGAGGATGCTTTAGATTCGACACCTGATACCGAAGAATGGACGCAGCCACTTAGAATCATTGAGAACAAACAAATTTACCGAATGAGAAAATAATATCAAACATTGCCAAAACTTCCTTTATGCAGATTGGTAAGAGGCGTTCTAATAAGAGAGTAGGTGCTATCGTGTACAAAATGATAATTTTTGATATTGACGGAACATTAATTAATACAGAGGATGCACTATTGCTCAGGACAAGAACTTGTATGGTTAGCCGAAAATAGGCGGAGGCATGTCCACTTCCTCTACAAATATCTATCGAAGTAATATTCCACCGTGGCCTTATTACCTTAGAGAGCTTGAAACAAGAGGTTATGGTTAGGCATCAGAAATGATCCGACAATATTTACCTGATTTTTGTGGCCAAAGAATTATTTTAGATTTAGACGGTAGTCCATCCTAAGTCTTAATGTTAAATCCTAATAAATAAACGATTTCAGAGCACCAATTAATAATTTTCAATCATGAACTTGATAGTCTAACCAGATAGCTTAGTTTCTTTGAATTTTACAATATATATCTATAAGAAATAATAGAATGACAATAGGGGCGGAATATTCCGCCCCTTTAAGTTCTAAGTATAAGCTTATACCCATCTTATTACATTAATCCTGTTTAAAAACTTCTTTTATGATAAGCCTCGCTTTTCGAATATCATTCATATTTCTTGAGGAGAGCAATTCCAAGATCTTATTTATTTCATCTTCTTTACTTCCTGTATGATCAGATACTTTAATCAATCGAGTATAGGAAAAAAGCTCATAAATTTCAGTATCTAATGCATCTGCTATCTTCGCTAGGTTCAATAAGGAGATATTTTTTTCAGCTCTCTCGATCCCACCTATGTATGAAAAGTGAAACCCAGCAATTTCGCCAAGTTGTTCTTGCGATAACCCTTTTTCTTTCCTCAAGTCTCTAATCTTCGAACCAACTAGTTTAAGTATGTTATTTGACATTTTAACACCTCTATCTGAAGTGTATACAACGTCTAGAAGCCAAAACATACGTAGATAAATATCATTTAATCTTTATGATACTTATAAGTATTAAATTGTTGTATATGCGGCTAGAATAATAAGAATGTTAGGCTATAATTTTTCATAGGGAGAATGATTGTGGATAAAACAGATAACTTTATACTGAAGAAAGCTGTAATTACCAATAAGGGAATTTGTTATCAAGACATGTATTATTCATGTCCTATAGCAATTAAAGAAAACTGGTTTAATTACTCATTAATGACAGACGAGACAACTTACACTATTGTGATAATTAATATTAAAGAAAATAGAGTAATTGCTGTGACATCTCCTAATACCGGCAAAATTCATGAAGTATGGCAACTCAATAAGCGGATTACTTCTGAGGACTCAGAGTACTTTAAGCAAATAAATATATTAAAAGAATCCATTAAACAAAAGAAAACACTTGAACTACAGGAGTGAAAAAATTTATATCAAGTCGATTGATTAATGTTGCATAAAATTGGAAAGGATGTTTGTAAAAAATAGAAAGGTAGATATAATATGCATACATTGTGGAAAGGGGCATTAAGTTTCGGATTAGTTCATCTACCGGTTAAAATGCACTCTGCAACAGAAGACAAAGATATTACAATGAAACAAATACACCGAACATGTGGTTCACCTATATCATCACTTAAATTCTGTAAAAATTGCAATAAAGAAACAACTACTGAAGAATTAGTGAAAGGTTATGAATATCAAAAGGAGCACTATATCTTTTTTGAAAAAGATGAATTAGATGCTCTTCTGCCTGAATCGAGTAAAGAAATTAAAATTCTAGATTTTGTGGATATGGATGAGATAGATCCGATTTATTTTCAAAAAACATATTACCTATCACCTGATAACAAGGCTGACAGAGGATACACTCTTTTGATGAAAGCACTTAAGACGACGAGTAAGATAGGTATTTGCAATGTCTCCATTAGAGCGAAAAGTAGTTTAGGAGCAATAAGAGTTATCAATAACTGTCTGGTTTTAGAGACACTATATTACTCGGATGAAATTAGACCTATTGAAAACGTTCCTAATATCCAGGCCGATCCTATCGTTGATCCAAAAGAGTTAATGATGGCTCAAACTATTGTCCAGCAGCTATCAGTTACTTTTGAGCCAAAAAAATATCAAGACGATTACAGAGATCAATTGATAGAGGTTATTAATAAAAAAATACAAGGGCACGAGATTCAATATACAGTCAATAAACCTAAGAATAATGTATTAGATTTAATGTCTGCTCTCCAGGCTAGTCTTGAGGCTTTAGATCAAAACAATATTAAACCTCCTGCAAAGAAAAGAGGAAGACCTAAAAAAGTTAAGCCACAAAAAAGTACATCCGATAAGAGTGAAGTGATCTAATAATATGAGAAAGGTGGCCAAATTAATAAATTAACGGCTTGGCCTTTTTCTATTAATAAAAGATTTATATATATTGGCACGCTCCCCTTACTGTAGACAGGTGAAATAATAAAATCAGCTACTGTGAGGGGAGCTTTTTCATCTCAAAAACAGTTCATTGCTACGGAAAACTCACTTTCCTTGGTCAAATAGCAAATCACGAGATTGGTGTTACAGCTGCAGCCAAGAACTATGGGATCAAAAAAGACGCCTTTTGTTGTGGATCTCATGTAAGGCCAATTATCGGCGTGGAGGAGTGTTCGATGCGTGCAGCATCATTATATCTGCGGTATGGAATTCTATCGGGAGTTCTATGTAATATAATTTACTAAAGAAATACCTAAACGCATTAATAACATAAAAGCTAAGATAGCGTCTATCTTAGCTTTTATGTTTCTAGACCTAACATTTTAGAAAGAAGTTCATACTTTTCCGTATTTTCAATATTTCTTAATGCAAGTTGCTGTTTTGTTTGTACGAAGTCGCTCTTATTCTGATATTCCAAACCAAAAGAATACCTTAATTGTCGAGTTGTTACTTCTGGTTTACCGTATTTAGCGGAATATTTATTCACTAACACTTGTATAGCTCTTTTTGTTATTCTATTGCCGATCGTTCGTCCATTTGGAATAGCTAAGAAAAACGCTTTTTCGTTAATCTCCGGACGATATTTTTTTTCTCGAACATTCAGATAATTGACTAAGTCTTCAGATATGGAGTTACTGAATAATACGATGTGGGTGCTCCTTAGCCCAGCTCCCTGGCGAATGATAGTGATTTGTTTATGTTGAAGTGAAACATCTGAGAGATTCATGTTAACAATATCACTTACAAGTAAACCTGTTTTTAGCATTAAACTAATAATACAGATATCTCGTAAATTATTCAGATCATAAAACCATAGCGCTTGTAAATTAGTAGAATTTTCGACTCTGTAGCCTGTCCGAATATAGTTTATAAAATCTTCTGATTCATCCGATACTAATACCTTCTTTTGAATAGCACGGGCAGTTGAAAGTGGATCTGTTAATCTTTTCGAAGTGATTTTACGAAACACATTCTTCCTCAGTAAAGGTTCTCCTTCAGTATTAACTGCAACATCGTGGAGATAGTTAAATAAAGATCGGAGTGATTGTAACTTCCTAGCGATGGTACGCTCCTTATTTCCTTCGACCACTCTGAGGTATGATTCATAATCAACTATATTTTTAAGGTTTAACTGCTCTAAATGATTAATTGTGATCTCAAGAATCCGTTTAATATCGGGCATTATCTCCATAATCATCCAAGAGAAAAAAAATTCATAATCCCGCGAATACTCAAGTAGGGAAGAGGGAGACAAGTTTTCACTTAATTTGTAGTGAACATAATCCTTGACTGTCGGGGGAAGGGATTCTATTTTGGTCTGGAGTGAATCAAAATCTTTCTGCTCCTGAATTTTCACAATTTTTCACCTCTAAGTTCATGATCAACGTCAATGTAATTTATTTCCTTCTTAACGCATATTTAAACTACTCGAGTTAAAAGAACTGAAAGGTAAAAACCATCGTATTTACAAAAACGCGATCCGTATTCCTAATCATCACAGAACGTCGATCGTGTTTTCTAAAGTTTAAGAGTAATTATAGCATTGCATCAGGTATAATACATATTAGTATTTTTATTAGTGATATGATACTTATATGTATTATACCCGTTAGACATGGTAATAATTTTACTGAGGTGAATGTAATAAAGTAAGTGGATATTTTAAGTTCCTGGCAAAAGTAACGTCAATAGGATTATTACTCAATGGTATTTAATACATAATCTCCCAGTTGATTAGAATGCAATGGTTCACAATCGCTGAACAAATGGGAGTTGAACTATCCTTGTATTATACGATGAATACGATTCTAAACATGTCATATACATGATTTTTACACACCTGAAATTGCCACGTTCATAACTGATATAAACAAATCGGCCCTTACCTAGTAGCAACGTATCAAACCGCTATAAATAATTTAAAGTTTCGAATGACGATGATGAACAACCATTGAATCGATTACTTTTTCAAAAGGTTCATCCAAAACACATAGTAGCTCATATAATGCAAAAATACTCAAGCGATGTCTACCAGTTTCAATATTGGAAAGGGAAGAACGTGACAGCCGAAATACATAACATATATCTTGCTGAGTACGATTTTTCTTCTTACGTAACTCTTTAATATACCTTCCTAACCAACGATAAAATTCATCTTCATGCATTAATTACTCCTCCTATTTTTCTTTTCTATTAATCTATTATGTTCAAATAGTTTTGCTGAGATACCACTTGTTTGCATAAATATGGATATAAATGTTGATAATTATAAGCAATCAACAAGAAGCAAGTAGAGAAAGAGGTGTTTGTTATGCAGCAGCCCAAAATTATGCCGAGAGGCTCTAAATACGGAAGTAACTACTGGATCTCAGAAGGACCAAAAGTGGGAATGAGGCAAGTCACATTTTATAGTGATCTTGAATTTGATCATTGGGTTTATGTAGAGACTGAACCAGAGGTTGAAAAATATTGCGAACAATATCCTGAGATCTCTTATGTTTTGAATGGTGAGCTTCACACTAGTGTATTCGATATGTGGATACAGCTTAGAGATGGATCGATTAAATGTTGTGAGATCAAGTACGAATCGGAACTTACTTCAGAGAATCCACAGTACGAACGAACACTTCGTCAAATTGAAGCACAACGAGCCTATTGTGAAAAACACGGGATCCATTATGAAATAGTAACGGACAAGCATTTAAGACAAAATCCTTATGAATTAGAGAACAGATTGAAGATAATCTCATTTGTTAAGAACAATCCTGTGCCAAGTGCCACAGCGCAATTAAGAAAATATTTACGAAATGAACGTAAAAGCATGCAAGATTTAACGGATTTATCCTCAATACCATACCCACTAGTACATAATGCGTGCTTATGGTTGTGCTATCAGGGAGTAATTCAGCTCAATCTTGACGAATCAATAATTTGTAGAAAAACGGAGGTATGGTTACGTGAGCCGTGTTAAGGTAGTTGACAGCGGGGAACTATCACTTGGACAAAAAGACCAGGAGCTGTGGCTTCAAGTAGATATTGCAGGAATGGAAGAAGAGGAGAGGGCACTGTTTCTTAAACGTAAAGAAGCAATAGACCTTTATGTAGCAAACGAGAAAAGCCATGAAGAGATCCACTCTTTAATCGGTATTAATCGAAGGGAAATTAATCGATTATACACAAGATGTATCTCTTTCGATCCAAATGGCATACCTTGGGGATACAGAGGATTGATCCCAAATAAGAAGATAAAGAAATACGAATTAAATCCGTTATCAAAAAAAATTAATGATTCCAGAAAAACAGGGGAGTTTAGTCTACTTCTTGAAAAGTACCCAAAAATTCGTGATGAAATTGAAAATTTATTTCTTGGTCGAAAAAAACTGTCCGAACCGGTCATGAGGCCAAAATATATCCATAAGAAATTTGTTGAAATGTGTAAAGAAGTGGGTATATCCCGAAGTGAATATCCGTTTAATACAAACCATTTAGGATATAGGGCGTTATGTCGATTCCTAACTCAACTTAGGAATAAGCACTTTGGTACAGCATCACGTCGTTATGGTCGAGACGCTGAACAAAAAGCAAAAAATGCAGGGATAGGAAAGCAAAACTATCCTTCGACCTTAACACCATATCAAGATGTTGAATTTGACGGTCATCGAATAGATGGAATATTTGTAATTACGGTGAAGACCTTAGAAGGCGATGATGCAGTTCTTACACTAGATAGACTTTGGTTTTTAAGTTTTATAGATAGAGCAACACATTCAGTTATCGGTAGACCACATATATGTTTAAACAAAGAATATAATGCTAGCGATGTCATGATTGCTGCTAAAAAGGCAGTAATGCCTGTTAAAAAAATGAATCTTACTATTCCAGGACTTACATATCAACCGCCCGGTGGCTACCCATCTGAACGATTCCCTGAAATAGAATGGGCTGTTTGGGATGTTGTTTATTTCGATAATGCTCAAGCACATCTAGCTGATTTGGTGAGAGAACGTTTTCGTAACTTAATTGGATGTACTACATGTTTGGGGGCAGTAGGTAAACCGATGAGACGTCCGCATATTGAACGTTTCCATCAAACACTTACTTCAAGCAGTGTTCAACGTATGCCGAATACAACAGGTAGCCACCCTAATGACCCAAGGCGTGAAAATCCTGAAGAGATGGCCATTCAATATAGGATTACATACGAACATTTAGAGGAAATTTTAGACGTTGCTGTTTCCAATTATAACGGCACTCCACATGGTGCAATATTCTACAATTCACCTCTTGAAATATTGGAGCAACGAATAAATAAAGGGATGATACCTAGATTGTTAAATGAATCGAAACGCTCAGAATTTCTATTTACGCAAATTGAAAAAAATCGAACTATTCGCGGAAGTCACCAATCTGGTAAGCGTCCATACATCGAATATATGGGGGTCGAATACCGGAACGATTTATTGGCTCAATCTGCCCATTTGATAAACACAAAGGTAACGATACATATAAATGTTGATGATCTACGCACAATCCGAGTGTTTTTGCCAGATGGAAGTGAGTTTGGCGAAGTCGTAGCCACAGGGAAGTGGTCATTAACACCTCATAACTTGCAGATGAGAAAGGCAATTAATCTGTTGAAAAACAAGAAATTAATTCACTTTACTCAATGGGAAGATCCCATCTTTGTGTATCACGAATATTTGTTGTCGCAAAAGAAAAAGAAAAAGGCTACTGCAAACCAAATTGCAAAAGTCCAGAAAGTCCTCCGAAAAAGAGATGAAGAAATTAACAAAAACGTTGCATTGGCGAAAGCACATGAAGATATTAATGCACTTGAGCAGGCAAGGGAGCGACAAGAAAAGACACAGTCTACATCAAAAACGCCTACTGTCAACAGACGATTTAAAACAATAACATTATAGAAAGGAGTAACTTGGAATGGTTAGACCAATTATACCTCCAGGTACACATCCGATTGAGCAAGGACAATATATATTGCCGACCTTGGAGATAAACAGATTAATGGATAAAATTGTTCAGATTATTAAAGACGGTGCTCCAGGCATGATTGTACATGGGCGCCCTAGGTTAGGTAAAACAAGAGCAACCATGTTCGCTGTTACCTATTTACCCGAACTGTTAGAAAGTCCTTTACCAGTTTTTGTTGCTGATAGTAAAAGCTATAAAATTCCTTCTGCAGAGAAATTTTTTCGAGATATGCTGGCTGACTTCCGTTTTGTATTTGAAGGGAAAAGAGATGAAATCGTACTTCGAAATCAAATCGTGAACTTAATGCATGAGAAAGCCGAGCGCTCAAATCTTCGAAGATTGGTTCTAATAATGGATGAAGGCCAGAAATTAACGGAGTGGCAATACGATTGTTTAATCGACATTTACAATCAGTTAATAAGAAGAAATATAAGAATGACTACGATAACAATAGGTCAAGAGCAACTTGTCAATCGTCGCTCATTCTTCCTTGCTAATGAGAAATCACAGATTGTTGGAAGGTTCATGCCAACTGAATACCGCTTTAGAGGTATCACTACAAAAGAAGAGATGGAGTTCGTCCTTCAAAGTTATGATGAATCAGAATATCCTCTAAATAGTGGATGGAATTACACACGCTTTTACTTCCCAAATGCATTCGATTCAGGAAAAAGACTTGCCGACTATGCTACTAGCTTGTTTGATTTATTCTTAGCCATTAGAGAGGAGTTCGGTCTTTCAAGAAAAGAAGTTGAACTGCCTATGGAATACGTTGCATTTACAGTAGAAAATGCTATAAAACTAAATGGTGCCAATGGGAAATGTTCAGAATGGTTATCCATGGACCAATGGAAAGAGGCTATACAAAGATCGGGTTACATTGAATCAGAAATCTATATGGCATTAGCGAAGAAGGCGAACTAAATGATCGTGTGGAGAAGAGATTGGATAAATGATTTTGAAACACCTTGGTCCGTTTTTGAAAAAGTATGTTATGCGAACCATGTAGGACGGACGGACATACTAAAAAAATTGGGAGACGCTGAAGTAAAAGGAATCAAAAGTCTAGTTGGGGATAAGAGGAGGGAGCTAATTAAATTAAGTAGTTTTAATCCGCAACAATTAGAAGATATATTAAATTATGATCTAATCGGTCACAACAAAAAAATAATTTCAAAGTTATTATTACCGATAAATAATTTTATTGAAAGAGATGTGATATGGTTTCCAATTAAATTGCAATGGTGTGAACAGTGTATTCAATTTGGGTATCATAGTTGGCTACATCAATTCGCATTAATTCATTATTGTCCATCTCACCAGACAAAATTGCTAGACTCCTGTCCTTCATGTCAAAACGATATTCCATTTTTATTAAGTGATAAAAGACTCGGAGAGCCTTTCACATGTACATGCGGATATCGATTAGCCAACTTTGAAGGGAGAGGGTGGACAGATTGGAAAAATTCAATTGAATTAGTTGATAATTCTGTAATCAACTGGCTCGAACAGGACGTTATTAATGATGAACAAAACACATATTTGATATTTAATACAGCTGCTGCTAGTGTTCATCTACTAAATCTAGCTCCAATAATATACTCAAAATTTAGACGGGAAGAAACGATTGATTATCAATTGTACGCAAAAAGCAATGAATACCAGTATAATATTTACAAGGAAAATGAACATTGCTTTAGAAACATTGACCGCTACATTAAATCTAAAATTTTGTACAAGCATCGTGAATGTGTTCGAATTCTTCAGGAATTGAAAAAAGAGGAGGGTGAAAATTTTCCACCTATTTGCCCATTTGCTTATGCATATGTTTTCTGGAAGCATACTCTTCTAAAGAATGATCGTTTTTATATTGAGGGTAGGAAAGAGGATAGTATAAAGTTAAGACAGTATTCAGGATTAAAATTTGTAACTGGTTTGATACAAGACCATATTATTGACATATTAAACAAAATCTCAATTAGTAACTATTTTAATAAGAACTTAGTCCATTGGACTATAAATCGGTTTACTACAGAATTTTGCTTAAACTATTTCTACCAATGGCTCAATATCGCGAAAAAACATTCTGAAGCGATAACGACACCTTCTTGGACTGAAGTTCTCAAGATGGTTGAAAATAGTTTACCAAAATCTTTATACAAAATACAGTTAGATGGAAGTGTAAATCTAACAGTTGAGTTGTTTGCCTTGCCCAATATTATAATTATTGAGAATTTAGAAAATGTAAAATGTAAACTAAGAACAAAACATGTGCGTAAGTCATATCGAAACATGAAATCTATCACACCAATGATGGCAGCTATGCGAATTTTTGATAATCCATCAAAAGAAAATAAACTGCAGCGTGATTACGTTGAAGCTTACGTATCTCGACTGACAATTTGAAATTAAAGAACGACTAATGATCGGTACCTAATGTACCGATTTTTTGTTTCCTTCAGGAAAAGACATCGAGGGAATGGGATAAAGTTCTTGTCATTTATGACCTAAAGTTCTTGTCATCCGACAAAACAAAAAATCATATAGGGCGTGGCTTTAATTCGATTTATATACATATGTACAAAATACGAGTTTTGTGAAGTAGTATGTGGAATTTATGAGTGTGTTTTCGAACTGCACTTTTCTTGACAACTTCAAAGCCATATTATTGATACACTTTCGTTGGTAATGAAAATTCCGAACACGAATTCAAATCCTGTCAGTCCTGATTGATAAAATTGAAACTACCCATTCGGTAATCGGCTCATGTTCGTGTCCTTTACGGCAATCGGTACAAATTCTTGTCCCCGACAGCTAAGATTTCGAATACCTATAGGAAGAACGCACTTTTCCTCTGTATGTTTATAAGCATAGTCTCCTAATTAAAAGATCAAAGGCGCTACTCGATATCTATCACTTCCACGTCCCCACGGCTCGCCTCCATGAGATTGAGGAAGGTAACCTCGCCGCTAGAGGCGTTATGCACTGAAAAACGGCTAGCAGAGGCCATTACTTCGAACGTGACCCGCCCCATTTGGCCGCCGACATGCCGTTGTTTGATTGAACTCCCCCTCATACGTCCATTATCTTTAAAACCTTAACTTCATAGAATCATTGTCTTTGGAATGCAACCTTTAAACCTAGCCCGATATAGATCGTTCCGACCAGCTTGCCGCTCCAACGACTCAAATGGACTACCCATTTCATCCGTTTGGCCATTTTTCCAATGGCCGAAACACTCAATACGATCACTGTCGTATACAATGCACTTAAGGTTACAAAGATGAGGCCAAGTATCAAAAATTGCCCCAATACTTCACCTCGTTCATGGTTAATAAATTGAGGCAAGAAAGCCAGAAAGAATAGTGCAGTTTTTGGATTAAGTATCTCGGCGACAGTCGCCGAGACATACGACTTTATAGCCCCTGCCGATTCAATCTCAGGAAGTTGTGGCTCTGAAGACTTACTTAACATTGAGCGAATCCCTAGATACAATAAGTAAGCCGCACCTGCATATTTAACAAAATTGAATGCAAAAGCAGAGGTCATAAGTATTGTTGAGAGCCCCAAAGTAGCAAATAACGTATGAAAAAAATCCCCAGTTGCTATGCCAAGTCCTGCCATGATCCCTCCTTTTCGCCCATTTTGAACTGTTTGGGTGATAGTAAGGAGAACGGCTGGTCCTGGAATTAAAAATAGACCAAGGACAACGATTACATACGTAAACAAAGTTAAAAAGTCAAACATTTGTTTTCTCCCTTCTTGATATATACTAAATCGACTAGACTACCAGATTGATCCATATTAGTTCCATCATTGATATGTCCAAATGGATTATTTTTCAACTCCTCATGTCTTAGTCTTTCTCTTGTTCATCCAGGAGTTTCATAATTATTATTCATTCTTTCCCACCTAAGTAGGATTACAAAGATTTAGGCAGCTACTACTTTGAGCAGCGGCAGCAAGAAACGATCGTAAGACAAGCCGTACGAAGGCTGGAGAATCTTGGTTTTCAGATTGCGCTATCTGCCTCCGTGGCCTCGTTCGCCGAAGGCAAGCATCGTTAGTCTTTGTTTTCTTCTGATGAGGTCAAGGTTGAGCGAGATAGTTGATAATATGCCGATTGACGAGGTCCGGATTATCCATGTTAGCGTTGTGTCCTGCATTCGGAATCAGCTTCAAGACGGCGTTGCGGTCTTTTCGTGGCCAGCCCGACATTGCCTTTACAATGTTGCCCGTCTTATCTTTCTCTCCGAGTATGAGCAACACGGGAATCGGGAACGTATACTGTGGATCGTGCCGCAGTGCGATGCGGAGCGTCTTCATGACGTCCACGAAACGTTGCTTGCCCAGTGACATAATGGCTTTTCGAGTGTAGGCTTTGGCATATTCTGTTTCACCACTAGCATCGCCGCTCAATTTCGCCAGCGACGTCCACGGGATCAGCCTTAAGGTCGGTATGGCCAAGCTCAATTGAACGCGCTCCGAAAAGGATAGCGACTGAGCATTGTCGGTGCAGCCAATAAGGACTACCTTCCTTATCCGTTCAGGATATTGGGCCAGCAGGTCCTGAGACAGATTGCCGCCCATCGACTGCCCGATCAACACGATGTCCTCCATGTTATAGTGCTCTGTCAGCCGTTGGAAGTCTTTCAACATGTCCTGGTAATTAAATCGCTTGCCGGGGTCGAGCCGCGACTGCCCATGGCCCCGGGCGTCCCAGGCGACAATATTGTAATCCTCCGGCATTGCCGGAAACTGCCGTTCGAACATGAGGTGGTCGCAGCCAGCACCGTGTAAGAATATGATCCATTTGCGAGAATCGGCAGGTCTCACCCAGTAACGGAGCTCGCAGCCATCCGTTCGAAATGTTCTCTCCTCCATGTCACTCCTCCTTGTAGATTCCGTATTTGAGAATGCTCTTATAGATTTCGAATTCCTCAAACAGTTGCTTCGCATCGGTAATACCGCGCTCAACCTGCATTTTCATAAACCCATCCGATATCCACATCAAGGCATCCCATACCGCGTCGATATCCAACCCTTCCTTGAGGTGATCGGTATTGATCCCGTCTTTAATGACGGTGAGGTTTGTAGAGGAATAAGACTGGTTGGCCTTTTGTATGAAGTCAGCGACATCTGAGTGAGTCTCAAAGTAAGCTTTAACCATAAATTGGGCCATGGCGGGATAATCGATCATCATATTCAGCTTGGCGTTGTTGATCCGATCAATCGTATCGAACAAATCCTTGTTGCTGTAATCGTAGCCCGGCGCATTCGTCATTGTGTAGTCGAGTGAATAACGGTACAGATAACAAAACAATCCCGGCTTAGACCCGAAATAATGAAAAAGCAAGCCTTTGGAAATGCCTGCGAGCTTCACAATCTCATTGGTCGAAGCCTTATGGTAGCCGTGCCGGGCAAATACCTGCATGGCAGAATCGATAATGTGCCGTTGCTTTTCCTCGCTAATTCGATGAAAATAATCGTACATAAGCACCTCCATTCTTATATTATATGGAAATTGACCATTTTGGTCAATTTAATACCAAATTGGAATCCTCTTCTCCGTCTTCGCCATCCAACACTTAACTTATAATTGGTTGATCACCATTACATCCCGAAAACAAATAAAACATTTCCTTAAAGCAATCCGCAAGCAAGCGGGTGTGAGTTAGTTCCCTAACAAATTCATTCAGGTTAATATTTTCATATAACAACCAGAAGAGGATTACTCTACCCCGCGTGCTTCCAAAAAGGAGTGACATACCGTGGCCGCCATAGTCAGACTTAGCTCAATAATGATTACTTGATTTGATTAATTACAGCCTAACGAAATAACCGTGTCTAACTTTTAGGGGTCACTTCAAATCAGTAATCAACCGCGACCGTTTTTTGAGTTTTCACTTATAATTTTTATAATTGTATATATTACCGCGTTCGAGTGTTTTCAATCTAACCTCACCATATTTTTTCCAATGGTATGGACTGTGGAAATGATCAAAGTGATCGCCGCCATTCTCTATAATGTTAACAAGCTCAAAACCATTGAAATTAATTTCATCATGTATTCTCATTAAGGCAGCATCATACGTATCTGTGATATTTTTACCTTTATCAGACTTTATTAATTGACCTTCTGGGTTTTTCCGAATGCGAATCTCACCAAAGGCTAAGAAAGATAATATCCCACCCTTTTTCAATAAACGTTTAATTACCGGATAAACTTCTATTCTTGGATTCGTATGTATCATATCGTAGATAATAAGAAAATCGATGCTACTATCTGGAATGTGATTCAATTCAAGATGATTTGCACAAACTAGTTCAACATTCGTTATACCAGCATCCATGAGACGATTATAAGTGGTTTTGGTTATTTTCTTGTCATGATCTACCGCGATTACTTTCCCCTCTCTACCAACAATAATTGCAGCAGGAATAGTGTAATGTGCTAAGCCACAACCCAAATCCATAGCAATCATGCCATTTCCGAGTCCACATTTTTGCATTGACTGTACGGCCTCGGTCTTCTCCCAAATGCACACTTCTTCGTAAGCGCTTACCATCACCTTTTCTCTACCCTTTCATACAATTGAATGTTGGTATAATAGTCCACTTTACCGCTCTTGATCAAAAACTCTTCATAACATCCTCCAACCGGCTTGTATTCGGAATGCTGCTCCAACCAGCGCACAAACGAAGCCCAATCTTTCTCAAGAAAATGGTGTACTCCGGGAGCTACCGCATATGTTCCGCCAACATATGTTTTTAATTTTACTTTATCCGAATTTATGAACATAGCTTTTGCTTTAGTGAGTTTGTAAAATATCTCGCAAAATGATTCGTGATCGTCTGTTTCACCATACTTCACTCCTAGTTTGAAGGATGTATCGTTTGCGAAACCATTCTTCTCCACCCAATTGATCATTACATCAAACGCTTCGTATTTCAGTTTGGCTAGATTGTTACCTACTGCTCGATAGTACACGGCCTCAAAGGAAGGTACGATTTCGATTTTGTTCTCGGATGGTGATTTGATAGGTACATAAATATCCATCTCCGGCGGTGTCAATGAACAACGTCTATCGTAATACTCGATTACGGAATAGGGCGAATCGCACAAATGCGCGGTTCGATAAACGTTATTGGCGAACCACTCTCCATAAACATAATCCAAGGTTTGGCCTAAAGTTTCAGCAGGCAGACCTACATGGGTAGCCTTGGCATAAGTAAGAGCAGGCACTTTTCTTCCTACCGCCCCTGCAGGAGTATTCTCAAGGTCCTCCACTTCGAAGCCAACGAAATAACTTAGCTTTCCATCATGATCAAATACAGCCAATGCGTATTCCGCATCCTCCTCCGGCTTCACTCGGTTAATAACATTACCAAATAAATGCTGATAATTTTGAAAATATTGCTCCCAAACGTGTGCGATGGTCGCTTCTCCATCTCTATGACCGATCTGTCTCTCAACTCCGAGAAAGCACATAGAAGGTCTTTCTACGATTTGCACATCCACCTTCTCCTTCCCTCCCTCATTTTTATTATCCACTACCACTTTTTTCATTTCGTGCAGTGTGTATCCTCTCTTTCTGTAGCTTTCAGGTGTAATGCCATAGACACGTTTGAACGCGCGACTAAAAACATCATGCGATTCAAACCCAAACTGGAAAGCGATATCGGCGATCTTCTCTTTGCATGCGATTATCCGTTTCGCTGCATATTGAAGCTTCCGTCTAAGAACGCAATTCATTGGTGTATAGCCTGTGTGAAGGGTGAATAGCTTAAAAAAATGGGATTTCGACAAAAAGCCGATTTCCGCAAGGGTATCACTGTCTAAACATGCCTCCATGTTGTCCTCAATATAATCCAGTACTGTTTGTATTGTTGAGTATTTTTCCAATACCTCTCACCTCCTGACGACTTCCATAATATCATTACGGAGAAAATTAACTCGACGATTATTCTTTTATTAATTTCCCTTAATCGGGCAACATGCTCGATATCATTTTCTTCGCACCATTGTATTTGATATAAAATATTGCTTAAGCGTTTTGTCATTCTTGGGATTGATGGGGGTTACTACCGTACCGGGTTTGCCTGAACTTGATTATTGGGGTGTACTTCTAGTCCATAATCTACATTCCGATCTTCTATGATTCTTCCAATATATTCCAATTGTACGATTACTCGCAAAAGTCTGCAATTGAATGTTATGAAACGTAAAAGTTCGGAGTTTTACGTTACTGCACACGTAGCACTCCATATCCATACACATTTAAAAATTCAATTAAGTCGTACTTGACAGTATTATTGTTTCTGACATGTAATTCATCCATAATTTTTGGCCTTGCCAATCCATACTTAGTACAAAGTTTGACGAATTTCAGACCGATCCTATCAATCATACATAATAGTTGAATTGAATCATTCTACCAGCTATTTTATTAGGATGTTTAGATTAGAAGTTGGAGTAACACCTGGAGTGTATAGAAAGGAAAATTCAATTTAATTGATTGCTCTGTCAAACAAAAAAAGCCGCTATTAGCGGCTAAAAAGGATTTCCTTTAATTAAATGATGTTTTAATAAAGTCTATTAGTTTGGACTTTAATGCGTCCCCCTGCTCGCCCCTACGGTACATATCAGTTCCGTGATAACCGCTCTCGTCCACAATTAGCTCTTTATCCGTTGCTCCGGATTCTTGATATAATTTGCGTACTTCTTTTTCAATTGAGCCCCCATAATCTCCAGGAGAAAAAACAAATAAGGATGGTGCTTCAATCTGTTTGACGCCTGGTATTGCATCAAGCGGTCCACATTGTGCAGGAGATGACAGAATGATTAGTCCTTCAATTGGCAGCTCCTGACGAACGCCTGCAATGATGGCTGTACTTCCTCCACATGATGCTCCGGCCAAAAATACACTTTTGGCCCCCAAACGTTTAAGCTCGCTTAAGGCCGCATCTGCATCACGATCTATATTCTGATTATCCTCTTCGAAATTTTGCGAGGCACCATGATTGCGATATTCAGGAATTACGACTAGATATCCACTGTCTGCCAGCTCAGTTCCCATGTCAAGAAATGAGCAAATACTATAGCCCTGCTCATGTGCAAGCAGGACCCCTTTATCTCCGCTACCAAGCACAAGTGCCGACAGATGCACCCCCTCACTGGTTGTCAATGTAGTTGCTTTATCCCGCAGCTCATCCGGAACGCAGCTATTCACAAGATGCCCTTTAGAGGAACTGACCGTTTGATCCGGCCAGGCAGGGTCATACTCAACAGGTGGGTTTGACGGGTTGCTTGTCTCCTCAGCAGCTGGAGGCTCATTTACAGTCTCGCTTATAGGGTCTGTAGCTTGAGGTGGATTAGATAGGGCTTGATCTTCATTTTGAGGTACGGGCTTTTGTGTAGCGCATCCGGTAATGGTTATTAACAAAATAAGCAATATAAACGCGATTTTTGCTTGGTTAAATGTTACATTCATAGATACCTCCAATTACAACGTTATGACAAGTATAACAGCCTATCGTTTCAGTCTTTCGATATATATCAGCGTCATAAATCGGCGTTACACTAAAATATTGTCGGAATCATCCCTCCGTCCATACGAATCGGCGAGCCTCGAAACGCAGCGGCATATGGACTACTTACAAAAGCAGCCAGTCTTCCGATCTCAGCAGGCCTAATAAATCGCTGAATTTCGGATTGAGGCAAATTAGTATCCATAAAAAGCTTCTCTTTTTGCGCAAATGTTAATGTCTCATCCTGGTAAACACTGTCTATAATTTGATGCACATTCTCGGAAAGTGTAGGTCCTGGCATGATCGTATTTACGGTTATATCTGTACCAGCTGTTAGCTTCGATAAACTCTTTGCTAAGGACAATAGCATCGTTTTCGTCATGCAATACTGCGGCATCTGTCCTGATGGCATCAATGCTTCTTCGCTCGCTATAAAAAGAATACGGCCAAAGCCGCTTTCCAGCATCTTAGGCATATAAAATTTACACAATCCATTGGCGGCAAGCACATTGGTGCGGAAGTAGGTTTCCCATATCTCATCGTTAATGTCTTCGTACTGCATAATCTCATAAATTCCCATATTGTTTACTAAAATATCTATATTAGGAAACTTTTCAAACAAAGCTTTCCGTTGTTGAGGATATACAAGATCTGACGCAGCATTTTGCGGATTAGTTTCAGGAAAATTGAATTTAATCTCCTCAACCGTTCGTTCTACTTCCTCTTTATTTCGCCCATTAATGAGTACATGAACCCCTTCTCTCGCCAATTCAAGTGCGATAGCCTTGCCAATCCCTTTCGTCGATCCTGTAACTAGTGCCGTTTTATTGCGTAATCCCATATCCATTATCCATATCTCCTTAACATTGTAATTTTCGTAACGGGTTATGGTTATAGTACAGGATTGAGCAAGTTCATAAACTAGCACATAACGCCAACCTTCATGCTTCACGCGCCATATGTTTAATGATCTCGTTTTATATCATATGTTCAGCACGCCATGTTAACGGAGTCTCGCCTTCCCATTGGCGAAAGGCTCGATAGAACGAGTTCTGGTCTCTATAGCCTAATAAATAGGCCACTTCTTTTATAGGAAGTGAAGGATCTGTCAAATATGCTCGAGCCTGCTCCTGTTTCCCTTCAGTTAACAGCTGTTTAAAGCTTGTATGTTCGTCGGCAAGGCGCCGCTGCAAGGAACGCTCACTCATTGCGAGCTTCTTGGCAATAACATGAATGCTGGCATTCCCTTCGGCGAGGCTCTGTTTTGCTAGCTGTTTGACCGTTTCGGAGAAGGAGCTGCTGCTTAATTGTTCCTCCAAAGTCTTATCCAGAACAGGAGTGAGAACTTCCATCAATTCTGCGTTGTTCGACACGAAGATGCGATCCAAATCTCTCCGATGCAGTACCATCCGATTCGTGGAACTGCTCGTCCGAACGCGGCAACCGAAATATTCTTCCAGCACCTGTACATCTCCCATGGATTGAGCAAACTCAATGGAACGAGCCGACAATGGTCTCCCTGTTCCTCGACGTCCAAGCTCGAGAAGAAATGCCAGCGTGATGCCGGTCAAAATCGCCGGACCAACTTGCTCTGGCTGACCCCACCCCAAATCAATGGTGCACAGCTCGCCTTCTTCTGCTATTCGCATCGAATCGGGAGGACACATTTGCTTATAGCGAGCCATGAAGCTTAGCGCTTCCCGGTAGCTGCCTGCATGGTAAGTCGCCAGGACAGGCGGCGGGAATTTCGCGGTTTCAAAGGCCGACGCAAGGCTCACGATACCTTTAGCTATGTCGCCAACCAGATCAGAATATGCCTGCCAAATTGCAAAATATTGGGCGACCGTAACTGCTTGTTGTGTCCTAATTGTGTTAGGAAGCCGACCTTTTCGAATGATATCTTGAGCATCTATCCCCAAATGCCCTAAACTAGTCCAAAAACCAGCCGGGAATGAAATAAGCGTGTTATACATTTCAACCGTGGCCTCCTTGTGTCAAATTTCTTATAGCTAGCTTCAAGCCATTTTCTCATTATAATGAACTTTGGTGTAATTGACCACCAAACGGTTTTCTATCGCTCCTTTTATCAGTATGTTGCCGATGTTTACGATTTGCTTAGCTTCGTTGCTCAAAAAACCGTTTATAGCCTTTTTGGAAATCCGGCTTTCGAGGATGATTTTGAAGCGTTTCGCCCCCCCTTCAGCTCTTGAATGATTTCTGGAGAGAACCGTTTGCGTATTGGCCAGGCAGGATTTCCTCCTGCAATCGTGTAAGACTCCACATTCTTTGTCACAACGGCTTCCACAGCAATGATCGCCCCATCGCCAATCTGTACGCCCGGCATAATCGTTGCAAGTCTTCCAATCCAAACATCATTGCCGATGATCAACTTTGTTCCAATCACTTCATAATGATAAGATCCTCAAACGACTCGCCATTCAGCGCAGCATAATACGAGTAATCGCCAACGACCATATAAAAAACCTCCTTCCGAGTTAACGGACAGGAGGCAGCACAAACAATAAGATAGACTGCTGCTTAGAAGCAGCAGAACCTCATGATAAATCTATAAAAGCCCATACCTCTCCTATCCTGAAAACCTGGAATTTAGATTTTCTTTGCTGGACAGGATTAGTAGATCATTTTCAAGCACATCACTTGAATCACTTTTCCACATTTAGACAACACTATAGCTTTGCCGTAAATATTGCGCAGTTGAGGTTTGGCTGCCAGCCATCATCTCAGCCGGCGTTCCTTCAAACACGATTTGACCGCCTTGGTTGCCTCCTTCAGGACCAAGATCAATAATCCAGTCCGCTGCTGCGATCACCTGTTGGTTGTGCTCGACGATGATCACGGTGTTGCCTTGATCGACAATGCGGTTGAGCAAGACGATAAAGTTGTCGACATCAACAGGATGCAGGCCAGTCGTTGGCTCATCCATCAAATACAGGCTGCGTTTGCCCTTGTTGCTGATCAGCTCCTTGGCCAGCTTCAAGCGCTGTCCTTCACCGCCAGACAAGGTCGTTAACGTTTGACCAAGCTGCACATAATCCAGCCCAACCTCGTGCAGCAGCTGTAAAATGCGTTGGATTTTACTGTGCTTGCAAAACAGCTGCAGCGCATCCTCGACCGATAATTGCAGCACATCTCTAATCGACAAGCCTTCATATTTGACCGAAAGCACCTCTTCATTGAATTGATGCCCTTGGCAAACCGGACATTTCACCTCAATGTCCTTAAAGAACAGCATATTGCTCGTAACAAAGCCGAGCCCTTGACAGTTTTCACAGCGTCCACCTGGTGTGTTGAAAGAAAAATGCTTAGCCGTAAGCCCCTTTTCCTTAGCTTCCTCCACCCCTGCAAACTGCTTTCTTATTTCGGTATATACCTCAGAATAGGTCGCAACATTGGAGCGCTTCATTTTGCTAATCGCCGATTGCTCGATTGTAATCTGCTGGTCGAATAGCTCCTTGCCCAGTACAACGTTCTCTTGCTGCCTGGAGCTTGATTGTGCGGCAGCCTCTGCCAGAACATCGAACACAAGTGTTGATTTTCCTGATCCCGACACGCCCGTAACTGCAATAAGGCAGTCAAGCGGAAAGCGCACATGGACATTTTGCAAATTATGAGCCGTTGCATGCTTAATTTCGAGATATTCGCCTGAGCCTTTGCGGTTGCTGATCTTAGGAGATTCATTCCGCTGCAAATACGCTCCTGTTACCGAGCCTTCCTGCTCCATAAGCTGCTGCAGCGTGCCCTCGCCAATAATTTGACCGCCATGCTTGCCTGAGCCCGGCCCAATATCGATAATATAGTCCGCCTGCTGCATTACATCCGGATCATGCTCAATGACGAGCACAGAGTTGCCTTTATCTCTCAGCCTTTTCAGCTCCTCGATAATGCCCTGCGTATCCTTGGCATGCAGCCCAATCGTCGGTTCATCCAAAATATAAATGAGCCCTGTCAAATCCGAATCGAGTGCTGCCGCCAGCTTAATGCGCTGCAGCTCGCCGCCAGATAGCGTAACCGTTGCACGATCGAGCGACAGATAGCCCAAGCCGACATTGAGCAAGCGCTGCACCTTCGTTTTAATATCGAGCAAATACACCTGCACCAGCTCATCGCTGTCAGCGCTCAAGCTTTGCTCAAGTAATACAATCCATTCCAGCAGCTGCTCCAGCGATTTGACCGTAAGCTCAGGCAGTCGCACATCTGCAACCGTTGCATGGCGGCTTAAATGTGCCAGTCGTTCGCCGTTGCAGTCCGGGCAAACCGCCGATTCAAAAAATACGCTTAGCCGATTGTCCTCTCCGCCTTTTTCAGACAGCCGCCTCCAAAGCGTTGTATAAATGCCTTCAAATTTGCCTCCGCTCACCGTTTTCGGTGGCGCAAGATCTGGGAAACGCTTTTTAACCTCGTCAGCGTCTACACCATAATACAGCAGTTCTTTTTGCGCTTCGCTATAGGCCGCTACTGGAGTTCCTGGAGCAACGGGAACACCGTAATGCTCGAATGCGCTGTACAGCACAGCAATCTGGTATTCCTTGTAGGCGCCATGATCCCAGTAGTGAACGGCTCCCTCCTCCAGCGACAGTTGCTCTTGAATAATGGCCGGCTTGTTCAAGGTCATAACTTTACCGAGCCCTTCACATTTTGAGCATGCGCCTTCCATGGTATTATAGGAAAAATGTGATCGCGTCAGCTTGTCCATTTTATAGCCGCAGGCGCTACAAACCATATATACTTTAAAATCGCCTTCTACCTTCTCGGTTTCCTCCTTGCAGGCAGCGGCTGAAATAAGGGTGTGGCAGCTTGGACAAGCTCTAACGGCCAGCTTTTCGTAAACCATGCGCAAATCTGTGTAAATATTGGTGAGCGTGCCAACAGTGGAACGTGGATTTTTATTCGTTTGGTGCTGGGAGATCATAATAGCCGGGGACACATTCGTAATCGAGTCAATTTGCGGTTTTTGTATCCCCTGCAGCCCGATCGCCTCTAAATATTGCCGCTGGCACTCCTGAAAAATAACATCGACAGCCAACGTAGACTTGCCCGAGCCAGATAACCCGGTTAATACAACTAGCTGATCGCGCGGAATATCCAAACTAATGCTTTTCAAATTCCCTTCCTTCGCTCCTCTAACCTTAATACTAGACATACGCATTGCCTCCATTCGATTCAACGTTTGTAGAAAGTGATTACGCAACTATCATATAACATTGATGCAATCTTTCGGATTGCAAAAACAATCGCTATGAATTACAATAAACTTCCCCTTCAAATATTAACGTAGCAGTTTAAGGTTAAACTTTAAGGATTGGAGATGTAGGATTGATGAGCTCACTCTATACACCGAAGCAAATCGCCAGCATGCTTCTCGTTAGTACAACAACATTGCGAAAGTACGAAGATCTGGATTTGATCCCTGATGTACCAAGAACGAAAAGCAATCGCAGAAGCTATACCTCCATCCATTTGCAGGCCTTCACTACGATTCGCGCATTATTGCAGGCATATAGCGTTAACGTTGCCTATGACATTATGAGAAAGGTGAAGCAAGGGCATAAGGATGAAGCGCTCTGGCTTATCAATAAGCAGCAATACAACATACAGCTGGAGAAAATGAGAGTAGAAAGCATTGTCAGCATGCTGCAAGCGTCCGACTTCTCTTCATTAAAAGGGCGACAGCTAAAGGAACAGATGAGCATCGGCGAGGCGGCTGCCGCAGCCGGAGTTAATGCTTCTGCGATCAGGCACTGGGAAAAGGAAGGGTTAATTCAGTCTGAACGAAATCCAGACAATGGATATCGCGTATTCTCGCCGTATGAAATACGGAAAATTTTGATCATTAGCAGCTTGAGGAAAACCATTTATTTTATTGGTCAGATGAAGCAACTCCTGCATGATCTCGACAACCAGCAGATCGAAAGCGTTGAAAAGTCCTTTCAGTCCGCATTTCAAAATATGCACAAAAAATTAAACGAACAGTATCAGGCTGCCGCGCAGCTGGTGGCCTACCTCAATGCATTAGAGCTTGAAGCAAGCGAGCAGTAGCTTGCTTGCTGGAGCGGGATTAGAAGAGTAGACTGGTGATCAGCACGCATAGCACGATCATTGTCATTGCTATGTCGCGCCGCTACAGGGTTGCTATAGCGGTTGAATAAAACTGGATAACGTTAAATGATCAGACTTGATCCTTTTGGAGCTCTGACCTTGTTCAGACTCCGCTTTTATACCAAATAAAAACTCAAGCCTAGCAAAGTAATGAATGCTGACTTGCAACGATCACCCTTCTACAAAAGCCTGAGTTTTTTGAATTTAGTTTACATAATTATTATTATGGTAGGTTGTATGCGGTGTCGCTACTAGTTTCCCCGTCAAGACTATGCCAGCTGTGTTGGATTCGGAAAGGTATCGGTAAACTGACTCCAGTCCAGCGACATCTCTTCATCAGTCAACAAGCATTCATCAAGCTCGGCTGTAATCGCCTGCTTATCCATTTCAATTCCAATCAGAACGAGCTTGTTCAGCCTATCGCCAAATTGCGGATGCCAGCCTTGCTCCAGCTCTGGCTCATCGTCGAGCATCCTTCTCTAGATATCTTGCGGCAATGCTGCGACCCATTGCCCTGTTGGAGCAAAAGAAATCGACACACCTTCCTGGCTTGAGCTCTGCGCCATATGCGTAATGTTTACGATTATAAATCGTAACACTGCTAATAATACCTATAAATACGAGTTTCGTTAACTTCATTAATCTATAGGATATCCAACCAAATCTTCACTGCCGTTGCCGCAATTAACACAGCTAATATGACTTGAAGTACTTTAGTATTGATTTTTTTCCCAGCGATCGCACCCATCGGCGATGCCATCAAACTAGCAATAACCATTATGAGTGCCGGAAAGTAATCCACCTGACCAGTCGTTAGTTTACCTACGGTTGCACCGATAGATGAAATGAAAGTAATTGCTAACGATGAAGCAATGGTCATACGTGTCGGTATCTTAAGAACGACGAGCATGATCGGTACAAGCAGAAATGCTCCTGCAGCCCCTACAACTCCTGCACCGCCCCCTACAATTAGAGCCAAACCTGCGGCTACCCATTTGTTAAATGTCACTTGATCAAGCGGGATGTCGTCGACTCCTTTTTTAGGAATAAACATCATAACTGCAGCAATTAGAGCGAGAATACCGTAAACGATGTTAATCCCGGCCTCAGGCAGCAATTTCGAGCTATAGCCGCCGATAAAGCTCCCAATTAAGATACTTGCACCCATATACACAATCAATGTTTTGTTAAGGTATCCGCCCTTACGATAAGCCCATACCCCGCCGATCGTTGCAAAAAACACTTGCACGGCACTAATGCCTGATACTTCATGCGCTGTAAATGCAGCTAGCCCAAAAAGTGGCGGGATATACAGAAGCATCGGATACTTAATGATGGATCCACCGATGCCGAGCATGCCTGATAGGAATGATCCGATAAAACCTATAAAGAAAATTACAATAATAAAACTAACATCCACTAGGGTTCCCTCCTTTTACAGGGGAACCCTAAGTGTGGATAGACTCCCCTGTATGCGATTACGCCTTTTTAATCCAAAATTTTAATACATCGTTTTCTTCATCAAATTTCACGAGTTCATGACCGCCGGCTTTCGCCCAGGCAGACAAATCAGCCTTCGCCCCTTTATCCGTTGTAAGAACTTCTAGTACCTCACCCGAGCTTAGTTCATTGATCGCCTTTTTTGTTTTTACGATTGGCATTGGACAAGCCAACCCTTTTGCATCCAACACTTTTTTAGCTTCCATCGTTATTTCCTCCTAATAACCCTTTATTTAATGCTGTTAATCATTATCGTACGGCACAACGGTTGGGACCAATTTCCATTTCACGCTGCTGTTCTTCATTGGGCGTAATTTTCCCCATATTGGTTTGACGAATTTCTTGATAAGCGTTAGGCTGTGGCGGTAAATTTTCAGTAACCAAAGCCCTAAACTGTTGTTCGTCCTGAATGTTCAAGCCATGATTGTTAGCAAATAAAGTGCCCAATCGTTCAGAAACAGTACCGTCTTCATTTAATTCATCGATAATCATAAAATGAGCTGGCAAAACAACAAGCTCGTCGGATAGTGCTCTGTAGCGGGAATACAAGCTTTCTCTAAGATCCGTCACCCAATCCTCTGCCATGCCAGCCAAGTCAGGTCGTCCGATGGAATCAATAAACAATATGTCACCGGATAACAGGAACTTCTCATCTACGATAAACGATGTCGATCCAATCGTATGGCCAGGTGTATACAGCGCATCTATCGTAATAGTGGTGCTTCCAATAGCCACTTCTTGTCCATCTTCCAAATGGCTAAATTCATACGTTACCTCTTCTGCATCTTTTGGTGGAAGCCAATAAGACGCGCCTGTCATCTCAGCAATGGTTCGTCCACCAGAAATGTGATCCGCATGAAGATGCGTGTCAAACACGTGCGTAATCTTTACTCCTAACTGATTTGCCAAATCCATATACTTGTCAGTCATTCGAGTAGCATCAATGATCGCTGCTTCCCCCTGCGATACAACCATATAGGATAAGCATCCCTTACCTATACGAACAAACTGATACATTTCACCGCCGCCAGATAAGTCACCAGCTTTTACCGGTTCCAGGTGCTCACTCCAAGCCTTCATTCCACCTTGAAGATAGGACACATCAGCAACGCCTGCTTCGACCAGCATTTCAGCCACCATGATAGATGAGCCTTCTTTGGCACAAACTACTAATAGCTCTTGATCCTTGGGAAGCTTCGGTAAAATCTCTTCAACGCCATCAAGCAGTTCAAAGTAAGGAACATTCAAGTAATTAAAAAGATGGCCTTCTATTTTCCAGTCTTCAAAATCAGCATGATTGCGAACATCTAGAATAAAGAGATGTTCTTTATTAAAAATCTTTTGTGTTACGTCTTTAGCATTCATAGCTTTTACTGTCACTTTATTTCCCTCCATATATCGATCTATTATTAAGACTTACAGCCCTTCTGTCTGGCCTTTCCACTCGCTCATTCCGGGTACAACATTAAACACTTTCGTATAACCTAGCTTGCTTAATTTTTGAGCTGCCAGGTCACTACGGCTTCCTGTACGGCATACGACATAAACCTCATCTGTTTTATTTAGCTGTTCACATTTCTCTTCTAATTCACCAAGTGGCAAGCATATCGAACCAGGAATATGACTAAAGGCATATTCAGCCTCTTCTCTCACATCGATAATCTTAACTCTACCTTCAGAAAGCATCTGTTCAAGTGCTGCATTCGTTACAATATTAGGATGCTTTGGTTCGTCTAAAAGCTCTCCATTAGCTTTGCGAATGTAGTGCTTTAATACATCCCCATCCTCTAATGTCCCAAGATATAGGTGACCTGTTGATTCAGCCCATGCCTTGATGTCTGCTTTAGATCCTTTGTCTGTTGCAAGAACCTCTAAAATTTGACCGTTTTCCATCGCATTGATCTGTTTTTTTGTTCGAACAATCGGCATAGGACAGGCTAGACCCTTTGCATCTAATACTACATCTGTCTTAATCGAATTCATTATCAATCAACCTCCTAATATACAAATACCCGTATAGGTATTATTTATTACAAAAAAATTATTCAACTGGTCCTTCCCAATCCAACATTCCGCCAGTCATATTGATTACGTTAAATCCATGGTACGCTAGAAATTCTGCTGCACGACTGCTTCTTCCACCAGATCTGCATAACATAATATATTCCTTTGATTTATCCAGCTCCTGCATACGGAATTCAAGCAATGCTAATGGAATGTGAAGTGCGCCAGGAATTTTACCTGCAGCAACCTCATCTACTTCTCTTACATCAATAAGATTTAGCTTTTGATTGTCTTCTAACAATCGTTGAATTTCTTTTGCTGTTACTGTTTGCATCTTGAAACCTCCTTAGTTTCTCCAGGAACTCATGCCGCCCTTAACGTTAGTAATGCTCGTGAAGCCTAATTTCTTTAATGTTTTACATGCTTTTTGACTTCTCATTCCGCTTTGACATATGACAATGACTTCTTTTTGTTTGGACAGACCATCTGCTCTTTCGGTAAGTTCATGAAGCGGAATATTGGTAAACCCAGAAATGTGTCCGCTACTGAACTCCCCAGTCGTTCTTACATCAATAAATTGCTTTTGCTTATTTTTTAGCTCGCTCTTTAAGTCGACGGTCGTAATTTGCTTTATGCCCTTAACAGGCATCATTTTTAGTAATAGCCATCCAACAATGAGAACACTAAATATATAGTTCACATATTCCAACTCGCTCACCGTCCTTTTAGATAAATAGGTTTACGTTACCATCTTGTGCATCGCCAAGATATGCAGCAACGCCAGCGTATACAATGTTATCTAACAATTCATCTTTATGAAGGCCAAGCAGATCCATCGTCATTGTGCATGCAACGAGCTTAACATCCTGCTCTTGAGCCATCTCAATCAGCTGTGGCAGCGGCAACGCATTATGCTTCTTCATAATATCCTTTATCATTTTTGGTCCCACACCCGCAAAATTCATTCTAGAGAGGCCCATTTTTTCAGCACCACGAGGCATCATCTTGCCAAACATTTTCTCTATAAAATTTTTCTTCACAGCGATAGGTTCATCCTTACGCAGAGCATTCAATCCCCAAAACGTATGAAATATCGTAACCTCATGATCGTATGCTGCAGCACCGTTCGCAATAATGTACGCAGCCATAGCTTTATCATAATCACCACTAAACAGTACGATCGTTGTTTTTTTCTTTTCAGTCATTTGTATTGCCCTCCTATAAATTTGTAATACGATTACCCCTATGGGTATATAGTGGCGAAAATAAAAAATGGAGGAGCTCCATTCGAAATCGTTTATTATGTTTCGCCTTGATGAATATAATACTATACCCCGTAGGGTATTTTGTCAACTTGTTAAATTCATTGTACTTCTCTAAAATTCGAGTAACGATTCTGAGTACAACGATCTGTCCGTCATATGCAGCTAGTATCCCGTTTTGTCGATGTTAACATATTGACGCCTAACCGATGAGATAAACTCACCGGCTATATATGAACGTTTAACAGCTGAACACTCACTGGATCACCTTTATAATAGGACATTATCTGCTTTTAATTAAGAGCTCAATTGCTTCTGCTACGACTTTTCCTGTATCGTTACCTGCTTCTTTCTCTTCTACAATACATTTTTCCAAATTAACAGCAACGACATAAGCAATAGCCTTATCGACTGCACTTCGAACAGCTGAAAGCTGACTTACAACATCCTTACAGTTTTTGTCTTCTTCCATCATCTTTAGAACCCCGCGTACCTGACCTTCAACACGCTTTAGTCTGCGTTTTACATTATCATCATATTGAATAGACATCGTCTTAACGCCTCCATATTTTATACATGTAGCTATAGTATAGCATATATTGTTGATATCATACTAATACTCCTATGTGTATATTACTAACTACACTTGGTCAATCAAGAGCTTCTTGTGATAGCGAACTAAACTCCCGGATCTCGGCGCAGTAAAATATAACCGAAACATATATAAAAATAATGGCATTAAGCCTATAACATGCTCCATAACGTGTTTATGATCTTAATATGCATGTTCTAATTAAGGTTAATTATGACGTTTCATTATGAAATTAATTAAAAAAAAGCTACTCATGTTGAAACTCGTCTCCTATTGAAACAAAAATCAACAATCGAAGATCAAGTTATTTATGAGTAGCGCTTGTTAATTTGCTCGTCTTAACGAGTTTCACGATGAATCGTGTACTTTTTAAGGCGTGGCGAATACTTCCTGAATTCCAGTCTTTCTGGATTAGTTCGTTTGTTCTTCGTTGTCGTGTAATTGCGATCGCCGCATTCCGTACATGCCAATGTAATAGTAACTCGCATTGATTTTCCTCCTTTCTTACTAATTATTGAAATTGCTCTTCCAGCTGAACCTCGGATTGATTCGGAAATTCATCGGTAAAGCTACTCCAGTCGAGGTTCAATTCTTCATCAGTAAGTAAGCACTGATCTAATTCCTCTTCAATTGCAGCACGATCCATCTCAATACCGATAAATACGATTTTGTTCACTCGATCACCGAATGTGTCATTCCAATTCTCAGCAATTTCTGGATCTGTCTGCAGCAGATCCAGACGCTCCGCCTCTGGCAGAGCAGCAGCCCATTGTCCTGCAGGCCCGAACTGAATGGAAGGTCCTGCCTGACTAATGCTTTGCGCCATATCGTTACGTGTAGCGAGCCACACAATGCCTTTCGCACGAACAATTTCTTCAGGCCATTCACTCATCCAGTTCATTAAGCGTTCAGGATGGAACGGTTTCACACGCTCATAAACAAATGATGCTATGCCGTATTCTTCAGTTTCCGGTACATGATGACCCTTCTCCATCTCTTGCATCCAACCAGCTGAGCGGCTTGCTTCCTCAAAGTCAAACAGCCCCGTGTTCAAAATATCAGCAGGATTCACTTCGCCACGTGTAGCACGAATAAACTTTGCACGAGGCTGCAGCGTTCGAAGCACCTTTTCCAGCTCCTCGAGCTCCTGCTCTCCAACCAGATCACATTTGTTCAGAATCAGTACGTCACAAAACTCAATTTGATCGATCAGCAGGTCAACAACTTCTCTCGTATCGTCTTCACCAACTTCTTGCTTACGATCCATCAACGTCTCGCCAGAGGCGAAATCATTCCAGAAACGATAAGCATCCACAACAGTAACCATACAATCAAGTCTACAAAACTTTGTTAGATCAATTCCCTGCTCTTCGTCAATATACGAGAAGGTCTGTGCAACGGGAACAGGCTCACCAACGCCAGTTGATTCGATTAAGATGTAATCGAAACGGTTCTCCATCGCTAATCTTTCTACCTCTCGGAGCAGATCCTCCCTGAGCGTACAGCAGATGCAGCCATTAGACATCTCGACGAGCTTTTCATCCGTTCGACTTAAACCTCCGCCGCCTTGAATGAGGTCAGCATCAATATTAACCTCACTTAGATCATTGACGATAACAGCAACCTTCAAACCTGACCGATTGTTCAACACATGATTCAATATCGTTGTTTTTCCAGCACCCAAATACCCACTAAGGACTGTAACGGGTAGTTTTTTTTCTTCAATCATTCCATAACACCTCGGGTTCATTAAATAATATAAGTACAGATAATCAAAAGCCGTACTATTCACTTCATATAAGTAATCATTACGATTATTAATCGTAACAGTTACGAATATAATTGTCAATCCGTATTTGTTCGCTCTTCAAAAAGCAAATGCAATTGGATGCGAGTGTAATAAACATGATCCAAAACTACGCCTGTAAGCTGTAATTTCAACTTTTTCACATGTTAACAGCACCTTGCTTATCCGTGCTAACCTTGCCTGATCTTGTTGCTCTATTGATCGAATGTTTGAGAAGCCTGCTGCCGACAAATCCGCAGCCACCTCATCGAACAGCGAGCTTTGAGCTTTCATGCATCTAACGCGGACCGTTCCTTGACGTTTTATCATTCCATGACGACTAGGCACGCGCTTTTGGTTCGTTTGCTTTAGTGCATAGGGTGCAAGATTTCTGGCGATCCAGTCGCCATCCCATAGCGTAATGCTGCCTCCAGGCTTCAAAACGCGCAGCCATTCCTCAAAAACAATCTGCCGATTCGTTATATATTGAAGGAGATTGCGACTCACTATAGCATCGAAAACACGATCAGCAAAAGGAAGCTTCTCAGCTCTACCGATCACAAATCTAGCATCAAGCCCTTTAGCAACTGTCTTTTCAGCTGCCAGTCGCACCATTTCTTCCGAAAAATCCAGCCCTGTTACACAATGCCCCAGCTCAGCTATTGGAATAGCGAGAAAGCCTGTGCCAGTTCCAATATCTAGCACCTCTAGCTCTGCTTGCTCACCTAATATCGACTGCAAACTTTGTCTCCATAAATGCGATTGCCCTGGTTCATTCATTAATCCGTCGATCCGATTCGAGTACGATATTGCTCTTTTGTTCCAGCTCTCCTCATATAACCATTCATTCATGGGGAGCTTCCATCGATTCTAATTCCTTCATAACTTTCGCACAACGCTCTATCAGAAAGCAAAAAGAGCGGTTATGTCCAATATAAAAGGAGGACAAATCGTACCGATTTCGTTTAGGCTCGAATGTAACGAGCAACCGATGCTTCATTCTCGTCATGGCATAGTTGATGAATGCTGTTGCTTTTTCAGTCTTCTGAAATGTAATGTACGCATATAGGGAGTGCTCTTCAGGCTCATCCAGCAGACTAACGCCAGCGCATGAATACTCCGTTTGGATTCCCATTTGTTTGAGCAGCATAAGAGCTTTCAGAAGCTCCGCATCGATCTCGGCTCCCCCGAATAATACAGTCTGTTTTGCACGCTTACGAGTCTTTGGAGCAGCGACCCATCTGGACAGCTCCTCATCTCTTCGGCGCCAACGTTCCTGACTATGCTCGCTAACTACAACTTCCGTATCTACAGTTTCATTTATATAGCCCATTTCACACGCTCCTTAAGGCTAAAACGTGGGCAGCGGATCTGAAAGCTCCCGCCAATTCCCTTGCATCTCCTCAGGTGTCAGTAATGCTTCATCCAAGGACTGTACGATGCTGTCCTTATTTAGATCAACACCTATAAAGACTAGCTTCGTTACGCGATCGCCCCATACATCATCCCAATCAGGAGACTTAGGAAATTCCTCACCGAAATAAGCACGTCTCTCATCATCCGTTAACGACGCTACCCATAGACCTGCCGGAGCCAGCTGTCGTGACACACCTGCCTGACTAAATGAGATCGCATGCTTATTACGCGTAGCAAGCCAAAGTATCCCTTTAGATCGAACGACTGGCTTTGGCCATTTTGCCATCCACTTTAGAAGTCGCTCAGGGTGAAACGGAACTTTCCGTGTGTACACGAATGATGAGATACCGTATTCCTCCGTTTCAGGTGTATGATGCTCCTTCTGCAGCTCTTGGATCCAACCTGCAGACTGGCTTGCTCGCTCAAAATCAAATAAGCCTGTATTTAGAATCTCTTTAGGGTTAATCTTCCCATGCTTGGCACGAATCATTTTTGCACGTGGCTGCAAGCCTCTTAGCGCCTTCTCAAGCTTATCGAGCTCCTCCTCGCTTACCATGTCGCATTTGTTGATGATTAGCACATCGCAAAATTCAACCTGGTCGGTAAGCAGGTGCACGACGTTTCTCGTATCTCCCTCACCAGCCTCCTGATTACGCTGCAGCAGTGAGTCCTTAGAGTTGAAATCCCGCCAAAAATGGTAGGCATCTATCACTGTAACCATACAATCCAAGCGAGTCAGCTTAGACAAATCGATATTCTGGTCTTCGTCGACGTAAGTAAAGGTTTGTGCAACAGGCAGAGGTTCGCCAATCCCTGTTGATTCAATCAAAATGTAATCGAATCGTCCCTCCTGAGCTAATCGTTCAACTTCTTGCAGTAGATCGTCACGCAGCGTACAGCAGATACACCCATTTGACATCTCAACCAGCTTTTCTTCCGTTCGACTAAGGCCTCCACCATCGCGCACCAAGTCGGCGTCTATATTTACTTCACTTAGATCGTTAACAATAACTGCAACCTTAAGCCCATCGCGATTGTTCAATACATGGTTCAATACCGTCGTTTTTCCAGCTCCCAAGTATCCGCTTAGCACGGTAACAGGGATTTTATTATCCGACATGTTCAATTCCTCCTATAACTTTGACTTTAATCGTAATTGTTACGATTAAATGATTGTAAGTCCTACCACTCACATTTGTCAACATACGGAGTTAAATGATACAGAGTGTGCTTATCCAAATGTGATTGTTACATGTACTAGCGTTTAATTGGGTTTATTGAAGGAAACACTCATGATACTTAGACCTTTTAAAGGAGACGGACATGACTGCAACAGATCGTACAACTCGACCTAGCAAGGGCGCTTCATCTCGCAACTTATGGTCTGGCGCACTATTTGGCATTGGTTTAGCAGCCTTTGTCGATGAAGCGGTTTTTCATCAGCTTCTACGATGGCATCATTTTTATGACAAATCCACAACGGATATTGGCTTGATTTCGGATGGGATTTTCCATGCCTTTAGTTGGTTTGCAACGATTGCAAGCTTATTTCTTCTAGCTGATCTTCATAGACGTCGAATATTTTGGATGAGGCGATGGTATGCTGGCCTGTTAATCGGTGCAGGAGGATTTCAATTGTATGACGGAACGATTCAGCATAAGCTCATGAGGCTCCACCAAATACGATATGTAGAAAACGTAGTAATTTACGATGTAATTTGGAATGTTATTGCGCTTATCATGCTCTTAATTGGAATCTATCTTGCTGTTTACAAAAAAGCTCAACACCAATCATGAAGGGAAATTTCTTAGATACATGGACACGACAGTTGTAGAAGGAACACATCATCACCCTACGATTGACTCTATGCCACAGCTGCTTTTTTTGCTGCCATGTGTGCTAGCGATGATCTTGTACATTGCCGCGGTCATTGCTTCGAATAAACGATACAAACCATGGCCTCGATATCGGATCATATGCTGGACTTTAGGCGTTTTTTTCGCTGCTAGTTCTGTTACAGGTCCTCTGGCTGCACGTGCGCACCTAGATTTCACCTCGCATATGCTGGGCCACTTGTTTTTAGGGATGCTTGCGCCGCTACTCTTCGCACTATCTGCACCCATAACGCTATTGATGCGAACGTTAAACACAAGGCTAGCTAGAACATTATCCAAGCTTCTGCGAAGCAGTCCAATACGAGTACTTTCAAATCCAGTTACAGCTGCCTTGCTTAATGTCGGTGGATTGTGGGTTTTATACACAACGGACCTATACAGACTCATGCATGAGTACGTTCTATTATATGTGCTCGTTCATGTTCATCTGTTTTTAGCTGGGTATTTGTTTACCGTGTCGATGATCTATTTTGACCCAGCACCACACCGAACATCTTTCTTGTATCGTTCCATCGTATTCATTGCTGCATTGGCTGGACATGGCGTACTTTCCAAATTCATCTATGCGCACCCGCCTTCAGGCGTTCCAGACCATCAGGCAGAGCTGGGTGGTATGCTGATGTATTACGGAGGAGATATCATTGAAGCTGCCATTGTGTTTTTACTATGTTTACAATGGTTTAAGGCTACTCGTCCCAAGATTAAGCCTATTTATAGATCAATTCATTAAACAATAAAAAACAAAGGAACAAGTAGCCTTGGTTATGATAGTGTTCATCAACAACCAGTTAAAGCTACCGATTCCTTTGTTTCGTTAACTACAACCTAATGATTCATACATGCTCTTAAGCTTGAGCTTTTTCCGTACAAAATGTAATGATCGCAAACAATAGAAAAGCTAGCAGAAGAAGCGAGCCGCCTACAATAAACAATACCATCACGAACGTGTCGTTTAATTGGAACGGATTCAAATTGTACATCCACATCCCAAAGGTTAAACCAAGCGACCCTAAAATAGCCAGCCAGCCATGAAGCGTAACAAGCTTTTTATATTTCACTTTGTAATTCTTGTAAAATATCCCCCATGCAAAGACTGACAACCAGCCTACTAATAAAATGTGAGCGTGAATCGGTCGTAAGGAATAATCCATCTCACCTGACATCTTAGATCCAATATAAGTACCGATGATCCCGAATAACGCAGCGTATCGAATTAAAATTAAACTCCATTTTTGTTCCATGCTTCATTCAGTCCTTCCTTCATTAAAGTAATAGTAAAGGTCGTTCCTTTACCAAGCTCGCTATCCAGCGATAGGGTTCCATTTAACAGAGACACAATTTCCTTTACAATTGATAGACCAAGCCCCGTTCCATCCTTCTTTCGGGTTGTATCTACTCGGTAGAATCGGTCAAAAACCTGACTGGCAGACTCTTCGGACAAGCCAATTCCAGTATCCTCAAATGTCACGATGATTTTGTCCTTTTCATTGCTGCATGTAATGGAAATTTGTCCGTTAGGCTGATTGTACTTAATCGCATTTGTAATTAAGTTGTCCCACACGATCGCGAGCAGCTCGCGGTCAGAGAGCAGCACAGCCTCCTCCAGCTCATAAGATATCGTTAAGTTTCGGTCCTGTACGCTCCATAGATGTTTCTTTATCACTTCTTTGATTTGCTGATCCAGCCTGATCCGACTCAATTTCACCGGGTAACCGGACTGGTCCAACGATGTAATAAGCAGCAGCTGCTTCGTTAGATTGGACAATCTTTTCGCTTCATCGCTCACGATACCAGCATACAGCTTCCGTTCGCTCTCATCGAGCTTTGAACTATGAAGCAGGTCGGCATATCCTTGTATGTTCATTAAAGGCGATTGGAAATCGTGAGATACATTGCTGATAAATGCCTTTCTTGCGATGTCATTGTGCTGCAGCTGCTGCTGCATCATGATAAAGTTTTCAGCCAGTTGTCCAAGCTCATCCTTGCGATCTATGCCCAGCGAATACGTAAAATCATCGTTCGTTATCGCTTTAGTTGCTTCAGACAGTTCAGAAATAGGCTGTATCAGTCGTTTCGTCATTTTAATTACACCCAATAAACTAACTAACGCAATGGCTACAATAAACACGGCCAGGATCATATGAATATCTGAAAAAAGCATCTTGCTGTCCGGTTTGACAAATAATGCATAGTGCTGATCGCCGATCTTCAGCGGCAGACCTATCGTGTTGCGGATATCATTAGAAAAATGCCCCATCATCCAGATCTGATCCAGCATTCCTTCTTTACCCATATACGCATTGCCGCTTAACACTTGATCTTTTATGTGTTGCGGGAGACTGCTATGCTCAAATGGCTCTCCAAAATAGAATTGCTCACCAGAATGATTTGTTAAATAAAGCTGATATCCCAATTGTGAAATTGACTCTAGAAATGGTTGAAACGTATCACTGTATGGATGAAGCTGCTCTAGGTTGAGAACGATCTGCTCTGCAACCTCCACATTTTTAATGGTGATCTTCTCTTTCGTAAACACGACATATACGACATTCGCCAGTACAAAACCAATTAACAAGCTTACTCCTAAAATAAGCAGTGTCGCCGATATAAACTCCCGGTATAATGTTCTCATTCTACAGCCTCTAGTTTGTAACCGATGCCACGTATCGTATGGATTTCCACTGTAGCCTGATATCGTTTCAGACGATCGCGAATTCGGTTCATATGCGTATTTAATGTCATTTCATGCCCCTGTTGAAATTCTCCCCACGTTTGCTCAATCAGAAATGATCGCGTTGTAACCTTATTAGCTCTGGTCGCGAGCATTACGAGCAATTCAAACTCTTTAAGAGGGAATAATATCGTCTTATCGTTAATAATAACTTCATAATCGTTTCGATTAATTTTAACGTTTCCGATTTTCAAGACGTCTTCCATCGATCGTCCGTAGCGTCGTAATACAACCGCAACTCGAAACAGCAATTCTTTTGGCTCAAATGGCTTCACTAGATAATCCTCGGAGCCTGAGTTAAACCCTTGCTCCTTGTCAGATAGTTGTCCCTTTGCTGTTAACAAAATAACAGGAACGTCCAGCTCTTTCGTCAATATTTTAGTCAAGGAGAAGCCATCCATCCCAGGCATCATAACATCTACAATAGCCAAATTAACCTCGGATTCCTCGAGCAGCTCCAGCGCTTGCAGTCCGTTCTGCGCTTGTAGCACCTCATAGCCTTCCCGCATGAGATGTATCGTTACAAGCTGCAAAATATCACGATCATCGTCCACGACTAAAATTCTCATAATTCCTCCCAGTTCAAGTTATTACCCCTGGGTAACTGTACGATCCTTCTTCTTTTCGAAAAATAAGATTAAGGACGGCAGCAGTAAGCCTCTCACCAGGAATGTATCAATTAATATGCCAACTGCAACGATAAATCCGAAAACAAACAGATCGGCTATCGGCATTGTAGTCAGTGCGGCAAACGTTGCAGCAAGGATCACACCTGCTGATGAAATGACTCCTCCTGTATTGCGAATTGCCACCTCAAGCGCATCCTTTACGTTCAATGTTTTTCTCTCCTCGAGGAAGCGAGACACCATTATAATATTGTAGTCAATGCCTAGTGCTACGAGGAAGATAAACGCATATACAGGTACACGAGTGCTTATGGCGTCATATCCGAACAACACATCAACTAAGAAAATCCCTAGACCAAGAGCAGATACGTATGAGATTAGTATTGTAGCGATCATATACATCGCCATTTTGATGGAGCGCGTCATAGCGATCAGCAGTACAAGAATAAGCACCGTTTCCAAGATCACGACCGTAACAATATCACGATTGTTTACGGACCGTTCATCAACTAATTTGGCTGTCACACCACCATAATACAGATCGCCTGTTATCGACAATTCGTTAAGGAGGGAATCAGATTGTGTTTGCAATTGCTCCATAAAATCGATTGCCTCAGTTGAATATGGATTCATCGTTAATGCTGCGCTCAATTTTACTGCTTTTGTATCTTCTGTAATGCCAGATAATCGCACAGAATTGATCTCATCATAGCTTTCCAGCTTCATCACAATCTGCTCAATCTGTTCATCAGTTATCGCAGGATTAGACTCCACTAAAATGCTTGATGGCGCCAGCTCGCCTTTGTTATATTTCGATTCGACGATTTCATATCCTACACGTGAAGGCAAGTCTTTCGGAAATTTTTTTACAGTGTCAAATTCATATGTGAGATTAAACACATTTAGTGCCGTAATGAACATGAATACAGCTACAACACTGCCACACAGCATGGGTTTGTTCACTACAAATTTGGCAATAGCTCCCCAGATGCCATGCTTCACTTCTTTATCATGACCGAATTTCGGTACTCTCGGCCAAAATGCCTTCCTTCCAAATAATGCAAATAACGCAGGGACAAGCGTAATGGAAGCAAGAATAATTACAAAGATCGCCATGCCAAACACTGGCGCAAAGTTTTGATAATCACGAAAATCTGTAAAGAATAAAATAAGCATAGCCGCAAGCACCGTACCTCCTGCAAAAAATACAGGCTCTCCAGTCGCGCGCATGGCGTACTTCATCGCGGTATATTTGCTCTCATATTTGTTCAATTCCTCGCGATAACGTGAGAATACAAACAACGAGTAATCGATTACGGCTGCAAACAGCAAGATGCTCATAATGGAAGTCGTTGAGTTATTGATTTCAAGTCCAAACGATCCCATCAAGGCTATCGATTGGTTTGCCACTTGATACACGATAATCGTTGCAAGCAGTGGAATAAAAGCAAGCAATGGTGAACGGTAGATGACTATCAATAAGATTAGAATGATCACAATCGTAGCAAGCAACAATACCACATCAGCTTGCTCAAATAACTTGACCGTATCCCCTGCAATCCCAGCCGGTCCTGTAATATAAAAATCCGTACTCATATTCTTGGCAGTCTCATTGCCGATCTTAGACGCCTCGTCATTAATATCTGCGTAATCACTGTTGCCAAGCCCTGCCTCCAGATTCATCGGAACGATCATCGTTGAAAGATCCTCTGACACGAAGCCGGCAATGGCTTGTGGTGGCAATGCGGCAATATCAACAATGGTGTTGACACCTGAAATATTGGCATTTCTAATGCTCTCCAATATTTGCTTAACCTCATCCTGATTCACTTCTCCAGATGGATTGTGAAATACAAGGATACCCGGTGTTCCTTGATCATTAGGAAACAGCTGCTCCATTTTGTTCTCTGCAATAATGGATTGCGCTTCATTCGGTAGAGATTGGAAGTTCGTTACTTTATAATCGTTTAACCGTGGTCCAGCGCTAAGGCCAATCATAACGATTAGCCAAACTAGAATAGTAATCCACATCCCTCTCTTGGTTGACACCCAATCTGTGATGGGATTTAATAGCTTCCTCAACGTAATTACCCCCTCTTATATTGTCCAGCTTACTTTATCACAGCAATATAAATTAAATATAAACTTGCAGGGTAGGGAGAGCTTCACAGATTTATACAACCTCTTGAAGGGAGAAAGGGAGAACCTTTATTAACACTCAATCGATCAAAACAGAACATATGTTCCGCGCTTACTGTTTTAACAATTGCATCTTTTGGGAATTTAGTTTACATAATTATATTTATGTATGTTTTCAAAATAAAAGCGATCAACTAAGCTTGATCGCCAAAATTTTCTATCCGAAGAAATAGCTGATATAGATCATTAAAATTAACCCGATGATAAAGGAATAGGTCGCTGGGCGTTCGAAGCCATGACCGTGGGTTTCAGGTATTAATTCCTTATATACGATAAAAAGCATGGCGCCAGCTGCAAAGGATAATCCAAAGCCGATTAACCATGAAATATATGAAGCTGCAAAATAACCGATTATAGCTGAAATTACTTCAACTAAGCCTGTTACTGTGACAATAAGAATCGCTCGCAGCTTACTTACGCTTGATTGAATAAGAAATACAGCCAGTATTAGACCTTCAGGTATGTTTTGCGCTCCAATGGCGATTGCAATCATCGGTCCTAGTCCGTCATTGACACTCGCGTAGCTGAATCCGGTACTTAACCCTTCAGGAATGTTGTGAATGATGAGCGCGATAATCACGAGCAATGACTTGGTGTCAAATTGCTTCACACTTTTATAGCGTTCAACATCAATATGTGGTACATTTTTTTCGATCATATCCAGCACTATAATCCCAACTAATAATCCAATCGTTAGAATCCACAACGATGATTCTTCAAGTGCCTGAGGGATTAGACCGAAGGTAGTAGCACTAACCATGATGCCCGCAGTAAATGCAACTAAAATATCCTTCCACTTTTCAGACAGCTTCTTAACAAATAATAATGGCAAAGCGCCAAGCACCGTGGCCATCGCTGAGATAAAACTACCGATTAATGCACTTACCATCACATCTGCTCCTTCAACAAGATTTCCTCCATTGCTGCTTATTGCTTCGCAAAGGATTAGACACTGTTAGCATACTTATTTATTTTACTATGTTTAGCCGATTCTACATAGGTTTTCAATGGAAAACCTATTAGTTACGATCAGTTTATAATTAAATATGCATAGGCACAATATCATTATTATGCACAATCCATGCAAGAAGTCCCTCATTATTATAAAATTCCCCTTCGATTTTCTTCTAAGAATCCTCCCCTCCATCTTCTATGCGTCTTAAACGAAGGCAACCAAATTTATCGTTTTGTACCAATCAGTATACGAATTATATAGTTACTCGCTTCATCTTTCCTACAAAATCTATAGCCCTCAATTAGTTTACATAACAGTTATTATGTTTGTTTAATGACATTAAACATCTCGAAATTATACTCTATCAGTTTCCCTATTCAACAAAAAAACCGACTGCTGCTGCAATCGGTCTTGAATCATTATTGATACTGCTCAAATGCTTTTAGCGCTTCTTCATACGGCAACGACCCGCCAAATATTGAAAGCGCGCTGCCAATTGTAAGCCCCAGCTTGCCTTCGCTCAGCGTATAGAATAACGCTATATCCTCCAGTGATCTCGCTCCTCCAGCATACGTTGTTGGAATCGTTGTCCAAGCAGCCAGATCACGTACTAAGCTTTGCTGAATCCCCGACTGCTTGCCCTCAACGTCGACAGCATGTACAAGCAGCTCATCACAATATTGCTCCAGCATTGCAATGTTTTCCGCGTTTACTTCAAAATCACTGAACAGCTTCCACTGATTGGTCACGACATACCAGCGACCGTCACGGGATTTGCAGCTCAAGTCAATAACAAGACGTTCTTTGCCAACCTTATCCACGATCGCATGCAGATGATCCCAATTCAGCTTGCCATCCTTGAAAATGTAAGAGGTGACGATCACATGTGACGCACCAGCCTCCAAATATTCCGTCGCATTATTAGCGGTAATTCCGCCTCCCACTTGCAAGCCGCCTGGATAAGCGGAAAGTGCCTCCTTGGCAGCCGCTTCATTATTCGGCCCCAGCATAATGACATGACCGCCCTTCAAGCCATCGCGCTTGAACAGTTCAGCATAATAACTTGATGTATGCTCAGAGACAAAATTCTCAACTAACCCGTTATCCAGTGTTTCTCCTACAATTTGCTTCACTTTACCGTCGTGAAGGTCTATACAAGGTCTAAATTCCAATTCACTCTCTCCTATTCTCCTCATTTTTGCTTGCTTGCTATCGCTGCCTTGCCTTCATAAGAAGACTGATCTTGAGTCCATGTTACCCACATCATATATACGCTTAGCAGAATAGATAAACCAGCAATCATCATAAATATGACATGAAGGCTTTCATTCAAGTTCGCTGCATAATTCGGATTTTCTGTATCACTATATAAGAACAAACCGAAGATAACAAGCCCTACTGCTTGTCCCAATGTGCGGAACAATTGTACTGCCGACATGCCAGCGCCTCTAATACGCTCGGACGCAACCGTAGTCGAGAGAATCATTAACGCCGTTAACAATATTCCGAATGAAAAACCAGAGCACGCGATAAACAGCATAACAATCGGGTACGACGTATATTGTGTAACAATTGACACTCCGATGCTGCCTGCACATAAAAATACGCTGCCTAGCGCAATCATTCGCTTCACGCCATACTTCACCGTCAGATTTCCCGCTACAATCGATCCAAGCGGCCATAGAATCGATAACGGAATCATAATGCTTCCCGACACCGTTGCTGATACATGGTTGACATGCTGCATCCATAACGGAATATAAAAGATGATCGAAACATTGATGACACTAATAACAAATCCAGTAATTAATATAAACAAAAACTGACGATTCGTGAAAATCTCAAGCGGCATAAAGGCTTCCTTAGCTCGCTTCTCCACGCCGCGAAACACAATAAGCAGCACGATACCAGCAGCCATCACAATGCCGTACACGATACGCATCGATGGGCCCGCTTCAGTCTCAACCCATTGATTCAAGCCGAACAACAGCAGCAAAATGCCTAGCGAGAATGTAAATATGCCTGGATAATCGATACTGATTTGCTTTCGCTCCGTTTGATTCGGCATATAAATATTGAGCAGCAGCAGCGCAATAAATGCAAAAGGCACATTTAGATAGAAAATAGAACGCCAGGAGACGTAATCAACGAGCATTCCGCCAACTAGCGGTCCAAGGATACCAGCAACACCCCAGATGCTGGATACCCAGCCCTGCACTTTTGAACGCGTCTCCAGCTCGAACAAATCCGTAATAATAATCATCGGAAGCGTCAATAGCGCTGCACCGCCGAACCCTTGAATGGCACGAAACACAATTAATGATTCCATGCTCCAGGCAATTCCAGAGGCTGCAGAGCCAACCAGGAAGACAATGGTTCCCAGAATAATCATCCGTTTTCTACCATACAAATCAGAAAGCTTGCCAAAAAGCGGCGTTGCGATCACCATCGCTAGCAAATAGATAGAGTTTACCCAACTTAATAAATGCGCGCCTTTTAGCTCTGACGTTATGATCGGCATAGCCGTTGACACAATCGTTCCCTCTATCGCTGCTAAAAACGTTGCCACATAGAGTGCTATGACAACTTTAAATCTACCATCCTTAAACATGGACGTTCTTCCCTTCATAAGTAAATGAAACATTTCATTGCTTGTTTACGTATTATACTTAATGTCTAAAAAATCAAATTAGGAGAATGATTGTGGGTTACGATCTTTTACTTGACATCATCGAGTATTTCGGACCGCTCGCACTTTTTTTAGTGCTCTGTCTAGGACTTATTGGACTCCCCATTCCTAACGAAGCAGTAGCACTCACTGGCGGCGCATTAGCGGAGAGTGGAATGCTAGATGAAGCTCTAGCCTATATCATGCTATCGCTTGGCATCTGTTCCGCTATGACATTTAACTACAGTCTAGGCAGATTTACAAGCAGCAAATTCAGCCGCCGCTTTGCAGACAAGCAAAAGCTGGGTACATTTATAGACAAATCCGAGCAATTAATTAATAAATACGGCGTTTATGCAATACCCATTAGCGTGTTTTTTCCGTTTTTACGCCACGCAACACCATACATAATGGGTGTCAACCGGTTGAAGTATGCTCGTTTTGCGCTTATCGGCTTTCCCGCGGCTATGGTTTGGACAGCTGTCTATTTTACGCTCGGTCATTTTGTTGGGGACAACATGCCTGAAATCATCAGCACCATCAATCGTTATGAAACCGTCTTTTACATTATTTTAGCCGTTGCAGTCTTGGCTGCTGGCTTGATACTGTACCGTAAGCTTCGTGCCAAACGAATCGACAAACAATCGATTAATCATCACCATGATATGTAATAGGTAATGGGCCGTATCACTTTCCTTGATACGGCCCATCTTAATGCCAGCTTGATGCTATTCCTCCAATGCTGCCAGACCAGCTTCAATCAGCCGTTCGAACAGTTCATCATTCTCTTCTATCTCATCCTCGACCTCAAGCAACTGCTCCTCATTGCCTGAGCCTTCTAAGAAAAACAGACCATAGCCCCAGTCTGATCCTCTTTTACTATGTAACGTGATCTCGTACGCTTGCTGATGTCCTTCAACTTCAAAATGCACAGCTCCTACATAGCCGTCTTCTTTTGATTTTGTCATTTTTGCATGGTTGATCATTACGTTCATTGTAGCTTCCTCCCGTTTTTACCCAAATGAAGCATCATAAAGTAACATAGCATGTCTATTCTACGAATGCAAGATAGGCTAATAAAACGTTCCCATTGTCGCATAATGGATCGCCCCTGTATTAACGCCTGGTCGCGCCCATGCATACACTATGCATATACCTACTCCAAGGTGCAGTTCACACTATGCGAAAGAAGGTCGAACGCTATGGTCTTCGAATTAACTGCCATTCATATTGTGTATTTATGCTTCGTGATTGCCATTATTGGATTTATGATTGCTCGCAAGGATACAACCATCATTTGTATCGCTGCGATTATTACGCTTGGAGCTTTGGCTACTTTAACGTTAGAGGGATCGATTAGCGGCGTATTCAACAGCTTTATCTATGCGATTAAGGAGCTGCTGGGCACAATCCTGATCATTTCCATTATCGTTGCGCTTAGTCGCATATTAATTCGAACAGGCATCAATGAAATAATGGTCGCTCCCTTTACTGTATTTATGAAAACGCCCGCACTGGCATTTTGGGGAATCGGCATCATCATGATGACCGTATCCTGGTTTTTCTGGCCATCACCTGCAGTAGCCCTTATCGGTGCGGTACTGCTTCCAGTCGCAACACGCGTCGGATTGCCTGCTTTAGGAGCAGCAGTTGCGATGAATTTATTTGGTCACGGTATAGCTCTGTCCAGCGATTACATTATTCAGGGTGCTCCCAAGCTTACCGCAGACGCAGCTGGCTTGCCAGTAAGCGATGTGATGCAAGCTAGCGTGCCACTCGTCATTACAATGGGCCTCGTGACGACCATTAGCGCCTATTGGCTAATGCGTCGTGATATGAAGCGCGGCACCTGGCAGGATGGGCTTGTCGAGACGAACGATAATCAGGTTAATCGTCAAGCTGAAGATGAACAGGACCATCTAAGTCTTCCAGCCAAGCGGCTGCTTGCGATTATCGTCCCTCTATGCTTTGCACTAGATGTCGTAGCGATGTTTCTGCTTAATTTGCAAGGCGGGGATGCAACAGCACTCGTCGGCGGTACCGCCGTATTGCTTATGGTTATCATTACGATGCTTTCACATCGCAGCGCTGGACTGGAGAAAGCAACACAGTATTTAATTGACGGGTTTCTTTTCGGCTTTAAGGTATTTGGCCCTGTTATACCGATAGCGGCATTTTTCTACTTGGGCGACAGTGGATTTTTCGCATTGTTCGGCGAAAAGCTGCCTGAGCTATCCACGGGGATTGTTAACGATCTTGGTCTCGCATTAGCGCACTATGTACCGGTAAATGAGGTCGTTTCAGGCATTACCCTCACAGTCGTTGGTGCCATTACAGGTCTGGACGGTTCTGGATTCTCTGGCATCTCGCTCGTTGGATCGATTGCTCTTCTATTCGGCAATGCAATTGGCAGCGGTGTTGCTACCTTGACTGCACTTGGTCAAATTGCTGGCATATGGGTCGGCGGTGGAACAATTATTCCTTGGGCGCTTATCCCTGCCGCTGCAATATGCGGCGTAAGCCCGTTTGAGCTGGCAAGACGCAACATCAAGCCTGTTCTGCTCGGGTTAACCGCTACAACGATTGTAGCCATCCTGCTCATTATGTTTTAGCAGGTGATTGTAGTATGATCTGGGAATAACAACCTTTAATCAGGTACAATATAAACTATTCAAATGAGAACAAGCCGCCCAGCAGTCTGGCGGCTTGTTCTCATTTTATCTCGCGCTCAACCTCATGCAGCCCTGACAGCAGCATCGACTACATTACTAACCGCTTACCATCCATCCATAACTTCATCAATCGAGCTGAATGCTCAGGCGCATCACGAGCGTCTTTTACGGCTTACTAGCAGTACGATTGCTCCGACAATTGGCAAAGCACCGATGACGACGAACAAAATAGGCATCCTTGATTGATGAGCGTCCATTTTTTGCTCTAATTCCTCTGCAGTAACGTTCAGCTTAATTTGATCTGGATTAAGCGAGTCCGATTGATTTACTCCCACCGTACTTGCTGGTGCTGAGGGCTCCCCGCTTGTTTCTATCGGCTCATTCGATAACTTTGGAAGCTCTTTCGGCTCTCCAAGTTCTTCAAAAATAGAAGAGTCATCAGACACTTTTGTCGTTGCGCTGCACAAGAACACACGAAGCTTGCCTTCATGCTCATTCGCGAACACCGCATATCGCTCTCCCACCTCAAAGTAATAGCCGCAAGACGCAGAACTGCCTGGAGTCGTCACATGCGTTTCGCGCTGCAATTCACCTTTCCACACTGCATTTACCGTAAGCGTGATATCCAGATTACCATCCGTGTCTTCTTCCTCTGAAACGACAACCGCATCGAAAACATGGCTGCTCTTTTCAAGCTCCTTTTCATAGCTCTCTGGAGGCAAACAGGAGCATGCATAGGCTTTTTCTGCGCCAATAGCCCCTAGTATGGAAAGCAGCATGAAGGAAAGCAATACTGCCGCGATCAGCTTTCTCATCGTTTGCATACTCAACCCCCTTTTCTGTTATCTTATCCTTAAAACGAGAAGAAGGGGCAAAAGGTTACATGCTCAATATTTTCCATTCAAAGCTTCGAATTAGTACGCCCTCAGCTCCTATCAAATTTAATTTGGACGTCGTATACGATTATAATTCCATATCAATTTTACACTTTGGTTATTGCTCACTCCGTTTTTCAGCCTGCAGCTTAAGCTTGCTTGGCCAGAACGCCCAGCGTCCACATACTTGCGTAATAGCGGGCACAAGAAACGGTCTAACGATAAATGTATCAATCAAAACGCCGATCCCTGTAATCACGCCGAATTGAACGAGAATCGTAATAGGCATTTGACATAATACAAAAAACGTTCCCGCCAAAATTAATCCCGCGCTGCTAATGACCGCGCCTGTCTCTCCTACGCCCTCTCGAATAGCCTGCTTAAGCGGCATATGCTTTGCCTTTTTCCATATCCCTGAAATCATAAAGATATTGTAGTCCTCGCCGAGCGCAATAAGAAATACGAACGCATATAGCGGAATTGCCGCTTGAATCGCATCATAGCCAAGTCCAACATGCAATATGATCCATCCTAGCCCAAGCGAGGCCGCAAACGAAATCAATACCGTTACGACCAGATAGATCGTAGCAATGATGGAACGCAGGTACACAAGCAGCAGCAGAACAATCAATACGACAACAGTTGGCATAATGATCACATTGTCGCGTATCGTGAGCTGCTGTGTATCATATTGCTCAGAGGTTTGACCAGCGATCCAGTACGAGCTATCGCCTGCTATGCTATCCAGCTGCTGCTGCAACGTGCCGATATAATCCATTGCCTCAAGGGAATACGGATCGATCTCAAGCACAATCTTAAAGCTGCTGTAGCTTGCATCAATCGCGCTAACGGTTGCTTCCGTCACATGATCGACAAGCGCATCGTCCTTAACGAGCTCAATCGTGCTTTGCAGCGCTGCTTCATCCAGTCCCTTCGTAATGACCGTAAGCGGAGCAAGCTCTCCTTGGCTGTAAGCCTCTCCTATCAGCTTGAATCCTTCGCGAGATTCCATATCCGCCGGGAAGGAGGAGAGGAGATCGTACTTATACTGTGTTTGCGTTGCAAATGCACCAAGAGTAAGCAACACAATCATACTCGTAACAATAACCGTCCATGGCTTTTCTGTTACGAAGCCGCCAATTTTTTTCCACAGCTTGTGCGCTTCCTGGCGAGGCTTCACTGGTCGGTTCAATCTTGCCGCGCGTTCACGCTCCATCTCCTCGGTTCGAGGCACGAACGGATAGAAGGAAGCGCGACCAAGTATCGCTAACAACGCTGGAACAAGCGTCAAGCTAGCAAGACCCATAATAAAAATGGACAGTGAAAACGGAATCGCGAACCGATGGCTGGAGCCATACTGCGCAAGCAGCAATGCAAGCAGCGCAATGACAACTGTAAATCCGCTCATTGCAATCGCACCTGATGATCCTTTGAATGCCTGAATAAGCGCTGATCTAGTGCCCCGTTCATGCATAAGCTCATCGCGATAACGCGTAATGAGGAACAAGCAATAATCGGTACCTGCCCCAAATAGCAGCACCGTCATAATACTGATTGATTGCGAATCAATCGAGATCCACCCTTGAGCTGCCATCCAGCCTAGTATTGGACTTGTGACCAGATAAGCAAATCCAACGCCAATTAATGGTATAATAGCAAGTAAGGGCGAACGATAAATCATCAACAGCAATAACAGCACGAGCAGTACGGTTGCAATCAACAGAATGATATCCGCATCCAGAAACAGATCCGTTGCATCAACTGCAATTCCGACTGGTCCCGTAAAGCGAGCCGTCAAGCCGTCACCAATATCAGCAGCGAATATATCGCTGCCCGTGTGCTCTTGCAGCCAGCCCTTAATAAAGCTTAAATTCTCTTTCAGCACATCTGTTTCCGTTTCCTGTGCGAAGGCAATTGGAACCAGGATGGTGCTGCCATCCTCCGAGATAATGCTCTGCAGTGCTACTGGAGGCATAAGGTGAAGCGGAATTACCGATTCCTGTGCTGGAAGCGTCTGATTCGTCAGCTGCTCCGTTAGTGCTTGAATCGCTTGCAGATCGGTATCCGTTAGTCCACCTTCCCGCTGCAACACAAGTAATGCAGGAACGCCTGAGGAATCAGGGAAATATTGCTGCAGCATATGATCAGCTGCAATGGATGGAGAAGCATCAGGAAGATTTTCTGCATTGTTTTGTACATTTTCATTAGCGCTTGGCAAGGCGAAGGTTAGTAGCATCGCTAGTGCAATCCATACGGCTAGCGTAACCCATCTGCTTATCTTTCCAGTAAAGACAGCAGCCAATCGTTGAAGCATGTAAACTCCTCCATTTCATTAAACCATTATTTATATATACCGTTCGGTAAATTAATTATATATACTGGTAGGTATATTAATCAATCCTGTAATTATGAATAATTTATGAAAGGATACAGTCATACATGAAACAACCGACACAGCCAACGAAGAGAAAACCAGGCAGACCGAAACTTGAGCAATCTGAAACAAAAATTAATATTCTGCGTACTGCCTCCTATTTATTTATGGAGATAGGATATGATAAAGTATCGCTTGAGCTTGTTGCGCAAAAATGCGGCATTACAAAAGCAAGCGTCTACTACTATTTCAGCAATAAATCTACTCTATTCACTGAATGCTTGAGTTATGTAATGCATATTGCCTATACTGCAACGATATCGATTCTGCAGAAGCCGATTCCGTTAAAGGAGCGTTTAACTGAGATTGCCTTTAAGCAAATGAGCAACGCTCACCTTGATTTTGAGACGATGATGCGGGATGCTGCAAAAGATTTAAGCGAGGAACAAATTCAACAGATTCGAGATGCCGAAGGTAAGCTAGAACAGGCGCTGATCGAGGCATTTGAACAAGCAATCGAGCGCGGCGAGATTAATGCCGTGCATCAGCCTTTACTATTGGCTCATCTCTTTACAGCGATTTTAACGATGAAAAACCATTTGAAGCTTAAGGCCTTGCCGCTTCAGGAGATGGTTGAACAGACGATTCATATCTTTTGGGAAGGCGCTATGCAGAAGTCAGCGTCCAAGCCATAGATACATCAATACGCATGTAAAAAGCAGCAGCCTGTTCGTAACAAGCTGCTGCTTTTATGAGTGAAGCTAGTGACTATAGATCTGAAAGAACTTTGAATCATGAAGAGACAGTGTCCTAAAGTAAAATAAAGAAAAAGACTGCCGCAAGCGCAAAGCGATAATACGCAAACCAGGACAAGCGCAGCTTCTTCATCAGATTGACGAAGGTGACTACCGCAAGCATGCCGACTACGAAGGAAGCACATAGGCCAATCAAAAACAGCGGCAAATCCTCGCCTGTCAGCCCTGCACGATTATCTATCAGGTCAAGCAAACTAGCACCGCCCATAATTGGTACGGAGATAATGAACGTAAACTCTGCTGCCGCCTTTTGACTTGTACCTGCCAGCATCCCGCCAGAGATCGTTGAACCCGAGCGTGAGAAGCCTGGCCATAGCGCCAAAATTTGAAAGCAGCCAATAATAAAGGCCTGCTTGTACGTAATATCGTTCATTTCCTCCGAAGTGATTGTGATCTTGCTGCGATCGGCAACAATCATAAGGATCGCACCTAGCACCAGACCAACTAGTACTGTCTGCGGTCCAAATAAATACTGCTTAATTAGAGAGTGTGCCAGCACACCAACAATACCAGCAGGAAGCATCGCTATTAGCACATGAAGAAAATTAATGCCGTTTCCAAGTCTGAACGTTAAAATCTTTGTAAAGGTTTTGAAATACAGTACAAGCACCGCTAACACCGCGCCAAACTGAATCACAACCTCGAACGTTTTGGCACGCTCCCCTTCAAAACCTAACAAATGCGCCGTTAAAATTAAGTGTCCTGTTGAGGATACCGGCAAAAATTCCGTTAAGCCCTCAACAATCCCCATAATAATGGCTGAAATAATATCAAACACGATCACACGCTCCTACTCTGTTATAGAATGAGAAAGATTGCTACTTGTCCTTTCTCTATTCTATGCATGACCGAGCCCAGACATTTCCTCATCTTGTGCGTCAACAATAATTTCAATACTGCGAATCCGATTTTCATCTCGCTCGCGAATAATAAAGGTTGCAGAATCATAAGCCCACTCTACATCTTGCTCCAAATTCGGCTGCAGCTGGTATAGCCAGCCGCCAATCGTATGTGTCTCCCCGCCCTCTAATTCTAAGCCTGTCATCTCGTTCACATCGGAAATTAAAGCGCGACCTTCAACGAGAAAGCGCCATTCATCGATTCGGTCGATTTCCATTTTTTCATCGGTATCGAATTCATCGCGGATTTCACCTACGATTTCCTCGATAATATCCTCTATCGTAATAAGGCCTGACGTACCACCGTATTCGTCGAGCAGAATCGCCATATGAAGCTGTTCGCCCTGCATTTTTGTCAGCAGCTTGCGAATCGGTATCGTATCCGGCACCGCAATAACCGGCTGCATTAAGCTGCGAACATCTTGCTCCCCTTCTGATTCATCCTTGCCCATCACATGAAACAAATATGACTTTGTATTCAAAATTCCAATAATGTTATCCTTGTGTCCATGTGCAACAGGGAACCGAGTATAGCGCTCCTGCATGATGGTATCGATATTTTCTTGCCTTGAATTTTCTACATATATACAAACCATATCCGTTCGAGGGACCATAATATCGCGTGCCAGCCTCGTGTCAAATTCAAAGATTCGGTTCATATATCCGAGCTCGCTCGAATTGATTTTTCCACTTTCATAGCTGTCGTTCAAAATTAATTTGATCTCTTCCTCACTATGCGCTTCTGTCTCGGACTCATACTTATAGCCGAACATTCCGACAAGGGCATTGGCAGAGCCGTTCAACAGCCATATAAAGGGAAAGGCAATCTTATGGAAAAAAATAATGAACGGCGACAGCTTGAGCGCCACCTGTTCTGATTTGACAATCGCTATCGTTTTAGGCGCTAGCTCCCCTAGCACAACATGCAAATACGTTACAAGCAGGAACGCAACAAGAAATGCCGTAATATCCTTCATTTCCTTCGTAATTGAGATGTATTCAAACAAAGGATGAAGCAGCTTGGCAATCGTAGGCTCGCCTAGCCAGCCCAAACCAAGCGCTGTAATCGTGATCCCTAGCTGACAAGCCGATAAGTAGCCATCCAAATGAGTCGTAACTTCCTCTAGCGACTTTGCATTTTTCACATTTTCATCCATTAGCTGATGCACGCGGCTGGAACGAACGCGAATAATTGAAAATTCCGTAGCAACAAAGAAGGCGGTAAGGACTAATAGCAAGACGAATAGCATAAGGTTCACGTACATCGTTAGATCCCCTCTCAAGTCAATATACCGACTTAGCTTGCCTCTTACCACTCAAAATATTCACATTTTGCCTAGCAGTTGCCACGTCTCTTGCCAATACGCAACGTTACCTCAACCGTTACCAGGGCGGCGAATCATCCTCACGCTGAATCACTTGAGCTTCACCTTCATCATCAGCAGCCACCTCAGCTTGAGCACGCTCAAGATAAGCATGTGGATTCTCCTGGTCAATAGCTGGCTCTCGCTCCAGACTCTTCGTTCCAATTACGGGTAACAGTTCCTCAAGCTCAGGCGGAGACAGCAGCTCGATCGGAGACATCCCCTTTTCAAATTGAATCGCATCGCCTTCAATAACCGCAACATAACGACCATTATGCTTAGCCAGATGCACACTCAAACCAAAATCAGACAATAGCCCTTTCACCGTAACACTACCAAGCTTAAAGCTCATTTGCAGATCTTCCTTCTGCTGAATCAAGCTGTAGTTCGCTTCCTCAACCTGCTCTTGACTCCACCATTCCTGAAGCTCGCGTTTTTCACTGGCAGCCCATACCTCAATCGCATTTTCCTGCTCAGCACGCTCCGTGCTTTCTGTCTCCTGCCACTTCGTCTCCATGAACTGATGAACCATTTCCACAACCTGCTCGCTCATCACCTCAGGAATTGGCTTCTCATAGCTAACATATTTCAAGAAATCCTCAAAGTAGCGCGCATGGGAAGCTTGATGAATTTTCAGCTCCCAACGCTCCATCATACCATCCTGCTCCATATGAGGGTACTGAATACTTTTAATGCTGCGTGCACTAATCGCCATTTCTACCTGTGAGATCAAGCTTTTCTCATCCGAAATTCGTGCGATTTTCGGCTCAAAATCACATTTAAGCAAAAATAAGAACGGCTCATCAAAAAACGTATTAAGCGTAGCCTGCGCGACAATAAAAGCCCCACCACGCACTGCAGAGGTATCCATATAGATGCGAATCATCTCATCACTTAAGCTATGGAAGCGCTCCTTGTCTCCCGCTTCTCGGATGCGCTGAAACAAATTGTAATTCGGATTGCTGTCAAGCTCATAGCCTGGCTCCACAATAAACATCCCGACCTTCGTAGGCGGATTAGGTGTGTTTGGATGCCGTTCGGCTTTTCGCTTAATAATTTTTATAAATTCCTCGTCCAGAAACTCCTTTAACGCACTTTCTTCATATTCCTCTCCGTCCATCGTCTGAAAATGCTTAAACGATTTAAAGCTGCCTGCTCCTTTTTCCGTTTCAGATTGAATAACGAAAAAAGACAAATATTGCATTCGCAAATCCATTCTATAACACTCCTGCTATTAAATTGACAACACTACAATGATACATACAGCCAGCAGCACCTGAACAGCAATTATAATCGGCAAACCAATCTTGAATTTACGGTGCTGGGTTTTATGACGATGCGCCTGCATGCCCAGGTAAGCGCCTGTCGCGCCGCCTAAAATACTAAACAGAAAAAAATGCCGTTCTGGAATGCGAGGCAAGTTTTTCTTAGCGGCATCCTTGTCCTTTCCCATTAGCCAGTACAAATAAATGTTCAGAAAAAGCACATATCCAACGACCCATAGCAACGTATTTTCCATTGTTTATCCCCCTATCTATTACAGTACGCACAATACATCCATTCTACTATAATCCATAACCAAAGAGTAGAGAAGCATTGCAAAAGAAAAATAGAGAACTGCGGCTAGCAGTTCTCTACAAAACGTTGCGAATTCAACATTCTACTAAGACAAATCGTCTTGATCATTCACTATTGAAGCTGCTTCACTCTCGCATCAAGCGGATAAAGAATAAGATTCAACGGGAAGGAAGAGCCTGCTGGCGGACTGAATTCAATCGTCACCTGCTCATCGCTTTCCTTTGTTTTGGCAATTGTAACGAGACCGTCAAATGGCGTCAGAACACCTGATGCCGGAACGCGGACAAATTGTCCATTCACCTTGAACGCTCCCTTAAATTGACCGCCGCGCGCCATTACCATAATGGCCATATTGCCCGGCTTCTTGATCGTCATATGATATACAGCACCATAGTTGCCTGATAGCGTTGTCTGCTCCTTGCGAAGCGGATCGTAGCCCTTAATAAACGGATCACTCGTTCCGTCACCTATCACTAATCTCTGCACGCGGGTTTTGCCCTGCTTGCTTGGATCTACTGTCCATGTAATATCAGATTGACTGAAGCTGCCGCGCACATGCCCATTGTAAGCAAGCTTCGGCAACGCAAGTGCTGATCGATCAATTTTGCTTGCAGCAACAAACGATACAAGCAGCTCGCCCGACGATTCAACATCATACACGGTGTTCATGCCATACCCATTACGAAACGTCGGGAACTGGCGGTATACAATCGTTTCACCCGGGGCAACCGTAAAGGCTTCATTCACCTGGTTGTACATCAGAAAGTCAATTACCGCTTCACTGCCAAGCAGCATCGCATACTTGGACGGATATACCTCGCCTTGGTTCGTTGTTTTAAGCGTAATCGGCTTCGTCGTATTATTCGTTGCCAGTATCGCAAACTCCATCGACTGACCAGATTCATTAACATGATTCGCATAGAGGCGAGCCTTGCCATTGATGCTGTCCTCATAGAGAATTCCCTGCTTCGTAATGATCTCAGGACTATCGCTTACCAGCAGCTTGCGATCAGTGGCATACTGAACCGTTTTGCTTGCTTCTGGGATCGATAGAACAGATGCGTTGAACAACTCGTCAGTCGCTTTAATATAGCCGCCGGGCCCACTCGTATATACGCCATATTCAAATTCCTCAAACAACACCTTGTCCGTTACCATAATCGTTCTCGTATAAGGCTCACTTTTATTGCCATTGCGATCGATTGCCACCAGACTAACCTGGTGCTCGCCTGGTGTAAAAAATGCATCCTGCTTGTTAGTCCACGATAGCGATACACCCTCAGAATCAGGGTCATAGCTTAAATTCGTATACGTAATCGTTTCGCCGATTGCATAGGAAGCTTTATCCACCGAAAACTTGGCAACAGGTGCTGAGCCTAATGCTTCATCAATATTTTCCTCGGCTTTCGGTACATACGTGACCATCACCTTTTTTTGTGCAGGCGTGTACGTATAAGAAGCACCCATATAGTCGCACAGCCATGTTAGCTGTACCATAATTCTGCCGTTTATTATTCGAGCAATATTGTCATTAGACATTTTTTCATCATTAACCGTAATCGTATTGCCTGCAATGTCAAACACGATATGCACCTGATCGGAAATTAGCGTTACATTTTTCGTCTGGCTGTCGTAGGAAACCTTCATTCCGAATGAATCTCCGAGAAATTTGGCAGGCAAGTATGATTTCCCTGCAATAGCCGTTGCTGGCGAGTCAAGCACAACAAGCTCGCCATTGCGGTAAGCTTCCTTCTGGTCCAAATAAAAGATAACCTGAGACGTTTTCGTTGCCGCAGCTTCTACTGCTCTTTCGGCAATTGGCGCCATTGCCAATACTGCCGAGCAGCTAACAATGGTTGCAAATGCAAGTAGTTTTTGTTTCATCGTACTCTCCTTGATGCTTAGTCATGTTGCTGTGTATATACCGCCTTATAGATCACTGCATATACTAACCTAGCAAGCTGGCAGCCTAGCGTTGTCGCAGTGCCTGCATAGGCATGCTCATGCATATAACGTGCAGATTGGCTAACCGCCAAACATACCGCATCCGTTGTCGTGCCTGTAGCGACTAGATCATGCACAGAATCCATCACTCCGACATCCGCAAGCGCAGCGCATTTCGCTTCAGTCGCCGTCATCATAGCATTGACCATTGCGGCCTGACTCATTCTTCCATCTATCCATAGAAATAGATTAATGGTCCCTGCATGGTAGCCAGGATATGTATCACGCTCCAACCCAGCACGTGCTGCATTGGACGTTCCCGCGGTAGCAATCGCCAACAGCGAGAAATCCTCCGCTGCATAATCGCAGCATGCAGCATGAGACAGCTTGGCTGCTGTCATAAAACCGGTTGTATGCGCTGGGCTCAGCTGGCGATTGTGCAAGAAGCGCATAAAATCATGCTGCGGCTCCTCGCTTTCATACGTCAAGGGGACTCGAACATTGACTGCCGTGTTCGCCTTGACCAGCCCGCCTTGATGAACGGCATTGCTTAGCACTTCCCATAGCTGGTTACTTTTCATTATAATGCTGGGTTCCTCGTAATGCACATCCACATCTTGGATGCAAGCCGATCGGTAGTGCTTGCCTCCGCTGCGAAACGGCTGGACGGCATTAAGCGGAGCTGTTTCGTTATTAAACCTATATAAACTGCTCATCCTTGCCAACCTTCCCTTCGATGGCGCTTCAATATCTGCTCTAAAATGTGCAGCAGCTTCTTATTGCTCGTCCGATCCTTGATCGCTAGTCTTATATAACGGTCCGTTAAGCCGCGGAAGGTAGAGGCATCCCGTATCAAGACACCATACATGCCCATCTCCTGCTGCAACTGCTTGCTATTGACGTTAATCTGCTCTGTCAGTCTAACAAGCATATAGTTCGTTACCGTACGATGCGGCTGTAAACCGAGCTGCTCTAGCTCGCCTGTCAGCCAGCTTATCTCTTCAACCAGCCAAGCTTTCGTCTTTGCGATATATGCCGTCTCATCAAAAGCAGCAGCTCCCAGCTTTTGTGCCAGCGAATTTACGCTCCATGGCGATTGCAGCTGCTTCATCGCTTGTATATGCTGGTTTGCACCAGCCATATAACCAAGCCTAATGCCTGGAATCGCATAAAACTTCGTCATCGAACGGATCACGAATAAACGCTCATAACGATTAAGCCACTGAAACATCGTGAGACGATCCTCGTCAGGATGAAAATCAAGAAAGGCCTCATCCACGACGACATATGCTCCAGAGTCTAGCAGCTTTAGCAGCTGCTCAATTGGCAGCAGCGTACCTGTAGGATTGTTCGGGTAGCCAAGCAGATACAGGAGCGGAGAGCATTCATCAATCACACGGGAAAGCTGCTCTCTAGTTGGCATGAATTGTGTCGCTTCAGATGTTTCAATCGTAACAAGCTCACAGCCAGCCTTCACAATGGCCTGCTCATATTCTACAAACGAAGGAACGATAATTGCCGCTTTACTTGGTTTGATATAGCGAACGACCAAATCAATGAGCTCAGCAGCGCCGTTGCCAACAATAATCTGCTCATGTGCTAGTTGATGACGGCTCGCAATCGCGGCTATGACATCACGCTGCACCGGGTCTGGATAATGAATAATATCATGCCAATACCGCTCAATAATCGTTTTAAATGATGCTGGCGGGCCGTGCGGATTCATATTGGAGCTATAATCAAGCAGCTCGCCCTCCGCTATACCAAACAGCTCAGAGGCAGATCGAAGGTCGCCGCCATGTCCGTATTTCTCAAGCATATCGTATTCTCCTTTTATCAAAAAAATGTGCAGCGTATTATTGCGCATGCACATTTCATCGTTTTATATGTTGATCGACATTGTTCCGTCCTAGATTAGTTCATTGCTCTTTCATAGCGACTACCAGCCGTCTGCTATAAAATCGTATAAATAAAAACAACGACTAGCGTTACATTAAGCGCCTCAACAATTTCGTTCATTGCCCCGTATGTGTCGCCAGTCAATCCGCCCAGTTTGCGCTTCAGCCATTTGGCAATTAACCAACCGACAATCGCCGTACAGACTGGAATCAGCAAGGATAACCACACATAATACAAATTACCGCCAGTTGTGCTAACGTAGATCATTAATGCCATTAAATAAATAAAAAGCGAGATCGCCGTTGCAATGCTGACATGATTAAGCTTAACGCCATTAAATAATTCCCCTAAACCGCTTGGCCGCGCAGGCTTCCAGCTTGATATGCTGATGACCATCCACCACCGGCTCCACGTAGTTGCCGCGCCGATTGCGAGCAACAGCCAGGTTATACTTAATTGCTGCTCGATATGCTGCTGAAATAGATACTGTAATCCAGCGAATTTCAGCAATAGGACAAAGCATGCAGCAAGCACACCGAACGCTCCAACTCTGCTGTCCTTCATAATGTCAAGCATTTGCTCTCGGCTGCGGCCACTAAGCACGCCATCTGCCGTGTCCATCAATCCATCCAGATGCAAACCGCCTGTAAGAAACACCCACAACGCCAGTGTTAACACTGCCGCGATAGAGGGAGGTGCAACATAAGCCAGCAATGCTGCCATTCCGCTAACAATGACACCAAGCACAACACCGACAACTGGGAAAAACAAGACACTTCGCTGAAGCGTCTGCTTGTCAAAGGATACCTCAATCGGTATAGGAATCCGGGTTAGAAATTGAAACGCAGCGATACATGCAAGACCGTATTCCTTCACTTGGTCGCGCTCAACAGTAGCCACCCTAACATCACTCCGATCCAAATGAGTATCGATACACCATATAGTACCCGCACGCTTTTCTTAATATGGTCCGCCTTCAAAGCCTCGATCTCCCAGCCCATTATAGCGCGATCATGCCATACCCCGAAGTAGCGATTTCGACCTCCTAGCTGAATACCTAGCGCACCTGCAACCGCAGCTTCTGGAATGCCGCTGTTCGGGCTAGGATGCTTGCTGGCAAAATGGGTGATGGAGGAGATTGCTCGCTTGGCATGAAGTCCTGGTGTTACCCAAGCTACGAGTACAATACATATTCCCGTTATGCGAGCAGGTACAAAATTCATCATATCATCTATTCTAGCAGAGCATTTGCCAAAATACTCATATTTTTCATTTCGATAGCCTACCATTGAATCAAGCGTGTTGGCTGCCCGATAGCACATCGCCAGCGGAGCCGCCCCTAGTAAAGCCCAAAAGATAGGTGAAACAAACGCATCGACAATGTTCTCCGACACCGTCTCCACCGCAGCCCTCGTGATCTCAGGCTCATCCATCGTTTCCTTGTCACGGCTTACAATATAACCAATATAGGTTCTAGCCTTCTCCAGCTTGCCTTGTACAAGTGGATTGTACACAAGCATAGCGGCATCCTTCAACCCTTTGACGGCAATCGTCGTCGAGATAAACCATGTATTGACCGCATAACCAAGCCATGGATGAATCCAGCCACTAATCTTGACAAGTGCAAGCATGACGCACGTGCTTACAGCCAATGTGCTGATCGCTAGCACGCAGCCTCTAAGCAATCGACTGCGATCTGATAACGAATCGTCACGCTGCCTCAGTCGCCCCTCCAGCCACTTGATCCAGCGACCGATAAGGATGACAGGATGTGTAGGCCACTTGGGATCGCCGATGATCCAATCGATAATAATTGCTGCTGCAATCATCAGCAGCAGCTCCTGCATGCTGTAGAGGATCATAGCTCCTCCCAGCGAAATTCCAGCTTCTTCAAGTCAACGGGAATGCCCGCTGTAACTAGAAATACCTGTTCACATTGCTTCGCAATCAACTGATTCAAACGTCCCGCTTCATCGCGATATTGACGGCTTAAGGCATCCATCGGCACAATACCATCGCCGACCTCATTACTGACGATTATTAACGGATAAGGATAACGTGCAATTTCCTCGGCCAGCTCTCTGGTCATTTCATGCAGCCGATCGGTGCCGTTAAGCTCCACATCAAGCGCGAAAAAGCAATTGCTGAGCCACAGGGTGAGACAGTCTACGAGGACAACACGCTGCTGCATCTTCGAGTCTCCCAAGCTGCGGAGCTCACGGAGGCAGTCGCCAAGCTTTAATGGAACCTCCAGTGTTTCCCACGGAAATCCGCTGTGCTTGCGATCTGCTTGATGCTTCGTAATCCGAGCAGTCATTTCTTCATCCAACGCTTCGGATGTAGCGATATATATGCCACTGCTATACTTTTTTTGCGCAAGCTGCTCGGCAAAATGACTTTTGCCGCTGCGTGCGCCGCCTGTTACGAAAATTGCCACGTCTAGCTTCCCTTCTTCCATTTACGTGTCTATGTATCCGTACGTCCATCTACACCCGCACTTGCAAATGTAGCCATTTCTTGCATGAGCTTTAGCGCTGCATCAATAAAGTGGAAGCACAGCACAGCTCCTGTTCCTTCACCAACTCGAAGATCAAGCTGAATACATGGCGCGAGTCCAAGCGCAGATAGCGCATGAATATGTCCCGGCTCCTGCGATTGATGAGATGCGATCATATAGCCCTTGCTTATTGGTGCGAGAGCTGCTGCTAGTAGCGCCGCGGCAGTTGAAATATAACCATCGAGCACGACAGGACAGCGCAGCTTTGCCGCTCCAATGATCACGCCTACCAAGCCAGCGATCTCCATTCCGCCCACCTTGCTCAATACGTCTAGCGGATCACTGCTGCTCGGATGATTAAGCGTTATCGCTTTTTCAATTACGGAAATTTTATGCTGCAGCATGCTGTCATGAATGCCTGTGCCTCTTCCCGCAGCCTGCTTGACCGTTAAGCCCGTCATCACTGATACAATTGCAGCGCTTGCTGTCGTATTGCCAATGCCCATTTCGCCAGTAGCAAACATACGCGTTCCTTTGGCATAGAGGTCTTCAGCAAGCGTGATGCCTACTGCAATGCCTTGGATCGCCTGCTCACGCGTCATGGCCGCACCCTTTACCATATTGTTCGTCCCAAGCATCACCTTGCGTGAGACGAGACCTTCATGCTCAAGCTTAGCTGCAACTCCGATATCGACACAGACAACGTCTGCATGTGCGGCTCTGGCAAGCACATTGACAGCAGCGCCGCCATTAAGAAAATTATATACCATTTGCGGGGTTACGCTAGAAGGAAATGCACTTACTCCCTCTTCACACACACCATGATCGCCAGCCATGATGACAACGGTGCGCTTCGACATATCCGGCCACAGCTCCCCCGTTATCGCAGCAAGCTGAGACGCAACGAGCTCCAGCTTGCCCAAGCTTCCAGGAGGCTTCGTAAGCTGGTCACTATGCTGCTGTGCAGCCTCTGCATGTGCCTGGCTTGGCATTTGGATTTCTTGGATATAAAGCTGTAATTGCTGTTCGGTCCATTCCATATGATTCATCATCTCTCCTTATTGGGCTGCAGCAACAGCTGCGGTACATCCTGCTCAGGATGCGTAATGATAACGGTATGCGCATCATACAGCTCTGCGATATGAGCGCTCGTCAGCACCGTTTTTGCCGATCCTGCTGCCAGCAGCTTGCCGTTGTCGAGCGCGATTAGCTCATCGCAGTACAATGCGGCTGCATTAAGATCATGCAGCACCGCAACAACGAGCAGCTTCTTCTCACGCTGCCACTGTTGAACGAGCTCCATAATCATTTGCTGATAGCCGATATCCAGGTACGTCGTTGGCTCATCCAGCAGGATGACATCAGGCTGCTGCACGAATACTTTAGCAAGTGCCGCCCGCTGTCGTTCTCCGCCGCTTAACTGCTCAAGCGTCCGATTAGCCAAATGCGTCAGCCCCGTCAATTGCAGCGCGTCATCAATCAGCTTCTCGAAATCGTTCTTCTCTGAGCCTAGCCAGTTCTGGTACGGATAACGCCCCATCGCGACAACCTCGCGTACCGTAAAGCCTAAAGCAGGCAAGCCTCCCTGCTGCAGCACCGCAATTCGCTGCGCAAGCTGCTTGCGCGGAATACGGGGAAGTGGAACGCCTTCAAAGGAAACCGAGCCCGCTGCTGGTGTGAGCACGCCTGCAATAAGCTGAAGCAGGGTAGATTTTCCTGTGCCATTAGGTCCGATAATGCCATAAAATCGATTTTTCTCAAATGAATAGCTGAATCGATCTAAAATGACTCGCTCACCATAGCGAAAGGAAAGCTCATTAACCTTAATCATAAGGAATCTACTCCTCCCTCTCTCTTATTGCGCTTGACTAGCAAGTAGGTAAAGATCGGAGCACCGATCAGCGCGGTCACAACGCCAAGCGGCAGTTCTCTCGGACTTAATACAAGTCTTGCAGTCGTATCCGCCATAATCATATAAATCGCACCGCCAACAGCAGACAATGGGACTAATAAACGATAATCAGGCCCAACCATTAATCGCAGCAAATGAGGCACGACAAGACCGACAAATCCAATCACGCCTGACACCGATACTGCCGCTGCTGTCAGCAGCGTGCACAGTACCAATACAACCAGCTTGCTACGCTCTACATCGACCCCCATATAGGACGCTTCACGTTCACCTAAGGTGAACAGGTTCAATGTGCGGCTATAGTACATTAGAATAGGCAGCGCAATAAACACGAAAGGAAGCAATAGCGCAGCATGCTCCCAGTTTTTCATCGCGATGGAGCCCATAATCCAGAATAAGATTTCGTTGACAACACCGTTAGACATCGCAACCATAAGAGACACGAAAGAGCCTAGAAAGGATTGAATAATAACACCTGCCAGTACAAGCGTCTGGATTTGCATCGTTCCCTTATATCTCGCAAGTCCAATGACAGCGAGCAGCGTAACGATCCCCGTTGTGAATGCAACAAGCGGAATCGTCCACAGTCCAAGCAGCATCTGATAGCCCATAAGAATAACAAATGCCGCACCGACCGAGCTTCCAGATGCTACGCCCAGCGTATATGGATCAGCTAGCGGATTGCGCAGCACACCTTGAAAGCCAACGCCAGCAAGAGCCAGACAAGCACCAACTAGCGCAGCGAGCAAAACGCGCGACAAGCGAATTTGCGTTACGATCGCAACCTCCCCAGCACTGTAATGCAGGGTCGCTTCATCATTAAAAGGCAGACTGAGCCACAATATACGCCATACATCCACAATCGAGATGCCCGATGAACCAAGTGATAGCGAAATCACGATTATTACAAAAAGAAGGAGCATGGCTGCTCCTCCGTAAGCGATCATTTTTCTTCTCATATGTTAATTAAACAGCTCCGGATGAATGGCTGCAGCGATATCCTCAAGGCCGTTCACTAAGCGAGGACCAACGCGAACAAGCGGGTCATTGTCAACCATAACCATTCTATTGTTTTGTACAGCATTGACCACATCCCAGCCTGGTCTGCTCATAATACCAGCAAGAATGGAGCTTTCTTCCTCTCCAAAATCAGGATAAATAATGACTTCAGGGTTTTGCGCAATTACTGCCTCACTATCAATTTCAAACCAGCCAGCTTGTCCAGCCGCAACATTACTTCCGCCTGCGATATTAACTAGATCATCTAAAAATACTCCGCTGCCCACAGTCCAGCCTGGCGAAAACTCCAAGTATACGCTGCGCTTGTCTACCGCAGCAACCTTTTCCTCGATATCCGCCTTCACTTGCTTCATATGATCAGCAACAGCATTTGCATCTTCCTGCTTATTTAATAATACGCCAACCTGCTCAATATGAGCAACGGTTTCGTCATACGTCAATGGATCTGAAACGTATACGACAAGACCAAGCTCACGAAGCTTTTCAATCGCCGCACCGTTCATAGAATTGCTGGCAAACACCACATCTGGATTCAGTGCAGTAACAGCTTCAATATTCGTATTCATATCGCCAACTTTCGCGATATCAGCAGTTTCAGCTGGGTAATTGCTGTATTCATCGACGCCAACTACCAGCTCGCCAGCACCTACTGCAAATAAAATTTCTGTTTCACTTGGTACAAGCGATACAACTGCATCAGGTTGTTCTTCAAGGACAACCTCTGTACCTGTAATATCAGTAACCGTTAACGGATACTCTGTCTCTAGATCAGATGCTTCATTCGAATCAGCAGGTTCGCTAGCTTCTGGTGTATTCGTTTCCTCCACAACATTAGTTGGGGTTGGCTCATTTCCAGAATTCGCTTGATTACCGCAACCTGCAAGCACAAGCATCGCACATATTGCTACTAAAATAAATTGCAAAAATTTCTGTTTCATCTCTTTTCCTCATCCTTCTTTTCTGTTGTTAGTTGCATCCTGTAGTGAAGTTCCTCACCCTACAGCAAAATAAAAAAGCGTCCCCATGTTGGAGACGCTGCAAAAGAATCATCTCGACGAAATGATCCAAAACTATGCAATCCAACACCTCCTAAATCCTCGTAGGAATATGTTTGTACTAACTTAGGCAGGTCTCCTGACTTCGATGATCAGCGATGCCGTCTTCCCAGTTTTCAACCAGTGACTCATGGCATGCCTGATACTGTCGTATCCATCGTTACAGTGGCGGGTCCGTGCTGGAGTTGCACCAGCTTCCCTTTTCATCTATACAGCTGCAATCGCAATCGGTATAGAACCTAAGCTCACATTATGTAATTGTACTTTATTACTATACACATTCCTTGGCATTGTGTCTATGGAGGAATAGTAAACAAGTTTATGCGCATATAGCTAGAAATGACGAATCTATGACGAGAGGATGAACAGCAATGACTCATTCAAAAACAAACTCGAAGGGTCTATCAACCCCGCTGCTGCTGCTTGTCCTTCTGCTGCTTCTAATCGGAATCCTGTTCACAGCCTTGTCGAAACCTTCTCTATCTTCGGCAGCAATCGAAGCCTCTCAATCTATTACCCTCGAACATATGACAATCGCAATCAGCTCGCCTACATTGGAGCATCATGCCCTGCAGCACAGTGAATTTGTGCTGCAGCTTACATCCACTCTACCCGGTGACAAGTCTGACGCTCCCAAGCTGATCAATCCTTCCATTCAGCTTGAAATGCTGCACATGGATTGCGGCATTGTAACATCCCGTGCAAAAGCCGATACCCCCTTCCACTATAGCGCCTCGGCTGCGCCATTAATGAAGGGGGTATGGGTTGCGACAGCAACCTTTCAACTGGAAGGCCACACTGATGAGGTGCATCAGCTGCATTACACGTTTGAGGTGCTGTAGTCTAGATGGCTATCGTTCATAGGTCTGTCGTTCAATTCGCCAGCGTAACGGTTCTCGTCTCTTTATTAAATCCAATAAACAAGCCCAACTCGTTGCTTACCTCGCGCAGCGGGTAAAGCGCTGGCTGATTATCATCTCCCGCTATAATGCTGGAGAAAGCGATTAGCTTGCCATTGAGCAGCATTGTATGATCGTTAATGTCTATCGGCTTTGGCTTCAGCGCTGCAAGCAGCTTCTCTGCAGATTGATCAGAGCGACCTGCATTAATCCGATAGCCAAGCTTATCTTCCTTACTGTTGATCCCCTTTTGAATTGTAAATGAGGTCTCAATCCCAAGTGCTTCCAAGCAATCAAGAAGACGATCATTGTATGCACCATACGGGAAAGCAATGACCGATAATGTATTACCAAGTTCATCCTTCAGTCGTTGCTCAGCCTTGCCTAGATCCGCTGTCACTCTCGCAACATACTCCTCATCTGTTTCACTTCTGCCCTCTTCGGGTACATACAGCTTGCTAATCGCTACAGGCTGTTCAATTCCTTCTGCATTGACTGCGGCATAGTGATGCATATTATACGTATGATTGTGAAACGCGATGCGGTGCTCCTTCATTTCTCGCATCTGATCCCAAGACAGCTTTTTAATTCCTGGCAGGCTTGGATCATCAACGCCCGATACAATTACAAAGTTAACAGCAGCAAAGTCGAATTCCTTTAGAATCGGAAAGGCATAGGTATAGAAGTTTTCATAGCCATCATCGAACGTAATCAATACGGCATTGTCCGGAACCTCTTCGCCCTCATGAAGGAAAGCGACATATTGCTCGATCGTAATTGGCACGTAGCCTTCATCCTTCAGCCATTGCATATGCTCGCGGAATTGCTTGGCTGAAATGATACTGCTATCGGTAGGCTCGTCCATAATCGCGTGATACATCAAAACCGCTACCTGATCGCGATAATAGACGCCTTCCACCAGTTCCTCGTTATCGATGTGCAGATCATTATCTTTCGGCTTCTCAAGCGTCGCACCAAGTGTATCGGTAATAAATGTTGCGGGCACATACATCATGTCGTTTTTGTCCACTAGGCCAGCTTTTTCAATTTCTACTCCATTCAGTACGAGAGTGGGTTCAAGCTTCGCGGTTGCTTTAGGGACAGTTGTGCAAGCTGAAACTAGTGCTAGCATTGCAAATAATAGTAATAATTGGGATAACCTGTTCAACAATAACGCCTCCAATGTGTTTTAGTTCTCGTTAAGTATAGCGGACAAAACTTAACATTGAAGGCTAGGAATTCTTAACATTTTCTTAAGAAATACTATCGTTTTTTAATTGAGTACATAGAAGTGGTTTAGCAAGGCCTAATTGTCAATGGGGAAGCTCAGCTTGAAGGCGGTACGATAGGAGTCACTTTCCGCTCGTATCGTCCCTTCGTGCAGCTCAACAATGCTTCTGGCTATCGCTAGTCCGAGCCCCGTACCGCCGGTCTCGAGCGATCTCGATTTATCTATACGGTAAAACCGATCAAAAATAAATGGCAAGTCGCTTGCAGGTATCGGATTACCATAATTGGCAATCGTTACTGTTGCATGCTCATGTTCCCGACGCAAGGTGACATCGACAACTTTCCCTTCCTTGCCGTATTGCATAGCGTTATGAATAATATTGCCAAACGCTCGAACGAGTAGGGAACCATCCGCATTTATTCTAAGGTGAGGATGCTCAATAATTAATCTCCCCATTAGCCCCGCCTTCTGCAGTGTAGGTTCATACTCTCCCATCAACTGATGCAAGAAATCATCCAGCGCCAGCGGTTCTCTTGCTAACGGCATGCCGTTATTCATACGTGTATACTCAAACAAATCATCAATCAAATGCTTAAGATGCTCTGACTTGCTGTATGCAATATCAACATAATGCATCATCTCAACTTCATCACGGTAATGCTCATCCTTAAGAACTTCCAAAAATCCGAGAATCGAGGTCAAAGGTGTTCGCAAATCATGAGAAACGCCGGTAATCAGGTCGTTTTTACTTTGCTCTGCCCTTCGCTCTTCCTCGATTAGCTGCTTTAGCTGCTGCGCCATAAGATTAATGCTTTCGGCAACATCACCCAGCTTATGATTTTCCTTTACTGGAATCGTATGATCGAGTTTTCCATCTGCAATGGAACGAAGCCCATCAATGATTTCGTTAATATACCGATTCAGCTCATCAGCCGCCGTATGGACGCGACGGGAAATATCTGCAATCTCATCATGAGAATATCGGTGCGCTTTCAGCTGAAAGTTGCCTTCGCTTATCTGCTTCAAATCCTCCTGTACCTGCAGCAATTGTGCAATTATAGAACGAGTGAATACGGTGTAGCACGTTACAAACAGAGCTCCTCCTATGATGATTAAAATTACGGTGGAACCAAGTGTGTTAATCCCCCATTTAATAAGTCCGCTGTACGGCTCTCTTTCAATCAAGCTTGAAGCAAGCGTAAATGTTACGAATAAAGAAATACCGGTGATCAGTGCGCTAAGCAGCATCGCCAGTAGCAGCTTCCAGCGTATTGATAACATCCAGCGCCTAGACATCATGATCCACCTCGGATTCACCCTCAAGCTTATAACCAATGCCCCATACCGTTTTAATGTAACGCGGATTTTGTGGATTAGTCTCCAGCTTCTCTCTAAGCTTACGAATATGAACCATTACCGTATTTTTCGATTCCATAATAGGGTCCTGCCATATTTGCTCATAAATTTGATCCATACTCAACACCTTCCCAGCATGCTGAGCAAGCAATAACAAGATCGCAAATTCACGAGGAGTTAGCTTTACGATTTTTTCATCGATCGTCACGACATGAGAGGCCTGATTAATGACCAGACCATCTATCCGAATTTCATCCTCGTTCTTTTTTCTCGTCGTCTGAAAGTGATTAACACGCCGAAGCAGCGCCTTAATTCTCGCAACAAGCTCCAATGGACTAAACGGCTTCGTTACGTAATCGTCAGCACCAACACTTAGTCCTGATATTTTGTCGATATCCTGGCTTTTTGCTGACAGCATAATAATCGGGATATGATTTTTCTCTCGTATTCGCATACAGGCCTCGATCCCGTCCATCGTCGGCATCATCACATCCAGAACGATGAGATCTACAGCATTTTTTTCGAGCAGCTCTAACGCCTCTAGCCCATTGCTTGCCTTGAGCAGCCTATAGTTTTCATTCGTAAAATAAATTTCCATTAACTTGATGATCTCCGTTTCATCGTCAACCATCAATATTGTGGCAACCGCCATTGTAAAACCTCACTTTTTTTTTCAACTTCACTTCATTACTAATGTCTTATCCTAATAGTTTATAGACTTTGTAGTAAACTGGCAAATTTATTCTTTACCTTCACGCTTGTCTCACTGAAACAGCGTAATAATTTCATATTTCTATAGAACATGGTAGAATCAAATGAACTGGGAAGGAGGCAAACATGACAACTAACGCAAATGAAAACAATGAAAAAAAGGAACAACTGAACGATGACGCAAAAAAGCTCATCGCCGAGCTCTATAATCGTTCTCTTAAAATGCTTCAAATCGAATTCGAAGGCTATCAGGTTAAAGGGCAGTTAATCAATCATCCGAACTTCGGGCCTTTGTTTGCCTATCAGCTAACTGACAACAGCACTGAAAACGTCTACGCATGTGGCTTCTTCATTAATGAAATGCTTGAAAAACATAAGGATGCCGCGACAGCACAGCAATGGCTTGCTTCATTTTTCGTCGATATGATCAGCGAGCAGGTGAGCAAACCACTGCCAATACCGCCTCAAACCCAAGAGGAAAGCAAAAAGCTATTGGATCAGCATATTATTCCGCATTGCCTTACATCTGTCCGTGAAGAATTCAGTACGGAAAAGGTGTATGTGAACATTGCGATGCACGAAAAAGCTGGCGCTGTTCTGGAAGCTGGTTTTCCGGATATTAAGGAAGGCAACAATGTATGTGCCATGCCTATTCCGTATTTGATTACGTTACATTTAATGAATCGTGATCCAGCCGAACCGCTTGTAAATGGACTTTATTTGATTCGCGAGCAGCTTGGACTCGAGTAGCTTTTCATGAATCAGTTTGACATTGAGTCGACATAACAAAAACGCGAGCACAATTTCTGCTCGCGTTTTCGTTATGTCATCTTCATTTATGTTATATCAACTTCATTGATGTTGTGATGTTGGCAGACAATAGCTGCCTGCTTTACCATAGCCAGTGATGAATCGATGGAATAATATCGTTGGCTGACAGTCCCTTCATAATCGCCAGGATGCCGATCACAATGGCTGCCGCATGACCGATTCTGTTCATTGCTCTGCGCCATTGCTTGGTGGCAAGAGCTGATATCGAAGCAGTAAGCGCAAGTGCAGGCAGCGTGCCAAGCGAGAAGACAAGCATCGTCAATCCTCCCTCATACCATGATCCAGTTGCTGCCGCTTGCATGCCCATCGCATAGGTTAACCCGCAAGGCATAAATCCGAAGGCAATGCCCGTCATGAACGTATACAACCGATCGCCGCCCCTTATATATTTAACGACCTTAATTAATTGCGCGTGCAGCTCAGCCGAGACAATCTCTAGCTGTGGAACCTGAATTTTCCGCCATACCCAGAGCAGCAGCAGACACCCCCCAATAATCGAGGCGATCCCTTTTAACCCGCTCCAGGCACCCGCGACCTCAACGAAGCTTCCAATTGTGCCTAGCACGAGTCCAAAGAACGTATAGGAGCAGGCACGCCCTGCATGATACAGCATATTAGCAAGCAGCGCGGAATGCTTTGATTGCAGCGTAACTGCTGTTACAATTGGACCGCACATGCCGATGCAATGTGCGGCACTCATGAGACCCGTTACGAGTACGAGCACCAGACTACTTATTGTCATCCTTCGATCCCTCCAGCTTATTCAAGCGTGGATGGAGCAGCAATGCATTGAACACGACACATAACGAGCTGAGAGACATCGCAACTCCCGCCATCCATGGCTTCAAGTAGCCAAGCGCGGCTACTGGCAGCATAAAGCAGTTATAGATTAATGCAAACATCAAATTCTGCTTAATATTTTTTACAGTCGTGCGGCTCATCTGAATCGAAAGCGGGATGCTGGTAAGCTGGGAATGAAGCAGCGTCATATGTCCTGCGTGAAGCGCAGCCTCAGTTCCATTGCTCATCGCAATGCCGATATGTGCGCCAGCCAGCGCAGGCGCATCATTCCAACCATCCCCTACCATAGCGACAACTCGCTTGCTCTCCTGTTTTTGCTTAACGAGCTCCAGCTTTTGGTCGGGCAATAAATTGGCATGAAGCTGCTCGATGCCAGTATCCTTGCCAATTCGATAAGCCGTTCCCTCCTGATCGCCGGTTGCCATGCTGACCGCTACATGCATTCGTTTCAGTTCGGCAATTGCGGGAATGGTTGTGCTTTTAATTTGATCAGACAGCCCGATAAGGCCAATGCAGCGATCATCCTCGTATACGTAAGTCAATGTTTCGCCTAGCGGGAGTCTGGCATTGACAATCGGCGTAACATAAGGCTGCAGCACTTTCCCTTCACGTACCAGCAATCGTTCATTGCCGATCAGATAGCGATGCTTGCCATCTGTCCCGATCACCCCGTATCCAAGCTGATGCTTGGCATCATGTATCGCTAGCAGCTCGATCTCGTTTGCCTCAGCATAGCTTCTAATCGCTTGTGCGATCGGATGCTCTGCAACCTGCTCCAGGCTGGCTGCAATCGACAGCAGCCGATGCTTTGATCGATAAAAGCTATGGACAAAACTGACGCTAAGCTTGCCTTCTGTCAGCGTCCCTGTTTTATCAAAAATAATTTCATCGACATGATGCAGCCTTTCGATAACGCTGGCATCCTTAACGATAACACCGTGCTTAACCATTCTGCTGCTGGCGATGGATAGCGAGATCGGAGCTGCCAGACCAAGCGCGCACGGACATGCGACAAGCATAACTGCCAGCGTACTCAGCACAGCGGTAGATTGCTGCGCTCCAGCCAAAAGCCAAATTGCACCTGTAGCTAGAGCCAGCAAAATAATAAGCGGCACAAACCAGCGAACGACAGCATCAACCTGCCGCTGGATATTCGTTTTCGAGCGCTGCCCCTGCTTGACCAGCTCGCGAATGCGCTGCAGCAGCGTATCATTGCCCGCCGACGTAGCTTGAATGCGCAGCTCGCCCTGACTAATGACCGTGCCTGCCCATACCTGGTCTCCTCTTGTCTTGTAGATGAACTGCTGCTCCCCAGTGAGAAGCGCTTCATCAATGTAAGCCTCGCCATCCACAATAATGCCATCGATGCCGATTACCTGTCCATTCGACTGATGAATAATATCACCAGGGACGACATAAGCAACGCGGAGCGGGAAAATATGACCGTCGCGCTCAACAATAACCTCCTGGACCTGAAGCTGCGCGAAAGGCTCATGCTGCTCCTGCAGACGAAGGGAGGCCGTCAGTTCAATGTATTTGCCAAGCAAGACAACGGTTATGACAACGGCTGATGTTTCAAAATAGAGCTGCGGCTGATCGAAGCTTGCATAGCGAAGCAGTCCCTCCAGCCCATTTGCAAATACCTCATAATGACTATATAAATAAGCTGCCGTTGTCCCGATTACAACGAGCACGTCCATATTGGCAAGCTTTTCACGAATGGCATGATAAGCACTAATATAAAAGGGAATACCGACGATGAATTGCACACATGTCGCGAGCAGCAGCTGCAGCCACGGGGCAAAAATCCACTTAGGCAACAGCGAGAGAAGCGGATGCAGCAGCGGTATATGTTCAGCCATCGAGCAAAGCAACGGCAAGGTCAGCACAATCGCGATCAGCAGACGCCTTTGCAGCAAGCGCTTTTCCTGCTTCATCTCGTCAATCGAGGAGGTATATGGCTTGGCTTTGAAGCCAAGCGCTATTATTTTGGCAATGATGTTCGCCATATCAAGCTTGGAAGGATCGCCCTTGATCCAGGCTGTGCGCAGCGGATAGCTGACCGCAACGTGCTCGATATGCTCTAGCTTTGACAAGCTGCGTTCGATTCTCGTTGCACAGGCCGAGCAGCTCATTCCGCTTACCGATAAAACCAGCTCGTCTTCTATTTCCTCATGCTGCTGCATCGTATCCCTCCTTTTCGCATCCATGTCGGACATTCTATCCCTTACTTATATGCGCGTTCTCGCGTGTACATGCTACCTTGTCTCATTTCCGATACAACAAAAAAGCAGAGACTGCGCCGTGCAGCCTCTGCTTTATTAGTTTTAAGTTCATATTCAATTTAAAATCGTTAATCACGCTCATAGATCGAACCGCTTCTGCTTGCGAACAGCTCCGTATATACCTTCTCCGCATAGTGGTCGGTCATCCCTGCGATATAGTCCGCAATCAAGCGATGCCAACTATAATTCTGTTTATGATGGTCGTAAGCCTCGATCCAGTCAGACGGCAGGATCAAGCGTCCGGTTGCCTCGTCCTCCATACTTTCCCACAGCTTGCGAAGCATGTTTTCGCTGCGCTTTTGCAGGCGCTGCACGCGGAAATCCTTAATCATCGTCACCCATGCCAGCTTCTTCAAAATTTCCATCGTTCGCAGCGTGTTAACGTCCTCGACGCCATCCTTGACAAACGTGATTTTTTTCCAGCCCGATAGATTAGGGTCCTCTATTATGCCAACTCTTAGCGCAAAGTGATTGACCCACTGCGCCTTCATCTCGCGGCGAGATCTCGACATTTCACGACCAAACTGCTCATAGATGCTTTTCCACTGCTTGTAATACTCATCCAGCACATTGCTAACCATGTCTCGTACATTAATATTGGACCAGTGCAAGGCAGATGCGCTCGCAGGATCTTCAATAATTTCTCTCGTAACACTGTCTATTCTGCGAGGATCAAGCAGAAAGTCCTCTGATAGCTGGATCTTGCCTGCCCGAATCCCATCCTCCAGATCATGAGTTGAGTAAGCAATGTCGTCGCACAAATCCATGAGTTGAGCCTCCAGTGTACGACCTTCCTTCGGCATTTCCCACAAATCTCGCAAATACGAAATGCCTTCCCATTCCGATGCATATACCCCCTTTTGCTGGCCATCGCTGCCAAGCAAAAACGGGTATTTATTAACAGCGAGCAGCGAGGCAGCTGTTAAGTCCAGCCCGCGGTCACTGCCCGCGCGTTTTTCCAAAAACATAAGGATGCGGAAGTTTTGCGCATTGCCCTCATAATGGTCTTGATACCTGCTTTGCAAAATTTCATTGAGTACTTCCTCACCGCGATGACCGTAAGGCGGATGCCCAAGATCATGTGCGAGCGCGGCAATCTCAACGACCTCAGGCACAAGCTTCAGTCCTGGATGAATATCCTGATTCAAGAAAGGATACTGCTTGCCCAGCTTGCGCGACAGCTCACGAGCAATTTGCGATACCTCAATCGAATGCGTTAGGCGCGTACGGTAATAATCCCCTGAGCCCGCACCAAACACTTGTGATTTGCCTTGCATGCGGCGAAAGGCTGGAGACTGAATCAGTCTTGCGTAATCCTTTTCATACTCCTCGCGATCCTCACTCGACTTCGTATGCTCAATATCGTTCAGTCGGTATTTGCGTATACTCTTCATTCTGCTTCCTCCTCTCTATGCTGACTTATGCGTCCTGCTGCAGATGACGTATCCACTGCTCCAGCTTTTCCTCAAAACGGGCTGCGAACCTTGACTTTGCTGGCTCTTCGAGAAAAATTGCTGCTGCCGCGTTCCTTTGCAGCTGTATCATGCCTTCAGTCGTCAAGCCGCATTGCTGCTGCAGCGTGTACAGCTCTTTGGACAAGGAGGTTTGCGATACAGTCAAATTATCGGTATTGACCGTGACCGTAATTCCTTGCTCCATATATTCAATAATCGGATATAATGACCATGCCGCAACAGCCTTCGTCTGAAGATTGCTTATCGGACAAAATTCCAATGGAATGCCCTGCTCCTTAACCTGTTGCAAAATATGCAGATCTTCCTTTAAACGTACGCCATGACCAATTCGAGTCGCGCCTAATCGATTAACGGCTGTTGCAATGCTGTCTGCACCTGCAGCTTCTCCTGCATGGATCGTAATCGGCAGACTTAGCTTTTGCGCAAGGGCAAATACTGATTCATACAGTTCAGGCGGATATAACGCCTCCGCACCTGCCAAATCAACCGCAACTAGCCCTTTATGGAGAACATGACCAGAAGCCTCAATCACTTCAAGGTTTTGCTCCTCAGAATGACCGCGCAGACATATGCCAATGCAGCGTGCAATAACACCGAATTGCTGCTCGCCGCGTGCAAGACCGCGTAATACAGCCTCATATATCTCAAGTACAGTCAAGCCTTGCAGACGATGAAGCTGTGGAGCAAACCGGACCTCAACGTATGCGACTTGATCAGCAGCGCACTGCTCAACAAGCTCATAAGCTACCCGCTCCAGTGCGGACGTTGTTTGTAAAAAAGGCAGCACAAAATCAAAGGTTCTCAAATATTCGTTGAGATCCTGACATGATTCAGGTGCACTCATGTAGCGTGACAGCTCTTCAGCCGATGCTGCTGGAAGCTTAGCACCCTGCTCGGCGGCCAGCTCAAGCAGCGTTTGCGGCAGTACGCTGCCATCCAGATGTAAATGCAGCTCAACCTTGGGCATCGCTTGTATTTTTTCAATAGTTAATGTCATTAATAATCACTCACCTTCTTATGTAAACCCGCATGCAACGCTTGGTTGTTAGCTAATATAACATGAAATTACAGGAAATACTAGGGCGTGTCCGTGAACTGTGACGACAGTTCATTTTGCCGAATGTTCGTACCGTGCAAGGTGCGCTTGTGAAGGCGTGCCTTGCACGGTACATCAAGCAAACGGAACAAAGCATAGGATCAAATAAACAGTGAAAGTTCCCACTGATCACGAATCAGACATGCCATAGACAGCCCTATGTCCAGTACATCACACATTTAAAAGAGAAGCTGCACCGCCAATTGCTTGGCACGTGCAGCTCCTCTATTCATTCTGTTTTGTAATTTTCGACTAAAGCCAATGCTGTAAGCTTACTTCCCGTATACGACAGGACCATGCCAGCCCAGATTGCCATCACTTACATTGGTCACGTCAAAGCCCTGGCGTGCCAAGTACTCGCATACACGTCCGCTTCTCGCACCGCTGCGGCAGATGACGATAACGTCGCCATCTACTTCATGCACCTCATTTTGACGGGCATCGAATTCAGACAACGGAATCAGTCTTGCCTCAGCAATATGACCGGCTTCCCATTCATCAAGCTCTCGAACATCGATCAAGTTAATGACTTCGCCAGCTTCTAAGCGCTGCTGAAGCTCATCTGCAGTAATTTCTTTATACATAGGTGCCAACATCCTCTCTTTCATATGATCAAATTTTACCTAATGCGAGCTTGAATGTCTAGCAATCACCTGTGTTGACTGTTGCTGCAAGGCGACTTTCCGCTATCTAGCTATCGCTTGCGGCGGTTTTTCGCAGCCAGCAGACGGTTCATCGTATCCTTGCTGCTCTCAGTGGCTGCTTCTGTCTCCTTCGACTCAGCAGATCGTGCTGCTTCTTGCTTCAAGGTTGACTGGTAAGAACGCTGATCACCTGAATCGGTTTGCCTGCGGTGTGCGCGATCTGCCTGTGCATGTGCCTGCTGATTGGTCTGGCCTTGAACATGTGATGGTGACACAACTCTCTCGTCAGCTTTCGCTTTAGCATCTATATTCGCATTACCGTCCCCATTTGCATTGGCATTGGCATTTGCCCTCGCTTTCGCACTCACCTGCTCATTTGCGCGAGCTGACCAATCATCGTCCAGACTGTGGAGCTCACGACTGCGCTGAGAAACGCGCTGCTTGCGGGCACTTAAGCGCTGTAGCGATGCCTTACCCTGCTGGGGAGCAGCTGAAGGAGAAGACTGTTCACTGGTACTGGACATTCTTAGCCCCACAGCTGTACGGAGCCTTGTTATCCAATGTCCCCAAGGGAGCATCAAGCGGCGATTGGCAATATCGATAAGCCATAACAGCAACAGCAGCAATAGCAGCGAACGCGACCAATCATAAGGCTGCTTTACCGTAATAGGCTCGAATTGGAACAATTGCTGCGTTTCCTGCTGCTCAAGCAGCTTGCCGCCTGTCAGCTCAGCAAGTGCTGCAAGCTGTTCGCTCACCTTTTCTGGTTGACGATCAAGTCGGTATTCATCTGAATAAGGAACGACAAATCCGGTCGTTACACCGTCCTGCACAACAGCCCCGTCCTCGGTAGTACGGTACTCGCCGATTTGCGTCATATAGATGCCACTCTCTAGGCGCTTGATATCCGCTTCATATTCGCCTTCTCCTACAGGAACAAGTGGAACAATCGTTGATTCACCATCCTGATCGACCGTCATCGCCAAATTCGAATGAGTGGCATCCGCTCTGCTCGTAACAAGCAGTCTGCCTTGCTCCTGAAGCTTCAGGTCATACGGTGAATGACTGAACTGCGGATACGTCCATTTGACCCATTCGGTAAATACTTGCGGAAACTCGCTCCACATAACCCAATCGCTGCTCCATCTGCCGTTCAAATCCGATGTGAAGGCAACGCTTTTCCCTGCCCCGATTTGACAGCGCGCCAAAAGCGGATCTTCCTGCGGTGTCCACAGGGCTACCTCAGAGGTAGCCTTGGCGCTTGTTGCAATATAAGCATCAATATGCGGCAGCCCATTGCGCCACAATTGATTCCATGAGCCAGCATAGCCTTCCAGCGGAAGGACACGTTCATCGACAATGTACGCCCTGGACATTAGAGTTGCTTCGCGAGAGAAAATTGCTGGCAGTGTCGTTTCATCCTCGGTAAAGTAGAATCGACCAGCTCCCTGTTCAGCCAAATTTGCTAGAAATTGAATATCAGAATCCCCGCCCACAGCAACCGTTGACAGTGTAATCCCGTTGCTGGTCAAGTCAGACAGGAGCTGCGAATACGCAGGCGTATAAGACGACATCCCATCTGTCAGCAGGATGATATGCCTTCTGCCTGGCGCATCAAGATCAAACCCGTTATACGCTTCTAGTAACGCAGGATAAATCTCTGTTCCACCAGCTGCTTGAATTGACATAATGCTGTCAATAACATCGTTTGGCGCATCCAGTTTTGTAGGTGAAACGATCCATTTCGGAATCGTATCAAACGCAATCACGCCGACGGAATCAACGGGACGCATCAGCTCAACGGTCCGAGCTGCTGCCTCCTTGGCGAGCTCCATCTTCATGCCTTCCATACTGCCTGAGTGATCAATGACAAGCATTAAGGACAGATCAGGGATTTGCTTCTTGCCTGACAGCTGCATGTCGACAGGGAGAATGGATTCGATAGGCGTATCGAAATAGCCGCCCAGACCAAAGCTGTTATCTCCGCCGATCATAACGAAGCCGACGCCATAGTTGCGAACAGCAGATTCAATGTGCTCCATTTTAAGCTGAGGCAGCTTTACCGCGCTGACATTGTTAAAAACAATAGAATCATATTGCACATATTGTGCAAGCTCATAGCTTAGTTGCTCTGGCAAGATCGTTTCATATGGGATAAATGAAGCTGCCAGTGCCGCTTCAATATTGTGAGAGCTGCCCTTCTCTCCTTCAACTATTAATACGCCAGCAGGTCCATCGACTCGGCTTAACGCATAAGCTGAATTGTTTTTTGCTTCCGTGTCATCCGGCATCTGGATCACGGCACGATATTGCTTCAATCCAGGGGAAGATGCAATCGCATCGATCACATACGTATTGCTTCCTTGAACAAGCGATACGTGGTGCTGTGCAAGTAAAGCCTCGTCCTCATATAGATAAAGCTCAGCCTCTGCCTGACCCGTACTTTCAACAGTAACTGCAAGCTGGTATTTTTCCCCCTGCTTCAGCTGTCCAGGCACTTGAAGTCTCGATATGGCAGCATCCTTGCCTACACGGCTCGATAACGGGACCACGTCTACTGAAACATTCATCGCTTGTAGCAGCTGCACCTCTTTCAGCATGCTGCCTGTTGTTTCTTGTCCGTCCGTCAGCAAGACGATCTTCCCGCCACCAGACTGATGAAGCAAGCCGCCAGCCTGACGCAGCGCTGCTGCGATATCACTTTGAGTCGGATCAACAATCGTATGGAACGATTGCGGCATTTGCTGTCCGAGCAATGGCTGAAGCGCCCGATCAATGACCACATTACGACCAAATGAAAAAATAGCCAGATGATCCTGCTTATCCTCACTGCTTACTTGCTGTAAAAATTGCAGCGCTTCATTCGAACTGCGCGCTGAATCCGATCGGTCAACAAGCGCAATGACATTGCGCTGCTTTTCGGAGGAATAAGGCGTAATGCCAGCAAGCAACACGATAATGAGCAATAAAATAATGGATCGAAGCACAATTGCAGTATGCTTGCGCACACCCGTCAATCGAGTGGTATAGCGATAAAGCAGCCAGATATAAACCGGAAACAGGAGAAGCAGTGGCAACAGCCACGGTGACGCAACATTAAATCCCACGTCGATACACCTCCCATTCCAACACCAGCACCAAAAGCAAGATTGCTGCCAACCACGCCGTCAGCTTGCTTAATCCTGCATTACGTTCACCCATCTGCTGGTTTCCTTCGTAATCGTGTACGATTGCTGCTATGCTAGGGGAGGCAAACTCTGAGCTATCCGCCTGAATAACAGCCGTTCGCTGCTGAATGACTTGCCCTCGCTCATCCTCCTCAATCAACGCGTATACCCCTGGAATGCTTGGAGCCGTCACAGCGCTAGTAAAACGCATTGCTTGGCCGCTATCAGCTTGATCCAATCGCTTCCAATAGCTGCTGCTCGTCTGAGCGGATAATGACAAAGTCGGCTCCGCTTCAACAAGCATGCTGCCAAGCTGATGCGCTGAGCCCGACACCAGATATTCCACACTGTTCATCACTAAAACAGGAAATGCTGCACGCAGCGGCAGATCGCTGTCCTGCAAAGAAAAAGCATAACGCAAGTACGGCTTTTGCGCTCTCATCCCAGCGAGAATAGCCGGCGCTCCGCCGTACTCTACCACCACATCAGTAGAAGACAGCTCCTGCGAAGAAATAGCAGCTACTAAGGAGATGTAAACATCATCCATATTAAAATATTGCGTAACCGGATGCTCATGAACAGCAGCAGGCTCATTCGTTAGTGCTGCTGCCTGTGAGCGGTCAGGATCATCTATAACCCATAGCGGATATTGCTCCAGTATGACACGCCACTCCTCCTTTTGCGCTAATTGAGCATAGCTGCCATCCACGATAATGAAATGAATATCGCTTAACAGCTCCGCTCCTGGCGCTTCAGCGGAGGAAGCAATTTTCGTCATCCCTACATTCATTAGCTGCATCGCTTTTTCTAAAAATAAATTCCCCTCGCTTACAAGAAGCGCCTGATACGTTTGCTCGGCGGTCAATAAACTGTACTGCTTGTTATTGAAGGAGTTTGGGTCGCTTGCAAGCGGAATCAGTTCAGCCGCATAATACTGCGCTTGCGGCAAATCGTGGATTGTAAAGATCGTCATGCCGCTGGAATCAGCACGATTCGTATAGCGCTGCTCAATCATAACGGAGCCTCGCTCATTGTATGCAGTAACGGCTAGCTCCAGCTCTTGATGGCGATTCGTTTCATGCAACACCGTTACGAAGCCGTTGACTTGCTGCTCGGCGTCTGAAGCTTGTGTCAGCGTAAAGCTGCGAATTCGATCATCGTAGCCAGTAAGCGTCGAGTCATAGAGATGCCACTGCTCTCGATAGGCTGCAGTCTGATCAACAGTTTCTTGAATCAGCTTAAACCGTTCATCCACATAATAATGAAGATAGGCCTGATCATCATGACCTGCCAAGGCTTGGGCAAGGCTTAATGCTGTTTCATCATCCGATATGCCATAATACGGCTCTACTGATTTAATTCCTTGCGTCAATCGCTGTTTATCGCTCTCATGACTCAGCGCGATTGTTGGATATTGTCCGTTTACGACAAGCGTAACCGCTCCGCCATCCCATTGCCTGTCAATCCAATCCAGCAGCTCCTGCTTAGCTTTTTCCAGATAAGTCTCGCCGCGTTCAGCTTCGCTCGTCGCCATGCTGGCTGAACGATCCAGCAAAATAACGGCATGCGTATCTCGGGTTAATTCCTTCTCGACAGCAGGCTCCATCAGCGCCAGCACAATCAAGATCGCGATTAACAGCTGCAGCCATAACAGGAGCTGATTTTTCAAGCGCTGCCAGGGACGATTCGCCTCTTGCTCCTGGAGAACCTGACGCCACAGAAGATGGCTTGATATGTTTCTAGGCTCATAGCGCTTTTTTAATATATACATGGCTATAATCAATAAGCAGGATAGTGCCAGCCATGCCGATCCCAAGGAAAGCCAGTGCAAGCTTTCACCCCCATTCACATCCAGAACATCTTAACGAAACTGTATATGCTCGCCTGCTGCAAGCAGCTTAAGAAAGCTCGCTGGCAGCTGCTCGCTGCTATTCATCGCATAATACGCTATCCCTCTTTGCTCGCATAGCTGGCGAAGCCGTTCCCGGAAAGCATAAACGCCTTTTTTATAATCGTTCAATATAGCTGGTGACATCGCGACCTCTTTAGTCAAGCTTGTTTCAATGTCTACGAGTCGCCATTCTCCTTCAAGCTTCGGGTCAAGCTCTTCCCCGTGCAGGATATGAACAAATACCACCTGCTGTTGCCTTGCCTGCAGGCTGGATAACAAGGTTTCAACTCCGCGCTCATACAGAGCATCAGAAAATATCCATGTTACACCTGCTCTACGCGGCATATGAAGTCCCTTAGCAAACGGGATAGACAGATCACTTACTTCTACCGATGGAGCAGTGGAAGCTTCCTGTGCCTCGCGCATCCAGCCTGCAAGCTGCTTCATCATCGTAAAAACAGCATGCTTGCCGTGCAGCATAGGCGTTTGACGACGAACAGTCGTTTCATTGAATTGCTGAATCGTCAAACGATCCTCGCCCTGCAGCACCAAATACCCTACACTGGCTGCTACACGCAGGGCAAATCGCCACTTGTTATCCAAATCGAAACCGATTCTCGACATGGATTGAGTGCCGTCCACATAAAGATGGAAGCTTCGCTCCTGCTCATCCCAATATTGACGAATATATGCCTTCGACGTTCGCCCGTACAAATTCCAATCGATTCTGCGAATATCATCGCCTTCAATATATGGCCGATAATCTGCAAATTCGAGCGAACTGCCAAGACTGCTGGATCGTCGTTTTCCTGCCAGCAACCCTTTCATTCTCTTCCCATCATGCATCGCCATTGCGTCTAGCGTTGCAAGCCAATCGTCATACGGAAATAATTGCTGCAAGTCTTCTAATAATGACGTAGAGCCGGATGTGGTCATAGATATAGATGCCCTCCTTAAACACTTGCTCTCTGCTGCTCGATTGACTGCTCAATTTGTTCAATTAATTGATCCGTTGTGATCCCTTGTGCGATCGCTTCATAGCCAAGTCCAATACGGTGACGCAGCACGGGCTTGGACGCATACACCAGATCCCCCCATGCGACATGGCCTCTGCCCTGCGACAGCGCTCTAACACGGCTTATCGCAATTAACGCTTGCAGCGCACGCGGTCCCGCTCCGTAGCGAACAAATTGTTTAATGGAATTAGGCGCATCTGCTTCATGCGGATGGGTACGCATAATAAAGCTGACAGCAAACTCAAGCACCTCGTCTGAACAAATAATTTGCTTGGCGAGCTTTTGCAATGCCTCAAGACGGGCACCATCGATAACTGGAGCAGCATACAACTGCTGCATGCCAGTTGTACGCTTCACAATTTCCTTCAGCTCATCACGCGTTGGATACTCGATTCCGATTTTCAGCAAGAAACGATCGAGCTGAGCTTCTGGCAGTGGATACGTTCCTTCCTGCTCAATCGGATTTTGTGTAGCGAGTACAAAAAACGGTTTAGGGAGCTGATAGCTTTCTCCTCCTGCTGTAACCGTACCTTCCTGCATGGCTTCCAGCAGCGCGCTTTGTGTTTTCGGTGTAGCTCGATTGATTTCATCGGCCAGCACGATATTCCCGAATATCGGCCCCTTATTAAAGCGCTGTGTATGGCTATTCAAGTCGAGCAGCATCGTTCCCGTAATATCTGCAGGCATCAGATCCGGTGTGAACTGAATGCGTGAAAATTGCAATTCCATCGCGCTTGCTGCGGTACGCACCAGCATCGTTTTGCCTAGTCCGGGTATGCCTTCAAGCAAGGCATGCCCGCCAGCTACAACACACCATAGCAGCTGCTCAACAACCTTTTCCTGTCCCACAATGACTTTAGCAATTTCATTTTTTATTTCAATAAGCAGTTGTTTCGCTTCATCAATTTGCAGCGTTTCTTCCAATCTCGTCTCCTCCATTTCAATAAGCCTTACTCACTTGGCTGGATAGAATCAAAATATTGCTGAACCTTCTGCTGCATATGAGACGGAATTGCTGAACGCTGCAAAGCATCCTTCGCAGCTGCCTCATATTCACTAAATACGTCAGTGTAATTTCCTTGCTGACCCTCTACGGTCGGGGATATTCCGCCAGAGGTTACCTGACCACCTGAACTCGGTCCTCCATCAACAGAAATATCTCCACCGTTCCCTTCGATTCGAGGTGTCGTAATCGTTGCGTGCTGACCAGGAGAATTGCCAGCGCCCTGACCACCTTGGCCTTGGCCTTGGCCCTGTCCTTGGCCCTGTCCTTGGCCTTGACCTTGGCCTTGACCTTGACCTTGGTCTTGGCCTTGGCCTTGGCCTTGTCCTTGGCCTTGGCCTTGGCCTTGGTCTTGTCCTTGGCCTTGATTCTGTCCTTGGCCTTGATTCTGTCCTTGGTCTCTATTCAAATAGTTAGATGCCGCAGTATTCAAGCGTTCACTTAAATTTGGATTGGACGCAGCAAGCGAGCTTCCAAGCTGTGCAAGCTGACCAGCCAACTGAGTACCAGCTGCGCCAATCGCACCACCAGCTGCTGACGACAACAATGCGTCTAATTGCTCAAGCAGCTCTTCCATTGTTTGATCAGACAGCTCATTATCGCTCATTAGTTCTTCTACTGCCTGCTCTAGCGATTCATTCAGCTCTGTATCTGATGCTTGTATCTGCTCCGCCAGCTCCTTCAACGCCTGTGATTGCTCTTCGGTTAATTGCTTCAACGCCTCACGCAGCGTTTCTTGCCGCTCGCTTGGGTGCTGTTCCTTCGCCTGCTCGAAGGCTTGCTGCAGCTTATCCAGCGCCTGATGCTGCGACAGCGCGCCATTAACCTGCTCCATCAGCTGCGATGATTGGTTGTTTTGCTGTTCAAGCTCCTTTAATTGATTCAAGAGCTCTTCCAGCTCATTTGCCTGCTCTAGCGTAAGCGACTTATTCTCTTCAAGCTGCTGCAGCAGCTCCTCAATACTTGCGAGCAACTGCTCCTTACTGGTATCGTCTAATTCAGATTGATCAAGCTCTGATTTCATTTCTTCTAGTGTTTCTTCCAGCTTGGCGACCTGTTGTTCTTGCTCCTGCGCTTGCTTTGCGACAACGTCCTGATGATTGGGCAGCACAAGCAGCGTACCCGTCCCAATAATAGTTAACACCATTAAGTATATCCATAGCTTCATATTCCAGCCCCGTCGCAGCGGAATCCGCTGGTCCAGCTCGTGCACATACTGCTCTGCCGCTTGCTTCGCCTGATTCATCACCCGTTTACCTATCGAGCTTTCTTGCTCATCAGCATCCAGATGAAGCGCCGTAATTACGGCATCCTCTCCGAGCTCGACGTCTACTAATCTGGCGGCTTGCTTGATCTGGATTCCTTTTCTCCACGCATACAGCTCAAGGGTGAGGATGCCAAGAAGCCAAAGCGATAGGGCTATCCATTTGCTATGAAGAATCGGTACAAACCGAGAGACGATCAGCAAGGCAACCGGTAAAGCCGCACCAAGGACAATTCCTCTAATGCCAGCGGCAAGCAGCCTTGTTTGGTTCCAGCGTCGTGCAATTCTCGTTAATAACTGCTGCAAAGAAGACATGCTGTCCCCATCACCTCCTGAAATGAAGGAAAAGGAGTCTAAATACTAGACTCCTCTCTTTCTTCTTTTAATTGGTCTTAGCTTGCGAATCGCTCCGTACAAGGCTAACACGAGAACAATGGTATAGAATATCATAAACTCCAGCCACAGTGGGACATAGTTGAAAAAGTTTTGTCCAGATACGCCCCTTATTCCAAGCTGTACAGTATGAATGAAATTTTGGTCAAGCACGCTGTATAACGCAACTCCTGGATTGATCGCAAGAATATGAAGAATCCATGAATAATCGATGACGCTCTGACTGGTTTGAGCGTAGTTCTCGTATGAGAGCAGCAGGATCAAAAAGATCACGCCCGTCCCGACAAACATAAACAGCACAACGCCATACGTGACAATTACGGCAAGCATTGTCCGTTTGAACAAGGTCGAGAACAACACGCCGAAGGAACCAAATACGAGCATATTGAAAATATAAAAGGCGAATACACTCAGCAGCTGACTTGGCGCAATTCCACCATATAGAAATACGATGCCATACAAGGGCAATGTGCTAAACACAATAAGCAGCATAAAGCTTATGCTGGAAATGAGTTTGCTAACAATAATCGTGAACGAGGATTGCTGGGTCGTCAATAGCAAATTCAAGGTTTGCTTTTCACGTTCACCGCTTATTACGCCTGCCGTAAGACCCGGCGACATAAAGGCAATTAAGCCAAGCTGAGCAAAAGACATCACAATAAAGGTAATACCTGCAGAGCTGCTGGCATACACGCTGCCTCGCATCTCCACACCAATGATAGAAAAAACAACCGCAGCAAACAATCCCATCGCGACAAGATAGGATAGAAGCGTCCACATCGTCCGCGACGTACGCATCCGCAATCGATATTCCTTATCAATCACCGGATTCAAAAAGAACTGCTTCAAGGATTGTACAGCATTCATATTACGCATGCTCCGCTCCTCCTCCCTTCGTTATCGCGAGGAATATGTCTTCAAGATCTGATTGATGCTCCTGATACGAGATAACCTCGTAATCAGACTGCACAATAAGCTTAAGTAACGCAGCCTGCTCGTCATCCTGACCTGAGAACTGTACTTCAAGCTTGTCGCCATCTATAAATACGCCTTGCACCAACGGTTGGTCAAGCAGAAACGACTTGAGCTCCTCCTGACGACCTCTAGTTTTAATACTGAGCTGGCGCTTCGCCATCAATTGTCGTTGAATGTGATTAATATTGCCTACCGCAATCATTTGCCCGTGCTCGATAACGCCAATTTCGTCTACCATCTCCGCAAGCTCAGGCAAAATATGCGAGGAAATAATGATCGTTTTTCCCATGCTCTTCAATTCCTTCAGAATCTCGCGCATTTCGATTCTTGCACGCGGGTCGAGTCCAGAAGCTGGCTCATCCAAAATAAGCAGATCAGGATCATGGACCAGACAACGAGCCAAGCACAAACGCTGCTTCATTCCGCGTGATAGCGAATCAACATAAGCATGTCGCTTATCCGACAGATTTACAAGCTCAAGCAGCTGCGGAATAAGCTCTTCCCGCTCCTTCCATGGAATCCCGTAGCTTCCACCATAAAAATGCAAGTATTCATCCGTCTTCAATTGATCATATACACCGAAAAAGTCCGGCATATAGCCAATTCTTTTGCGTACCTCATGCGGCTGCTCGGTTACGTCTATCCCATCCACCTTTACAAGACCTTCATCAGGAAGCATCAGTGTGGCTAGAATGGACATTGTAGTGGATTTGCCAGCTCCGTTCGGTCCAACAAATCCAAACACACACCCTTTTGGAATGAATAGATCAATTCCCTTAACAGCTTGAAAGGAGCCAAACGATTTTTTTAGACCTTGAATTTCGATCATTGCCTCTGTCATGATTGCACCTCTCGATCCAGCAGCAGCATTGGCAAGCTGCCCTCGTAGTATCCTGTTGATTCAAGTTTCAGTTTTATGTTGTTCCACTCGTCCACATAGGGCTCAAGCTCGAATTCGCCAGCAGGCGCACTCTCCCATGTATCGCTTTGAACATTGTATATTTGCATAGTAATCGGTCCATACATCGGATCAGGACTACCGAGGAATTCAGCAACTTCATGATCTCCTGTAGGTACTACATATTTCAGCTCGACTGCTCCTTCAACGAGTGTGAAATAGCTCTGTGCCTGCCTTGAGTGATGAAATTCACCTCGCTCCACCTGCATGCTTGATGGCGCAATACTTAACTGATTTCCTAATCCTTCTGCAAATTCATTTTCCAGATCAACAAGCCACATCATAAGTTCGTCGCTTTTTACTGGCTTTCCATTCACATGAAACTGAGACGTATCATCATAGCTGAATGCAACGAGCATAACCGGCGCTTGAACAAAGGAACTGTTGTTAAGCAGATTCACCTCTCTCCTCATTTCATCCTCGTTGAGACCAGCAGCATGAATCAGATCATAACCATAGCTGTAGCTGTAATACCTTCCTTGCTGGATGGTGTTCTGTGAAAGGGAAGGAGGAAGCTTATATTCAAGCTGCTCGCCAGATGCCAAATCCGCGATATAATACGGCTGAGAAAATGCCAGCAGCGTTATATGCTTAAGATCCTTGCCTGTTTCATTTTGAACTGTCAGCAGCATATCATTGTCCGTTCTTGATAGCTTCGCCGTAATCTTTCCGTACTGAGCCGCGGAATGAACCCGCTCCTGCAGCATATAGGATTTCATCGTCCAGTACTTGTTGTTAGTAAATTCAACTTCCTTGCGATCTGCAAAATGATAGATTCGCTGCTGCTTATTGAGACTCACCCCTGAAGCTCCGCTAAAGCCTGCCGAGTTGAACGTAGGAAAATCATCCTTCGAGATCTCCATCGTTATATCCTTGCTATTGGGGATGAATATATTGTTAATGCCGCGCACACGAGCGCTGTCGTCGTCAATCGTTACCACTCTAATGCCATGCACATACAGCTCTGATTTGTCCTGTGTGCCGATCATAATAATAATGATCGTAGACAAAACTGCAAGTCCTGGGATCATCCACCATGACCATTCGCGCTTGTCTAGACGCTTCAAAACAACATAAAGCAGCGGCGCAACGAGCAGAATGTATAGGAAAAAAATCGACAGCAATACGCTTACCTTTGGCTGCTGCAAGCGCGGAAAGTAGTTAGAGGCACTTTCCAACACATATTGATCATTAGGCGTATACATAACGTCACCAAGCAGCATGCGCTCACTTAGCAGCGATTGTACAAACGAGGTTCTACCTTCCCAGACCGAGAAAGGCTTAAGTGCAAGATCAAAGGCGACATAATAAACTGCACCATTGCCATGCGTGGCAGCAGCTACAATCGGAATATCTCCATCTTCGATAATCGTTTTTCCTCTGATCAATCTGCCTTCAGTTATCGTTAAAGACTGAAGCTCCTCTGTGCTGCTCGTGAAACTGAACAAGCTTGCTGTATTTTCCCATTGCCTGTTCGTGCGGCCTTCTACAGGAACAAGGGCTGCAAAAGCCGCAGCTGTCTGACTGTACCCAGCTCCGCCTCCGATAAGTAGTGTGCCACCGTTAGCGACCCAATCCTTAATGGCATTAATCTTTTCTTCAGGCCAATCAGCAGTAGCCACATCATTAATTGCAAGCACTGTAAACATATCCAGATCATGCATCGTTGACGCATAAAAATCATGCTCCAGTACAATAGGCGTAGAAGCAAAGCCTTGATTCTGGAAAAACGCTACAAAATTCAGTGTGTCCGGATCGTTAGCGACAATACCAAAAACATTGGCAGAATGTACAGGTTGACCTTCAACGGTTCGCGTTCCTGTAATCTCAATCGCTTCTCCCCGATCAACGCCTCCATGATAAAACTCGATCCACGTATCATTTTTCGTAAATATACCGCTTGCAGTCATATGCGCCTCAACCGTACTGCCTTGCGAAATTTCAAGCGGCATAATATGTGCAGTCGACGTACCTCGCGAATCTCTAATATTGAGAACGAGATCCCCTTTCAGATCCCGCTTCAGCTCATTTGTTAGTTTAAAATAAACGGGTACGCCCTTATCCTGAGCATACAACCCGTTATAGCCTACACTCGTTTCAATGTGAAGCTTTTTTGCAAGCGCACTGTCGCCAGCCTCCGTTGCATGTGCTTCTCCCGTGTTACCAAATACCATGACCAGCAGCGCAAGTATGATGCTGCATGTGATAAGCTTGTGCAACTGATTATAGCGATCAACTGCTACAACGACATTAGGTTGATATTTTGCCACAATTAGACCCCTTCCATTTCAGCTTCTTTTTCTTTTATGCTGCTTGGCTGCGTTTCACTCCTAACTATTCCTTTTCCTAACGCTTTATTCAGTCCAAATGTTGCATTCAGCTACTTTCTGCAAATAGCGTGACAACCGTCGGAACTTGCAGTACATTAAGTTGAGGGAGTTGATACTATGCAAGCAATTCATCAGCCCACTGTACAGCGTATTCTATTTCCTATTGTAACCATTCTGTACTGGGTATCGATGTACATTTATGTACCTATTTTATCACCATATTTATCCAACTTGGACTATTCTTTAAAATTTATTGGAATTGTTCTTGGAAGCTACGGATTGATTCAGCTTTTATTTCGGTTTCCGATTGGTATTTTATCGGATACACTCGGCAAAAGAAAGCCGTTTATTATTATGGGTATGCTTACCACTACACTAAGCTGTCTGCTGTTTCTCATACCGAATTTGTGGGTTTGGCCCTTGCTTGGTCGCGCCGTTGCAGGCATCTGCGCTTCCACATGGGTTGCTTTTACCATTATGTACGCAAATCAGTTTTCACATGAAGAAATCCCTAAAGCAATGGGACAAATTAGTCTGTTAACCGTAACTGGACAAATGATCGGCATGCTGCTCTCGGGCTGGCTCACAGATCTGCTGGGAGCATCTGCTCCATTTATTGGGGGTGCTGCTGTCGGGATTGCAGGTCTTCTACTGTCATTCCTGCTGTATGAGCCTGAAGACGGCATCAAACGCGAGAACGGCATGTCGCCTGGCTTAATTAAAGAGGTCATTCGTACCAAGCCGCTGCTTCGTGCCAGCTGGCTATCGATATTGGCGCATGGTGTGTTGTTTATTACGATGTTCGGATTTACACCGCTTAAGGCAACGGAGCTGGGCGCCAGCGGAAGCGAGCTTACCTTGCTCGTATTATGCTTTATGCTGCCGCACGCACTGGCCGCCATTGTCGCGACGAAGTGGCTGATCCCGTTAATCGGGGCGGAACGCACGATATTGATTGCCTTTGTCGTAAGCGGGTTGTGTACATTTGGCCTTATATGGTCGCCAAGCCTGCCATGGATGTACGCAACGCAGGCATTTAACGGTTTTGCACAGGGCTTGCATTTGCCATTGTTTTTGAGCTTGGCAATTGTCGGCATCAACCCACAGATGAAAGCAACCGCGATGGGCTTATACCAGGCAATATATGCGCTTGGCATGTTCTCAGGGCCGTTTGTCGCCGGTTACTTGAACAAGGCCTATGGCATTGAGTACGGCTTCATACTCGGTGGAATTCTTGCTGCTGTTGCCGCTGTTAATGTGCTGTATTGGCTGATCAACGATCAAAAACGCGAGAAAAAAGCGAGGCATGCACATGGACAAAACATTAGTTCTTGATGTAGGCGGTGTTCTGGCAAGTAATCTGTCGCCAGGGCTGTGGGAGCAGCTCTCCTGCATTGGACAATGTGAGCAGCAGCGTCTCTATGCTGCCTACAAGCAGGAGATTAGCGGAAGGCTGTGGGTTGGAGAAGTAACGGAGCGGCAATGGTGGGAATGGCTTTCAGCTCGCGGCATTAATGTTGCCAGCGAGCTGAGAACAAGCTTGATTGCTCAGCATTTAACGCCGCTGCCAGCACTGAACAAGCTGCCCCAATGGGCAGAGCAATGCCGCATCTTCATCATGAGCAATCATCGGACGGAGTGGCTGCAGCCACTTCTCGCTCCTTACCTACCCTATATTGAAAGGCTTCATATTTCCGATCAGGATCGGTTATCCAAGCCCGATCCGGCATGGTTTCAGCACGTGGATCAGCATATCTCAAAACCATCCAGCGTACGCTTTGTGGATGACAGTGAAAGAAATCTTGCCGCAGCAGCACATATTGGCTGGCTTGCCACTCTTGCTGATTCCGCTGGCAATTGGACTAGCGAAGTAGATGAATGGCTGCATTCACACCCGCAATAGCAAGGATCGCAAGCAGAAGCAGATTGTCCTGCTTCTGCCATGCAACCTTGGCATGCATAAGCGGCTTATGATTGACACGGTCGAACCCTCTGAACTCAAGGCTTGTTGCGACTTGATCGGCGACGTGCAGCAGGCTGCGCATATAAGCAAGCATAAGCGCATTAATCATCGACCAGGACATGATGCCAATTTGCTTGTAGCGCGTGCGGCAGATCGAGACCAATACATTCCAGCGATCGGACAGAATCGGAACCAGCCTAAATATCAATGATACGAGAAGCGCATAGCTGTCCACCGATATGTGCAGCTTCTTAAGCGGACTCAAGCTCTGCTGCAGCGCGCGTTGAAGGCGAAACGGCGTCATCAGCGAAAGCAACGGCAAGCCGAGCACCATTACGACGAGCAGTGACAGCATACGCTGCGCGATAAATAAAGCGGACGCTTTGTCAAAGTCAAGCGGTGACAGCGAAACGCCACCTACGATAACAAAAAGCAGCGACATGAAGCTATAAGCAATTATAAGTCCTCGCCATTGACGCAAGCCTTGTCGCAGCAGCAGACTCGTTACAAGCGCAACGACACCGTAGAGCATAACCGACCACCAGCTATCCCATACAACAAGACTAATAGAGCTAATTAGCATGCCGAGCATGAGCACTCTAGGATCGAATAACGTCTCTAACTTTCGTCCATCCCGATCTCTTCCATGAACATCTTCCCCACCTGAGAGAGGCTGCTGCTTGTCAACAGCGGGCTCCTCTTGCTCCAGTAAGCTCTGAAAGATCACTTCCTCCGAGATCAAGTCTACATGATCATCATGGTGAATCCCTCGTTCATCCAGCAACAGCTTCTCATCTGCCACAGCTGCCAGCTCCTGCAGCTGATGACTTACAATTATAAGACCTTTTCGGTCGCGTTTCCATTCTGCTATACTTACAAGCATTTGTCGCTTTCCCTCATGATCCAATCCAGAGAAGGGCTCATCGAGCAGCAGCCAATCTGCTGGAAGGGCAAAGGCTATCGCTAGTGCAAGACGCTTTTGCTGACCTACACTTAAGCTAACAAGCTCCTGCTCGCGCAGCCCATCGTCAATGCCAAACGCCTTAAGCTGCTGCTCAAGCTTCTCCTGAAACGCTTCATCCCGCTTCACATATTGCTGCGTAACCAGCTGAAGCTCCTGTGCAACCGTTCCGCCGAACCACAGCTCCTCTACATGCTGAGGTACATTCTGTATGCGCTCTAGCGCTGCGCGATTCCACTTTTTTTTGCCGCGCCAGTTCGAAATCATGTAAGGCAGCTCGCCAAGTTGAACGGAACCGTCTACAACCGACTCCACCCCTGCCAAATGCTTAAGCAGCGTTGACTTGCCAGCCCCATTATTCCCTCTTATCAAGTACGTCTTGCCCGCTTCAAATTCAAAATCAATCGCATTTGAGTGCTCCGAATAAAATCGTGCTCTCAGTAGCCGTATATGAGCTCCAGTCGCCTTTCTATCGTATGCTGACTGCATCGTGCTTCACCGCCTTAGCCAGATCATATGGATTGAACTGGATCTGCTCTGAAGAAAGCCCCAGCTCCATGCTCTTGTACACGCTCCACGGAATAGGCAATCCCAGCTCACTAGCCGTAGATCGCCCGTCCTCTTTATTGCAGCCGAACAGCTCGCAAGCACGCTGCCGGGCGACAAGCTCCAGCTTGTCCATCACCCATATCGTATCACTTGCCTTAAGCTCATCAAGCTGCTGCGTAATCCAGATCACGGAGAGCTCCTTCACAGCTGCCAGGTCGCGGATCAACTGGCATACCTGCCACTTGTTTCGTTCCGAAAGCATGCTCGTCACTTCATCAAGCACAAGCAGCTTGTTCGCCTTCATCAGCAGCGCTCCTGCCACAGCAACAAGCTGCTTCTCACCGCCTGACAGCTGCGTTAGCGGAACATGCTTGAGATGCTGAAGCTGAAGCTGCTGAAGCAATTCGTCTATATACTGCTCAAGCCTATCTCTATCCATTGGTTCACCGTACTGCTCATAGCAAATAACCAAGTCCTCATAAGGAGTTGAACCTAGCAGGTACTGAGATGTAAGCTGGGTGACCATCGGAAATGCGCCCTGCCCGTATCGCTGCTCCGAGCCCTTCAGGTCCATACCTGTACGCTGATGACCAGCTATAAAGCGTGCCAGGGTGCTTTTCCCCGAGCCGTTATGTCCAACAAGCGTAATCCACTCACCTTTTTTTATTGAAACGGTAAACGGTTCTAATAGCGGATAAGCATCATGACGCCTAATAGGCTGACATTGCTCCGCTTCATAAATATAATGATTCAAAAAATATCAATCTCCCTCTTCACAACGAAAACAAGATATGCTAAACTCCGTATTGTTAACCTTTAATAAATTATATTTGGTTAACAATAAAAATGCAAGATGAAAGGATGTAAAGCATGAACGCAGTATCCATTCGCTCCCTGGTGTATATCGCACTATGCAGCGCAGTATTTATCGTATTTTCGGCAATTCAGTTAAAAATGGCATTTTCACCTGTTCCGATCACATTGCAAACGATGGCCCTCATTATAGCCGGCATGCTGCTAAAGCCACGTGCAGCCTTTGTAAGCGTCGCGATCGTACTCGTACTTGGCTTGTTCGGATTGCCAGTGTTTGGCGGGAAAAGCGGACTTACTCATATCTTAGGACCGACTGGCGGCTTCCTGTTATATTTTCCTTTTGGAGCGATGCTGGTTAGCGTTTGTATCGAGGCATTGGAAAAACGGACAAGCGGCCTTACAGTAAAAAAAATAATTAGCTTGCTAGTGATATTTTTACTGTTCAGCTCATGGCTTGCGTATGTTGTTGGCGTACCGTGGTTTATGTATAACTTGAAGATGTCACTGGGTGAATCACTCGGACTAGCCTGCTATCCTTATTTGCTTGGAGATGCAATCAAAGCCGTTGTTTCCGTAGCGATCTTTGCAGCGTTGTACAAGCCTATTATGAAGCTGCGCGCTCAGCAGCATACAGCACCGGCCTCACCAACTACCACGGCTGGTGCAGCATAAAGACTGGCCATAGCTCAAGTTCGTTTCCAGCTGCTGCTTTACTGCAATGATATTATCAATCGTACTTATAATAAAAGCACTTGCATGTAGTCGTTCTGCTTCTTTTACCAGCAGAGCTCATCTACATTGCAAGTGCTTTTCACTAGGCTTGAATCTAAGTTTAATCCAGACAGTCGTCTGCTTCCTCTTTTGGAGCATCGTCCAAATTAATTTTATCCGTTAACGTATCACGTACAATCGTAATGACAAGCTGAAGCAAGTAATTGATATCAGCTTGGCTTTGCTGAAATTCCGTTACAACCGGAATGCTGTCCAATTCATCCTGCAGCTCTTCGATCTCAGCTTCGATTTTTTTAACCATCTCAGGATTTTTGAATGTATTTTCGAAGGCAACAGCTTCCTTTTGCTTTTTCTTAATTGCGGCAATCAGCTGCTGCACACGTGGATGACTGTTAATTTTGTCTTCTGCACGGCGGTAATGAGCAACCTCTTCAGATTGTGCCAGCATATTTGCCAGCTCCTTCGCCTTCTCTTGAACCTCTTCCTTTACACGCAAGTCGATAATGTCAAAGGATTCGACTTGTGCATGAATGCCATTGTGCGTACAAGCGCCTCCACCTTCTCCACCATGCTGAAACAGCTTGGAATCCATAGAAAGTTGCAGTCTATTCATCAATTGAGTTCGCCCCTATTCGTTAGTTTGTTAGTAGTGAGCTTTCCAGAGGTTCCGCTTTAATATAGAAGCTTTGCGCAACCGTAACCTTAGCCATCATTCGCTTGCCAATCCATTCCTCTGGCCCTTCAATATGTACCAGCTTATTGGATCTTGTGCGGCCTGACAGCACCTTGTCATTGTTTTTACTCACACTTTCAATCAATACTTCTACCTCTTGACCGAGCATCGCTTCGTTTTTCTTGCGTGAAATGTTGGCTAGCAGCTCATTCAAGCGATACAATCGCTGCTTTTTCACCTCTAGCGGAACATCATCCTCCATTTCCGCAGCAGGCGTGCCTGCACGAGCAGAATAGATGAATGAGAATGCAAAATCAAATTCTACTTCTTTAACAAGTGAGTAGGTTTCTTCGAATTGCTCCTCGGTTTCTCCAGGGAAGCCCACAATAATATCTGTCGTTAGCACAGCATTAGGAATCGCTTTTTTAATTTTAGCGACAAGCTCCAAATACTGCTCACGATTGTACTTGCGGCTCATACGCTTTAGAATCGCAGAGCTGCCTGATTGCACTGGCAAATGAATATGCTCTACCAGATTGCCGCCCTTTGCCAGCACCTCGATCAAATGATCATCAAAATCACGAGGATGACTTGTTGTAAAGCGAACACGCGGAATGTCTATTTTCGAAATATCGTCCATGAGATGGCCAAAACGATAGTCGATATCTTCAAAGTCCTTGCCATAAGCATTTACATTTTGCCCTAGCAGCGTCACCTCTTGGTAGCCCTCACGCGCTAGCTGGCGAACCTCCGCTATAACATCCTCCGGACGGCGGCTGCGTTCTTTTCCTCTTGTGTAAGGTACGATACAGTACGTGCAGAACTTATCGCAGCCATACATAATATTAACCCAAGCACGCATGCCATCGCGTTTTTTAGGCATATTTTCAATAATATCGCCTTCTTTGGACCATACCTCTACAACAAGCTCCTTGCTGAAGTATGCGTCATGCAGCAATTGCGGAAGTCTATGAATATTGTGTGTACCAAAAATAAGATCAACAAAGGCGTAGCTTTGAAGTAAACGATTGACAACCGTTTCTTCTTGCGACATGCATCCGCATACACCCAATATCAAATCAGGCTTCTCAAGCTTAAGCGCCTTAAGATGGCCTAGCTCGCCGAATACTTTATCCTCAGCATTTTCACGAATTGCACACGTATTCAGTAGGATTACGTCTGCTTCTTTGCGATCTTCTGTTGGCTGATAGCCCATTTCCTCGAACATGCCCTTCATGACCTCGGTATCATGCTCGTTCATTTGACATCCGTACGTATAGATTAAATAGAATCTGCCGTGACCGAATTTCTTCATCTCTTCAGGAATGTTAAAGTCGTAATGGACCTGTACATCCTCCTTGCCGCGGCGCTTTTCCTCTCGATAATTAGGCGCTGCATTAAGCTGAATGTTCCGGCCGTTGACACGAATCGTTTTTTTTCCGTCCTCTTCGCTGATAACCTTTACATTCGAGAAGTCAAAGTATTTGGAGTAATCCTTTTTTTCCGATGACATCTATCTATTCACTTCCCTTTAAAAATCGTTTCTCCAGCTTGCATCCAAAGATCAGATCATACCAATATCCCATTATATCATATAATAATGCCTGTATACAGTATACACCCAATACGAAATAGACACGACGATTGACCGAAATTAGATTTATAGTTTTTTATTTAAGCCCATCTGCCTGTCGCTACAAAAAAATCCTCTTAACCGAATCATGATACGATGCAACTCGTTCATGACCTGGGATAAGAGGACTTTTAGATTTCATCTATAAGTAATCCGCAAAGGGATCGACTAGTCGATAATTTCAGCTGTATCGCCGTTGTTTACGCCAGCTGCATTGGCTTCATCTGTATCGATATGCATATCTAGCGCAAAATCAGCAGATACACGCGCAATGACGTTTTCAAATACAACGCCGCGCTCTCCACCTACACGAACACGCAGCTTTTGCTTGTCTGCGATGCCCCATTTTTCTGCATCTGATGTATGGAAATGAATATGGCGTGCCGCAATAATAACGCCTTCTTCAATAGTAACTTCTCCGGCAGGTCCTTTGATCGTAATGCCAGCAGAACCAACGATATCTCCTGATTCACGAACTGGAGCCTTAACGCCAAGCGCAAAGGAATCTGTGCGAGATACTTCCAGTTGAGTAGCTTTACGAGCAGGTCCTAAAATACGAACTTTTGGAAAGGAGCCTTTTGCTCCAACAACCTCTACCGTTTCATTTGCTGCATATTGACCAGGTTGAGATAATGGCTTGAATTCAGTCAATTGATAACCTTTTCCGAATAGCACTTCAACATGCTCTTGGGATAGATGAATATGTCTTGCTGATACGCCTACAGGTATTAATTTTTCCATTTCTCTGTACACTCCAATATATTTGTCTCTTTCGTGCTTCACACACGCAAGGCATATGAATCATGTTCATATGCCTTCATCATACCACTTCTTTAATTATGAGAACAAGCAATAGCAAGAATAAGTATAAACTTTTCAAAAAATTGTCAACGTTTTGGATTCAAGTTCTGAATAAGAAATTGATAGGCATTGCGCCACATTAATTTTTCAACAAATTCCCGTTCATAGTGCTGCAGCAGCAGCTGCTCAAGATCGTTGACGTCCCTAGGCGTACGCAATCCTTCAATATTGTTGTCGAAGCCATCAAAGTCAGATCCTAGCACTAATTGATTCTCTGCGCCAAGTGCTAGCATATGGTTAATATGCTTCATTAAATCCTCCATCCGAGCCATTTGTCCATCGGTAACAAACCACGGCACATAGGTCAGCCCAATCAAGCCTTCACACTGGACGATCGCCCGAATTTGATCGTCTGTCAAATTCCGGGGATGATTGCATATCGCCTTTGCGTTGGAATGTGAGGCAATAATCGGCTTGCTGCTTAGCTGCCAAACATCCCAGAAGCTTTTTTCAGATAAATGCGACACATCAATCGTAATGCCGAGCTCATTGCATTTCTCCACAAAGCTTCTTCCAAGACTGGACAAGCCAGCTCCGCTCGCTTCCATTACACCATCCGCAGCCCAATTCATTGCATTCCACGTTAGCCCAGCAAATCGAACGCCTAAGCGATACAGGATCGAAGCCATAAACACATGCCCCTGCAAGCCATCTACGCCTTCAAGAGACAATATCGCTCCGACCTTATTGGTTGCCTTGCAACGCTCCACATCGATTGCTGAATCGACGACAATCATATTAGGATGCTTGGCCACTCGTTCATAAAAAATGTCGATACTCTTCAAAACCGTTACCATATCTTTAGGGTGATTGGAAGGAATATATACCGCAAACACCTGAATCATATAGTCCGCATCCAACAGTGCTTGCAATGTGACATCCAATCTGGAAGCAAAATGCTCCTTATGAAAGTCCAAGCTGTGATCAACGAGCAGCTTACTTATGACATCACAATGAAAGTCGATTTTGCGCAAAACCTACGCCTCCTCTGCTCAGTACTACAGCAAATAACCTGTTTACTTAAGAAGTAAACAGGCCTATTATCCTATCCGTGTATCCATATGGACCTTCTCTTATCTAGGTTCCACGATAAGCTTAATCGCAGTCCGATCTTCTCCATCAATAACAATATCAGTAAACGCAGGAATGCAGATCAAGTCGACGCCGCTAGGTGCGACAAAGCCGCGAGCAATTGCTACTGCTTTGATTGCTTGGTTCAAAGCGCCAGCTCCTATTGCTTGCAGTTCAGCTGCGCCACGCTCTCTAAGCACACCTGCTAATGCTCCTGCTACTGAGTTTGGATTCGATTTGGCTGAAACTTTTAATACATCCATGTTAAGAACCTCCCCTGGAATGTTTGATGGACTTTACTTTAATATTACTATTCGTGAAATTGAGAAAGATTCCTGCCCTAAAAATTTTTATAATTTCAATTATTCAGAATTTTATAACTTGTTGTACGATAGTATCGATCATTGGCAAAAACAAACGCTCGTTCTATAATTGTGATCGTCATCTAGCTGTTGAACCTTACGAGCAGTTATTATTATAATATGGTAATATATGGTGGGGTGTAAAAATTAGAGGAGTGAACATTTATGATTTTGTGGTTTAGACACTTACCAGAATTACATATGGATTTAGTAGAATGGAACCCTTTTATACAACATCGTTGGTTCAGAGAGAACTATATGAAGCTTGTTTATTTCCTACAGTTCGTCATATTTCTGTTTCCTTTTATTTATGGTGGATGGCTCCCTCATGTCCATCTATTTGTCCTTATTTTAATTGGCATCCTTGTATTCATCACTCATGAAGCCCTTCACATCATTGTCATTTACAAAAAAGGGGATATTAGTTTAACGTTTAGCGGTATATTTTTCTGGCTACATACAAATGCAATATTATCCAAATTAAGATTTTGGTTCTTTATGAGTCTTCCATTTATTGCATTATCGGTCTTGCCTTTTATTATCTCGTTTTTTGCAACTGGGGAATTCAAGTCAATCTTATTTTTTATAAGCTGGATAAATGCTATGTTTTCTGCCTCAGATATTGTTAATTCTTTTTTAATTGCGATTAAACCGAAGAACTCCTTATTTCGCAACGGCTATTATCGGGTGCAATCGGACCGAACTCTGAATACTTGAAGTCATTAAAAAAAGACTGCTTATCCCATAAGCAGCCATGAATCTTCTGTTAGTCGTATTTTCTCGATTTTTAGTGCGCGACCCGTTTTGTCGTCAAGCTCTACAGCAACAGCATGCAGATGCCATTTCCCTTCATCTACGACAAAACGAGCAGGCATTCCTGTCAGGAAGCGATGAAGTACGGCGTCGCGCTGCATGCCAAGAACGCCTTCCCTGGATCCAACCATGCCGACATCTGTAATAAAGGCTGTACCCTGCGGCAATATGGTGTCGTCATTGGTCTGAACATGCGTATGCGTGCCTACCACCATAGACGCCTTTCCGTCCAAATACCAGCCCATAGCGATTTTCTCGCTTGTTACCTCAGCATGGAAGTCTACTAAAACATTCGGTGTAGTCGCATGAGCTTCCTCGATCAACTGTTCAGCTAGTGTGAATGGATCATCATTGACTGGAAGATACGTTCTGCCCTGGATATTAATGATCGCAAGCTTTTTGCCATTAGCACTTATGATTGCCATACCCTTGCCTGGCGCTGATTGATGGAAATTAGCTGGGCGCACGATCCGCGGCTCTTCATCGATCCATTCGAAAATATTTTTATTGTCCCATGTATGGTTGCCCATTGTGATGCCATGGATGCCCCATTCAAAAAACTCATTTGCAATTTGTCGAGTAATCCCTCTGCCTGCTGCTGCATTCTCACCATTAGCGATAATGACGTGCGGATTGTATTTTGCTTTCAGTGAAGGCAGGACCTGCTTAACCGCTTCTCTCCCAACACTCCCTACAATATCGCCAATAAATAATACTTTCATGGTTTATCATCCTTTATTTTATGTACGTGTACTAATTCTCTATAAGCTTAAAAATAGAGAAGTGGCTGTTTGGCAGCCACTTCTCTATGCGCATTCTTACTTAGCATATTCTACGGCACGCGTTTCACGAATGACCGTTACTTTAATATGTCCTGGATAGTCAAGCTCGTTTTCAATCTTCTTCGTTATATCGCGAGCAAGACGGAATGCTTCTGTATCATCGATTTTTTCAGGTTGAACCATGACGCGAACCTCACGACCTGCTTGAATCGCATATGATTTTTCAACACCATCGAATGATTCAGTAATGCCTTCAAGTTTTTCCAAACGCTTAATATATGTTTCAAGCGTTTCACGACGAGCACCAGGTCTCGCAGCCGATAGCGCATCTGCTGCGCCTACGAGCATTGCAATAACTGACGTCGCTTCCGTATCACCGTGATGAGATGCGATACTATTAATAACAACTGGATGCTCTTTATATTTTTTAGCAAGCTCTACACCGATTTCAACGTGTGAGCCTTCCACTTCATGATCAAGTGCTTTCCCGATATCATGAAGCAAGCCTGAACGTCTAGCAAGCACGACATCTTCGCCTAATTCAGCTGCCATAAGTCCAGCTAAATAAGCAACTTCCATCGAATGCTTAAGCACATTTTGACCATAGCTTGTACGATACTTCAAGCGACCAAGAATTTTGATCAAGTCTGGATGTAAGCCATGGACTCCAACCTCAAACGTAGCCTGTTCACCGTATTCACGTACTCGGTCATCAATTTCTTTACGCGATTTTTCGACCATTTCCTCGATTCTCGCAGGATGGATACGACCATCTGCAACGAGCTTCTCAAGAGATGTGCGAGCAATTTCACGTCGAATTGGATCAAAACCAGACAATATGACCGCTTCCGGTGTATCGTCAATAATAAGATCGATACCAGTCAATGTTTCTAGTGCACGGATATTACGGCCTTCGCGCCCGATAATACGACCTTTCATTTCCTCATTCGGCAGTGTGACAACGGAAACCGTCGTTTCTGCTACATGATCAGCGGCACAACGCTGAATCGCAAGTGAGATAATGTTGCGAGCCTTTTTATCTGCTTCTTCTTTGGCCTGCTGTTCAATATCCTTAATCATTTGTGCAGTTTCATGACGTACCTCTTGTTCAACATTCGATAGAATGATGGATCTTGCATCCTCCATCGTCAAGTTGGAAATACGTTCTAATTCACTGAGCTGTTGCTTATAGAGCGAATCGATCTGTTGCTGTGTTTCCTCAATTCGTTTCTCCTTGCTGGCTACAGACTCTTCTTTGCGTTCTAGTGTTTCTAACTTTTTATCAAGCGATTCTTCTTTTTGAAGCAATCGTCTTTCTAAACGTTGTGTTTCGTTACGACGCTCACGAATGTCCTTTTCAGCTTCCGTACGTAGTCTGTGGACTTCGTCTTTCGCCTCAAGTACGGTCTCCTTTTTCAGAGCATCTGCTTCCTTCTTCGCATTTTCTACGATTTGAAGTGCTGCCTGCTCTGCACTAGAAATCTTCGCCTCGGCAATCGACTTTCGTATCATGTAACCAATCCCAAAGAAAATTGCGCCAACAAGGATACAAATGAGAACCCAGATTATATCTGGCATCTAGTTCACCTCCTTGTTGCATACACCAAGGCATTGCTTGGGATGTTATTTGGTTTTAACCGGCTTTTAACCGTCTCAATTACGCCATTTGACGAAAAATGATGATTTTGGTTCAATTCTTGGAAGTAAAATTGAAACAAAAAGAATACTTCTTCATTGTATCTGTTCATAAAATCAGTTGTCAAGCAATTCTCCATATATATCCACTTCTAAGCTGTTTTTGTCGTCTTTTTCTATTCTTTGCACCACTTTACGGCTAATAGCTCCAGAATATCCGCGTCTAAGGAGAAATTGCATGATTTTTCGACCACGTTCGAGCTTGTCGCCGCGCAAGCTTCTCAGTTTTTTCAATGCCGCTTCATAGGCAGCCTCAAGCTCTTGATCGTCATCAACATGCTGCAACACTTCTGCGATATGCTGCTGTGCAATGCCAATCGCTTTCAGCTCCTGTGCAATTCTCAGCCTGCCTTTTCCTTGGCGGTTCAGCTTTGATTGCACATATAGCTTAGCGAATGACAAATCATCGATGTAGCCTTCCTCTATAAGCCTTGCAACAGCAGCGGCTATGTTCGGCTCACTTATTTCCTGTCTTCTCAAATACTGGGCAACCTGCTGGCTGCTGCGCGCCTTAGGCGCCAAATACTTGATTCCTTTAATGTAGGCCAAATATTTTGCGCTCTCTTCTCTAATTTCGTCAACTAATGAGGAAGTTAAACCTCTTCCTTTCACTAAACGATAAGAAATAAATAGATCCTCATGCACGATCAGCGGCTCTGGAATCGACTCAACAGTCACAAGGTAAAGTTTGCTCTGCTTGCGGTCAACTTTAACAGATGTAATGCGCAATTCATGTTCACTGCTCATCTTTCTGTTACTCTCCCCCTATACAAACAATCGCCGTTCCTCAACAGAACGGCGATTGCAAATCATTATAGCAATTCGACTTATAGCAAATCGTCCAAATCATCATCCTCATCATTGGATGAGAAGTCGGCTTGCTGCATCGCATTCATATCGGATGCTTCACGAATTTGCTGTTCAATCGTTAATGAAATTTCCGGATGATCCTTCAAAAACTGCTTTGCATTTTCACGGCCTTGTCCAAGACGTTCGCCACCGAAGGAGAACCATGCACCGCTTTTTTGTACGATATCCATCTCAACACCGATATCGATAATGCTGCCTTCCTTCGAGATGCCTTCCCCATACATAATATCAATTTCCGCTTGCTTAAACGGAGGCGCAACCTTGTTTTTTACGACTTTAACACGTGTACGGTTACCAACCATATCATTGCCTTGCTTCAAGGTTTCTACGCGGCGCACATCAAGACGAACACTGGAGTAGAACTTAAGAGCGCGTCCACCAGGCGTTGTTTCCGGGTTGCCGAACATAACGCCAACCTTTTCACGAAGCTGGTTAATGAATATCGCAATCGTTTTAGATTTGGAGATCGCACCTGAAAGCTTGCGCAATGCTTGGGACATTAGTCGTGCCTGCAAACCAACGTGAGCATCCCCCATGTCTCCTTCAATCTCTGCTTTCGGAACTAGCGCTGCGACCGAGTCAATAACGATAATATCAACAGCGCCGCTTCGTACAAGCGCTTCCGCGATTTCAAGTGCCTGCTCGCCTGTATCCGGCTGTGAAAGCAGCAGCTCGTCAATGTTGACGCCCAGCTTGCTTGCATACAATGGATCAAGCGCATGCTCCGCATCAATAAATGCAGCTTGTCCACCCGCTTTTTGTACTTCGGCAATCGCATGTAGCGCAACTGTTGTTTTACCAGATGATTCAGGACCGTATACCTCGATAATACGTCCACGTGGATATCCACCTATGCCTAATGCAATATCTAGAGCAAGAGAGCCACTAGAAATGGTCTCAACTTGCATATGTGTAGATTCACCTAACTTCATGATAGAGCCTTTACCAAATTGCTTCTCAATTTGACGCAATGCATTGTCTAATGCCGCACGACGATCACTCACGAGATTCACATCCTTCAATATTTATAATAGTATAATAACCTACTTCAGAGCTCTTGCCAACACTTTTTTCGAACACACATTCGTATTTTTTTGTGTCATCACCTCAGCCCTATATTACAAAAAAAGAACCGCAGCATAGCCAGCAGGCTGTACCACGGTTCTTCCATGTTTCCATCATTATAGCAAACGATTGAATCTCTCACAATAAATAAGTTCGGTCAGCATACATTTCTAATCCAAATTGATATCGATGCCGTGAGCCTTGATCGCTTGCCACAAGCGATATTGCAAATGCTTGACCGCTCGAAGCTGAATCGTTGCCCGATCGCCAGCAAGCTTCAGCTCCATTACATTTGTAGGCTTGTTTTTTTCAGCGATGCCGATATAGACAAGTCCAACCGGTTTCCCTTCACTCGTTCCAGGTCCAGCTACTCCTGTAATCGAAACACCGAAGGTAGAATCTAGAAGCTCGCGTACCCGCTCTGCCATCAACTTCGCGGTAGAGCTGCTAATCGCACCGGGAGCATCATCGCCATCAAGCTGAGACATCGGGATGCCAAGCAGCTTGTGCTTCATTTGATTCGTATAGGTGACGACACCACCAACAAAGCAGGAGGAGCCTGTAGGCACCTTGGTGATCAGCTCAGCGAACAAGCCGCCGCTGCAGCTCTCTGCTGAAGCAAGTGTAAAGTGCTTGCTTTGCAGCATTCTTACAATTTGGCGCTCAATCGGAATGTCCTCCTCGGCGTACAGATGGTCGCCGACAATCTGCTTGATTTGATCGATGGTCTGATTAAGCTTCAGCTCCGCTTCCTCGCTGCTGGCTGCCTTAGTCGAGACGCGAACCGTAACCTCGCCCTCCTTCGCGTAAGGAGCAATCGTTGGATCCACCTGCTGGTCGATTAGCGGCAGTAGCTTAGCCTCCAGGCTCGACTCGCCAATACCGGCAAATTTCAGCAGCTTGGAGTAAAGCGGCTGTTCTTTTCCCAGCACCTCGCGCAGCCATACAACAACAGGACCACTCAGCATCGTATTCATTTCCTTAGGCGGCCCTGGCAGCAGAATGTAGTACGTGCCGTCTTGAACGAGCGCATTCCCGACTGCTAAGCCCGCTTCATTTACAAGCGGAGCTGCCCCTTCAATCGTATGAGCCTGGCGCACATTGCTTTGTACCATCTCAACACCGCGCCCTTCAAACAGCGCCTTGATTTTACGCATCGCGGGCTCATCAATCGAAAGCTTGCGTCCAAGATACTTCGCCAGCACATCCTTTGTTAGGTCGTCCTGTGTCGGTCCAAGCCCGCCAGTAAAGATAAGCAGGTCTGCACGTGAACGTGCTATCGTAATCGCCTGCTCAATTCGCTCGGCATTATCGCCTACAACGGTTTGGAAATATACATCAATGCCCAGCTCTGCCAGCTTCAGCGACAGATCACGCGCATTTGAATTTACGATTTGTCCAAGCAGCATTTCTGTTCCAACGGCAATAATTTCCGCCTTCATATACACACCCCTTATGTTTAGTCATATCCTTAAGTCAAATAATGCACCCTCCCGAATAGTCGAGAGCGTGCATTATGTTATTCCACTGGAATAAGTGATTTGTTTTTCACAAAATAATCGATACCCGAGTATATCGTAATAATGGCAGCTGCCCATGAGCAAATGATATCAAATGGAACATGAATAAGCGCGAACGGGAAATTGTTAAGTAGAATTACGATAATCATCGTAATTTGAATCGCCGTTTTCCACTTGCCCCAGGTGCTTGCTGCAACAACCTTGCCTTCAAGAAGTGCAATCTGCCGAAGTCCTGTTACCGCGAACTCGCGTGAAATAATGACAATCGCAACAAGCGCGCTTAGTTTGTCCATTTCGACTAGCGCGATCAGTACAGATGCAACGAGCAGCTTGTCCGCCAACGGGTCCAGCAGCTTTCCCAAATTTGTAACAAGCTTGTTTTTGCGCGCAATATAGCCATCCAAACCGTCTGTGCTTGCAGCAATAATAAAAATAAGAACTGCGATAATTTGCGCATAGGAGATATTGACCTCACCAATCGCTAGTGAGCCAAGGTCAAATCTGACTAATAAAAAAAATAAAATAACAGGCACCAAAAAAATTCTAGCTATCGTAATTTTGTTAGCTAAATTCAACGTATTCCCTCCATTACCGTTCATCCGCATTCAACTTGCCTGCACCTGAACCTATCACATTTACTATGTAGATATTATCTATCTAAAATTAGTAAATTGCAAATCTAGCTCAAGCTTCGCATTCCGCAGCAGATGCATTATGGCCTGCAAATCATCCTTGCTTTTGCCCGTAACACGGAGTTGATCGCCTTGAATTTGACTTTTCACCTTCAGCTTTGAGTCTTTAATGATCGTATTGATCTTTTTAGAGATGTCCTGCTCAATGCCCTGGCGAATTTTTATTTTTTGCCGTACGGTACCGCCTGATGCTCCCTCAATCTTGCCATAATCCAAATTTTTCGTTGGTACATTGCGTTTTACCATTTTGCCAAGCAAAATATCGATTACCGAATTCAGCTTGTAATCATCGTCGCTTACAATAGTCAGCTCGTCTTTGTCTAGCGTAATTTGCGTTTTGCTGCCTTTAAAATCAAAACGTGTAGCAATTTCTCTTTCAGCCTGCACAACTGCATTGCTCAATTCCTGCAGATCCACCTTGGATACAATGTCAAATGAATAATCGCTCATTTTTTACTCCTTTCACGCAAAACGACAGCTATGGTGCTGTCGTCTCTGCCGCTTGCATTTGTAATAAAATTCGCTTCGTATTTTTGTTGTTGTCTCCATCTTCGACGACAACGTTATCTAGCGTTACTTCCAAATTTCCCGGGCGACCGAGCACGAGATACACATCGCTTTTCACCGTAAAGCTCGCTTGCTCACCATCTTTAATATTGGCATAATACAGTCTGGTACCATTCTTTCCATTTTCATAGATCTCAAGCCAGCTTGCTTCGCCACTATTTTTCACGACAAGCTCATAGCTCTCCTTAGCAGGAGTAACGGAAAAAATTTCATCACGACCGCTTTGCTGCTGAAACGTAATCGTAACAGGAGGCAGTGTTGGCGTTGGAGTAGGCGTTGGTGTAGCTTCCTGATCCGGCGTCGGCGTTGGTGTTGCCGCTACATCTTTATTGTCTGTAAATTGTGAAGAATCAGCAGGATTCTCTGGCGGCTCCTCTTTATTTACGTAGTAAAACCAAATTACTCCGATTACAAGAAATAGAAAGCCCCACATTAAAATCGTAAATCCGATCTTGCCGAATCGCTCAGAAGCAGCCGAGCGCATGCGTTTCGGCTTGCGGGCAGGCAATGTTTCGCTCACAGGCATTTCCAGCTCGGGCGCCTCTACATGATAATGTCTCAGCACCTCGTCAGCATCAAGACCAACACACTCTGCATAGTTTTTAATAAAGGCCCGTATGTAAAACTTCCCTGGAAGAACATCATAATCGCCTTCCTCTAATGCTTCCAGGTACCGTTTTCTTATTTTCGTTTGTTCTTGTATATCGTCTAAGGACAGCCCTTTCTCTTGACGTGCAGTTTTCAGCAAAGCACCTAGCTCTGACACAGGACAACCTCCTTTTTTATTTTGTCATCTTCTTCTAAAAATCCTCGGAATAGCTTGTAAATGTGTCGTACGTAATTTCTTCATCCGGTGAATTTCTTAGCTCTACAATAATATCGAAATGGCTGTAGTCGTAATTCGATTCACGAATAAAAATATCTGGATGCTCAATCACCTTTGTAGAAGGCATCTCCATAATTTCTTGAATAAGTGCATAATGTCGCTCATTGGACCGAATCGTGCTGACAATACCATCAATAATAAAAATATTGTTAGGGTCCATTTCCTGATCAGAAAGCTGAGATCTCACAGTTTGACGGAGCAGCGTAGAGGATACAAAGGTCCATCGTTTATTAGAGCACACACTGCCGGCTATAATCGATTCTGTCTTCCCTACTCGAGGCATGCCACGAAGCCCAATCACATAATTGCCCTCACGCTTGAACACCTCGCCCAGAAAATCAACAAGAAGTCCAAGTTCATTACGGGTAAATCTAAACGTTTTGCGGTCATCTGAATCACGTTCTATGTAACGTCCGTGCCGTACTGCTAATATATCAACAATGGTTGGAGTCCTCAGCTTGTTTACGGTAATATCATCGACCTTTTTAAGTAGCTTGCCCAAAAGCTCTATCTTTTCATCATCTGTTGTTTGCAGCAGCAAACCCCTCGTATGATTGTCTACGCCATTAATCGTCAAAATATTGACCTCTACCATTCCGAGCAAAGAGGCAATATCTCCAAGCAGACCCGGTCTGTTTTTATGAATTGTATACTCCATATACCATTGCTTCCATTCCAATCCTGTCACCATCCTATATGTATGTAAATCTTTCTAACGTTATGTATTCTACAAAATTCAACACTTTCCTGCAAAGTTGCTAAATTCATCGGCGAAAAGCCCCCGAAAAATGGAGGCTTTCGCAACAGATATTGCTTAGAATGATTGACAACGAGTTTAATTATGACTTTTCAGCCAGCTTAACCATCAATTTAGCAATCGTGTGACGATCGCTTTCATCACCGCAATCCCATAGCTGCTTCAATATGGCTTGCTCATTGTTTTTCGGATCGACACGCTCATCAAGGAACGAACCAATCTCATACGCAAGATTAGTAATCGTATCTTCAGACAAGCCCATGTTCTTACCTTGTGCGACGCGATCTTTCAGAAACTTTTTCCATGAGTCAAATTGGTCCAATACTGTAGACATTGCCTTCGCCTCCCTAAACTCAATTGTTGAATCACTCAACAGAGTTTATTGTGTGCAATCAATGCGAAGCTATGCCAGTAAGTAATTACATCTGCTGGGAAACTGTACTACGTCAGCCAGCCCCCGTTAGGACTTATAATTTGACCAGTAATATATGATGACTCAGGCAGTGATAAAAAATAAACAAGCGACGCGATCTCCTCTGTAGAGCCAAACCGCCCTACAGGAATTTCTTGAGCTAGCGCCTCCTTCTCTGCCGAGTCAAATGTGCTCATCATATCCGTCTCGACTACGCCAGGCGCCACAGCATTCACCGTTACTCCTGATGGCGCAAGCTCCTTCGCCAGCGCCTTCGTAAATGCATTCATGCCGCCCTTTGTCGTCGAATATAACACCTCGCAGGCTGCTCCTGTCATTCCCCACACAGAGGAAACATTAATGATTCTTCCGTATTTCTGTGCGATCATATGCGGCATGAAGAGCTGGGTGCATAAAAACATTCCCTTCAGATTCACATTCATCACATGATCCCACTGTTCCTCCGTCACATCGATCAGCATCCCATAATGCGAGATACCGCCATTGTTGACGATAATATCGGGTTTCATGCCTAGCGAGTCGAGCTTTTCCTTCATGCGCTCAAGCTGCTCCTTCGAGCTCAAGTCGGCCGAGATTGTCAGCACCTCGGCTCCGGCAGCAATACACTCACGAGCGGTTTCATTCGCTTGCTCATGTCCTTGCAAATAGTGAATGATGATGCGATAACCTTCCTTGGCAAAACGCTTAGCGATCGCTGCGCCTATGCCTCGGCTTCCCCCAGTAATCAACACCGTCAGCTCACTTAGCGGCTTAACCACCTATGTCGAAGGCGATTCCACAATTGAAATTGCCAGCTGATTAAAGTCAAAATGCTCCTTTAATCTTGTGTTGACATCTTCCAATGTGCTTTCCTCATAATACTTAAGCACATTAAACATATCGCAATTGCGGAAACGGTAACGTGTAAATTCAGTTGCAATCGACTCAGGGGAATTTAGCATACGCAAATAATTTCCAATTTTTTTACGCTTAACGCGTTCGAATCGCTCTGCATCAATTCCGCTTTGCAGCGTTTCGCTAATGTAATTGCGAATACGTTCTACAAGCGCGTCAGGATTTGGCGTGTCGCCGCCTAATATCGAAAAGGCATATTGCTCAGAGCAGTTGTATTCATGACCGAACGAGTCAAATATAAGCTGTTGGTCATACAAAGATTGATAAAACGGAGAGCTGCTTCCAAACATAATATCGAACAGCAGCTTCGTTGTCACTTCTTGACGCAGCAGCTCCTCGCCTGTTTTACTAACAGCTGGCTCTTTAAAACCTAGCATGCATTTAGGCAGTGAAACCTGCAGTTTCTTTTCAACTCGAGCTTTGCGGATTTGGTCAGGCTCCTCCTCAAAGAAACGCTTGATTTCGCCTTGAGGCTCGAAATTTTTAGATGCCTGATTGTTTTTTACAAGCTCAATAATATGCGCAGCATCTACACCTCCTACTACAAACAACAGCATGTTAGAAGGGTGATAAAACGTGTTGTAGCAAGAGTACAGCATATCTTTATCAATTTGATAAATGGACTCGACGGTTCCCGCGATATCAATCGATATCGGGTGCTTCTGATACAATGCCTCGAACAATCCGTAGTAGACGCGCCAGTCCGCATTATCATTATACATATTAATTTCTTGTGCAATAATTCCTTTTTCTTTCTCAACATTTTGCTCTGTAAAATGTGGCGTTTGCACAAAGTCAATTAATGTCGTTAAGTTTTCGTCAATATTTTCAGTAGCAGAGAACAAATAAACGGTGCGATCAAATGAAGTATAAGCATTGGCCGCAGCGCCTTGTTTGGAAAATTTCGCGAAAACATCCATTCCATCTGGCTCCTCGAACATTTTATGCTCCAAAAAATGAGCGATGCCATCGGGTACCTTGACCGGCTCTTGATCTCCAACTGCAAAATGGTTGTCTATGGAACCGTATTTCGTTGCAAATGTAGCATAGGTTTTTTGGAAGCCCGCCTTGGGCAGCACTATAATCTCAAGACCATTGTCTAGAATCTCACGATACAACGTTTCCTCAACGTGCGGATAACTAAGCGTCTCCATCCTTACACCTCCTGACGATCACGTAAAAAGTAGATAGTATCTAAAGCAACACGGCTGGCAATCTGCTGCACATCTTCCTTGCTTACGGCTGCAATTTGATTGATCACATCTTCAACGGACCGATCTACCTTGGAATACTGCTTATTAAAGTCAAAGCCTGCAATATCATTGGCATTGTCCAGTATTTCTCGCATTGCATTGGTCAGCATCGCCTTAGTCTGCTCCAGCTCCACATCAGAAATGAGTCCGGCCTTCATATCCTCCAGCTGCTTTTCAATGATTGTTAACGCTTTTTCGTAGTTATTAAATTCAATGCCGGATTGAATCGTCATGATGCCCTTGTGAGCGTCATAACGAGACGAGCAATAATAAGCCAAGCTTTCCTTTTCACGAACATTGACAAACAGCTTGGAATGCGGATACGTGCCTAATATGCCGTTATATACGAGCGCAGCAACATAATCCGGATCTGAATAACCGACATTCATGCGTAAGCCCAGATTCAGCTTGCCTTGACTAACCTCAAGGCGATCAACAACCGTTTTAACCGATGACACGGGATGAACGGGATCAACCGTTTGATACGAGATCGGATTAGCTACAGCGGGCATGCTAAAATGCTGCTTGACAAGCTCAGACACCGCTTCCAGCGTCGTATCTCCGACGACGTACAAATCAAATTGAGCCTCAGTCAGCCAGCTCATATAACGAGCATACAAATTAGCTGCATCAATAAGCGGCAAGTCCTCTAATCTGCCTGATGCATTCAACCGATATGGCTCATTCTCACACATTTCCTGAATGCAGCGTTCAGCTGCATAATGAATTTTGTCGTTAATGATAGATTCCAGCTGCTTCTTCAATGTGCTTTTTTCAGCATCTACATAAGCTGCCCGAAATCCACCATTGTCTAATAATGGGTTCGTAATGACATCCCCCATATATTGCAGTGCACCTTCCAACAGTGATTGTTCACTCTTTACAAAACGATCATTAATGACATCCATTCGAAACTGAACAAATTGAGTATCGCCACGCTTAACAATGTTAAAGCCAAATCCAGCTCCATACATATCGTCAAGTTGCTTTCTTAACTCAATGGTTTCAGGGAATCGAGCGGTGCCACGACGCAATACAAAGGGGATAAGTGCGGTTGAAGTAACAGTTTGCTCCGCAAGCGGAGTTCCAGCAAATAGCGTGATCGCATACGTTTTAAAGCGATTCGTCGGAAGTACATGAATCGTAATATTTTGAACCTTCCCAACTTGGAATTCCATTAGATCATGGCCCCTTTCATTTTGCCTGTTCATTTATTCTACCGTATTACAAATGGAAGAAGCAACCATGAGACTACCTTCCCAATGATTGCTTCTCCCCTTGCTTTAGCTATTACTTACAGAATATATGTTTACCGATTGTGAGGATTTGTTGTCTCGTCCAGATCCATCCACTCGTTGCTGTATCCGGATTAAAGTAATAGATGCAGCCATAGCTTGGGTCCCAGCCGTTAATTGCATCTCTTACAGCCCGCTTCGCCGTTTCATTTGGCGTCAAATAAATTTGACCATCGGCTACTGCAGTAAAGGCTCTCGGTTCAAATATAACGCCGTAAACTGTATTCGGGAAATCAGGATGCTTCAGTCGATTCAAAATAACAGCCGCTACAGCAACCTGACCTTCGTATGGTTCGCCACGTGCTTCACCATACACAGCGTTGGCCATTAGCTGAATGTCGTTTTCCGTAAATCCAAGCAAATTCGATTGTGCAGCAGAGCTTTGATTGCCGCCTCCGCCGCCTCCACCAGAACCAGAGCCTCCTGTGGAACCAGAACCTTTAGCGGACTCCGCAACTAACGATGGATTCCAATTTTTAGTTGCATTGACAAGCTTGTTTTTCGTTGCTGAACCGACTACTCCATCAGACGTTAAGCCGAATTCCCATTGAAACCAAGTTACAGCATTTTTCGTTTTGGAGCCGAATTGACCATCAATCTCTCCGTTGTAATAGCCTAAGTACTTAAGTCTACCTTGAAGCTCGGTCACGTCCTTACCCGATGAGCCAAACTTCAGTACAGCTGAGCTGAAGGTAGGAGTCGTCGGCTGCTCCCATGCTCTTGTGTACACCATAAGACTCGTAAATAGCATTGCAACGATACCGAACACCATAATCTTGCGAAATTTCATATTCAATCGCCTTTCTCCTGATGCATTTTCATAGTCAGTAGCTGACATGCACATAGTATGAGAAAAGAGATTGAATAATATACTTTAATCTTACAATTTATCCTTTACTTCGCATTCCATTGTTCTTGCGAAACGAGTACTGTTCTAGGTTTGCTGCCCTCATACGGTCCAACAATTCCTTTTGCCTCAAGCTGGTCAATCAGTCTTGCAGCTCTCGTATACCCTATTCTCATTCTGCGTTGCAGCAAGGAAACCGAAGCCTGATTGCCTTCAATCACGATGCGGGCTGCTTCGTCAAACAGCTCATCCATATCATCATCCTGTGCTTCATCCGTATCTTCGTCAAGCTCTGGCACGAGCTCCTCATTGTACTTGACCTCGCCTTGCCCGCGAACAAATGTCACTAGCGCCTCTACCTCTTCGTCGGACAGGAACGCTCCCTGGACACGAATTGGCTTATTCATACCCATAGGCAAGAACAGCATATCTCCGCGTCCAAGCAGCTTTTCTGCTCCAGCTGAATCCAGTATCGTTCGCGAGTCCACCTGTGACGATACGCCAAACGCAATTCGGGAAGGTATATTCGCCTTAATGACCCCCGTAATAACGTCAACCGAAGGGCGCTGCGTCGCTATAATAAGATGTATGCCCGCAGCACGCGCCATCTGCGCCAGTCGAGCAATAGAATCCTCCACCTCATTGGAGGCAACCATCATAAGATCGGCAAGCTCATCCACAATAACAACAATATATGGAAGCACTAAGCTTGGATCATCCTTCATAAGCTGATTATAGCCCTCAATATTGCGTGTCCCTGATTTTGAAAATAGCTCATAGCGTTTTTCCATCTCTACCACAATTTTTTTCAAAGCCAGTGATGCCCGTTTCGGATTCGTCACGACAGGCGCAATCAAGTGCGGAATGCCATTATACACATTCAACTCAACCATTTTAGGATCGATCATAAGAAACTTCACTTCATCAGGCTTTGCTTTATACAATATGCTGGCAATGATGCCATTAATACATACGGATTTACCTGAACCGGTAGCTCCTGCTACTAATAAATGCGGCATTTTCGCAAGATTGCCTACAATCGTTTGACCTGATATATCCCGACCAAAAGCAATCGACAGCTTGGATTGAGCGTTCATAAATACAGGCGTTTCCATTACTTCCCTCATCGTAACAACGGATACTTCGCCGTTAGGCACCTCAATTCCGATTGCAGACTTGCCTGGAATCGGCGCCTCCATTCGCACATCCTTCGCTGCGAGCGCTAGCGCGATATCATCGGTTAGTCCGACAATACGACTTACCTTAACCCCAGTTGCGGGCTGCACTTCATAACGAGTAACTGCTGGCCCCCGAACAACGTCAAGCACTTTGGCACGTACGCCAAAGCTCTCCAGCGTGGCCTCAAGCTTTCTTCTCGCATCATACATTTCATGCCCGTCTGTTGCTTTGTTTGTATGCTTGGGCATGCTAAGCAGTGAAAATGGAGGCATCTCATATGGAATTGGCGTTGATGCAAGCGGAGCGTGTACGAGCTTCGTTGAATCGTTAATATCCGCTTCCGTAATAAGCGCATCTGACGTTACAGCCTGTCCTTCAGGATATGAATAGGCCTCATCATCATGCTCGATCTCTGGCGGTTCAGTCTCATGCTGCTGTTCTGCAAGAAGCTGATCTGCCAAATGAGCGATGGCATGATGTCCTTCTGGTTGATTGTTCGCAGCATCAAGTGAAGAGCCTTCTGCTGCCTGCCATTCCAGCTCATTCTCATAGGCTTGCTGCTCCTCCAAGTCATTATAGCTTGTATTATTATACTCAGAAGATTCCTGCTCATTTATGTAAGCCTCATTAGATGGTGATTCGCTTCTTGCTCTCATATTTGTTTGCAGTGTTTCCTGCTGCTTATCATCATCTGCTGCAACATAGCCTTCAAGCACCGCTTCTTCTTCATGCTCAAATGAATTCTCAGCTCGATGATGCAGCTCCCAATCATCCTGCACTGTTGTCGTATCCGTGTTCGTCTGGAAAAACCAAGACTTCTTCTGCTTTTTCGCAGTTTGCTCTGGCTGATATGTTTCCTCCTCATCATCATCCATTACATCTTCAGTGTACGAGGCCTGCTGAGCTTTGGATATTGCTTTTCTTCGCGCCCGAATCAGACTCAGCTTGGCAGTAAGCAGCTTGTACAGTCGCAAGCTTTTCGTTCTGACAAATCTCAGCATATCTACGTAAGACTTGCCAGTAATTAATAAAAACGCAATCAAATATTGCACGATATTTAGAATAAGCGCGCCATAATAGCCAAAAAGCATGAATAGTAAGGAATATTGCAAGGCCCCTACATATCCTCCGCTAATCGACAAATCTCTAATTGAAGGCTGTTGACCATCCACATTGGAAGCAAATAGCTGTGATCGCAGCTCTTCATCTAATGTTTTGAAAATCATACTGCCTGTTACAGCGGCATCATCGAGCCCCATATACCTTGCATTGATATGTGAGATAGAGCTGCTTAACGTGAATGCCAGCACCGCGATTACAATACCCGTTTTACGAGACGTCCAGCCCTTGGGCCAAGCTCGCTTAATCATAACGGACAGCCCTATAATTATTCCTGCTATAGCCAATACAAAATAAAACTTCCCTAGAATAATACCGAAAAATCTGGAAAGTGCTCGTCCAACCGCAGCTTCACCAGAGAGGGCGATCATAGATATCGTAATGATTAGAATGCCATATACTTCATACTTTAATTGCGCACCAATTGAGCGCTTCTTTTTTCGTTTTTTTGCCAATATTCTCCCCCCTGCCTTCCATTATATCACATGGATAGATGTGGGGCTATGACAGCGGAGAACTCTGGACTTTAACACCCAATAACGAACAAAACCACCTAGCAAGCATTTTGCTGCCAGGTGGTTTTAGTTAATGCCATTAAATAATTATTGCTTATTGTTGGAACGGAATAAGCGCACCGGGTGCATAGCGTTGATCCAGATAACAATCAAGCGGCGGATTAATCAATCGCACAATGATCGCTTTCCCAGTAGTTAACGGCTTTACTTCCATTAACAATCCTTGGTACACATAATCAACGACATGGTCCTCTGGCGTTTGCTCTCCGTAAATAAACTCCATAGGCATAATCGAGTGCAGCATTAATGAACTTCTCCCTTCGCTCTTGCAATTTGCAGCTTCAGCTCATTCAGCGCCTCACCGATCCCTCCAACTCGGTTAATGAGACCATGAGATACCGCTTCAGAGCCAATAATCGTCGTGCCGATGTCTCTTGTCAGCTCACCTGTTTTCAACATAAGCGACCTGAATGTTTCTTCCGTAATGTTGGAATGAGTCACCACAAATTTGGTTACACGCTCTTGCATTTTCTCCAAGTACTCGAAGGATTGCGGAACACCAATGACTAGACCGTTCATACGTATTGGATGAATGGTCATGGTAGCAGTTTCTGCAATAAAGGAGACGTTCCCGGAAACCGCTATCGGCACACCAATAGAGTGACCGCCACCTAAGACAAGTGTTACAGCAGGTTTGGACATTGATGCAATCATTTCAGCAATAGCAAGCCCCGCTTCGACATCTCCGCCAACCGTATTTAAAATAATAAGAATGCCTTCTATTTTATTATTTTGCTCAGCTGCAACAAGCTGTGGAATGATATGCTCATACTTGGTTGTTTTATTTTGTGGCGGCAAAATCATATGCCCTTCAATTTGTCCGATTATCGTAATGCAATGAATGTTGCTTTCCTGGAATTGCGGAATTCCAGTAGTCCCTAGCTGCTGAATCGCGTTAAGTGATTGATCCAAATTAGGTTGATTTGGATTTTGGTTAGGATTGGAGTTAGGGTTTTGATTTGGGCCAGGGCTTGGATTTTGATCCTGCGAAGGCTTATCATCTTGTTGTTGCTCATTCATTGACAGTTCAGACTTGGATGACATTGATTGTTCTCTCCCTTACGTAATAAATGTATGCTGTTAGTATGGTTTTAATATCATTTTTTATCCGAAGCTCCAATATCCTTTTTATAAGGCGCATCCTGCTAAGTATTAAATAAATAAAAAAACTAGCTATTCAGCTCCAAACATGGAGTGAATAGCTAGTTATTTAGGTGAATGGTAAGCAATCGTTATACTTCCATAATTATTGGCAAAATCATTGGGCGACGACGTGTTTGCTCATAGAGGAAACGACCTAGCGAATCCTTAACGTTAGTTTTCAGGGATGCCCATTCATTCACTTTATCGTTCATCAATTTATTTAATGTTGATGTAACAATACGGTTTGCTTCATCCAGCAATCCTTCAGACTCACGAACATATACGAAACCACGAGAAATAATATCCGGGCCAGATAAAATCGTGCCATCTTCTTTGCTTAGCGTAACGACTACAACCAATATACCGTCTTGAGACAGCAACTTGCGATCTCTCAAAACGATGTTACCAACATCACCTACACCTAGACCATCAATCAGCACACGGCCTGCAGGCACTTTTTGTCCTTTTGCAGCTTGACCGTTTTGAAACTCAACGGTATCTCCATTATCAAGGACGAATACATTTTCAGGCTCAATTCCAACCTCTTCAGCAAGATCTGCATGGATGCGAAGCATACGATACTCACCGTGAATTGGAATAAAATACTTCGGCTTTACAAGGTTCAGCATGAGCTTCAGCTCTTCTTGACTTCCGTGACCAGATACGTGAACTCCAGATACAGAACCTGAACCATAAATTACATTTGCACCTAAACGATACAGCTCGTCTACTGTTCTACCTACATAACGCTCATTACCAGGGATAGGTGTCGCGGCAATGATCACAGTATCTCCAGGTAAAATATCTACTTTGCGGTGGGTAGAACGTGCCATGCGCGTAAGTGCACTCATTGGCTCGCCTTGGCTGCCTGTACACAAAATAACAACTCGATCAGCTGCTAGTCGATTCACTTCTTCCGGCTCAATTAGCATGCCTTCAGGAATGTTCAGATAGCCCAGTTCATTAGCAATCGTAACGACATTGACCATACTGCGTCCAACGACTGCAATCTTGCGGCGAGTTGCAATCGCAGCGTTAATGACCTGTTGAATACGGTGCACATTGGATGCAAACGTGGCAACAACAACACGCTGAGTAGCGGTACGGAAAATTTCCTCCAAACGATTTCCAACATTTTTCTCAGATGGAGTATAGCCTGGACGCTCAGCATTTGTTGAATCAGAAAGCAGCGCCAATACTCCTTTTTTGCCGATTTCAGCAATACGCTGAAGATCTGCATATTGATCATTAACTGGAGAATGATCAAACTTGAAGTCTCCTGTATGAACGATTGTTCCTTCTGGTGTATCAAGACATACACCGACGGAATCTGGAATACTGTGGTTGGTTTTGAAGAAGCTTGCTGTGATCGAACCAAGCTGCAGCTCGCTGTCAGCAGAAATCAAAATGCGCTTGGTATCCCCCAAAATTCCTGCTTCCTTCAATTTTACTTCAATCAAGCCTAATGTTAATTTCGTAGCATAAACAGGAACATTCAGGCTTTTCAATACATATGGCAATCCGCCAATATGATCTTCGTGACCATGCGTAATAATGATCCCGCGAACCTTATCTTGATTCTCTACAAGATAGGCAACGTCTGGAATGACAATGTCAATCCCTAGCATGTCTTCCTCTGGAAATTTAAGACCAGCATCTACAACGACAATATCATCATTGTATTGAACAACATACATGTTCTTGCCAATCTCACCGACACCGCCCAGAGCGAAGACCAGTAATTTGTCTTGGTTATTCTTTTTTGACAAGTGAATCTATACCTCCTATAGTCTTTTATCCGTTTATTTGTGTTGCGTATATTACTAAAAAACGCCAGATGCCGCTCTGACGGAATTTACATAACTCAATATTTATTTGCCGCACCCATTCACTTAATTCCATTATACATGATTAAAAAGCGATTACACAAGTCGAGATACAAAATATGCCTTTGAAATGATCTTTTTGGTATATTGGAGTGTCCTATTCTGATACAGTTCATTCCCAACCGACGAGAGCTGCTGCTTGTTGTTAGGTATAGCATTCCCCTTCTTTTACTTCAAAATGCAATGTGAATGTGAATAGACAGTCCCTATTCATACCACTCGTGCAATGTTAAGTATCGGCAAGCAAATTGTACAATTTGCTTAATTATGTATGCACGATATCGTTCATGAAGGTACTAATCGTTATATTCACAAAAAAAGCTGCATGTCAGCTTGTGACATGCAGCTTTACGATACGATCATTATATACGAGCTTGAATTGGTTTTAGAGCCGCAACAAATGCTGCTTCCTCTGGCGTAATCGGCGCTAGCGGAAGTCGTACCGAACCGACTGGCAATCCAACCAATGAAAGAGCGTGCTTAACCGGTACTGGATTAGGTGTAGGATGAGGACAGTGGAACAATCCTTTGAATACAGGGTATAGCTCTTGATGAAGCTTCGCAGCTGCTGCAACATCACCAGCTAGATATCGGTTTATCATTTCCTTCATCTCTTTACCGATGATATGAGACGCTACACTGACAATACCATATGCACCAACAGCCAGCGCAGGCAACGCTGCGCTATCATCTCCTGAATAAATGCGGAAGCCTTCAGGAGCTTCGGCAGCAATTGCAGTCAGTTGCTCCAAATTCGCGCAATCCTTGGTCGCTACAACATTTGAAAGCTGAGCCAATCGAAGGGTCGTCTGAACAGAAATATTGATCCCTGTTCTTCCTTCCACGTTATATAAAATAACCGGGAGCTTCGTGCTTTCGGCAATCGCCTTAAAGTGCAAATACAACCCTTCCTGCGAAGGCTTGTTATAATAAGGGGCAACAAGCAGCAACCCGTCTACTCCGCATTGCTCAGCCTCTTGAGACAGCTCAATCGATGCTTGCGTATTGTTGCTTCCTGTGCCTGCTATAATTTTCACGCGCCCATTCGCTTGTTTCACAGCAAATTTGAATAACTCAAGCTTTTCATCATGCGTCAATGTAGGCGATTCACCTGTAGTACCAGCAACTACAATGCTATCGCTTTGCTGATCAACAATTAATCGCTCCATTAGCTGCTCTGCAGTCGACCAATCAATATTACCTTCGCTATCGAAAGGCGTTACCATCGCGGTAATCAATCTTCCGAACTCCATCCGAACTCCTCCTACCATTTCCTTATGTCGAACATCATATGCATTCATTGTAAAACGTTTACCGATTCAGGTCAAACGTCGAATGCAACGATGTCAATGCTTTAGCCATCTGCTCCTCTTTTACCAGTACCCATATTGCAGCGTTCGAATCCGCTGATTGCAAAATTGCAATACCTTCCTTCGTTAATGCAGCTACAATACGTGCCATAACACCAGGCTGCCCATTCATGCCTCCACCTATAATCGAGATCTTCGCACACTCACGGTTTAATGTTACTGCTAATTCTCGTTCAGTCAGGAGGGTATATGCCAGCTGATCCTGTTGTGCTTGCACGGTAAATAAGGAATGCGAGGCAGAAACATTAATAAAATCAACGCTTATATCATGTTGGGCAAGTGTTTCAAATATTAGCTGGGGATCGTGCAATTGTTTATCGGTGCCCGATACATGAAGCTGAGTAATGCCTAATGCATAGGCGATGCCCGTCACATGACGGTCAAGCACAGCATGCTCATTATGCTCCCACGTCGCGTCCTGTACGAGCGTCCCTTCATCATCCGAAAAGGTTGACCGAACTCGAACCGGAATGCGCGCCTGCTGAGCGATCTCCACAGCACGGGGATGAACCACCTTCGCCCCTTCTCGCGCCATATGGCAAATCTCAGCATAGCTTACTTTCGAGATTGGCTTAGCATCACTTACCAGCTTCGGATCGGCTGTCAGAACCCCGTTGACGTCCGTATAGATATCTACGATTTCTGCATGAAGCGCAGCACCTAATGCGGTAGCAGAAGTATCACTGCCTCCTCTTCCGAGCGTCGTAACAGCCCCTTGCTTGGTCTTCCCCTGAAAGCCTGTTACAACAACAACCTTACCTTTATTCAGATGCTGAATGATTCGCTCTGGAGTGATGGCGGTAATTTTAGCTGAGCCAAAATCATCATCCGTCTCAATACCCGCCTCAGCTCCCGATAATACAACGGCGGGAATTCCCGCCGCACGTATTTGAGCGCCAATCAGCGTCGCACTAATAATTTCTCCACAGCTCAGGAGCATATCGCGCTCCTTCAAATCAATATAATCTCCGTACGGTTGCAGCTGATCCAACAGCGTGTCTGTAGCATACGGCTCACCACGCCTACCGATTGCAGATACAACGACGACAACGGCATAGCCGTTGTCTCGTTCGCGTTTTATATGTTGGATAACACGTTCCTTAGCCTGACTAGTTGACAATGAAGTACCGCCGAATTTTTGCACAATAATTCGCATAACTTCGCCTCCAGGAAGTGTACCTATGATGACTATAAAAAACTATTATTGCTCGTTCGCAATATATTCTGCAATTTGTACAGCATTCCAAGCTGCGCCTTTTAATAGATTGTCAGATACAATCCACATATTTAGACCTTTTTCGCTTGTAATATCACGACGAATACGACCAACAAATACATCAGGTTTGCCTGCTGCATCTGTTGCAAGAGGATACTGCTGGTTAGCAGGATCATCAACTAGCGTTACGCCAGGAGCTGCATCCAGCAATGCTTTTACGTCCTCAACCTCGTATTGCTCGTTGAATTCCACATATACAGACTCGGAATGACCATAAATTACAGGGATTCGCACACAAGTTGCAGAAACTTCGATTGAATCATCACCCATAATTTTCTTCGTTTCGTTTGTCATTTTCATTTCTTCAAATGTATAGCCATTGTCTGTAAACTTATCAATTTGCGGGATCGCATTAAATGCGATTTGATGTTTCACCGGCAGACCACCTACTGGCAACACATCAGGATTTACTTCTTGCTCATCAAGCACTGCACGAGTTTGACGAAGCGTTTCGTCAATAGCGCGTGCGCCAGCGCCAGATACCGCTTGGTATGTTGAAACGATTACTCGTTTAATGCCATAACGGTCATGAAGCGGCTTAAGCGCAGCTACCATTTGAATTGTAGAACAGTTAGGATTGGCAATAATTCCGTTGTGCTCTTTAATTTTTTCCGGATTTACTTCAGGTACAACAAGCGGCGTATTCGGGTCCATACGGAACGCGCTCGTATTATCGATACATACAGCACCACGCTTAGCAGCTTCAGGAGCTAGCGCCTTACTTACATCACCGCCAGCACTAAACAAGGCAATCTCTACACCGTTAAAGCTGTCTGGTGTCGCTTCCTCGATCACATACTCCTGACCATTGAATGAAATAGTTTTACCTGCTGAACGTGCTGATGATAGAAACTTAATCTCATTAATAGGGAAGCTTCTCGTCTCCAACAACTTAATAATTTGTTCCCCTACTGCTCCAGTTGCGCCAACAACTGCGACATTGTATAATTTTTGATTTGACATACGATGTTTTCTCCCCTCTATAGCTTAAGCTTATATAATTAATGCCGCTCGACTAATAAAGGCTGTAATTGCTTTCCTTGCAGGGCTGCTTCACATGCTTCCATAATCAAGTCCATTCTAGCAACTAGTGAGTTTGGCTTATTGATAGGATCGTCTTGACCGAACGGCACAAAATAAATATTTTTCGTAACAAGCAGCTTGGCAATATTGGCCGCATTTAGACCAAGCCCATCGTTGGTTGAGATCGCGAGGACAATCGGTCTGCCATTTCGCATTTGAGATTTGGCAGCCATAAGCACTGCGCTATCCGTAATCGCGTTAGCAAGTCTACTTGTCGTATTTCCAGTACACGGTGCAATCGTCAGAACATCAATAATTTTCGATGGACCGAGCGGCTCCGCTTGCACAATCGTTGAAATAATTTCATTACCTGTAATTCTAGTAAGTTCATTGCGCCATTTTTCGGCAGTGCCAAAACGCGTATCCGTTGTGATCAACGTATTGGTCACAATGGGTATGACATTTGCTCCAGCATCAACAAAACGCTGGATTTGCGGCATAACCTCTTCAAATGTACAATGCGAACCAGACAAGGCATAACCAACTGTTTTTCCGTTCCAACTCATCATAATTCCCTCCGCTTCGTTTGTTCCAAAATTAATTGGCTTAAGCAATCGGCGAGAATTAGACCTGCGGTTTTCGGTGCTACAATACCAGGCAGTCCTGGTGCAAGCAACGCTTTTATCTCTTTCAACTCAGCATAGTCGAAATCAGTTCCGCCTGGCTTCGTTGCAAGATCGATAATAACTGCGCTTTTTTGTAGTCTGTCGATTATTTGTGCTGTGATAATCATAGTCGGAATTGTATTAAAAAGCAAGTCAATATTCATCACATATTGCTCAAGATCCTTTGTGTAGAAAGGCTCAAAGCCCATTTCATAGGCACGGGCATAGTGCTCTGAACGATTTACACCAACCAACACGTGCGAGCCAAGCGCATGCAGGCCTCTTGCCATAGAAATACCAGTTCTGCCAAAGCCAAGCACCATCGAGTTTGAACGATGGATGGTGAAATCTGTATGTTGAATCGCCATCATGAGCGCACCTTCTACGGTTGGAATTGAATTGAATATCGCAATATCATCCCGCTCAAACAACTCAACGAGTTGCAATTGTTGGCGTGCGCATAACTCCTTTAGATAGGGCTTTGCCATGCCTGCGTAGATGACACAAGATTTAGGCAGGGCAGCTAGCAGCTCATCGGTAAGCCGAATGGATTCACTACTGAAGACGGTGTGTACATAACCATCGTCGTCACAACCAACAGCCGGCAGCAATAAAGCATCAAGCTTCGAGAAGGCTCTACGATTCAACTCAACAGGAATCGCCGCTTCAGGCAGCTCTTTTTTCTGTTCAAAACCGCATATGCTCACAGTCGCATTGTGTTCACAAAGCTTGCTTATGATCTCAAGCTGCCTCGCATCTCCGCCAAGCAGAAGTACATTGACGCCCGTTAACATGGGGCACACTCCTTTCTGGCTCAAAAATATATGCTATACTATGCGGCATCGCAATGATAGGTGTATAACTAAGTTGGAAACTTTTCTTCAACAAAAAGAGGCGCAGCCATAAGCTGCACCTTATTGATAAGCATTATATTGACCCTGGTCTTTTAAGCTGGATTAACTAGATCCTGCCTCCGATGAAGCCTCACTAACCGAGTCCTGTTTATTTTTCATTCTACGCTTCTGATTCCAATGTGTCCTCATTCCCTCTGTCAAGACGACGAGCTTGCATCAAGGATATGGCAATGATTACAAAAGCAGCAAGCGCCAGCATCGGAATGGTGATCCAGCCGAACCAGTATAAATAATCATCCTGACAGGAAACATCTCCAACCCCGCAAGCCGCTATATCCGAGTTTTTCGGAAGCTTCTGAATGATAATATGATATATCGATATGCATCCACCAATCGCGACAACGGGGAGCACATACGGAACCATCACCGTTTGCTGTCGATACGATGCTATGCCTAATATAACAACCAAAGGGTACATAAAAATTCGTTGATACCAACAAAGCTCACAAGGTACAAAATGCCATACCTCACTCAAATACAAGCTTCCCATAGTAGCCACTAACGCTGTCAGCCAAGCAACACCTAACCAAACATTCGGAGTATTCAATCGCAACTTCATTCATCCCTTCTATGAACTGGCCTTTTGCTTCATTTTATGGCATCGCGCCACGAATTAGCTATAGCTCGATAGGGCTAGTACATATTAAAACCATTGCAAATTGATGACTCCACCATAAATAAAAAAGGATTCAGAATAAACTCTGAACCCCTCTTTACTCATAGCTGCATATACAAGATCTGCCATCTTGCATAGCTAGCTGCTATATGTTTATAGTTAAACGCCAGTATGACCAAAACCACCGGCTCCACGGATTGTATCAGGCAGTTCTTCCGCTTCTTCATTCCTTACACTAGGCACAAGACCAAACAGCATTTGCGCAATGCGCTCACCGCGTTCAATCGTAAAAGACTCTGATCCCAAATTGATCAATAGCACCTTTACCTCGCCTCGATAATCCGCATCAATCGTTCCCGGGGAATTCAAGCATGTAATGCCGTGCTTGTAAGCTAGTCCACTGCGAGGTCTAATCTGCGCTTCCAGCTCATTCGGCATAGCCATTGCAAATCCCGTCGGGATTAGTTTGCGCTCGCCAGGAGCTAGCGTTACCGGCTCATTTACTGCCGCCTGCAGATCAAAACCGGCTGAGCCTTCTGTCATACGCTTCGGAATGGCCAGATCCTCATTTCCCGGCATTCTCTTAAACAACACTTGATACAAGCTGATCCCTCCTAAGATTGACAACTGCTTTATCGCTTGTCCCAACCATTGACACGGCAAAAGGTGTTGCCAGCATTTGTTTCGTAACTTCCTTGATATCGTCCATCGTAATCGCATCGATTCGCGTAAGCAGCGCATCAATCGTATTGTGCTTGCCTAGCATAAGCTCATGCTTGCCATTGCGATTCATCCGACTGCTAGTGCTCTCAAGATTCAGAATGAGCGAGCCCTTCAGCTGCTCCTTTCCTCTAATTAGCTCTGCATCCGTCAAGCCGTTCTTACCCACCTCATGCATAAGCTCCATAGTCAGATCAATAACATCCTTCGTCTGTTTAGGTGCTGTACCTGCATAAATCGTAAATAACCCTGAATCAACAGCTGCGCTATGATAGGAATAAACCGAGTAGGCTAGCCCCCGCTCCTCACGAATCACCTGAAACAATCGCGAGCTCATGCCGCCGCCCAGCGCATTGTTCAATAAGATCATCGCATTTTGCAGCGGTGTCCCCATGGCACAACCTTGAAAGGACATACAGATATGATTCTGCTCCGTTTTTTTCTGAAAGAATGAATAATCGCCTACAAAGCTTGGGGCTGTCACGATTGCTGGCGTAGATTCATGATTTTGATAATGTCCGAAATAGGTTTCTAGCAGGTCCAGCAGACTTTTAGGCTCTATATTACCCGCTACACTCAGCACAATATTTTCAATCGTGTAACGATCCTTCATAAATTTCAGCAGATCCTCAGAACCCATGGACTCCAGCGTTTCCTGTGTTCCCAGAATCGAATAGGCTAACGGATGATTGCCGTATGCAGCTTTTGCTGCTTCATCATGCACACGATCATCTGGGGTATCCTCATACATTGAGATTTCTTCCAAAATCACGTTACGCTCTTTTGCCAGTTCATCCTTATCCATTTTGGAGTGAAAGAACATATCGGCAAGCACATCTACCGCTAACGGCAAATGAGAATCAAGCACCTTCGCAAAATAACATGTATATTCCTTCGCAGTAAAGGCATTGACATTACCGCCAATTCCGTCAAATAAATCCGCGATATCTCTCGCACTGCGCTTTTCAGTTCCTTTAAACAGCATATGCTCTATAAAATGTGAAATCCCGTTGTTTTGCTCCGTCTCGTTACGAGATCCATTTTTGACCCAGATCCCGAATGAAACCGAACGTACTGTAGGAATTTGTTCCACAACGACACGCATGCCATTGCTTAGCTGGTATTTTTCCACCAAGCGCCCTCCTAAAAACTTTTCGTAACTTCCCCGCCTATACTTCCTCGCAACGAAAAGTTACTTCGGAAGCATATGCTTAAACTTTTCGTGTCAATTACTTGATGGTCTCGCCCTTTTTCATCTGCTCAGCAATCGCTTCTTTAAGCTTCGGGTAAGGATCTTCCCATCCTTCGGGCTTCATCACTTTTCCGTCGGGCTTATAATGTGGCTTTCCATCAGGCCACAGCTTGCTCATATTGGCATGCTGCACGATATCCATCAATTGTTGGGGACGTACACCCATTTCTACTAATGTACCAATTGCAAAATAAATAACATCAATCATAGCATCCGCTTGATCGACGATTGTTTTAGCTTCAAGAAACTCTTGCACTTCCTCCTGAACCCAGTTCATCCGTTTAACTGCTCGTTCAGCATCTAGCAGTATTGGCGTATCATTTGCAGGATGGTTAAATGCGAGTTGAAAATCCCGTACTTGCTCCCAGGCTAGATCAAGTCCTCTAGCTTCTGTTTCTTTATGTACTTGTGACTTCATTGCAATCCTCCTATTAAAGCGTGTCTGCTCCATTTAAGACAATTACAATGATATCACTATATCAAAATATGTCTACTCCCTCAACTCCGTCTTGCAGACGGTCAGAGGAGAGTGTATGGGATACTGTACCAGGAAAATAACCTTGTTCTTTCATATATTGAATCATCATAGGTAATGTTTTTTCAGTTGCTGCAGTTGGATGCATTAATATTAAAGCTCCAGGTTCGAGCTTTGATCGTATTCTTGTCATTACCTGCTCCGGCGACGGATTGCGCCAATCAATTGTATCGATCGTCCATAGCACCGTCAGCAGACCGTGCTCTCTTGCTGCCTTCACTGTCGTTGCATTAAAGGAGCCAGAAGGTGGCGCGAACCATTTGTTGGATGCATTCATTTCCTTTAAGAGCGCTTCAGTCTTTACAATTTGCTGAGTTTGCTCAAAATGGGACAGATTCGCCATGTCGGGGTGTGAATAAGCATGGTTGGATAGCTCATGACCTTCTTCAGCAATACGCTGGGCGAGCTCCTTATTTTTCTTCAACCATGAACCATCAAAGAAAAATGTCGCTTTCACATCAGCATCCTTCAGCGTATTTAGAATCGAATCCAAATATTCATTGCCCCATGCGACATTGATCATAAGACCGACTGCGCGTTTTTCCGGGTTCCCCTTATAGATCGGATAACTTCCCAAGTCCTCCAGCTGTATCGCCGGCTCCACTTCTCGATAAATGTAGCGAAGCTGAGCGCCGCGAACCGCATTCACGTTCAATTCATAAGTCGCTTCAATATCAACCTCAAGTCCATTATAACCAGGCACAGCCTTGTAAACCCGGTCTATGCGCGCATTAATCGGCTCAATTTTTAGCTTTTCCGCCTCTTCTTTTATCTGCTTCAGCAGCAGTGTCTTTTCCTCTTCAGAACGATTTACCTGAAAAAAGGCATAGACCGCATCCTGCTCCTTCACGTGCTTCATGAAGCTGGATATGTTGCCGTTCATTTTAATTAATACGACGAGCATTAACGCGCTCGCTGCGATAAAGGAAGCTCTTTTCCACCATATATGCCTCAACCTACTCACTCCACATCATCATAGAATACGACAAATCCGTACAAGCTCGGCTGTAGTACATGTTATGTGGACAAAAAGTGCTTTATGAATGAAACGCAAAAAAAGAGGCAGATAGTATCTGACTCTTCCTCGCATGTTATATGATGTTGGGGCTAAATTATGCTTTAGGAGCTTCTTCCGCCTGAAGCACAGCCTTGCGAGACAGGTTAACTCGACCCTGCTGATCAATTTCCGTTACTTTTACCGTAATTTGATCACCAATCTTAACAACATCTTCGCATTTTGCTACGCGCTCTGTAGACAGCTGTGAAATATGCACCAGGCCGTCTTTGTTCGGTAAAATTTCTACGAAACAGCCGAATTTCTCAATTCGTTTAACTGTACCGAGGTAGATTTCACCAACCACAACCTCTTTCACGATGCCTTCGATAATTTGTCTAGCCTTTTGAATCATTTCTTCATCTGAAGAAGCGATAAAGACTGAACCATCCTGCTCGATATCGATTTTCACGCCGGTTTCTTCAATAATTTTATTGATGATTTTACCGCCTGCACCGATAACGTCACGGATTTTATCTGGATTGATTTTCATGCTAACAATTTTAGGCGCATACTTGGACAGGCTTCCACGGGAAGTAGTCATTACTTCGCTCATTTTACCTAGAATGTGAAGACGACCTTCACGAGCTTGATCCAAAGCTTGCGACAGAATCTCGCGATCAATACCTGCAATTTTGATATCCATTTGAATGGCTGTTACGCCTTCAGCAGTACCAGCTACCTTAAAGTCCATATCGCCAAGATGGTCCTCCATGCCTTGAATATCAGACAGGATAGAGAAGTGATCGCCGTCTTTAATTAGACCCATTGCAATACCTGCAACTGGTGCTTTAATCGGCACACCTGCATCCATCATTGCAAGCGTACTTGCGCAAATACTTGCCTGTGAAGTCGAACCATTAGATTCAAGCACCTCAGATACAAGACGAATCGTGTACGGGAACTCTTCCTCAGAAGGAATGACTTTAGAAAGCGCGCGCTCACCAAGCGCACCATGACCAATTTCACGACGTCCTGGTGGACGAAGCGGTCTAGCCTCACCAACAGAGAACGGAGGGAAATTGTAATGATGCATGAAGCGTTTCGTTTCTTCAGCAGAAATTCCATCCAAAATTTGCACATCGCCAAGCGCACCTAGCGTACAGATGCTTAGCGCTTGAGTTTGTCCACGTGTAAACAAGCCGGAGCCATGCGTACGCGGCAATAGCGCAACATCACATTCAATTGGGCGAATTTCATCCAAAGCACGACCATCAGGACGTACCTTGTCATGCGTAATAAGACGACGTACCTCTTCCTTCACGATGTCATACAGTACTTCTTTCACATCAGCGATAAGCTCAGGGGTCTCTGCATACACTTCTTCAAAATGCGCTACTGTTTCCTCGTTGATCGCATCAATTGCATCCTGACGAGCATGCTTTTCAGCAATTTTAACAGCTTCAACAAGACGTGCAGATGCGAACGCACGTACAGCCTCATTTACTGTTTCATCTACAGTATGTAAAACAACTTCCATTTTTTCCTTACCTGCAAGCTTATGAAGCTCTTCAATCGAGGTGATCAGCTCTCTAATCGCATCATGACCAAACATGATCGCTTCAAGCATAACATCCTCAGGCACTTCATTTGCTTCAGCCTCTACCATCATAATGGCATCCTTCGTACCGGAAACCACTACATAGATGTCAGATTCCTGCTCCTGTGCAACGGTTGGATTAATAATAAATTCACCGTTGATGCGGCCTACAACAACGCCACCTACTGGGCCATCGAATGGCACATCAGAGATCGTAAGCGCTGCAGAGGTTCCGATCATCGCTGCGATTTCTGGTGCGCAGTCCTGATCTACAGACATGACGATATTCGCAATTTGAACATCGTTGCGGAAGCCTTCAGGGAACAATGGACGAATTGGACGGTCCGTTAGACGACTAGAAAGGATTGCTTTCTCACTTGGTCTACCTTCACGTTTAATAAATCCGCCTGGAATTTTACCTACCGCATATAAGCGTTCTTCATAGTTTACCGTTAATGGGAAGAAATCCAAATCCTTTGGTTCTGATGAAGCAGTAACGGTACATAGCACTGCTGTTTCGCCATAACGAACCATAACAGCTGCATTAGCTTGCTTCGCCAAACGACCTGTTTCAAAAACAAGTGGTCTTCCGCCTAGCGTCGTTTCAACACGATGTTGCATTCAAACCCTCCTCTTCTATTACAAAAAGCAACCCGAAGCCTTTAGATCCATGAATGGACCACCTCAAGGACTGCCAGGTTGCTTTTCATTACACTGATCTTAGCGGCGTAGGCCAAGTTTTTCAATCAATGCACTATAACGTTTAACATCTTTCTTCTTAAGGTAAGCAAGTAGTTTACGACGTTGACCTACCATTTTCAACAAACCACGACGCGAATGATGATCTTTCTTGTGCGTACGTAGATGATCTGTCAAATTAACGATGTTTTCCGTTAGGATAGCGATTTGAACTTCTGGAGATCCAGTGTCACTTGCGTGAGTCTTATGAGTCTCGATTAGTTCGTTTTTGCGTTCTTGAGTGATTGCCATCCTGATTCACCTCCTTATCATAATCGCCATTAGCCTAGCAATCGGCGGTGAGCTCGATATCCAAGCTAAGGTTCAGTTGAACAAGCTTGTACAAAATGTACGCCTGACAACAGTTCATAGTATAGCATAGATGAAAATGGTTTGTCGAGATTATGTTTGCGACAGCAGCGTTCTCACCTGCTCTGCATCCTTCCCAATTTGAGCAATCAACTCGTTAATGCCAGAGAAGCGCTGCTCGGGACGGATAAACGTCACAAACTCAATAACAACATGCTCACCATAGATATCCTCCGAAAAGTCGAATAAATGTGCCTCCATGACCGGCACGATATCTTCAGCATAGAAAGTCGGCTTCATCCCGTGATTCAACACGCCATAAAACGTTCGATCGCCTAAATGCGCAATAACGGCATACACGCCAAGACGAATCGTTAAATATGGTGAGTCAAGCCGTAAATTCGCGGTTGGGAATCCGATGGTGCGGCCACGCTGATCCCCTTGCACGACGATGCCTTCTACTTGAAAATTTCGACCGAGCAGTTCATTTGCACGTTCAACGTTTCCTTGCTCGAGGTATTCACGAATAATGGTGCTGCTCACTTTCTTGCCATCCAGCATATACGCGTCTACCATCTCAACCTGTATGTTAGGTTCACCCAGCTGCTTCAGCACTTCAGGCGTGCCTGCACCTTTGGCTCCAAAACGGAAATCGAAGCCTACCGCGACATTCACCACCTGCAAACGATGCAGAATTTCATCGACGAATGCTTTAGGAGTAATCGCAGCAAATTGCAGATTAAACTGTACGACAAATGCGTAATCTACACCCAGCTCTTCAAACAGCTTCATCTTCATATCCAGCGGTGTCAAGCATTGGGTATATTGCTCGCCTTGACCGAGGATCGCCTTCGGATGCGGATCAAATGTCATAACAGCAGAAGCCAGCCCTTTTCGCTTCGCTGTTTCAATCGCCGTATTGATCACCTGCTGATGTCCGCGATGCACACCGTCGAAATGACCAAGTGCAATGGATAGAGGCTGATCATTAAGCTCTATATCATCTGGAGAGATAGGGTAAGTCAATGTTATGATTTTCAAAGTTGACACACCTACATTTCATCTTTAACATTTTTCCTTAAGAAAATACTTTGATCGGCAAAACAGCATGCTGATTTTTATCCAGCTGGAATATTCCTAGAAAAATTCCCTCTTCATCAAACACACGTACGAGAGCGTGATCCTCCAGCTCCTGATGCCCTGAAAGGTCCGTCCAATAAAGACGCTGCCCCTGAATCGCGTATTTTCGCTTGATCGCTTTAACAGTCGCAGACGGAATATGATCAATCGCCTGCTCTGGAGCGACAAGCACCTCAGATATCGTGCCTTCACGCATATGATCCTCAACCTGTTCCAGTGTCACACAGCTTTCTTTCGTAATACCGCCTGACATTGTACGAACCAGTTTAGCCATCGCAGCTGGCACACCTAACGCTTTTCCGATATCGACACATAATGTACGTATGTATGTACCTTTTGAGCATAGCACCGAAAACGTAAATTGCGGATACTGCTGCTCAAGATCAAGCGATAGCAGCTCAATATGATGAATCGTAACCGTTCGAGATTTTCGTTCAACCGACTTGCCTTCTCTGGCAAGCTCATATAAACGTTTGCCGTCTACTTTTACTGCTGAGTACATGGGAGGAACCTGATCAATGCTGCCAATAAATTGTGAAAGCACAGCCTCAACCTGCTGCTTTGTAACCTGTACGGAATCAGCCCGCTCAATGATCTCGCCCGTCATATCTTCCGTATCAGTTGCCAAACCAAGCGTAATCGTAGCTTCATAAGCCTTCGGGCGCTCTTGTATATATTCAACAACACGCGTGCTTCTACCTAAACAAAGCGGGAGCACACCCGTCACCATAGGATCAAGTGTACCCGCGTGTCCAATTCGTTTCATTCCTAATAGACGCCGCGTTTTAGCGACTACATCATGCGACGTCCAGCCTTCCGGCTTCCATATCGCCAATATTCCGTCCATCTATGTCAACGCCTTTCGAATTGCTTCAACTAGGCTATTTACGCTTTCTTCCATATTCGTGGTCAAGCGACAGCCGGCAGCTCTTACATGACCGCCACCGCCAAAGCTTTGAGCAACTTCGGACACATTAACCTTGCCTTTTGATCGAATGCTGGCTTTTATTACACCAGAATCCGACTCTTTGAATAGAATGCCAACCTCGACTTCTTCAACATTAAGTATATAGTTGACGATGCCTTCAATATCTTCACTCACTGCCCCGCAGTTCGCTAAATCATCCTTCATAATCGTAACCCAACCAATTGTTTGGTCCTCATGAAAGGTAATACGAGAAAGCGCGGTTTGTAAAAGCTTAAGTTTTCCCATCGTCATTTTTTCCAGCAAATGATCAGCAAGCTCATAAGCAGACACACCTAATGCAAGCAAATCTGATGCCATTGCCATAACGGAGGGCGAGGTATTCGAGTAGCGAAAACCTCCAGTATCTGTTAGTAAACCTGTATATAAAGCTTTAGCGCATTCGAGATTAGGTGTATGTGGAGTAAGCTTAATCATATCGTAGACCATTTCAACCGTAGCAGCAGCATTTGGACGAATAATATTAAGCGTCCCAAAACCATGATTGCTCGCATGATGATCCAGATTAAGCAGGGGTACATTGCGCTCTTGAATGAGAGCAAAAACATCTCCTAGTCTGGAGGCATCTGCGCAGTCCAATGCAATTGCCGCATCAAATTGCAGCTCAAGATCAGATTGATACTGAATAATATCGTCATAATGATATAAATAACTTAATCGACCCGGCAACTCACTTTGATTTACGATTGTAACGCTCTTGCCATATTGCTCCAGTAACCAGCTCATCGCAGCACATGAGCTAATTGCATCCCCGTCAGGGTTTTCATGAGCAACAACAAGATAAGAAGAATAGCCTTGTAAAAAGGCTATTGCTTCTTTCAGTTGCGCTTCATAATTTGCAGCTATGCTCATTTTTGTCCAGCATCCTGATTAATTTCAGAAAGTAATGATTCAATGCGGCTGCCATATTCAATACTGCTGTCGAATTTGAATTGCAGCTCCGGAGTGTGACGCAATTTGATTCGCTTACCGAGCTCGGAACGTAAATAACCAGTAGCTTTCGACAGCGCCTTTAATGTTTCTTCTTTCTGATCGTCATTGCCCAGTACGCTTAGATACACTCTTGCTTGCGACAAATCATTCGTTGTTTCAACGCCTGTTACCGTAATAAAGCCGATACGAGGATCCTTAAGCTCAGATTGTATAATCTGACTTAATTCCTTTTTGATCTGCTCGCTTACACGTCCTACACGTATTTTTGCCATAGCTTATCACCTCTCAACTGACTCCATTACGAAGGCTTCGATAATATCCGATTCCTTAATATCGTTGAAGCGTTCCAGTGTAATCCCGCATTCAAAGCCTTGAGCAACTTCCTTCGCATCATCCTTATAACGCTTCAAGGAATCAATTTTACCTGTATAGACTACGATGCCGTCACGAATAACACGTGCCTCTGCGTTACGAACAATTTTGCCATCCGTAACCATACAACCAGCAATCGCACCCACTTTGGATACCTTAAAGATGTTGCGGACTTCAGCGTGGCCGGTAACCACTTCCTTGTAAACTGGCTCAAGCAGCCCTTTCATCGCCTGTTCAATTTCATCAATCACTTTATAGATGATACTATGCATACGAACATCGACTTTTTCTTGCTCGATCGTGTACTCAGCTTGCGGCTCTGGACGAACGTTAAAGCCAATTACAATCGCATTGGATGCAGATGCCAAAATAACATCGGATTCTGTAATTGCACCCGCGCCGCTGTGAATGATTTTCACGCGAACACCTTCAACGTCAATTTTTGCCAGAGAGCCCTTAAGCGCCTCTGCCGAGCCTTGAACGTCAGCTTTAATGATCACGTTCAGCTCTTTCATTTCGCCTTCCTTGATATGGTTATACAGGTCATCAAGGGTAACACGAGTGTTAGCTCCAATTTCCGTCTGACGATGCTTGATCGCACGACGCTCTGCAATGGCACGAGCCTTGCGCTCATCCTCAAACACCATGAATGGATCGCCTGCAAGTGGAACTTCAGTCAAGCCTGTAATCTCAACAGGTGTAGAAGGACCCGCTTCCTTCAAGCGGCGACCACGATCGTTCACCATCGCTCTAACGCGACCAAAGCAGTTGCCTGCAACAAAGGCATCTCCCACTTTAAGCGAACCATGCTGTACAAGCACGCGCGCTACCGGGCCTTTACCTTTATCAAGCTCAGCCTCAATAACCGTACCACGAGCACGCTTGTTAGGGTTTGCTTTGTACTCATTCACTTCCGCTACAAGGAGGATCATTTCAAGCAAGTTTTCAAGACCGATGCGCTGCTTCGCGGATACTTCAACGAAGATTGTATCACCGCCCCATTCTTCAGGGACCAATTCATATTCTGTCATCTCTTGCTTGATTTTATCAGCGTTAGCTTCTGGTTTGTCAATTTTGTTAACTGCAACAATAATTGGACAATTCGCAGCCTTCGCATGGCTGATTGCCTCAACCGTTTGCGGCATAATCCCGTCATCAGCTGCAACGACGATAATCGTAATATCCGTTACTTGAGCACCACGAGCACGCATTAGTGTAAATGCTTCGTGACCAGGTGTATCGAGGAACGTAATCTTTTTACTGTTGATTTCTACTTGGTATGCACCGATATGCTGTGTAATACCGCCTGCTTCACCAGTAGTAACGCTTGTTTTGCGAATCGCATCAAGCAATGTCGTTTTACCATGGTCAACGTGACCCATAATCGTAACGACTGGCGGACGAGTAACCAAGTCTGCCTCTTCATCAACCTCTTCAACCGTTTCGAAGTTGTCTTCCTCTACAGGAATTTTCACTTCAACCTCAACACCATATTCACCAGCGATCAACAAAATTGCATCCATATCAACCTCTTGGTTGATCGTAGCCATTACGCCAAGGAACAACAGCTTCTTGATTACTTCGGAAGCATCCTTGTGAAGCAGCTTCGCCAGATCACCTACAGTTAGTGTACCGCGTACAATAATCTTCTTCGGTGTATTGTCAACCTTCTCACGAGGAGGCTGTGATTGATTATTTCTTCCGTTGCGACCTCTGTTGTTTTTGTTTCTAAAGTTCGAATTGTTGCGTCCATCCTCGAAGCGTTTGTTGCTATGCTTTCCTTTATTGCCATGGCCGCTATGATTGCGGTCATCGCTTGTGCTGCGGCTGTTTTCAAAGCGAGATTCAAACGCTTTTGATGTGGTTGTCGTTGTAGTACCGCGGTTTTGACCGCCTTGGCCCTGTGGACGAGCTCCTGTGCCCTGCGAACCGCCTTGACTGCGGTTGCCGCCTTGGGATTGGGTTGAACCACTGCGATTGCCGCCTTGGCCGCCTTGGCCGCCCTGACCGCCTTGCGAACGGTTTTGGTAGCCCGTTCCGCTCTGGGATCGCTGACCTTGCGGACGGTTTCCGCCCTGGCCGCCTTGACTTTGACCTTGGCCGCCTTGAGGTCTATTTTGCCCTGTTCTAGGTTTTTGCTCACGCTGTTCACGTGTCGCTTGATTTGATTGTGGTCGTTGTTCACGTTTTTGATTTTCGCTCATATTAATAGAATTCATTGTCCCCTGTCTTTTTTCATCTGTGTTCTGCTTTTTATCTTGTGGCGAGTCCGCATTTGTCGTGCTAACGGGTTTCGCCTTGGCAGTAGATGGCTCGTTGGATTTTTTCACAGCAGCATTTTCTTTGATCTCGCGAAAAAACCCTTCTACCTTGGATACCATTTCATTTTCCATGACGCTCATATGGTTGTTTACAGGTAAACCCAGCCTTTTAAGAATGGTGATTATTTCCTTGCTGCTCATATTCACGGATTTTGCATACTCATAAATACGCAGCTTGTCTTTATTTTCCTTACCGTCTTGTTTATTATTCAAGTAAGATCCACCTCCATATTTTGGCTTAAATGACCTGCAATCAATTGTGCAAATTGCACGTCAGTTACTGCGATTACAACTCTCTCTGCTTTTCCAATTGCTCTACCTAAGCTTTCTCTATCATAAGCTTCCTTTAATGAAACTTGATAACTTGAACATTTATCACGGAACTTCTTCTTCGTATTTTCTGAAGCGTCAGCAGCTAAAACAACAAGCTTTGCTTTTCCAGCTCGAATTGCTTTCAGCACGATTTCATCGCCAGTCGCTAGCTTTCCGGCTCTCATCGCCATCCCTAAGGCTGACAAAGCTTTATCATTCTTCATCTACTAACTCCTTGTTCGCAATAAATTCATCCTCAATTTTCACGAAATCCGCCTCAAGCTGATCATACAGCTCGCCGCTTACCGGCTGCTTCAAGGCACGATCAAGCGCCTTGCTTTTCTTCGCCAGCTTAAAACAGCTTAGCTTGCCGCACAGGTAAGCGCCGCGACCAGATTTTTTGCCTGTTAGATCAATCAGAACTTCTTCATCCGGTGTCCGTACGACCCGAATGAGTTCCTTCTTCGGCATCATCTCTTGGCAAGCAACGCATTTACGAAGTGGCACTTTTCTTGGTCTCACTCGTACACCCTCCATTCTGATTCAATTAGTCAAACGATACGGAATCCTGATGCATCGCTTCCTGAGACGTTTTTGGACGACCATACTCCTGCTCAGCTTGTGTTTCTGACTTGATGTCAATCTTCCATCCAGTCAGTTTTGCAGCCAGGCGAGCATTTTGCCCCTTAATGCCAATTGCAAGTGACAGTTGATAGTCTGGCACGATGACACGCGCCATTTTTTCCTGTTCAAAAACGATTACTTCCAGCACCTTTGAAGGACTAAGCGCGTTAGCGACATACTCTTCAATATTATCAGACCAGCGAACGATATCGATTTTCTCGCCCTTAAGCTCGTTTACAATTGTCTGTACGCGAATGCCTTTTGGCCCAACACAAGAGCCTACAGGATCGACCTCGCTGTTGCGAGAATGAACTGCGATCTTTGAACGGAAGCCAGCTTCGCGCGCAACAGAGCGAATTTCAACGACACCATCATAGATTTCCGGCACTTCCAACTCGAAAAGACGTTTCAAAAGGCCAGGATGCGTGCGAGATAAAATAATTTGAGGACCCTTTGTCGTATTTTCAACCTTCGTAATAAAGGCCTTAACACGATCAAGATGCTTGAACTTATCTGTAGGCATTAGCTCTGTAAGCGGCAGTACTGCTTCCACTTTGCCAAGGTCTACAAATAAATTTCTTGTATCCTGTCTCTGTACAAGGCCCGTAACAATATCTTCCTCTTTATCGATAAACGCATTATAGATAAGACCACGCTCTGCTTCGCGAATGCGTTGTGTCACAACTTGCTTCGCAGTTTGAGCAGCGATACGACCAAAATCACGAGGAGTCACCTCAATCTCTGCAATGTCATCCAGCTGATAATGCGGGTTGACCTCGCGCGCAGACTCTAGTGAAATTTCTAATCTTGAATCCAATACATCCTCGACTACTGTTTTACGAGCATATACCTTAATTACACCATTATGACGGTTAATTTCTACTCTTACATTTTGTGCAGTATTGAAGTTACGCTTATAGCTGGAGATAAGCGCAGCTTCAATGGCATCTAAAAGCACTTCCTGAGAGATGCCTTTCTCTTTTGCGATCTCTTGAAGTGCTTCAATAAAATCCATACTCATCGGAACCATGTTCCCCCTTTCATCGAATAAAAAACTAGAAAATGATCGCAAGTCTTGCACTTGCAACTTTAGCGTAAGGTAATGTATGCTCATGATTTCCTACACGGACAGTAATGGTCTCACCGTCAAATGCAAGAAGCTGGCCTTCAAATTCTTTCATTTTATTGATTGGTTCATAGGTCGTTATAAAGACGTTCTTCCCAATCGCTTTTTGTACATCCTCAGGTTTTTTAAGCGGTCTTTCCGCACCAGGAGAGGATACTTCAAGGAAATAAGCTCCTGTTATCGGCTCATGAATATCCAGCTGCTCGCTAACATACTCACTGATACGGACACACTCATCGATATCAATGCCGCCCTCCTTATCGCAAAATATGCGAAGGAACCAGTTGCTGCCTTCCTTTATGTATTCAATATCCACCAATTCAAAGTTATTTTCCTCTAGAAACGGCGTGATCATTTCCTCAATTGCGGTTTTGATTGCTGATGTACTCAAATGCGTTCCTCCTAAAAGCGTTGATTCATCAAAATTGGGTTAAACAACACATAAAGAGTGGGTTTCCCCACTCTTTAATCACGAAAGTCATATCAACATCATTGCCACAAAAATTATAACATAATCGCAATACAGTGACAAGAAATGATTTCTAGTTGCAAAACGCATTAAAACAATGAAAGCTGGTTGGATTCCGGCAATCCACGGAAGCAGCCCATATTCGTCAAAAGCTCAATAATCGTCTTGGAAGCCTTCGTTCTCATTTGGAAGTCCTCGATTGACAAAAATTCGCCATCTCCCTTTGCCGCGGCAATATTGCGCGCAGCGTTGACGCCAATTCCCGCTACTGCCGAAAATGGAGGAATTAATGCCGTGCCGTCTACCTGGAACTTCTCAGCATCCGAGCGATACAGGTCAATCGGTTTGAATGTAAAGCCGCGAGCCGTCATCTCTAAGCTCATTTCAAGCTGGGAAAGCATGCTTTTTTCTTTCGGAGTTGCGCTAAAGCCCTTGCTTTCAATCTCTTCAATGCGCTTGTATATCGCATCATAGCCCTGGCATAGCAGCTCCAAATCAAAGTCGTCCGCGCGAACGGTGAAGTAAGTCGCATAAAACTCAATTGGATAGTAAAGCTTGAAGAAAGCTGTTCTCACTGCGGAAATGACGTAAGCTGCCGCATGGGCTTTCGGGAACATATACTCAATACGCAAGCAGGAATCGATATACCATTGCGGTACATTGCAGCGCTTCATCTCTTCTATCCACTCTGGCGTAAGACCTTTACCTTTACGAACGCTTTCGGTAATTTTGAACGCTAGCGACGCATCCATACCCGCTTTATAGATAAGAAACAGCATAATATCATCACGACAACCGATAACGGTTTTGATGGTACATGTTCCGTTTTTAATCAATTCCTGCGCGTTGCCAAGCCATACGCCTGTTCCATGGGATAAGCCTGAAATTTGCAGCAAGTCGGCAAAGCTTGACGGCTGTGTTTCCTGAAGCATCTGTCTTACAAATTTCGTACCCATCTCAGGCACACCGTAGGTTGCAACGGAGGAACGAATTTGTTGAGGCGTCACGCCCAGTGCTTCGGTCGAGTTGAACAAGCTCATAACCTTCGGGTCGTTCATCGAAATTGTTGTCGGGTCTACACCAGTCAAGTCCTGAAGCATTCTCATCATTGTCGGATCATCATGGCCGAGAATATCGAGCTTCAGCAGGTTCTCATCGAAGGCATGATAATCAAAATGTGTCGTTTTCCATTCAGCAGAAGTATCATCTGCCGGATATTGTACAGGGGTGACATCCTCTACCTCGATATAATCAGGCACAACAACGATACCGCCGGGATGCTGACCTGTACTGCGCTTAACGCCCGTACAGCCGCTGGCCAAACGAGCCAGTTCAGCACCTCTCCACTTCTTACCTTGATCTTCTTCATACTTTTTAGCAAAGCCATATGCTGTTTTCTCAGCAACCGTACCAATCGTTCCTGCACGGAACACACTTTTCTCACCAAACAGCTCCTTGGTGTAATTATGGGCAACCGGCTGATATTCACCCGAGAAGTTAAGATCGATATCAGGAACCTTGTCCCCCTTAAAGCCAAGGAACGTTTCGAACGGAATGTCCTGTCCCTCGCCTTTTAAAGGCTGTCCGCAATTTGGACAATCCTTGTTCGGCAGATCAAAGCCACTGGGCACACTGCCGTCAAGGAACCACTCGCTGTATTTGCATTCCTTATTCAGACATAGATAGTGTGCTGGCAATGGATTAACCTCGGAAATACCGAGGAAGGTTGCAACAACCGATGAACCAACCGAGCCACGCGAGCCTACCAGATAGCCATCTGCATTAGATTTTTTTACGAGCTTTTCAGAGATCAGGTAGTTGGCGGAGAACTTATATTTAATAATCGGCACAAGCTCTTTCTCCAAGCGATCAATAACAACCTGCGGCAAGTCCTCTCCATACATCGACTTTGCCGTTGAATAGCACGTGTTGCGGATCTCATCATCCGCTCCATCAATATTAGGCGCGAACAGTCCAGTTGGAAACATCGGATACTGCTCAAAGCGTTCTGCAAGCTCATTTGTGTTTTTGATCACGACTTCATAAGCGATCTCTTCTCCGAGGAATTTAAATTCCTGAAGCATTTCATCCGTTGTACGGAAATGAGCATCTGGCTTCCGCATATTTTTCAGCGGACTAAAGCCCGTAATGCCATGAATCGTAATGTCGCGATAGATCTTGTCCATCGGATTCAAGTAATGAACATTGCCTGTCGCTATGACCGGCTTGTTCAGCTTAACGCCGATTTGATAAATTCTTCTTAACGCATCCTCTAACTGGGCACGGCTACCGACTAGGCCCTTTTCTACTAGATGAATATAGAAATCAATCGGTTGAATCTCCAGCACATCATAAAACTGAGCCGTTTCCTCGGCTTCTTCTAATGATTTGTTGAGCACTGTCTCAAAAAACTCGCCTTTTTCACAGCCCGACAGGACAAGCAAACCTTCTCTTAGCTCCATGAGTTTGCTTTTCGGAATAGTCGCTACTTTTTTGAAATATTCAGTATGAGATAAGCTTATTAATTTGAATAAGTTCTTTTTGCCAACACTGTTTAGTGCATAAATGCAAGCATGGAATGGACGAGCATTGGACAGATCCAGCCCGACATAATCGTTAAGCTGTGTTAGCTTGACGATATTGCGCTCAACCGCATCTTTTAGCAGGCCGTTTAGAATTCCACCCAGCGCAATCGTATCATCAATCGCTCTATGGTGATTGTCCAGGCTTACCTTGTATTTATCCGCTAATGTATTCAGTCGGTGATTTTTCATGTTGGGATGAAGCAATCTAGCTAGCTCTAGCGTGTCCAGCACAGGGTTGGTTACCTCAGGCATGCCAAGCGACTTGCAGTTTGCCTGAATAAAGCCAATATCAAAACGTGCATTATGCGCGACTAAAATATCATCGCCTACAAACTCGATAAAACCGCGCAGCGTAGGCTCTAGCTCTGGTGCACCGGCAACCATGTCATCCGTAATATTCGTAAGCTGCTGAATATTGTACGGAATCTTTTCATGCGGATTAATAAATGACGTAAATCGGTCAATCTCCTGCCCATCTCGCATCCGCACGCCTGCAATCTCGATAATTTTATTGTTAATAACAGAAAGACCTGTTGTCTCAATATCGAATACGACATAAGTTGCTTCTGCCAGCAGCTGATCGCGAGCATTTAATACAATTGGCACTGCATCATTGACGAGATTCGCTTCTACGCCAAACAGCACCTTCATGTCATGCTTTTTCGCAGCTTTTACCGCATCCGGATAGCATTGCACATTGCTATGGTCGGTTATCGCAATCGCCTTATGTCCCCACTTGGCTGCCATCGCAATATAATCGCCAACATGCGTTACGGCGTCCATCGTACTCATCGTTGTATGAAGATGGAATTCTACCCGTTTTTCCTTTGCATGGTCCATGCGACTTGGCGGTGCGCTAACCTCATGAAGGTCGTTCGGGATCATGACAAGCTCGGGATCCTGCATAAAGCGGTCATATTCTACTTTTCCTCTGGCACGAATCCACTTTTTGTTGCTGAGCTTGCTTAAAATCTTTACATCTTCCTTCGTTTTAGCAAACACCTTCATTGCCAAGGAATCCGTGAAATCTGTTAAGTTAAATGTGAACAGCGTGCTTCCGTTACGCAGTTCCTTCACATCCAAATTAAAGACCATCCCTTGAACAGCAATTTTCTTCTCTTCGTCTACTACATTCATTAATGGAATAATTTCATCACGAATATCATAACCAATCGCAAGTCGCACTGGCTCTTCATCACCTGCTGCCTGTTCAGGCTCGGGCTCAGCTGGAGCTTGAGCCATAAGCTGCTGAATCGCCTCATGATTTTCCTGCTCGATTTGCTCCATAAACTGATTGTAGACATCCTCATTACGTTCAGAGAGCTGTAGCTTTACATGAATTTCTCTAGTAAAGGCATGGTTATAATAACCTTTTACCGCTTCATCTATCTTCTTTTTTCGGGCGAGATCAAGTCCTGCATTGTCAAGCAGGCTGATCGTCAAAACGCCGCCTTCCGCCTGCACATCGGCTTTTTGCAGCCAGCCGTTAACCGACGGTATATTCTTTTGTGCCCACTCCAGAAAGAGCGGCCAATACTGCAACACGATATTTTCTGTTTGTACGATATCATCATAAATAAATATAAAGGACGTATTTGCGATATGCGCAAATTTTTTGCGGATCTGATGCGTAAATCCATTGTAGGCTTGTAAAGGAACTAAGGACGTCTTGCGAATGCAAAACGTCCAATCATTGTTATGCTTATTAACGATGACTTGCTCAATGTAACCATCTTCAAAGTAAGCCTGTATGAGTTCCTGCGGCAGCCCTGACTGCTCTACGAGCATTTCAAAGCGCTGACGCTTGCCGTCGGTTTGGTTCATATTATCCACTCCTGACGTTCATCATTGTTACTTAGCTATGTTACCATATCCTCTATTAATACGCTCTAGCAAAAATAACCGTGTGCTTGGCTTCAGCGTTGCATACCAAGCAGTTAGATTTATGTGTTTCCGGTTCAAATGGAATGTTACGGCTCGTTGCTCCCGTCTCTTCCTTCACCGTTTTCTCGCATTGCTCAGAGCCGCACCAGCCTGCTTCAACAAAGCCGCGTTTTTTCTCCATCGCTGCCTTCATTTCTTCCAAGGTATCGACAGAGTAAGAGTTTTCTGCACGGAATTGTTTCGCACGATCAAACATCGCCTGCTGCGTCTCATCAAGCATTTTTTGAACCTCTTCCACAAGCTGATCCTGAGCTACGACACGCTTTTCACCTGTAATGCGAGATACAAGCACGACTTGTCCATTATCCATATCGCGAGGACCTAATTCCAGGCGAAGCGGAACGCCTCTCATTTCATACTCATTGAATTTCCAGCCAGGACTAACGTCAGCACGATCATCCACGCGTACACGTACCCCAGCTTGCTTAAGCTGTGCATACAGCTCATCCACACGAGCGACTACCGCATCACGGGTTTTGGCAGGTCCGATCGGAATCATAATGACTTGTGTAGGCGCTACTTTAGGAGGAAGTGCTAGTCCGCGATCATCCCCATGCACCATAATGAGTGAGCCAATTAGACGTGTGCTGACACCCCAGGAAGTGGTATGGCAGTACTGCAGCTCGTTGTTGCGATCCAAATACTTAATATCAAATGCAACAGCGAATTTGTTGCCCAGATAGTGGGAAGTACCTGCTTGAACAGCACGACCATCTTTCATCATCGCCTCAATCGAGTACGTATTGACTGCACCAGCAAAACGTTCAGAAGGTGTTTTCTCCCCTTTAATAACAGGAATAGCCAGTACCTCTTCTACGAACTGTGTATAGATTTCCAGCATTTGGCGTGTTTCCTGACGCGCTTCCTCTTCCGTCTCATGCGCAGTATGACCTTCCTGCCATAAGAATTCACTTGTGCGAAGGAAAGGCAGCGTACGTTTTTCCCAACGGACAACGTTTGCCCATTGGTTAATGAGCACTGGCAGATCACGATAGGATTGAATCCACTTCGAATACATATGTCCGATCATCGTTTCAGAGGTAGGACGAATCGCCAGACGCTCCTCAAGCACCTCTCCCGCCGCTTCAGTCACCCAAGGGAGCTCAGGATTAAAGCCCTCTACATGATCCTTTTCCTTCTGAAAAAAGCTCTCGGGAATGAACATTGGGAAATAGGCATTGCGATGACCCGTTTCTTTAAAACGGCGATCAAGATCGCGCTGAATATGCTCCCAAATTTCGTAGCCCTCCGGACGAAATACGATACATCCGCGAACAGGAGAGTAATCCATTAATTCCGCTTTTTTGATTACATCAATATACCATTTAGAGAAATCCTCAGATTGAGGCGTAATCTCCGTTACAAATTGTTTATCTTTAGCCATGAGCAGCTCTTACTCCCCTCGAATTAATCTTGCAATATCATTATAGGTAACAACGAGCATGAGAAGCATTAACAACGCAAACCCGACAAAATGAACAAGGCTCTCCTTATTCGGATTAATTGGTTTTCGACGAATTGCTTCAAGACCTATAAAGATTAAACGGCTGCCATCCAATGCAGGAACAGGCAATAAATTGAATATCCCTAGATACAAGCTTAGTGTCGCAGTCCAGCTCGTAAGCTGTACAATACCTTGTCTTGCGATTTGGCTTGTTATTTCCGCTGTTCGGACTGGACCGCCAAGATCGTCCAGTTCTACTTGCAATGTAACGAGCATCTTAATACCATCCATAATCAGTACAGTCATTTCTTTCATTAGCGTAACACCGCCAGTAAACGTCTCACCAAGCGATGGCGTACGTGTACCGTACATCGGGGTCACACCAATTTTCCCTTCTCCCTGTTCGTTAGGAATTGGAGTGATGGTGACTGTTTGCTGGCTGCCATTACGGATAATATTTAGCGTAATCGACTCATTAGGATGCTCTGCAATAATATCAATCATTTTGTAGACATCTGTGCCGATTTGCTCGCCATCAACAGCAGTAATTACGTCTCCTACTTGCAGGTTCGCCTCGGCTGCAGGCATGTTTGCTGAAAGCTCGCCAACCTGAATATTATCTCTAACTCCCGCCATTTGCACATAAACGAGAAACAAAACGAAAGCTAGAATAAAATTCATCAGCGGACCAGCAAATATAGCCATTGCCCGCTGTCCAACTGTTTTGCTTCCAAATTGACGATCAATCGGAGCAATTTGCGTTTCACCGCCTCTAGCGATGAGATGCGCTGAAGGATGCACGGCGTATTTTTCAACTTCGCCTTCAACATCAAGATCGATATGTAGATTGCGCTCTAGATCAATTGATACAACCTCGCCGCGCAATACGTCCTTACGCTCGTCTAGGCGATCCAGATAAATACGGTGTACGATGCCGTCCTTCAGCCTTACGGCGACGGTCTGGCCTGGCTGTACCTCGACAATTTCAGGGTCCTCGCCAGCCATGCGAACAAAGCCGCCGGCAGGGATCAGCCTTAATGTAAATCGTGTTTCACCTCGTTTAAAGGAGAAAACTTTAGGCCCAAAGCCGATTGCGAATTCACGAACAAGAATTCCTGCCCGTTTCGCGAAAAAATAATGTCCCCATTCATGAATGGTTACGATAACGAAAAACACTAGCACCGTTAAAAACACTGTTTGTATCATTTGCATATGTGTGAATAGCCTCCTATCGTTACGGCCTGTACATAGATTATCATTATTCCACTATGCGACACAAGAGAACTAGATTAAAGACTAAATCTTTGAAGCAATCGCTCTAGCTTCTTGATCTACCGCAACAATAGCTTCGATTGAATCGACCTTGCAGTTGTTATGCTTGGAAAGAACAGCCTCTACAACATGTTCAATTCCTAGAAATGAAATTTCACCCTTTAAGAAGCGGTCAACAGCAACCTCATTCGCGGCATTATATACTGTTGGAGCTGATAGTCCAGCCTTGCCGCACTCAAACGCCAGTCTAAGCATCGGATAGCGTTCAAAATCGATTGGTCGAAAATTCAATTGCCCAATACGTGACAAGCTTAACCTGTCAACATTGCTCGCAATCCGATCTGGATAAGTTAACGCATATTGAATCGGCACTCTCATATCAGGCAGGCCGAGCTGAGCGATCACACTAGAATCAACAAATTCTACGTATGAATGAATGATGCTTTCTGGGTGAATAACGACCTCGATCTGATCATAGTTAACATTGAACAGCCAGTGCGCCTCAATCACTTCAAGCCCCTTGTTAGCCATCGTTGCAGAATCAATCGTAATTTTGGCTCCCATCGACCAATTCGGATGTTTCAACGCCTGCTCAACGGTTACATTCGTCAGCTGCTCTCTTGAATAATCGCGAAATGAGCCGCCAGAGGCAGTTAATGTAATACGCTCAATTTGCTTCACTGACTCACCATTCAAGCATTGAAAAATAGCGGAATGCTCGCTATCAATTGGAAGAATAGTAACCCCTTTGTCTTGTGCCAGCTGCATCACAAGATGACCTGCCGTTACTAGTGTTTCTTTATTAGCAAGTCCGATATGCTTGCCTGCATGAATGGCTGCAATCGTCGCAGGCAGTCCACGACTGCCCATAATCGCGGTTACGACCATCTCTGCGTCCGGAGCAGTCGCAACCTCCACTAGACCCTCTTCACCGTATACAACCCGAATAGAAGCGGGCAGAGAGGACATTAGCTGCTCTGCAAGCTCCTTTGTTGCCACACTTACGAGCTTCGGTCTAAATTTTTCAACCTGCTGTTTCAGAAGCTCAATATTACTTCCAGCAGAGAGCGCAACAATTTCAAATTTATCTGAATGCTGATCAACAATATCCAATGTTTGCGTTCCAACTGAACCAGTTGATCCTAGTAATGAGATTTTCTTCAATTGACTCCCCCCACTTACAACGGTATGAGATGAGTGAGCACAAGAATTGGGAACACGATGATCCAGCTATCCGTTCGATCAATAATGCCTCCATGACCTGGCAATAAATTCCCCATATCCTTAATTCCACGTACACGCTTATAGGCAGATTGCATTAGATCGCCTAATTGACCCGCAACTGCAGCTACCAAGCCTAATAAAACTGCTCGCCATAGCTCGATAAATTCAGGAGCAATCAAAGCGAACAACAGTGCAACGATAATCGAACTGACGACACCACCTATCGCACCTTCTATTGTTTTATTTGGACTGATTAGCGGCCATAGCTTGCGTTTTCCAATAAGACGTCCAACAAAGTAAGCGCCGATATCGCTCGCCCATATCGAGCAAAACGCGATAAAGCTCCACCATAAAGCATGCTCATCCATTAATCGTACATTGATCATTGCAGCAAAGCCGATTCCTAGGTAGACTGTGCCTAAGAACGTAAGTGCTACCTCATCAATCGTAATTTGATTTTTGGTAAGCACCGTCAATGCAAGCATAGCGAACATGAGCAGCCATATAATCGTTATGTCGCTCAGCCAGCTAATGCCATACCAGTCGAACGGTACAACCAATGCAAGCAGGCCAATTAGCGCCGCAATATGTATAGGGCTTTTCCAGCTGATTTTGTTCATTCTGGAAAACTCAAACATCGCAATCGACGCCATCGCAACAATTAATGCCGCATAATAATGCCCGCCCAGGATCATTAGTCCTAAAAAGAGAGCACCCGCCAGAACACCAGTAACCAATCTTTGCTTCATTGCATTACTCCACCTCTAATGTGATGAGGCTACACTCCGCCAAAACGTCGTGCACGCCGCTGATATTCTTGGATTGCTGCCATGAAATGTGCTTCCGAAAACTCTGGCCAATAAACATCAGTAAAATAAAACTCACTATAAGCAAGCTGCCAGAGCATAAAGTTGCTCAAACGAATTTCCCCACTCGTTCTAATGAGCAAATCCGGATCCGGCATTTCCTTGGATTGCATATAAGTCGAGAACAAATCCTCATTAATATGATCAACCTGCAGCTGTCCGTTTTGTACCTGCTCAGCTACAGCCTGCACTGCTTTAATCAGTTCCAATCTTCCGCCATAATTCAATGCAAAATTAAGTACAAGTCCTGTATTATTAGCGGTACGGCTCATGGCATCTTCAACTGCTTTTCTAGTATGAGGAGGTAGCTGATCCTTATCCCCCATCATACGTACCTGTACATTGTTTTCCATTAACTCTTCGATTTCAAGCTCTAAAAATTGTTGAGGCAGCTTCATTAAAAATTCCACCTCATCCTTTGGTCGCTTCCAATTTTCAGTAGAAAACGCGTAAAGCGTTAAAAATTTCACACCGAGATCATTGGCAGCGATCGTAATGCGCTTGACTGTTTTCATGCCCGTATGATGTCCTGCAATTCGAGGCAATCCCTTATGCTTTGCCCATCTTCCATTGCCATCCATAATAATGGCAATATGTTCAGGTATATTATCTGGCTGAATTGGCAATGTAGCTTGAGAGTCCGTTTCCCCTTTTTTAGACCATAGTCGTTTTAACATTAGGCTCCCCCCCAGCAAAAATCCTAGAAACATCGCTATTTACTGAAAGAACCCCACCTTAAGGAGGGGCCGCTCTTCATTAAACTTCCAATATTTCTTTTTCTTTTGTTGCTAGTACTTTATCACTCTCAGTGATGTATTTATCGGTAAGCTTTTGAATTTCATCCTGATAACGTTTGGATTCGTCTTCAGAGATTTCTGATTTCTCCAGCTTTTTAATGCTGTCATTCGCATCACGACGGATGTTGCGGATTGCTACTTTCGCATCTTCAGCGATTTTTTTAGCTGTTTTTACGAGTTCAACGCGGCGCTCTTCTGTCAGCATCGGTACCGTTAGACGGATCAAGGTACCGTCATTGGATGGTGTTAAGCCTACATCTGATTTCAAAATAGCACGTTCTATTTCAGCTAGCGAAGATTTATCCCAAGGCTGAATGATCAAGGTACGAGAGTCTGGTGTTGTAATATTCGCTAATTGATTTAAAGGAGTTTGCGCTCCATAATATTCTACTTGAATACGATCTAACAGTGAAGGACTTGCTTTGCCTGCGCGCAGTGTGGAAAAATCACGTTTCAAGGCTGCGATTGCTTTTTCCATACGCTCTTCTGCAGATTTTTTAATCGCTTGTGGCATTACTTTCCACTCCCTTTCACAATTGTACCAATTTTCTCACCAAGTACCACACGTTTGATATTTCCGTTTTCTGTAATCGAGAATACGATTAACGGAATGTTGTTATCCATACACAGTGAAGAAGCTGTAGAATCCATAACGCCTAAGTTACGGTTTAGCACATCTAAGTATGTTAGTTCTTCAAATTTTTCAGCTGAAGCATCTTTGAACGGATCTGCTGAATATACGCCATCTACTTTGTTTTTAGCCATCAGGATTACTTCTGCTTCGATCTCGGCAGCACGAAGCGCAGCTGTCGTATCGGTGGAGAAGAACGGATTGCCTGTACCTGCAGCAAAAATAACGACGCGTCCTTTTTCAAGGTGACGAATTGCACGACGACGAATGTAAGGCTCTGCAATTTGCTGCATGGCAATTGAGGTTTGAACACGAGTTGGCACATCAATTTGCTCCAATGCGTCTTGCAATGCCAATGAATTCATAACAGTAGCTAGCATTCCCATGTAGTCTGCAGTTGCACGGTCAATCCCTTTTTCAGTACCGGCAATTCCGCGCCAAATGTTGCCGCCCCCAACTACAATAGCCACTTCTACTCCTAGTGCAACTACCTCTTTCACTTGACTAGCAATTGAAGAAATAACGGATGCTTCAATACCATAGCCTTCTTGACCAGCTAGCGATTCACCACTAACCTTCAATACGATGCGTTTATATACTGGATGTTCCAACTTTTTTACCTCCATCTTACACCTCTTGCTTAGAGGCATTCAATTATGTTCCATGATACACGTAAGGCGGGGCAGAAGCCCCGCCCCTCTTAGTTGAGTTCGGATTAACGTTTAACTTGAGCCATAACTTCTTCAGCGAAGTTCTCAACTTTTTTCTCTAGACCTTCACCAAGCTCGAAGCGAGCGAAACGACGGATGGAGATATTTTCACCAATAGTGCTGATTTTTTCATTTACAAGTGTACCGATTGTTTTGTCCGGATCTTTAATGAAAGACTGCTCAAGTAGGCAGTATTCTTCATAGTATTTAGATATACGGCCTTCTACCATTTTCTCAACGATGTGAGCTGGCTTGCCTTCGTTAAGTGCTTGTGCTTTAAGAATTTCTTTTTCTTTTTCAAGCTCTTCAGCAGGAACTTCTTCACGACGAACATATTTAGGGTTAGAAGCTGCGATGTGCATTGCTACATCTTTAACAAACTCTTTGAATTGATCTGTTTTACCTACGAAGTCTGTTTCACAGTTAACTTCAACTAGAACGCCGATACGGCCGTTGCTGTGGATATAAGCTTCAACAGCGCCTTCTGTTGCAATACGACCAGCTTTATTCGCTGCAGCCGCCAAACCTTTTTCACGAAGGTGAGCGATCGCTTTATCGATATCGCCGCCAACTTCTTCAAGAGCTTTTTTGCAATCAAGCATGCCTGCTCCAGTTCTCTCACGTAGTTCTTTTACTGCACTCGCATTTACTGCCATGTAAAAAACCTCCTAAATGTTGTATATCTAATTTTGTTCAAAAAAAGGGTAGTGAGAGGTTTTCACCATCTGACCACCCTTTGTTGTTTATCCAGTCATGCGTAATTAAGCAGTTGTTTGCTCGCCTTGGTTAGCTTCAACGATTGCATCAGCCATTTTAGCTGTAAGCAATTTAACTGCGCGAATTGCATCGTCATTACCAGGAATAACGTAGTCAATTTCGTCTGGATCACAGTTTGTATCAACGATACCTACAATTGGGATACCCAATTTGCGTGCTTCTGCTACTGCGATACGCTCTTTACGAGGATCGATAACAAACAACGCACTTGGAAGCTGTCTCATGTTTTTGATTCCGCCTAGGAACTTCTCAAGACGCTCTTGCTCTTTTTTAAGAAGGATAACTTCTTTTTTAGGAAGAACTTCGAACGTACCGTCTTGCTCCCATTTTTCAAGCTGCTTTAGACGATCGATACGTTTTTGAATTGTTTGGAAGTTAGTAAGCGTACCACCCAACCAACGTTGGTTGATGTAGTAGTTTCCACAACGCTCAGCTTCTTCTTTAACAGAATCTTGAGCTTGTTTTTTTGTACCAACAAAAAGCACTGTGCCGCCATCAGCAGCAACAGATTTAATAAAGTTGTAAGCTTCGTCAACTTTTTTAACTGTTTTTTGTAGGTCAATAATGTAAATTCCGTTTCTTTCTGTGAAGATATAACGATCCATCTTTGGATTCCAACGACGAGTCTGATGACCGAAGTGAACCCCAGCTTCTAGTAGCTGTTTCATAGAGATAACCGCCATGATCTGCACCTCCTATTTTGGTTTATTGTGTCCTCCGCTTCTCGCATCTTGCACTACCACCTGTACCGAGTACAGGCACCGATAGCCCAATTGAAAAACGTGTGTTTTTAACACCGTGATCTAATATACCACAATGGACTTTCAGAAGCAAGCTATTTGAAAAACAATTTGTCTCTTATTGAATAAGTGTTAGTCCTTTTGTAGCTATTTGTTCATTGGCCTCGATTTCTGTCAATGGCTTACTAGTAAAGAGTGTGCGAAAGTGCTCAAGCTCGGTTGGTCCTTCGATATAGAAAAAACCAGCTCGTATAGAAACATCGTTGTTCTTGAAATATTGAATAAACTGTTCGCGATTGTCGATGATGCTGTTCTCCGCCAATCGCGCAGCTGTTTCAGTGATGGTGTCACCAGGATGAACCCGATAAATGTATCCTACTTTCGGAGGAGTTGCCGCCTCGGGTGCTGTCACACGATCCGTCTCGACGGGCTCAATTGTTGGTGTTTGCGGCTGAGCAGGCGGGGGATCTGAAAGAACGTCTCCATCAGTCTCAGGGGCTTCTGGTGCTTGCGGAGAAACGTCAGGTGCTGACTCCAGCTCTTCTGATTCCTCTACAAGTGATGGTGAGGGTGATGAAGTTGCATCGCCGCTATTCATCTGCTGCTCAATGGCATTAAGCTGCTGCTTGCTCTTCTCACCAATTGAAAAAAGCTCAAGCAGCAACACACCGATGATAATGCCAATTCCGATTCCAAGTATAAATGATCGTCTATGCATGGCGAGTCTTCTCCTCCTGCATCGCGAGCTGCAAAATAAGTTGAACCTCACCTTTGTTTTTCCCTAGCTTTCGCGCAATTGTTTCAATGGATTTGCCAGCATGATGCATGTCCAGCAGCTCAGCGTACCGTTTCTTAATGCTGTCAGCCGGCCATTCTTCTGCCTCTTCTACTTCTGCTCCTACACCTTGTCCAACTTGCGAAGCTGTCTCACTCGTTGGAGATGCGAGAGCTTGCAGCTTCTCGGGTTGTGCGGTCAGCATTTGCAGCTTGGCTTCTAATACCGCAATCTGCTGAGCCAGCTTGGATAACTGTTCTTCAGCTTGAGCATTACGCTGCTCTAACCTTGCCAATGCCTCGCGCTTTACACGATCCTCTTCTCGCAGCTGCTGAAGCGATTGTGTAAGCATTTTAACAAGATCATTATGCTCTTGCTCCATATTGTTCATAAACTGCTCAAACGCCAGCTCCAGCTGCTCCATTTGAGCGCCTGAACCAGCGTTTTTCTGCTTTTCTGTTCCTCTTGGCAGCAAAAAGGCCGCTACTGCAACAACAGCTCCTAATAGTGCAACATATTGCCACGCCTGCATATGATCCCGCCTTGAAAATTATAGTCTAATATCTAAATGATGTCCTTTGTAAGGATGATCTGAAGACAGTTCATTCTCCTGCCCCTTGTCATCTTTGGCATTTCTCTTCTTGGAAGAGAATTGACCACTCCGATCCTTTTCCTGATCGCGTATTATGCCTTTTTCCGCTTCGTCAACGGCAGAGGTTTGTGTTCGTTTTTGCTCTGTTTCCTTCGCGACAGTAGATTCTAGATAAGTTTGCTCCATCGCCGGGCGATTCATCGCCTGCTGCTGCAAGTTGCTCAGCTCAGGAGCTCGCGGTACGGATAACTGGAGATTCAAGGGATTTAATCCCATTCAACTCACCCCTATTCCTATCGTTAATAATAAGGAACCATAACGATTTCACCGTCTTCATACTTAAATACGATGCTGCTCGTGCTATCTTTAATATAACGCGTGTAGCGGCCGATGACAATTTTCACCCCGCCAAAAACCTGATTTCGTATTGAAACCGTAGCTAATTCGCTATTTTCAAGCTGTTTTTCTATTTCCAGCATTCTTTCTTTTGCTTCACTCAATAATGCAGCAGATTGGCTTTTCGTATGAATCAACTTTTGCCTCATGGCTAAGCGATCCGGTGTTAATTTGCCGGAAGCAGCAAGCTGATCCAATATGACTAATGCTTTTTCCGTGCGATCCAGATTTTCTGCGTGCTCTTTAATCGCTGCGCGAAGCTGTACCTGTTCATCACGTTGTGTCGGATTTACACCAACTTCAATCGTAGTAGTGGTTGACATCGGATTACCGATTGTTTTAGCAGATACACCATCACCTGCTTGAATCACACCACCGACAATTAGTCCTTTAGAACCATCGCATATGACCTTTTGTCCGGCTTTTACGTTCGAGTGCAATATACTTTGCGTTACGATTACATCGCCGCCTGCTGAAATATTCGCGTCCTGTATAAAGGAGCACTTTATATTTTGTGCAGCGTTCACGACACCTTTGCCCGATGCCATAATGCCGCCAGTAATTTCAATGGAGCCGTTAGATGACATCTCCGCTCCTTCTACGCCACCTACAACCCTTATATCGCCTGCTGCCTTTACTTTAAATCCGGTAAGAACATTACCACGTATGACGACTGTGCCGACAAAGTCAATATTTCCTACACGGTAATCTACATCTCCTTTAACTTCAAAGACCGGAAATACGTTGATTTTATCTTTATCGGTTAAAGAAATAAGGCCGTCAATGGCAGAATACATCGAATCTCCTTCTCCATTAACGACAACATTTTTACCAACTTTAAACCGAGCAGGCTTGCCTAGCACCCCGGGTACAATATCTCCTGTAACTGTCATCCCGGACGATCCGACCTGCGGTGGAACAAGCTGAGCGATCAATTGGCCTTTCTTCACGTTATCCAGTTTCGTTACTTGCTTAAAGTCGATGATTGCTGATTCAGAATAATCATGCTCATCCTGTTTATGCTCGACATCAACAAACTCAACACGGCCGTCGATCCCTTTTCCGGGCGCACTGCCCTTGGCAACCTCTATCTTTTGATTCATGTAGCGAATCGGCTCTTTGCAGGCTAAGCGAATCTGATCATGCAACAATCCGTGGACAATTCCTTTTGAGCGTAGATAACTTTCCAGCTCCTCCTGAACATACAGCTCATCGTCAAAAATCGTTTTAAAGCTGATGTATGCAGCTAACTTATCCGGTGAAAGCTCTAAATTCACACTGGACTCAAATTTATTTATGTCCATCCTACTGCACCCCTCTCTACGAACGAAATAGTTCGGCTTTGTATTGCTCAAGCACCCCTCTTAACCGTTGAATCGCTTTTGAATGCAGCTGTGATATTCTTGATGGTGAAAGCGACATAACCTCAGCAATTTCACTTAAACTAAGATCTTCGTAATAGAACAATGAAATGACTGTACGCTCTTTTTCTGTAAGACGGTCAATTCCTTTCTCTAGGCTTGCTTTTAGAAAAACATCATCTACTGTTGATTCTGGACGTTTGGCTGACTGATCTATTAAAAGAGACATTCTCGTCTCTGATTCTTCCTCGCGTAATGGTTCTTCTAATGAAAAAACAGTTGAGATCGAAATGTCCTGCACAATTGCAGCAAACTCTTTTTCATTCAACTCTAAGTAATTACAAATTTCGGTATCTGTAATGGATCTCATATGTTTTTGCTCAAGAAATTGATATGCCTCTTCAATTTTTTTCGCTTTTTCTCTAACGGAACGTGGAACCCAATCGCCTTGACGCAATCCATCAATGATTGCTCCACGTATCCGCCATGATGCATAAGTTTCAAATTGTAGTCCACGCAAATAGTCAAATTTTTCAATGGCGTCTATTAGTCCCATAACGCCGTGACTTGCCAGATCTTCTTTTATTACATTTTTCGGTAAACCTATAGACATGCGATTGGTTACATAATCGACTAACGGCAAGTAATTTTCAATAAGATCCTTTTTTGCATCGATATCACCATGTTCACGCCATGCTTGCCAGAGTGGCAAATTGGTCAGATGTGAAGCTTTCTGATCTTTCATGGTCTCACTCTCCTGTTAGGTGACGTACTGCTTTTGTCAGGTCTGCTGCCTGCATATTTTCAGTCGATACAAGTCTGGTTGGTTTTAACGGTTGAAACTGTTCCGCCTTTGGATCGTTTTCAGCAGTTGGTGGCTTCACATCAGATTTCGGCTCGCCGGGTGCCATTTGCTTACGCAGCATCTCATTCAAATCCTCTTCACCTTCTGGTGTTACATAATCAACATTGGTTCCAGCAAGCGACGGTTCTTCCATTGAATGAATCGTTTCAGCATGGTCGTTATCCGATGCTAACAGTAAGCCGATTATATATCTTAAAGGATATGCCAACAGAAAAAAAGCAATGCATGCATAAAATCCACGCAATAATGAAACGGCCCATGGATTATTAGTTAGTCCAATAATAAATACGATAAGCAAGCCAAATAGTCCAAATCCTAAATTCCAACGCCAGTTTCCATACATTGTTAAATCTCCTTTATACCGTGCTGAACGCTGCGAATGCTAAGTACTCCATTACTGGAGTCCAGTTCAATCGTTCGTCCATAATTTCCTCCCGTGTCCTGTGACAGCAAAGGAATGCGATACTCCTCAAGCATCAATGCGCAGGATTCCACATTTCTTGGTCCAATACGCAGTGAATCGGTATGACCAGGCAAAGAGAACATTTGAGAGCCGCCTGCCATTTTTGCTTGCAATTTTGACGTAACTGCCCCGAGAGCCAACATACGCTTTATAAGCTCTGGAATAGCTGTATCCGCATATTTTGCTACATTAATAGGAGTTTCTCTTGCTATGCTAGATGATGGAAGCATAACATGAGCCATGCCAGCAATACGTTTCTCCGGATCAAACAACGTTATACCGACGCATGAGCCCAGTCCCGTTGTTTTAAGAAATTCACCATTGCTGGCAGTATTCAGGTCGGCCATCCCAACCTTTACTAGCTTTTCACTAATCATTCCAATCCTACTCCTAATGCACGGAAAATGGTTTCAAAAGAGTTTGGATCAGGAATAAGAAAGAAATGTCCTTCCAAAGCATTTTGGTAGTCCTCAAGAAAGCTAGTTTCAATAAGGAGTGCCGAGTCGCCCATCTCTCCATACTGCATTAATCCAAAGCTTAAAATCGCACCTGCCATATCCTGAGCGACAACTGGAACGGAAGGCTGCAGCTGCAGCTTCGTAAAATCTGCTAGCGAAGACAAATAAGAGCCTGCCAAAATATTTCCAATTTCACACAAGGTCGACATTTCCAACTCAGAATATGTGCCATCATCTAAATGCTCATTTGGCAGAAGCTGCTTCATTAACTGCAGAGCGTAATGCTCCTGCATAATGAAGAACATATTGCCCGGTGCATCCCCTTCGACACGGAGAAATACTGCAATGACGATTTGTTCCGATCCTCCTACCCGTTCGGCCACTTCCTCAAAGGGAAGCAGCCTTACGCTAGGCACTGACATATCGATCGGCTTATTGAGAAGTGTAGATAATGCGGTTGCCGCATTACCTGCTCCGATGTTTCCTACTTCCTTTAACACATCTATCTCAAAAGCCTTAAACCGGTTAAAGTTCGCCAATGTTTACACCTCTAACTGCTCTAGCTGCACGATTTCTGATAAATTAAGTACTTCAGATAGGTTTAGCATAATCAACAAGCGATCTTCACCAATTTTAGCAATTCCATCTAAGTATTTTGCTTGAATGCCTCCAACAATTTCTGGTGGTGTGTCAATGATGTCTCGATCCAGATCAATAACATCATTAGCGGAATCCACAATAAAACCAACTTCCATTTCGTTCACTGACACTACAATAATTCTAGTGTGCTCTGTTTCTTCTGTTTCAGGTAGATTAAAGCGTCCGCTCAGGTTAAGAACGGGAACAACAATTCCACGAAGATTGATCACACCTTTAATAAAGGAAGGCGTTTTAGGGACGCGTGTAATTGGCATCATGCGTTCTATCGTGCGTACTTTGTCAACCTCGATGCCATATTCTTCATTTGCAAGACCAAAAACAATAACTTTCAATTCTTCACTCATAGTAATCCCTCCTTATTTGATTAAAGCATTTGGATCAATAATTAGTGCTACCTGACCGTCACCTAAAATAGTTGCACCTGAAATACCAGATATATTCGTTAAATACTTGCCTAGTGATTTCAAGACGATTTCGCTTTGACCAATAAATTCATCGATAATGACAGCTGCCCATTTATCGCCTTTATGAATAACAATAATTTCGTGCTCTTCTTCATTTGCCTCACTATAATTCGGAGATTCAAATAAATCAGATAGCGAAATTACTGGAATTACTGCATTTCTAAATTTAATCATCCGATTTCCGTGAACTGTCAAGATGCTGGAGCGTTGAATAATCGCTGTTTCCACAATCGAAGACAATGGTACCGCAAACTTTTCATCACCCAGCTTAATCAGCATAGCAGATATAATAGATAGCGTTAGCGGAAGCTGAACAGAAAACTTCGTTCCTTTACCCTCAGCCGACGTTACGGAAACATTACCGCCAAGCGATGTGATTTTAGTACGAACAACATCGAGACCAACACCTCGACCCGAAATATCGGAAATGACATCAGCTGTACTGAAGCCTGGAGCGAAAATAAGATTGCTAATCTCATCGTTCGATAGCTTGTTAGCCTCTTCTGGCGTAACGATGCCTTTGCTAATCGCTTTTTCCAGCACTTTTTTGGCATTAATGCCTTTGCCATCTTCTTCAACCTCAATAAATACATGGTTGCCGCTATGGAATGCTCGCAAGTGAACTGTACCTACCTCTGGCTTGCCGGCAGCAATACGTTCGCCTACCGTTTCAATCCCGTGGTCCACAGAGTTGCGCAGCAAATGCACAAGTGGATCGCCGATTTCATCGATTACCGTTCGGTCAAGCTCAGTATCTGCTCCCGTGATAATTAGTTCTATTTTTTTATCCAACGACTTGGCTAGATCACGCACCATACGCGGGAAGCGGTTGAATACTGTATCCACTGGCACCATGCGGAGCTTTAGAACAATATTTTGCAGGTCCGAGCTGACCCGGGCCATATGTTCTACCGTCTCAATCAAGTCTTGACGCTTCACTTCACTTGCCAGTTGTTCCAAACGAACACGATCAATCAGCATTTCGCTAAATAAATTCATCAATGAATCCAAACGATCAATATCTACACGGATCGTACGGTTTGCAACTGGAGCGCCGTTCTTAGCAGGAGCCTTTCTTTGCTCACCCTGTGTGTTCGATTCTGATTCAGCAGATGCCTCTACTTTCGCAGGTGCTGGAGCCTCTGCAGCCGCTGCTGCTTGATTGCCTCCACTGGATAGCGTAGCTAGTGATTCCGCATCAAGCGGCAGCACCTCAACCGTTTCAATTTCTGAGATACTATTAATTTTCGCAGCAAGCTCATCTGCACTGACCGTGCTAATCGTAAACACTGTAAAGGAGCGGTCAAACTTTTCCTGCTCCAAATCTTCAACGGGTGGCTCTGATTTAATAACCTCGCCTGTATTTTCCAACACATCAAATACCATATAGGAGCGTGCCGCTTTAAGAACACAAGACTCGGTAAGCGTAACCTTGATATACAGCACTTGATGTCCACTTTCAATCGATTGCTTTAATACAGAGGACTGAAACTCATCCAGCAAGCCACCACTGTTACCTGAAGCTGTGGAGGTTCCCGCTGTCGCTGTACCTGTAGCTGGGGCTCCATTTTTATGTTCGCCCTTGACGATGCTAACGAGATTAGCAACGATATGGGATACGTCCGCCTTGCCTGTACCGCCTTGAATAACATCTTCTACCATTGATTCCAGCGCATCCAAGCCCTGGAATAGCGTATCGAATATAAAGCTATCCATTTTCAGCTTGTCGTTGCGCACTAGATCCAGTACATTTTCCATTTCGTGCGTAAGGGAAGCTAGGTCTTCAAACCCCATCGTTGCAGACATACCTTTAAGTGTATGAGCAGATCTAAAAATATCCTGCACGATAGAAATGTCTTCAGGTGCGCTTTCTAGTCTCATAAGATTATCATTCAACGCCTGCAGGTGATCATTTGATTCGTCAATAAACATTGATAAATAAGCATTCATATCCATAACATGACACCTCCTATAAGTATGTACTGCTTTAAACTCTCGACATGATTTTCATTAATTCAGGTGCAATGTGTGACAGAGGGAGCACCTTGCTAGCTGCGCCCAGCTCAATAGCTGATCTTGGCATGCCATAAACGACACAGCTTTCTTCTGCTTCGGCAATGGTTGCAGCTACGCCTTGGTCAGCCAGTTTCTTCATCCCTTGTGCCCCATCGCTTCCCATCCCTGTCATTAAAACGATGTATCGTTCAAGCTCCTGGAAATCTAGTAGTGATTCATATAGCATGTCTACTGATGGTCGATGACCGCTGCGAGGAGGCTCACTGCTTAACGAAATAACATATTGATCCTGCTGGCGTGAAACCTTCATATGATAGCCGCCAGGCGCTACATACGCTCTACCATTTTGCAGCTTCATGCCATCCTCTGCTTCACAAACATCCAGCTCACTGAACGAATCCAGACGCTGAGCAAGTGATTTTGTAAACCTTGGAGGCATGTGCTGAACAATAACTACCGGCGCGGCTAAATTAGCTGGTAAATGACTAATCACCTCATGCAATGCTCTCGGACCGCCAGTAGACGTTCCAATTGCAATGATTGAGGATATACTCCCTGTATTTGCTTTCGGCTTTAACTCTACTGCCTTTTGCTTAGGCTTTGGCTTTATTGAAGAATCAACAACTGTTGATTTCTGTTCAGCTTCCTCCTTAGCTTGTTTCTTAGGTAAAGCTGCTGATAAGTGGTCAAGCTTGCTTTCGTTTGCTTTATTCGAAGCGGCTGATTTTTTTGATGTAATCGTTTTACTTTTAATTTTATCATTTTTTAGGAGATTTGGCGCATTTTCTGTTGAAATATCTTGTTTTTTATTTTCAAATCTAGTAGCTGGTGCAATAGGCCTAGTAATAGATGTTCGTTTACGTGTCAGCATTGCAATTTTAAGCTTTTCAAGCAGCATTTCGCTTACGACATGTATATCCTGCGCCTTTGCTCCTACACCAGTCGGCTTGCGTATAAAGTCAAACGCGCCAAACTGCAGCGCTTTTATCGTATCTCTTGTGTTGGCCTCACTTATTCCTGAGAGCATAATTATCGGAATCTTATGCTTTTTCAAAATATGCTGAAGGGCATCGATACCATTCATTAGAGGCATTTCGAGATCCAATGTTATGACATCAGGCTTGGTTTGTTCAACGCTCGTGATGGCCTCGATCCCATTGACTGCTGTTGCGACAACAGTAAACTGTGGATCTTTCTCAATCAAATCAGAAATGATTTTTCTCATAAAGGCTGAGTCGTCCACAACCAAAACACGATATGGCTCCATATTATATCCTCCAATCACAGGATTATCTTGATCGCTTCAATAATTTATGTAAAAACCCTTTAATTCCAGTGGAAGAGCTTTGAGGCATATTAAGATATTCCATCGCAATCTGATTGATCGCGCGAGCAGCATTGCTCTCAGGAAATAGAATCATTAAAGGCACTTGTTTTTTAACGGCTTTTGAAACATGAGGGTCATCATAAATATAACCGATTGCTGGCAGCTCGATGTTCAAAAAGCGCTTCGTTACACTTGCCATATTGGTTGCAGTCCGCTCACCTTCTGCACGATCGCTTGAACGGTTAACTACAATTTTAAATTGTACAGTTTCATCTATCGAATTTACCATTTTAATTAGAGCATATGCATCTGTAATGGATGTCGGCTCTGGCGTCGTAACGACGATTGTTTCATCTGATGCTGTAATGAACTGGGCTGTTTCCTTCGACAACCCTGCACCGGTATCAAAAATGATATAATCATACTGCCCTTGAAGCTTTAAGATTTCTGTGCCGAATCGGGCTACTTCTTCATCAGATAATCGTATAAGATCAAGGAGGCCTGAGCCCCCTGCAATATAATGCAATCCTTCTGGACCTACACTAATAATATCCCATATCGTTTTTTCGTTTTTCACCAAATGGTACAGATTATAGCGTGAGCTCGTCCCCATAAGAACGTCTATATTAGCCATCCCAATATCTGCATCTATGACAAGAACTCGCTTGCCAAGACGCTGCATGGCTAGGCTAAAATTCAGGCTGAAGTTCGATTTACCTACTCCACCCTTACCGCTCGTAACGGAAATGAATTTTGTTTTTTCCTGATAGTGCTGGTCTGACTGCTGCTTTACTAATTGCCGTAATGCCTCTGCTTGATCATTCATGAGGTGGTTCTCCTAACAACAGCTCAATATATTTCTCTGTATGGAAAGGCGATATATCATCTGGTACATTTTGACCACTTGTAATGAATAGCGGCGTTAGTCCAAACATCAATACCATATTAAAAATCGCTCCATACACCGACGTCTCATCGAGTTTTGTAAAGACCACTTTTCTAATGCCATACTTGCTGAATTTTTCAGCAATGATTCTCATATCTGCAGTTCTGCTCGTCAAGCTTAAAACAAGTACAGACTCGCTTTGCTCTTGTTGAGGAAGCAAGCTGTTAACCTCTGAGACATGAAGATCACTTTTGAAATTCCGACCAGCTGTGTCCATTAAAATCAATTCAGTATGCTCTAATGAAGTTAATGCTCTTTCCAGCTCTAGTGGCGAAAACACGACCTCGAGCGGAATATTAAGAATATTGGCATAGGTGCGAAGCTGCTCAACTGCTGCGATACGATATGTATCAGCTGTAATCAAGCCTAGCTTTTTTCCTTCCTTAATTGAAAAGTTAGCAGCCAGCTTGGCAATGGTAGTTGTTTTCCCTACGCCCGTAGGACCAACAAACTGTACCGTATGCGTATTTGCTGAAACGACCCCGTGCTGATACGGCGTAAGCCATTCTAGCAATCGTTCCTTAGACTTACTCCAGACCGATTCAATATCGAGTTGCTCACCTCGTTCGATTTCCTCCTGGATTAATGCTTCAGACAGCATCTCAACCCATTGCTTGTCAAGCTCTTGTTCCTCTAATCTTGCTTGAAGTGCCAAAATCGCTTCCGAAGGCAGCGTTTCATGCTGACCTCCCTTTTGAGCCAATCGTACCATTTCTTGTCGCAAGTTTTTCAGCTCATTCACGATAAATTGCTCTGTGGAGGACATTGGCTTTGAAGCTTGCAGCACTTCTTCGTTATAAGCAAGCACCTTGCTTGATGGAGCAGGAAGCTTTTCCTCCTGAATATCCTGCTTTGCAGTACTTTGAGATTGTGCTTGCGTTGCTCCAACACTGTATAATCTTGAAGCAAATGATGCATTCGGATGATCCAGCTCCTTGATCTGTCCGTTTGCAGCAGTTGACGTACGAGTCGAGGCTGTTACTGCTGCTGCAGCACCTGCTTCCTCTGGCTTCGACTTTTTGGATGCTTTTAGAATTTGCTCAATTACAAGATCCACCTGCTCAGCGTCCAGCTTTTTCGAAGCACCTTTATTTCCCTGCTTTTCGGGTTGAGGCTCTACCGCAGCAAGCACTTCAAGTTTACGTTTGCGAAACATCCCCATGAAACCGCCAATTTTAACTTCCTTAGACTCAAGGATAATCGCATCTTTGCCTAATTCATTTCTAATTAGAGGGACTGCATCTGACAACGCATCTACGACATATCTTTTCACTCTCACAGATTAACCACCCCAACACTTTGTACTTCGATATTAGGCTCTAGCTCGCTATAGGATAAAATCGGTAAATCCTGCATCGTACGCGCAACAATCTGTCTTAAGTACATGCGAATGGTTGGCGAAGCAAGCACGATCGGCTGCTGACCAGATTGCAGCAGACGATTCACTTGTTCGGTCAGACGCTGATAAATTTGCTGTGATGAAACAGGATCAAGTGATACATAGCTGCCTTGATCGCTTTGCTGAACGGAATCAATTATTTTCTTTTCCAACTGCGCGCCAAGTGTAATGACTCTTAGTGATTGTCCATCAGGCGCATATTGATGCGTAATTTGTCTCGATAAAGCTTGTCTTACATACTCGGTTAATATATCGGTGTCCTTCGTGTACTGTCCGTGATCGGCCAGTGTTTCGAAGATCGTTACGAGATCGCGAATCGAAACCTTTTCCTGAAGCAACTTTGTCAATATCTTCTGTATATCGCCAACAGACATAACTCCTGGAATCAAATCATCAACCAACGCTGGATAGTTCGTTTTCACATTTTCGATCAACGCTTTCGTTTCTTGACGACCAATCAATTCATGAGCATGACGTTTTACAATTTCCGTTAAATGCGTCGCTACTACAGAAGGCGGATCGACAACCGTATAGCCGGAAAGCTCAGCACGTTCTTTCGTCATTTCATCAATCCAGATTGCAGGTAAACCAAATGCTGGCTCCGTTGTCTCAATACCATGGATGGAATCATCGTCAAACCCTGGACTCATGGCCAAATAATGATTCAATAACAATTCACCACGTGCAACGGTATTGCCTTTGATTTTGATTACATATTCATTCGGTTTAAGCTGAATATTGTCTCGAATCCGAATAACTGGAACAACTAATCCAAGCTCAAGCGCACATTGGCGTCTTATCATAATAATTCGATCCAGCAAATCTCCTCCCTGCTGTGTATCAGCAAGCGGGATTAAGCCATAACCAAACTCAAATTCAATCGGATCGACTTGTAGCAGGCTTATGACACTTTCAGGACTTCGAACCTCTTCAATTTGCTGTTCTTCAACAAGCAGCTCGTCCTGCTCTGCTTTTTTGAGCTGAGATCGACTAAGCAGGTATGCTCCGACGGCCAGCGCTATGGCGAACGGCCATGTACGCAATGGGCCAATTGGTGTTAGACCCAACAGGGCGATCGTGCCAGCAGCAACATAAAGCAGCTTAGGGTATTTGAATAGCTGACCTGTAATATCATCCGCCAAATTCCCTTCTGATGCTGAACGTGTCACAATTAGACCCGCTGCAGTAGAAATAAGTAAGGCAGGAATTTGGGCAACAAGTCCGTCACCAATCGTTAAAATGGTGAAGGTTGCAAGTGATTCTGTAAATGAAAGATCCCAATTCACCATACCGATAATAAAACCACCGATTAGGTTGATGATCATCATAATAATCGTTGCGATGGCATCACCTTTTACGAATTTACTCGCACCATCCATTGCACCGTAGAAATCAGCTTCACGCTCAATCGCAGAACGGCGATCCTTCGCCTCTTGTTCATTGATTAGACCAGAGTTCAAGTCAGCGTCAATACTCATTTGCTTACCAGGCATTGCATCGAGTGTAAAGCGAGCAGCAACCTCTGCCACACGCTCAGAACCTTTTGTAATAACAATGAACTGAACAACAACCAAAATTAAGAATACGATGAAACCTATTACAACTTCACCGCCGCCAACCCATTTACCAAAGGTTTCAATAACCTCTCCACCTGTGGCATGTGTCAAGATCATTCTTGTTGTTGAAATACTAAGCGCCAAGCGGAAAATAGTCGTTACTAGAAGAATTGCGGGAAAAATCGAAAAATCAAGGGCCGACTTCGTATTCATTGCAACAAGTAGTATGGTGATTGCTACCGTAATATTAATGATCAGAAGAAAGTCAATTAATAGAATAGGGAGCGGTACAATCATCATGAGAATAATACCGATAATTCCACATGTGATAATAAGCTCTTTTAATTTCATGATGTTCCCTCCCTCACTTATTTTTTAGCATGCTTTCTACCTTTAATCTTATATACATAGGCCAGCACCTCTGCTACAGCCTGGAATAAATCAGCAGGTATCGAATCACCGATTTCGGCTTGACTGTACAGCGCACGTGCCAGCGGCTTATTTTCCATAGTTATGACATCATGCTCTTTGGCAACCTCTTTAATTCGCAATGCAAGATGGTCCATCCCTTTCGCCACTACTATCGGTGCCTCCATATTGGTAGCATCGTATTTCAAGGCGACGGCAAAATGTGTCGGGTTCGTTATAACGACGTCTGCATTAGGAACTTCCTGCATCATGCGAGATATTGCCATTCTTAGCTGCTTTTCACGAATTTTCCGTTTAATTAACGGATCACCTTCGGTTTTTTTATGTTCGTCTTTAATATCCTGCTTTGACATTCGAATGCTTTTTGCGTGCTCATATTTTTGATAAATAAAATCAAATACAGCCAGTACAAGCAAAATTGCCGCAGTCGTTATCCCCATACGTATAACAAGTGAAGCCAAATACGCTACACCTGCTTCAATAGACTGAAGTCCAAGACTCGTTATCGTCTGCCATTCTCCCTTTATAAGGGTATAAACGACAACTGCAATAATCGTTACCTTTAACAGGCTTTTCAAAAATTCAACCAGGCTTCGCATCGAAAAAATGCGCTTAAATCCTTCAATTGGATTCAGTTTTTTCAACTGAACCTTTAATGTTTCATTCGTTAAGAGAAATCCAAACTGCGCCACATTTCCAACAATCCCAGTGATAACGACGATGGCCATTATCGGCGCAATAACAAGCAGGCATTGCAGCATGACATTAATGAAAAAGTCACCTAAATTTGTAATTGTCACTTCCATTGTAAGCCAATTTTCAAAAATATCTGTAAATAGACTATTAAAATGAGTTTTGTAATAATCACCAAGCAACAGGAAGGATGCAAAGGATAGCATTAGAATCAGGGCAGCTGGAAGCTCCTGCGACTTTGCGACTTGTCCTTTATTCCTAGATTCCTGCTTTTTTTTCGGTGTCGCTTTTTCAGTTTTCTCTTGATTGAACAGCTGCAGATCGACAACTAAACGATACTTATGCACACATTTGCCTCCATTCTATGCAGGCGGACCTTGCACGACGCCGAGCATTTGCTCCAGCGTATTAAACATAACAGAGAAGATCTTCTCAAAAATGATTGCCATTCCTGGCATCAACAGCACTAGTAAAAATAAGCCAAGCATAATTTTTACTGGAAACCCAATAACGAAAACGTTGAATTGAGGTGCTGTTTTAGCTAGAAAACCGAGTCCTACGTCCGTAATAAACATCGCTACAACCATCGGTAATGCTACCTGTATCCCGATTACTAGACTGGATATGACTGCATTGGTTATAAATTGGGCTAGACTTCCATCTGCCATTCTTGAAAACCATTCATTTTCAATCGGCATATACAAATAGCTATCCATCAAACCGATAAGCAGGAAATGATGACCGTTCATCATAAGAAATACGACGAGCATAAGCAAGTATTTGAAATTACCTAGCAAAGGAATGGATACACCGGATACTGGGTCTACGATATTTGCCATCGCGAATCCAATTTGCATATCAATAAGACCACCAGCCGTTTGCATTGTAGCGAAAAACAAATACACAACAAAGCCGAACATGATTCCAATTAATACTTCTCTAATAATAAGCAGCATATATTGTGCATCCATGATTAGCGCTTGATTGGTTCCATGCATCGAAAAAATAAGCAAGGAAATAAAAAAGCCGAGTCCAATCTTAAACATCGCCGGAACATTGCTGTGGTTGAATATCGGTGCTACGACGAAAAAAGCTGTTACTCGACAAAATATGAGCAAAAAAATAGGAAGTGCTTCTAAAAATACATCTGTTGTCATCGAATTCACAGCCTAACCGATATATTGATGCAAATTACTGAATATCGTATACGTGAAGTCAACAACCGTATTAAGAATCCATGGCCCAAAAATAATAACAGCCAGCAATACTGCTACGATTTTTGGAACAAACGCAAGCGTCTGCTCTTGAATTTGGGTTGTCGCCTGGAACACACTCACTACTAAACCTGTCACCAGTGCAAGCACAAGCATAGGCGCTGCCGCCTTTAGGACGGTAAAAACAGCTTGTCCGGCCATCCCGATTATGAAATCTGCACTCAATGTTTTCCCCTCCTGAACTAGCTTTAAGGGTTAAAGCTTAGTAGTAACGATCGCACAATGAGATACCAGCCATCCACAAGTATGAACAACAATATTTTAAACGGTAGTGAGATCATAATTGGCGGAAGCATCATCATTCCCATTGCCATTAAAGTACTTGCAACAATCATATCGATAATTAAAAACGGGATAAAAATCATGAAACCCATTTGAAATGCCGTTTTCAATTCACTTATTGCAAAGGCTGGAATTAGCGTCGTTATCGGTATATCTTCATACGAAGCAGGTCTTTCTTCTCCTGTGTAGTTCATGAACAGAAGCAAGTCCTTTTCACGCGTATGGTTAAACATAAACTTCTTGATCGGCTTCGACGCTTCTTCAAAGGCTTCCTCTTGTGTGATCTCTCCTTGAATATATGGCTGAAGCGCAGTTTGATTAATTTCACTAAACGTCGGCGCCATAATAAAGAAAGTTAAAAACATCGCTAGTCCAACTAGCACTTGTGCTGGTGGAATGGTATTCGTACCCATTGATGTTTTGACAAAGCCCAGTACAATGACAATTCGAGTGAAACTCGTCATAAGCACCAAAATCGCTGGTGCAACACTAAGTACTGTAATAAGCAATAATATCGATAGTGTGCTTGTACCTGAAGCCCCACCATCTTCATTGCCAATGTTAATGGAGATATCAGGAAGCGGTTCAGCGTGAGCGTATGGTACCATTACGAGAAGCATCACTAAAAGAAATGGTACGATAAGCATCCACTTTTTTTTCATTGTCCATCAACCATTCATTATTTATTATCTTTTAACAAGGACTCAAGCTCTTGCTTTCGCTCAGCTTGTTTATCCAGCTTTGTTTGCAGCAAATCTTCAAATGTACGAGGTTCATTCCACATTCCGTCAGCTTCAGTTTCAGCAGCATGCTGATCATTTCGCTTTTTACGAGATGACAAAAAGTCCTTTAATGTAGCAAAACTCATATTTGACTGCTCACTCAGTTCAAGAGAAGCAATGATCTGTGAAACTTTTTCCGGATTCTCTTCCTTGTCAAGCAAGGTTACCGTATCCCCAACTCCAACAAAATAAATCCGATCAGCAACTTCTATGACCTGCATCGAACTGCTTTGACCTAAGCTAATTCCACCAAGCGAACGCATCCCGCGCTGATTACCCCACGCACGATTCCGTTTGGACAGCCATTTTATCGTTACTAATAACAACGCAATCACAACTGCTAATGCAACAAAAACTTTTATTACATCAAAAACAAGATTCGTTTGTATTCCTGGAGACCCATCGATAGAAAGATCACTTGCCTGACCGCTGTTACTGGATGCAGCAACAGCGATGCCTGGAAGTGAAATTAATAAACTACTACTACTTGCGATTTTTAGAGCTAATGTTCGCATCATCAGCCTTCTCACTAACCTAACGTTTTCTTAATTGCTTCAATAACACGGTCCGCCTGGAAAGGCTTAACAATAAAGTCTTTTGCTCCTGCTTGAATCGCATCAATTACCATTGCTTGCTGCCCCATCGCAGAACACATGATTACTTTCGCGTTTGGATCGATTTTACGGATTTCTTTCAATGCTGAAATACCATCCATTTCTGGCATCGTAATATCCATCGTTATAAGGTCTGGCTTTAGTTCTTTAAACTTTTCAACCGCTTGTGCTCCATCTGGTGCCTCTCCTACTACCTCATAGCCGTTCTTGCTTAAAATATCTCGAATCATCATTCGCATAAATGCAGCATCATCAACAATTAGAATACGATTAGCCATTTTTCTTCCTCCTAGAATTGCTTTATTGTAGTTTTTGAATTCTGTCCCATTGACTTACGATATCTGTAACACGAACACCAAAGTTCTCATCAATAACGACAACCTCACCTTTGGCAATAAGCTTGTTATTGACAAGAATATCTACCGGTTCACCTGCCAGCTTATCTAACTCAATGATAGAGCCTTGCGAAAGCTCTAGTATGTCTTTGATTTGCTTTTGGGTCCTTCCTAATTCTACAGTGACCTTTAAGGGTATGTCGAGTAGTAAATTTAGATTTGTCCCATCTGTTTGGGTATATGGTCCTGGATTGAACGAAGCGAACTGCACGGGTTGAACATTTACATTGCGATTCATCCCCATCGCTTGATTCGGCATCTCAGTATTCATCATTGGTTGCGCGTATGCATCCTGCTGTGGTGCATAGTGTTGCGGAGCAGGCTGTTGCTGTGCAAACGGCTGTTGTGCAGCTGGTTGCTGCGGTGCTTCGTACTGCGGTTGTACAGCTGGTGCTACAGGCGGTGCAGCTTGTGGCGCTGGTGCCGCGGGTGCTGGTGGAGCTTCGACAGCAGCTGGTGCTAAAGGCTCAGTGTCTGTTCCCATTAAGGTTGCTACCATTTGTCTTGCAAATGAAATTGGAAGCAGCTGCATAATGGTAGAATCAATTAAATCTCCGATTCGTAGATGGAATGAAATTTTTATCATGACATCTTCAGGAGGAAGATGATCAACACCGTCACCACTAGTCACATCTAAAATATTTATTCCAGGAGGAGAGATGTTTACTAGACGGTTAAAAATCGTAGACATTGACGTTGCTGAAGAACCCATCATTTGATTCATCGCTTCTTGAACTGCCGAAATATGAATCTCGTTCAATTCTTGTTCCGTTATTTGCCCTTCTCCACCCAACATAAGGTCAGCGATAACCTGAGCATCCTTCGTACGGATAACAAGAGAATTGATGCCTTCAAACCCGTCCACGTACTCAACGCTAACCGCTACATGCGGCTTCGGAAACACATCGCCAAGCTCGCTTTTTCTGACTAAGGATACGGAAGGTGTTGTGATGTCTACTTTTTTGCCTAGCAATGTTGACAGAGCAGTCGCTGCGCTTCCGAATGTAATATTACCTATTTCTCCCAGTGCATCCTGTTCCATTATTGACAAATAGTCTTCCAGCACCTCGGTTTCTTCTTCAGCCGGAGCTGAATCACTAGGCTCAGGGTCACCGGAGGATTGACGAAGCAATGCATCGATTTCCTCTTGAGACAAATAATCTTTACTCGTCATAGTCTTCTTCCGCTCCTTCGTTTACAATCTCATCAATTTGGATCGCAACACGATCTCTAATTGATCCTGGACTTCCAATAAATTTAAGTTTTTCCCCTACTTTTATCTTAAGTCCTTCATCTACTGATTTGTTTAGCGTCAATACATCACCTTGAGCCAGGCCTAAAAATTCTTGAATGGTAATAGTTGCTTCACCTAGCTCTGCAATTATCGGAAGCTTTGTCTTTTTCACACGATGCTCAAGAATTTCAACTTCCTCTGGTATGCGCTCTTTCTTTTGAGAAACAAACCAATGATGTACAGACAGTCTTGGCATAATTGGTTCTAGTACAACATGAGGTATACATAAGTTAATCATCCCAGTTGTATCCCCGATTTTTGTACTAAAAGAAATTAACGCAATCGTTTCATTTGGAGATACAATTTGCATAAATTGCGGATTAGTCTCCAGCCCTTCAAGCTTAGGCGTAATATCGATGACCGTTTTCCACGCTTCCTGCAAACTATCGAATGCTCTGGCAAATACTTTTTCCATTACGATTGTTTCAATTTCAGTAAGAGCATTCATCTTCGAAGGCGCGGTCCCTGGACCACCAAGCAAGCGATCCAACATGGCATAAGCAACGTTTGGATTAACTTCTAGCACCATACGTCCTTCGAGAGGCTCTGCTTCAAAGATATTAAGAATCGTCATTTTCGGAATTGAACGAATAAACTCATCATAAGGCAATTGCTCTACGTCAACGACGTTGATTTGTACAAACGTTCGAAGCTGCGCAGAAAAATAAGTTGTTAAATAACGCGCAAAATTTTCATGGATTCTAGTCAAGCTGCGAATATGATCTTTGGAAAAGCGCACAGCACGTTTAAAGTCATAGACGCTTATTTTTTTCGTAGTTTCCTCTTTTTTCAAATCTTCTGCATCCATCTCACCCGATGACAACGCTGCAAGCAGCGCATCAATCTCATTTTGAGATAATACATCTACCATGTCTCTCACCTCCTTAGAGGAATTCGCTAGAAGCTAAATTCTTGTAATCATAAAATCAGTAATCTCAACTTTTACAAGCTTTCCAGTAGGCAAAATCGGATTAATTAAGTTCAACAGCTTGGCTTCAAGCTGATCTTCACCTGCTGAGCCATTTAACTCCTCTGCAGTCATGTCAGCAAGAGTACGGCTAATAATAGGTTTTATTTCAATTTCTAAAATTTTATCAAAGCTTTCTTTTGCCTTCTTACTATCTAATTGAAAGGCGAAGTTAATAATTACAAGATCTTTAGTATCCTTCAAGTTTCTACGGAATTCCGTCAATGTGGAGGTTACTTCAACACGCTTGTCGGCGCTTAGTACTTCGACCTCGACCGGTTTGTTTTCAGCAGCAGCTGAGTTCTCATCGTCAAATAATGTTTTGTACGCAACCACCCCTACTACAGCAATGAGTGCAATAGAGAGCAAAATTGTAATCAACCATGGCAGCATCTTTTTCATCGCGAAGGCTCCTTTAACTATTCACTCTTTTGGGCCGCAGCAACTAGGCCTATTGTTCGAAGATATTGCTGATTTAGCGCAACGATTTCTGCAGTTGTTTCTTTTACTACAAGTTTATTACCTGTTGTAAGCGTAATGACCGTATCAGCTGCTTCTTCTACCAATTCTATTAGCAGCGCGTTAATTGTAACAGACTGTCCATTCAAACGCGTTACAGTAATCATATGCACCCTCCTAATTTAGAGGGAGATCATAGCGATCTCCCTGCTACCCTATTTTACTTATCGTTTCAGGTTTACAACTTCCTGCAGAACTTCATCAGAAGTTGTAATGATTCTTGAGTTTGCCTGGAATCCACGCTGCGCAACAATCATTTCAGTAAATTCACTTGTAAGATCAACATTGGACATTTCAAGCTGCCCGGCAATAATGCCGCCAGTTCCTGTCTCAGGATCATTTGGCGCCAAAATTTCAATTTCTCCATCTGGATTGGCATTGACAGTCATACGGTAAAGGTTACCACCAAGCTTTTCAAGACCGGCTGGGTTTACGACACGGGCAACCCCGATTTGCGCAACCTCTACTGGTCCATCAGCGGTTACACCTATAATCATACCGTCTTGAGAGATACTGAATCCTGTAATCTCCTCATCTATCACGATTGGAGCCTCACCTACGTCGAGCACGAATAGTCCATCGCCATTCACTAGCTGACGGTTCGCATCGATCCTAAAGTTACCAGCACGCGATAGAACAAGCTCCGCACCATCCCCAGCAGATAGAACGAAAAACCCGTCACCATTGATACGTAAGTCTGTTGGTTCATTTGTAGACATTGCACTACCAGCCGTATGCACTGTATCAATAGAGGAAATATTAACACCAAGACCTACTTGCTTAGCATTCACACCACCGCTAACACCCTCTTCAGGAGCTGTAACACCACTAATCGTTTGGCTAAGAATGTCCGAGAACATGACTCGGCCAGACTTAAAGCCGATTGTGTTAACATTGGCAATGTTATTACCAATTACATCAAGTTTGACTTGAAATCCTTTCATACCAGAAACTCCAGAATACATTGATCTTAGCATGATTCATCCTCCTAATAATTACAATCTCTTGCTGCATCAGTCGGTCAGCAGCAGTAGGCCTCCTGTTAGGTCCAGCCTATTTCAAAATGATTGCACTGTCAATTTTTGTAAACACATTACTTTGCATTTGTCCGCCGTCAAGCGCAGTTACAACGGTTCTCGTTGGAACGTTGACAATCATGGCAATATCTCCGAGCACGATCAAGGAATCTTTCGCTCCCTTTTGTGCTGCTGAATCAACTGCTTCACTAATTTGATGAATGCTTTCCTGCGGCAAGGTAATGCCTCTTTGCGCCATTCTTACCTCTGCGTGATGACTGAATTTTAGTAGCTCGCGATCTAATGCATCCGAGAAGCTATTTTTGCCAGCTGCTGATTGGTTATGAACGCCTGGAGTGCTACGCTTGAATGCATTCGGGTTTACTTGCATCGGGTAAAGCTGTCCAATTTTAATGCCATCATTCATCCTGATTCACCTCTTCACCAGGAGATGATTCACTACCATCCGATTGCTCATTGTCATCGTCGCCCACATCAGGTGAATTGTCAGCTGGAGCTGTCACTGAAATTTGCCCAATGTAATCGAGGCCAACCTTATTGCCGCCAACTTCAACGAACAAATGTCCATCCTGTGAAATAATAGAATCCACAATTCCGCTTTTCTGAACAACTTTCCCTGCGGAGTCATACTCGTTCCATGTGACTGTTTTCCCGATTAGACTAGATGCTGTTCCCATGTTTAATCGCAGCATTGAAATTTCTTCTGACATATTCATTAATTGCTCAACTGAGGAGAACTGCGCCATTTGAGCGATATATTGGGTATTATCCATTGGAGATAGCGGGTCCTGATTTTTCAATTGCGCAACCAATAGATTCAAAAATTGGTCTTTGCCAAGTGCCGTTGACTTGGTAGCAGCCTTCTGTACATTCGATGTACTGTAGTTAGGCCATACAACAGTAGGATAATAACTCGACATTTTGTCACCTCCACTCTTCTCTTTATCAGAAGCTATATCGTTTCGTTAACCGCTCGTCCAAAGCCAAGCTCCTGACTTGCCGTGTTTAGAATTAATTCATCTTCAAATCGCTCTTCTCTGTTTCCGCGATTCGAGCTGCCATCCTGGCCATGATTGCCTTGAGATCCTTGTTTTTGCTGCTGATTCAGCTGCGAAGCGAATTCGCTATGCGATACTTCAATTTTTTCAACAGTAATTCCTTGTGCTGCCAATGAAGCGCGAAGCTGAAGCATTTGATTTTCAAGAGCATCCTTTGCCATTGCGGTTTCGGTTTGGAACATTGCTGTCAAAACACCGTTTTGCATCGAAATTTTCACATCAACATGACCCAAATTTTCTGGCGTAAGCATTAATCTAGCTTCTGTCACGCCATTAAGCTCTGAAACGTTAAAACGATGAACAATCAATCCCTCCATCGTATCGGCAAATTCATCAGCTAATACGAAAGCGCTGGACAAAGTCCCATCCGTTCTAACAAGCTGCGGAAGCAAGTCGCGTACTTGATCAGCTCGCAGCAACGCTACCGGTGTCGTGGGCTGGATCATATCGTCTGCTTGTGTTCCAGTTGAAGCTGTAATTGCTTCGCTTGCTTTGCTGGTAACTTGCGGCTGTGTTTCCTGCTCGCCATCTGCTTGCGAGGTTAACACAGAAGCAGAAAGCTCCATGCTGTCTTCTCCTGCAGTTTGTGCGCTTACTGAAGCATTTGCACCAGCAGTCGGTTTAGCCGCCTGTGCATAAGAGGCTTCCTGGCTTAAACGCTGCAAATGAGAGATTTGTTCAGAGGCTGCTGCTTTTTGATCCTTTGCGACAAATGCAGTAGTTCCTGATTCAGTAGCTTCAAGCGTGTCATTATGTACTGCAGCAGACTGCTTCATCTTAGCATCTTGCAGCAAGACCGTTACTTTATCCTGTACAACCTGCAGTTGATCTGCAACAAGCTGTTCTACTGATTGCCCATTTAATACCTTGCTTGCTCCAGACTGCAAAGCTTGTTGAAGGACTAGCAATTGATCTTGAAGCTTAACAACCATTTCGATCTTGGCATCTTGATTCGTATTGCTAATTGCATCATCAGCTGTCATTCTCGATGTATCACTGTTTAATGAAATTACAGCAATCAATGCCTGTATTTGCTGTAGAAGCGAATCAATCACTTCCAGATGCTCGCCTCCGAGTTCCAGCTGATCCAGTTCTTCAAGCTGATCCAACAGCTTCTCCAGCAGTGCATTTAATTGTTCAGCAGTTATGGGGCCTGCTGATACAGAGCCTTTAGATCCGGTTAATTCAGGAGCAATAAAAGCAAACAGCTGACTTGCATTAGCTTCTTTTTCTGCTTCCGCTTGCTCATTGCCCGCCAGACTGAACTGCAGTTGCTTCTGAAAAGCAGCACCATCTACAGCAGTTGAGTTAGAAGCTGCAATTTGAGCGGGGTTGCCAACGAGTGCACCACCTGTCAACAGATTCATCACATCCATTTTTTCACCTCCTTTCATAAAACCTGCAACAACTAATCTTCCATCAGTCTTGTTACAAGCAGCGCTGTTGTGTTTTGATTGAGGGCGGACATTTCCTCCAAGATCGCAGAGCGTGCGGCACTTCCGGTCACCTTCAGGATGCGAAGCACTTTGCTTGAGCTAATATCCATCATCTTCATTAACATGTCTGCTGCTGCTGCCGGCTCCATAGATGAAAACGTTGCGGCTAAATCCGCATCGCTTACTTGACTCGTTGCTGTGCCAGAACCAGCCGCTGTCTGAAGCTTATCCACTTGTGCCTGCAATGCTGCAATTTCCATATCCTTTGCTGTTTCACTGTCCTTTAAGCGAAGCGTTACATCGGCAGCAACTTGCGGCGTCATTTTTTCCATAATACGTACACGGTCGTCCGCACGCATCTGACTAAAAATAAGCGCCATTTCTTCAATGGTCATACTTTGAACGATCGGTGCCGCTTTACTTGGCGTCATTCTCGCGAACATGCTGGCAAGCTCCTGAATACGTGCTGTGTATTCCTCATCCGTCAGCGAGTTGCCCACAGCTGCCTGAGCTTGAGTCTGAGGTGAATTGGTCTGTTCTTGAAGCGTCGCAATCAACTCTTCCTGCTCAAGTGTTTTGGTAGTAGCAGCGTTAAGCTCATTTTGCAGAGCTGCAAGTTGCGTTTCCAATTCAACAATGCGTTCACTGAACTTCTCCGTACGAATCTGTTCATCAGAACTCAAGGCGCTGGTACTTGGTTCAGGCAATATATTGCGAACACCAGGGATGCCTTGTCCAATTTCAAGTGCTTTATTTTTTATATCCACACCAGAAAAATTGAGAAATAGTCCAAGCAGCACAATTACAAACAACACCGGTGTTGCGATCAAAGCAGCTTTCTCAACAAAACTGCTTCCTTCTTTCTCTTCCTCCGTGGCTGCCAAATCCATTCACTCCCTTGCACGATGATCACTTATGGGGTAGGTGACATAAAACGGATGGTGGCCATCTCGTCCAATTCATTTTGTTCCTTAAGCAGCATACTCGTTTGGAATTTTGTAAAAGCATGCTCCTTAGCCTTATGCCAAACCTTTTCTTCCTTCATCTTCGAGGCTAGTTCATCTCTTCTAAGCGCTACCTTATGTTCAGCCTTCTGAATATCCCGCAGCTTGCTTTTAATCATTTGAGCGAAATATTCGATATACTGATTAATTACAACAACCTCTGACAATGGTGTAGCTTCCAGAACAGATTGCTCAAGCTTATCTTGCCATTCTTCTTGCTGTCTCTTCAGCTCGATTAGCTGTTCCTTTTCGCGATTCAGCTCGCCAACTGCATCAGACAACAGCCATTCAGCATGAGTTTTCTCGCTTTCCTTCAAATCTACAATCTTTTGAAAGGTGTATTTGAAAGCCGCCATGAACTAATCAACTCCTACTAAAATTCGCAATCAGTTGCTGTTGTGCTTCTTCTAATGTTACTTTTTCATTCGTTCTTTGTTTCGCAAATGAATGAATGATATCAATATATTGTATGGCCATATCGATGTTTTGATTGGAGCCATGCTGATAGGCGCCGATATTGATCAAGTCTTCAGAATCCCTGTAAATCGCAAGCAATCGTTTAAGCTCATTAGCAGCATCCAATTGCTCTCGACTTACAATTTCATTCATGACGCGACTTACAGATGAGAGAACGTCAATCGCTGGATAATGCCCCTTATGTGCAAGCGCACGACTTAATACAATATGTCCGTCAAGTATGCCTCGAACAGCGTCTGCGATCGGCTCATTCATATCATCGCCGTCCACTAGCACGGTATAAAAGGCTGTTATGGAGCCTTTTTTCCCAGTACCAGCTCGTTCCAGCAGCTTTGGAAGTGCTGCAAATACTGAAGGCGTATACCCCCTTGTAGCAGGAGGCTCACCGATCGCTAGTCCAACTTCGCGCATCGCCATGGCATAACGTGTCACGGAATCCATCATCAGCATGACATTCAAGCCGCGATCTCGAAAATATTCTGCAATAGAAGTCGCAATCATTGCGCCTTTCATTCGTATAAGAGCAGGCTGGTCTGAGGTCGCTACGATAACAACCGATCGTGCTAATCCCTCTGGCCCAAGATCCTTTTCAATGAACTCAAGCACCTCACGCCCACGTTCTCCAATGAGTGCAATGACGTTAACATCTGCGGTAGTATTACGCGCAATCATCCCAAGCAGCGTACTTTTACCAACACCTGAACCTGCAAAAATCCCGACACGCTGTCCTCGACCGACTGTAAGCAATCCGTCAATCGCCTTCACGCCCGTCCCCAAAGGATTCAATACTCGCGGACGCGCTAATGGATTGTTCGGTGCGTGATGTGTAGAGTAGCTGGGCATGCGACTCGGCAAATAACTTCCATCAAGCGGATTGCCTAGACCATCCAATACTTTTCCTAGCAGCTCTGAGCCTACTTGTACGGTGAGCGGCTTTCCTGTTCCTACTACATCACAGCCAGGACTTATCGCATGAAGATCACCCAGCGGCATCAATATTACTTTATTTTCTCGAAATCCAACTACCTCAGCCTTTAGGGGCTTAGAAGATTTAGTTGGATAGATATAACAGAGATCGCCTATACTGGCATCAGGACCTTGAGACTCAACGGTTAATCCAATAACTTGAGTTACTTTGCCATTTATGCGCACCGGATCGATGTTTTTTAGATGATCCCGATATTTGTCCAATTCCAAATTAAGCTTGGTCATTGGCCTGACCTCTTTCTTCTACGCTTTGATGAGCAATAACGAGCAACTCTCGCTTAATTTCAGATAACTGAGTGTCGATTCTCGCATCGATACTACCAAACTTAGAGCGAATCACACACCCGTGATCCTTTACAGATGTATCTGGTATAATAACCAGCTCGGCCTGTGAATCGATGGTTGCATTCAGCTCTTCACGTGCGGCCTGAACGAAGGATAAGGAAGCAGGCGACACACATAATGTAATTTCGCCCTGCTCTCTACGACGTGCAAGTGTCCGAGTAATGATATCCAGCACCATGGCTGGCTCGAGCGAAAGCTGCTTATCGATAACCTTCTCGGCGATCGAGCAACTCAGCTCTATAATGAAAGGCTCTGCTTCCTGTATGATCTGTTCCCTCGTACGATAAGCTTCCTTCAGAATAACTGAGGCTTCCGAGAGATTCTGCTCCCATTCCTTTTGGACCTCTGCTCTTGCCTCTTCTATCCCATGCTGATATCCAGACTGATAGCCTTCTTGCTCAACTCTTGCTTTTATCTCTTCATCCTCGTTGCGCTTCTCCAGCCACCACACATCAATTTGCTGCTGCGCTTCCTGCAGCATTCTTTCGCATTCATCGGCAGCATCTTTGATGCGGGCTTCAGCTGCAGCCATGGCATCTGCAATAATTTGCTCCTTTAAGGAAATAGTCGCCTCATCCGGCTGTTCAATTTCCTGCTCCTCGAAATCAAGGTGGGAAGGATTTGGTTGTTGTGGCATATATTGATGATTCAAGCGCAACTTTTTAAGTTCCTCTAGCGTCATAACATGTGAGGATTTGATCAAATTAGACAATAATATCATCTCCTCCGCCACGTGCGATGATGATTTCACCAGACTCTTCTAGTCGTCTAATAATAGCAACGATACGTGTCTGAGCTTCTTCTACATCCCGTAAGCGTACTGGGCCCATAAAATCCATTTCTTCCTGGAACGTTTCCGACATTCGCTTGGACATATTGCGGAAGATTGCTTCACGAACTTCTTCACTGGACACTTTAAGTGCAAGCTGCAAATCAGCATTTTCAACATCACGAATAATGCGTTGAATCGAACGATTATCAATGTTGACAATATCTTCAAAGACAAACATACGCTTTTTAATATCTTCAGCAAGCTCTGGATCTTGGATTTCCAATGCATCCAAAATTGTTCTTTCTGTTCCGCGGTCGACACCGTTCAAAATCTGTACGATTGAATCGATGCCGCCTGCATTTGTATAATCCTGTGTCACAGTTGATGATAGCTTCTGTTCCAGAATCGTTTCAATCTGAGTAATGACCTCTGGTGACGTGCTGTCCATCAACGCAATGCGCTTAGCAACATCCGCTTGCTTGTCCTGAGGCAGTGACGAAAGGATCGTAGCAGCCTGTTCAGCCTGTAAATAAGAGAGAACAAGCGCGATCGTTTGCGTATTTTCATTTTGCAAAAAGTTAAGAATTTGTGCAGGGTCTGCTTTACGTGCAAAATCAAAAGGTCTAACCTGCAGCGTTGCAGTTAAGCGGGTTATAACCTCTTTTGCCTTGTCTTCACCGAGCGCCTTATCTAGAATTTCCTTGGCATATGCAATACCACCCTGAGAGATATACTCTTGAGCCATACATATTTGATGAAATTCTTGCAGAATGAAATCACGATCAGTACTGTCAACTTTACGAACGTTTGCGATTTCAAGCGTTAACTGCTCGATTTCGTCGTCACGCAAATGCTTAAATATTTGTGCAGAAACCTCAGGGCCTAACGTGATCAATAAGATCGCTGCCTTTTGACGTCCCGATAATCCTTGAGCCATTTTAGACAATTACAGCACCTCTATTCATCTACTAGCCAGGTACGTAGCAAGTTGACGAACTCGTCAGGTTTGCGTTTGGCAAGTTGTTCAAGATTTTTACGAGCTTGACTGTCATTTTGCAGACTGTCAAAATCCATCGTTTCATAAACTGGTCGTTCAGGAATATCCTCGACGACAACATCTTCAACTTCAGCTGCTCTACGACGTCTAAGCAACACAATAATTAATGCGATAATGGCTGCCAATGCCAACGCAGACAATCCAATTATCCAGGCTGTTGAGAATCCGCCTTCTTCCGTAGCAGTCGTTTCTGCATCAAAGTTTCGAGCGATGAGCGTTACTTTTTGCTGAACAATATCATCACTTGTTAAATCTTGACCAGAGTTAGCCAATTGACTTCTAACAAAGCTGGATAAATAACTTGTGATAGCGGCTTGGTCAGCTTCACTTGCTAATTCTTCAGCTTCAAATCCAACACTAATGGATAGGTCTTTGACCACATATGCTTGTGATTCGATAATGTTATTAATACGATTGACATCGTAGTTGCGGATGGTTGTATTGCTCTCTGAAGCGTTTTCTCCACCGCTTGTACCCGTTTGATACGTTGGAATATCCGTTTCTCCAGTGCCTACCACACCGCCTGCTGAATCTGTGCTTGTGCTAGAGCTGGAGTCGAGCTGTTCACTAATAATAATTCCATTATTATTGTTGTTTTCAAGCGGCAGCACCAGGCTTTCCTGACTTGATTTCTTATCAAAGTTCAAGCTGCTTGAAATACTAACAACGATTTTGTCAACACCATAGATTTGACTTAAGTATTGCTGAATTTGTGTTTTAATTTCCTGCTCATATTTTCGTTGAATATTAAATTGCGTCTCGATAACATTCGTTCCGCCGCTTAGCAGGTTGCTTGTTTCTGAAGAGATTAATTCGCCTAGCTGTTGGCTGGAAATCGTAATATCCTGAATATCAATGTCACCAACAGCTGCTCTGATCAAATTATAATATCCATCAATATCCTTTTGAGTTGGACGATAACCAGGCGTAAAAGTCAATACAACAGCAGCCGAAGACTTGCTCATATCATTAGTCGTTAAAAACACACTTTCCTCAGGCTTGGTGACCAGCACTTTGGAGCTTTCAACGCCATTTAAGTTATTTAGCAACTTTTGCACTTCACCATTTGTTGCACTTTGTAATTTCACATTAAATTCATTCTCAGTTGTTCCGAGCGAGCTTGCTCCAATCCCAAACGTTTCAGCAAAGCCTAGTGAGCCGTTCTGAATTAAACCTTGGGAACCAACAGCAATCTGCACTTTCGCTGCATCCTTTGAAGGAATAGAGATTTGGGTACCTGTTGCATTCAACTTGTAGGGAATCGCTGACGAGTCCAGGTAGTTGATAACTGCAGCAGAATCTGTCGCATCCAAGTTTTTGAATGCAACTTCATATTCCGTACGTGTAAATATAACTGTCGCTAATACAATTGCAACAATTAAGCCAATAATTGATGCGCCTAGCCAGATTTTTTGTTTGTTCCCCATTTGCTGAAATCTGGTTTTCACTTTATTTACAAATTGGGCGACTCTTTCGTTCACGTCTTCACCTCATCCGCGTTCTATGCAAGCAGCTTAAATTTGAATCCTCATTATTTCTTGATACGCTGCGACCACTTTATTGCGAATCTCCGAGGTTAGTTGCAAACTTAATTGAGATTGATTTGCTGCAATCAATACTTCAGTAGCATCCACTTGACCCGCTAAGTATAAATCATTCTTTTTATGAACTTCAGCTTCCTGCGCAGCCACATTGCTCAATGCATCATTCAAATACGCTCCAAATGACTTCGTGATCTCTGCTGTTGTTTTTTGGCTGGCATTGTTGGTAGGCTGGATCGTTTTCAAAGCATTAATGGCATTTGTAGAAATTGGCTCAATCATTAATCCACTCAATCCTCTCTATAACTGTTTATTTCCCTAATTCAAGAGCCTTCATAAACATTGACTTTGTAGCATTTAATGCAGTCACATTAGATTCATAAGCTCGAACCGCGGCAATCATGTCGACCATTTCAGTCGCTATGTCGACATTAGGCATGTGAACATACCCATCTTCGTTCGCATCTGGATGTGAAGGATTATATACCAGCTTTGTCGGCGAAGCGTCTTCGACGATTTTCGTCACATTTACTCCCTTGAACTTATTGGTTGCATCTTTACCATTCAATGCATGATTGAACAGAGTAGAGAATGATTGTTCATTTGAATTCATAACGACCATTTTTCGTTTATATGGGACATATTCCCCATTCACATAGTCTGCTCTAGTCGTCTCTGCGTTCGCAATATTCGAGGAAATAACATCCATTCGCATTCTATTTGCGGTTAGCGCAGAAGCACTAATATCAAACCCATTCGTAATTTTCACGTATGATTACCTCCTGTACTACTTAGCTCCTGTAATTGCAATTCTCATCATCGTAAAGTCATGGTTCAATTGTTGGACATAAAAATTGTAATTCAACTGGTTTTTGGCTAGTAGTGCCATTTCTGCATCCAAATCGACATTGTTGTTGGTCGTATTGTTCATTGATGTCGAATGATCTGTTACCAACTGTGCAGTAGGTAGTCGTAAATTCCCTTTTCCAATTGGAATATGCTTCTCATGAGTCCGTTTTCCACTGATTGTTTCGGCGTTATTATCCAGATGTTTTGCTATCAGATCCTCGAAAACGAGCTCCGACCGCTTGAAGTTAGGGGTTTCAGCGTTCGCGATGTTATTGGAAATGACACGCTGTCTGGATTCTGCAGCATACAGTGCAGATTCCATTCGTTGGAAAGAAGCGTTGTTGACAATTTTCACTAAATTCACCACTTTCATTCTTCCTCACTAGGAAGATTTATTCAACATGAAACCGCAAAATCCTCTATTTTTATACAAGAACATTAAAAAAATATAATAAAAAGTCGAAACATACACTTATATCATCTTTAATTTCCTAAAAATATACAATAAGAAAAAAGCCCTAACTTCCAAATGAGTTAGGGCTTTTTAACTAATATTTGATTTTACATTTTTCTACTACTGTTTGTTCTTTTCAAGCTCCTGAAGCAACTGATGATTCAAGATTTTAATGTACGTCCCTTTCATTCCCAGCGATCTGGTTTCGATCACTCCAGCACTTTCCAATTTACGCAGCGCATTAACGATTACGGAGCGAGTGATGCCAACACGATCTGCAATTTTCGAAGCAACAAGTAGGCCTTCCTTCCCTTCCAATTCTTCGAAAATGTGCTCTACTGCCTCTAGCTCGCTATACGACAAAGAACCGATTGCGACCGATACAACAGCACGGCTTCTGGCCTCCTGTTCAACCTCCTCGCTTCGTTCCCTTAAAATCTCCATACCAACAATTGTACTACCATACTCCGCTAGCACTAGATCCTCTTCTGTCAAGCTACCAAAATGCCGAGTCAGCAACAATGTGCCCAACCGATCCCCGCCGCCAATTATTGGTACTATAGTCATAATTTCCGTATCGCCTAATCTGTGAAGAATGTCTGATTCCATTACAGGGGAAGAGACATTGGTATTTGTTTCATCAATGTCCAGCATTACGTTATTCATTTCATTGGAAAAACGCAATTCCTCTGTACGCAAGGAACGCAGAAAATCATGAGCGTGAACGTCAAGCGCAGCGCATCCCAGTATTTTTCCACGACGGCTAACAACAAAAACATTCGCCTGAATCGTAGAGCTTAATACTTCAGCCATTTCCCTAAAACTAACCGGTTTTCCCGCGGCGCGCTGAAGAAGCCGGTTCAATGTACGTGTTTTACTTAATAGACTCATTAAGAAGTGCCTCCTAAAAACTGTTGCTGCTATAAAATATATTGACTCAAGTCGCGATCTTTGGCAATACCGCCAAGCTTTGCTCTCACATACTCAGGCGTGATTGTCATCTGCTCCAGCGTTAATTCCGGTGCTTCAAAGGATAAATCCTCAAGCAATTTCTCAAGAATTGTATGCAGACGTCTTGCTCCGATGTTTTCCATATTGCGATTCACATCTGCTGCAATCGAAGCCAGCTCCTTAATCGCATCCTCAGAAAAATCAATTTTGATGCCTTCTGTTTCCAAAAGTGCTGTGTACTGCTTCGTTAAGGCGTTTTGCGGTTCCGTTAAAATTCGTACAAAATCTTCCTCGGAAAGTGATGTCAGCTCAACCCGAATCGGGAAACGTCCTTGAAGCTCTGGAATGAGATCAGATGGTTTAGCAATATGAAAGGCTCCAGCCGCAACAAAGAGGATATAATCCGTTTTAACGGGCCCATACTTCGTCATAATCGTCGAACCCTCTACTATTGGTAATATATCCCTCTGAACACCCTCGCGCGATACGTCCGGTCCTGAGCCGCGAGAAGGAGCTGCAATTTTATCAATTTCATCGATGAAGATAATTCCGCTTTGTTCAGCACGAATGACAGACTCTGCGATTACTTCATCCATATCAATCAGCTTATTCGCTTCCTGCTGGATAAGCACCTTTCTCGCTTCCTTAACAGGCAAGTTGCGTTTTCTAGGTTTTTTCGGCATTAAAGAGCCTAATAGATCCTGCATATTCATGCCCATGCTATCCATGCCTTGACCGCCTGCCAGCATATCCATCATGGACGGCATATTGTCCTCAACCTCGATTTGCACCTTTTCATTTTCCAGCCTACCTGCTGCCAAGTCTTCTCTAACCTTGGCACGACGCTCAGAAAGACCTTGATCAATCGTTGAATCCTTCTCTTCCTCTTGCTCTCCCTGCATGTTGCCAAACAGCATCTCAAACGGATTTTTGTTCGACTTCTGCTTGGAAGCGGCAGGTGCAAGCAAATCGACAATTCGCTCATTTGCCAGCTTTTCAGCCTCATCTTGAACGAATACAACCTTTTCTGATTTCACCATACGGATTGCCGTCTCTACCAAGTCACGCACCATTGACTCAACATCGCGGCCTACATAACCGACTTCCGTAAATTTCGTTGCTTCTACTTTGACAAAAGGAGCCTTGACAAGCTTTGCCAAGCGGCGTGCAATTTCTGTTTTACCGACGCCAGTAGGTCCAATCATTAATATATTTTTTGGAACGATCTCATCACGCAAGCCTTCATCAAGTATGCTTCTGCGATAACGATTACGAAGCGCTACTGCAACAGAGCGCTTAGCATCTTTTTGACCAACGATATAGTTATCCAGCTCCGCGACAATTTCGCGCGGCGTAAGAGCCTTATTATTCATATCCTATCGCCTCCGCTTCTAGTTTAGATCTCTTCCACAATAATATTGTGATTTGTATATACGCAAATTTCAGCCGCAATTTCCAATGCGCCACGAGCCATATCCTTCGCTTCAATATCAGTAGTGTGGCGCTTCAATGCACGAGCTGCTGCCAGTGCAAAGCTGCCGCCTGAACCGATTGCAATGACATCATCGTCAGGTTCGATAATTTCACCGTTTCCTGAAATAAGCAGCATGCCTGTTTTGTCCATAACAATCATCATCGCTTCAAGCTTCCTCAGCACGCGATCAGATCTCCAGTCCTTGGCAAGCTCCACCGCTGCACGCTGCAAGTTGCCGTGATGCTCCTCAAGCTTTGCTTCGAACTTCTCAAACAACGTAATCGCATCAGCGACTGAGCCAGCGAAGCCAGCGACAACATGTCCGCGATACAGACGACGCACTTTTTTTGCTGTCCCCTTCATGACCATTGAGTTGCCAAAAGTAACCTGACCATCACCAGCTATTGCACCTTTGCCATTATGTCGAACCGCACATATTGTAGTGGCGTGAAATTGCATTTCCATTATGATTCCTCCTTATTCCATATTGGCTATCTGAGTGAACTCCATCTTGAACGCAAATTACAGAATTTGTTGCTTGAATTGCTGAATATGCTCCAACGCACGATTAGCGATAGCTTCATTTTTTTCCTTCTTATTTCGAATTTTATTCTCAAGAGGAGGAAAAAGACCGAAGTTTGCATTCATTGGCTGAAAATGTTTGAAATCTGCTGTAGTAATATAGTTGGCCATGCTGCCAAGCGCAGTTTGCTGCGGAAGCTCTACAAGCTCCTCTCCTTTTGCCAGCTTGGCAGCATTAATTCCTGCTATTAATCCAGAAGCTGCGGATTCCACATAGCCCTCTACGCCTGTCATCTGACCAGCAAAAAACAGGTTTTCACGCTTTTTCGTTTGGTAGGTCGCCTTAAGCAAGCTTGGTGAATTGATAAATGTGTTTCGGTGCATGACCCCATAGCGAACAAACTCCGCATTTTCAAGACCTGGAATCATCTGAAACACTCGCTTTTGCTCTCCCCATTTCAAATGAGTTTGGAATCCGACCATATTGTACAGCGTACCTGCTGCATTATCCTGTCTGAGCTGAATAACCGCATAAGGCAGTTTTCCTGTATGAGGATTAACAAGACCAACAGGCTTCATCGGTCCAAATAGTACCGTTTGTCTGCCTCTTGCTGCCATTACTTCAATCGGCATGCAGCCTTCAAAATATACTTCTTTTTCGAATTCTTTCAATTGCGCGACTTCTGCAGTAATAAGCGCTTCATAGAAAGCGTTGAATTCCTCTTCCGTCATCGGACAATTCAGATAAGCCGCCTCTCCCTTATCGTAACGAGAAGCCAGATACACCTTGTTCATATCAATAGAATCTTTTTCGATTATTGGTGCAGCTGCATCATAGAAATAGAAATATTCCTCTCCCAGCAATGCTTGAATCTCCTTCGACAACGACTCAGCTGTCAACGGACCTGTTGCAATGACAACGATTCCATCTTTTGGAATCTCCGTTACTTCTTCATTGCGAACCTCGATTAACGGATGCTGATGCAAGCGTGCAGTCACTTCACCAGAGAACCCTTCACGATCTACTGCCAATGCGCCTCCAGCTGGTACCGCATGTTGATCCGCACAGCTCATAATAATCGAATCCAGCATGCGCATTTCTTCTTTAAGTACTCCTACTGCATTCGTTAGGCCATTGGCGCGCAAGCTATTGCTGCACACAAGCTCTGCAAACTGGCTGGTGTGATGTGCAGGCGTTTTTTTCACTGGTCTCATCTCGTAAAGTACAACCTCAACGCCCTGCTTGGCAATTTGCCAGGCAGCTTCACTCCCCGCCAATCCTGCACCAATGACTGTAACTTTTTGCTTATTCAATTCATTCATCCCCTTGTAAGACTTGTTCGTATAGAAAGACAATATCCTCCCAATAGTGGGAGGATGGTTCGTCACTTTTACTCATCGTTTTCCTCAACGATTTCTTCACTATAATCACAACCAGGACACTGCAGACGAGCGCCGTTACGATTACGCTTCTCTACGAGCCCCTGTCCGCAGTTCGGACAGTTTTTATTGGTAGGCTTATCCCATGATACATAGTCACATTCCGGATAGGTATCGCAGCCATAAAAAATTCTGCCTTTTTTGCTACGTCGTTCAACCACTTTACCTTTGTGACATTTTGGACATTCAACTCCAATGTCTTTAACAATAGGCTTCGTGTTTCGGCAATCCGGAAAACCTGAGCATGCAAGAAAACGTCCGAAGCGCCCCATTTTATAAACGAGCGGCTTGCCACATTTTTCACATAACTCGTCGGAAACCTCATCCTGAATTTCGATTTCCTTCATTTCTTCTTCCGCGACCTGCAGACGCTTTTCAAAGGTTTCGTAAAAATCACTTAGAACCTTTACCCAATCCTCTGTGCCTTCCTCAACATGGTCGAGATTGTCTTCCATATTTGCTGTAAATTCTACGTTTAGAATTTCCGGGAAAAACTCTTCCATCAATTGATTAATCAGCTCGCCCAGCTCGGTTGGAAAAAACTTTTTCTCTTCAAGAGCAACATAGCCACGCTTTTGTACCGTTTCTAGCGTTGGGGCATACGTACTAGGTCTGCCTATTCCTAATTCCTCTAGCGCTCTTACTAGGCGAGCCTCCGTATAACGAGGTGGAGGCTGAGTAAAGTGTTGCTTCGGATCGATATCTGCGGGCGTTAATTGTTCATCCTTCTGAAGTGCTGGTAAAAAGGTATACTCCTCAACCGTTCCATCATCATTACCCTCAACATAGACCTTCATAAAACCTGCAAACTTAATTTTAGAGCCGGAGGAGCGGAACGTTGCCTCTCCCACTTTAAAGTCTACGGTCATGGTATCCAGAACTGCTGAAGACATTTGACTTGCAGCAAAACGATCCCAAATCAGTTTATACAGTCTAAACTGATCTCTAGACAAAAAGGGCTTCATCGTCTCAGGATCTCGATAAATTGAAGTCGGACGAATCGCTTCATGAGCATCCTGGGCTCCGCTATTTTTTTTCGTATACTGTTTAGGTTCTGCAGGAATATAATCTGCACCGTACTTTTCCGTTACGTACTCTCGCGCCTCTTCCTGTGCAACAGGTGAGATCCGCGTTGAGTCCGTTCTCATATAAGTGATTAAACCGACTGTGCCTTCCTTGCCTAGCTCAACACCTTCATAGAGCTGCTGAGCAACTGACATCGTTTTCGATGCTCTGAATCCAAGCTTGCGCGCAGCTTCCTGCTGTAATGAACTCGTAATAAATGGTGGAGAAGGGTGACGAAGTCTTTCCTTTTCCTTCACCTCAGATACGGTAAAGCTTTCATTATCAATGGAGCGAAGAACTTCATTTACTTCTGCTTCATTATTCAGCTCTTTTTTCTTTCCGTTTAGACCATAAAACTTCGCATCAAACGTTTGGTTCAAATGATTGAGCTTAGCTGTAATCGACCAGTATTCCTCTGGTACAAAGGCGTCAATTTCATTTTCGCGGTCAATTATAAGCTTAACGGTAACGGACTGCACACGACCAGCAGACAATCCCTTTTTAACTTTCTTCCATAATAAAGGGCTAATTTTATAACCGACAAATCGATCCAGAATACGTCTAGCCTGTTGGGCATTCACTAAATCCATATTAATTTGTCTAGGCGTTTTAAATGCTTCCTTTACAGCTTGCTTCGTAATCTCATTAAATACAACTCGGCACGGCTCCGTACCATCAACCTCAAGATAATGCGCGAGATGCCAAGCAATCGCTTCCCCTTCGCGATCGGGATCGGCTGCCAGATATACGCGTTTCACTTTTTTACTTGCATCTTTAAGCTCTTTCAGAACGGAACCTTTTCCGCGAATTGTAATATATTTTGGATTAAAACCATTTTCCACATCTACACCAAATTGACTTTTAGGCAAATCACGTATATGTCCCATGGACGCTTTCACAATGTATTTGCTACCTAAATATTTACCAATCGTTTTGGCTTTGGCGGGTGATTCTACAATGACTAACGAATCTGCCATACGAGGTGCCTCCTCTTTAAAACAAGTTACAATGCAATATATATCGATCCAGGCTGTAGCTCTATGAATTGTTTTATACATAAATGTAGCAGAAGAACGTTTAAATGTCCAAATGGGATTAACGTATGCTCATGAATCTCATTAATGGAGCGAGGCTGTTCTTTTATATAGGAATAGATAACTTGCTCTTCTTCTGTTAATGTACTCTCCTGCCGATGAGTCTCTTGAAGCGCAGGCTCATTGGAGGCATCATAACGATTCACATCTTTTTTCAACCATGATAGTTCCTCAAACAACTGTTGTGAGGACAATAGCATTCTAGCATATCCTTTCTCAATAAGGAAGTTTGGCCCATTACTTTTCTGTGAATAGATCGAGCCAGGCACAGCGAAAAGCTCACGATCCATGTCCATTGCATGCCTTGCCGTGATCATTGAACCACTCTTCATTTCTCCCTCAATGATTATCGTTGCTCTGCTTAATCCGGCTATAATTCGATTACGCTGATGAAATTGTCCGGGATGAATAGGAGCAGCAACCATGCTTTCAGATATTAGCAATCCTTGCTCTGCCGTTTGTTCGTATAATGCAAAATTATGAGCAGGGTAGCATTGAGTAATGGCACAGGGCAGTATCGCGATCGTGCTCGCTTCCGTGTTTATCGCTTCAGTATGCGCGATCGTATCAACACCATTAGCAAAGCCGCTGACAATCGTTAAGCCAGCTAATGAAAAATCACGGCTAAATTGTTTCGTGCAGCGAGCACCATACGATGTTGGATATCTTGTCCCTACAATCGCTGCAGCTTCACGCCCCAGCAGCTCTGTTCTGCCCTTCACAAATAAAACCCATGGCGGCTGGGCGATATGCTTAAGTAGCTCAGGATATTCGTCATCCCAAATCGAAATCGACTGAAACGAAAGTCCCGCTTCCATTTCAAGCAGTTCATCCTGCTCAGGGTAAGAATATGTTTGTTGAAAATGAATCAGGCTGGCAGACAGCTTTTTAGAAAAACCCAAAGCTTGCAGCTCCTCTAGTGTCCACTTCTCCTGTTCAATATAATGATGCTCTATTAATTTATGTACGGTATGCCATCCAGCACCCTGCTGCTTCATGACCTCTATAACAAAATGTTTAAGCTGCAGTTTATTCATCGATTCACCCTCACATCGAGCAAATCTTGCAATCGCACTTCTACATTGTGCCTTATTTTAAATAGTAATTGCAAGTATTGCTCCTGAAATAGAATAAATTTTCTAAAAAATACGAAAAGAAGCCTTATCTCCATGTCATGAAGATAAGGCTTCTTGCCTAACCATTTATACTCTTTGTAATTATGATTTAACCGTTCTTACTTGATCAAGCATTCCTTTTTCTTCTAGCAGGCTCACAAGCGTAGAGCCCATCTCAGAAGGCGTTGGCGCAACACGAATGCCGCATGCCTCCAACGTTGCAATTTTCTCAGCAGCAGTACCTTTACCGCCCGAAATAATTGCACCTGCATGACCCATGCGTTTTCCTGGAGGAGCTGTTGCCCCGCCAATAAAGCCTACAACTGGCTTCGTCATATTGGCTTTGATCCATTCAGCCGCTTCTTCTTCAGCCGTACCGCCGATTTCACCGATCATAATAACAGCATGTGTATCAGGATCGTCATTGAAACGACTTAAAATATCGATAAACTCAGAGCCCTTAACAGGGTCGCCGCCGATACCGACAGCTGTAGATTGACCGATACCGCGAGTTGTTAGCTGATGAACAGCTTCATACGTAAGCGTTCCTGAGCGTGATACAACACCGACATGACCTGGAGCATGAATATAGCCTGGCATAATACCGATTTTGCATTCGCCTGGCGTAATAACACCTGGGCAGTTTGGACCGATTAGCACCGAATCCTTACCTTCCATATAGCGTTTTACTTTTACCATATCAAGAACCGGAATGCCTTCAGTAATACAGATTACAAGCTCAATACCTGCATCAACTGCTTCGATTATTGCCTCAGCTGCAAATGCTGGCGGTACGTAGATAACAGATGCTGTCGCACCCGTGCCTTCAACCGCTTGCGCTACTGTATTAAATACTGGCAGAGAGACTACTGAACCATTTTCTAGCGTAATCTCAACGTTCGTGCCGCCTTTTCCTGGCGTCACGCCACCAACCATTTGTGTGCCGTAATCTAGCGCGCCTTTCGCATGGAACAAGCCCGTTGCGCCTGTAATCCCTTGCGTAATAACTTTAGTATCTTTATTCACTAAAATTGCCACTTAACTCACATCCTCTGAATGTTTTCGTGTATAAGCTATGACTCAATCCACTATTTCACAAGCGCGACAATCTTCTGAGCACCGTCTGCCATAGAATCAGCTGCTACAATGTTTAGACCTGATTCATTTAGAATTTGTTTGCCCAGTTCAACGTTCGTGCCCTCCAGGCGAACAACTAGCGGACGATCTAAGCCGATCTGCTTAGCAGCCTCTACAACACCGTTAGCGATAACATCACAACGCATAATACCGCCAAAGATGTTCACGAAAATCCCTTTTACCTTTTCATCAGATAGAATAATCTTAAATGCTTCTGTTACTTTTTCAGTCGTTGCACCGCCCCCTACGTCAAGGAAGTTAGCGGGCTCGCCACCGTAATATTTAATAATATCCATTGTAGCCATCGCCAGACCAGCACCATTAACCATACAGCCAATGTTGCCATCAAGCGCAATATAGCTAAGATCGAATTTCGATGCTTCGATCTCCTTTGGATCCTCTTCGTCTAGATCACGCAGCTCAAGGATGTCCTTGTGACGGAACAGCGCATTGGAATCGAAGTTAAGCTTCGCATCTAGAGCCATAACTTGTCCATCGCCTGTCACAACAAGCGGGTTAATTTCTGCAATAGAGCAATCTTTTTCCACGAAAGCGCTGTACAAACTAACCATAAACTTTGCAGCCTTGTTAATCAGTTCATTCGGGATGTTGATTGCATATGCTAATTTGCGAGCTTGGAATGCTTGCAAGCCAATTGCTGGATCAACCACTTCCTTGAAAATTTTCTCTGGAGTACGGGCAGCTACTTCCTCAATTTCCGTACCGCCTTCTTCTGATGCCATCATAACGACACGGCCTGTTACGCGATCAAGCACTACACCAATATAGTACTCTTTTTTAATATCGCAGCCTTGCTCGATTAGAAGTCGTTTTACTTCCTTACCTTCAGGACCTGTTTGATGAGTAACAAGTGTTTTCCCTAAAATCTCGGTTGCAAAAGCACGTACCTCATCAAGATTTTTTGCTACTTTAACTCCTCCAGCTTTACCTCGGCCACCAGCATGAATTTGGGCTTTAACGACAACTACACCTGAACCCAGCTCCTCTGCAGCTTTCACCGCTTCGTCAACTGTAAAGGCTACTTTGCCCTCAGGTACAACGACGCCGTATTGTTTTAGTACAGCTTTGCCTTGATACTCATGGATGTTCATGTTGAAATCCTCCATTTCACTGACTTATTGCAGTCATATGTACAAAGAAACTGCTTACATTGTAACATTTTTCTTTGATTTAATCCTCTTTTTCTTTAAAAATAGTGAGCTAATTTTGCTATCATATTTATCTCAAAATGAGATTGTACCCATATATATGCATAATAATGACAGAATTTGAATTTCCAACAACAATTTATGCGAAAAGTATGACAGTTCATTCCAATTTGTGCTACGATAGAAAGAAATTAGATGAAACACGTGAGGAAGCACCTCCATTATTTTGGAGGTGCTTCTCTTTTTATGTACACAACGATTCATAGCGCAATCGTAGTAGGCGTTGACGGCGTTGGCATCGCTGTCGAGGTCGATATTGCGCATGGCATCCCACAAACTGCGATTGTCGGTTTGCCTGATTCAGCCGTTCGAGAATCCGTGGAGCGTGTTCGCTCCGCTATTCGCAACAGCGGCTTTCAGTTTCCGCTTGAGAGAGTAACGATCAATCTTGCCCCCGCCGCTTTACGCAAGGAAGGCACGACCCTTGATCTTGCCATTGCAGTTGGATTGCTGCAAGCATCCAATCAGTTAACGCTTGACCTTAAGCAAACACTATTAATTGGAGAACTTTCGCTGGATGGAACCGTCCGTCCAATTCAAGGCGCTCTTGCTTTGCTGCAACACGCGAAGCAAAGCGGCTATCACCAGATTATACTACCAGCTAAAAATGAACAGGAAGCTCATTTGCTGTCGGATCTTCACATTTACCCAATTTCTCATTTGCGTGATCTGAAGGAGCTTGCCTATCAACCTACCAATGGCTCTTCGCGTACGAACACTAACTTGATCAGCTACACCACCGAGCTTGATCTTGCCGATATCGTTGGGCAGCAGGAAGCGAAACGCGCTCTGCTCGTCGCGGCAGCAGGTCGTCACAATATTATCGTCTCAGGACCACCCGGCGTTGGAAAAACGATGCTGATGCGAAGATTGCCTACGATATTGCCAAAGCTTAGCGAGCAGGAGGCGCTTGAGGTGATGAAAATCCACAGCGTTGCCGGCAAGTTGACGCTGCAGGACCGTTCGATCAAGCGACATCCGCCTTTTCGCGCACCCCATCATTCGATATCAACGGCTGGCCTTATTGGCGGTGGCACGATACCGAAGCCGGGAGAAGTGACATTATCGCATCACGGCGTATTGTTCCTTGACGAGCTGCCGGAGTTTTCACGACAAGTGTTGGAGCTGCTGCGCCAGCCTCTGGAGGAGCACAGCGTGACGATATCACGCGCGCGTCATCATATCACGTTCCCCGCTTCGTTCATGCTTGCTGCTTCTTGTAATCCGTGTCCTTGCGGCTATCATGGCTTCGCTACCGAGCAAATCAGCTGCACATGCACCCATCAAATGATTCAGCGCTATCGTTCAAAGCTATCTGGCCCACTGCTCGATCGCATTGATATTCAACTGGATATGGCACGCCCCGCAACGCTTGCTGCCAATCAGCAGGATCAAGCATATAGTTCGGCCAAGCTAAGAGAAAAGGTTATGCATGCGGTCGGAATTCAGCAGGCGCGCTATAAGGGTCAGCATTTCTCCTTCAACAGCGATCTGCCTTCCTCTGCATTGAAAAAATATGCTGCGCTGCCGAAGGAAGGAGCCCAGCTGCTTGAGCATGCCTTCAACAAGCTTGGATTAAGCATGCGAGGATACAATCGCATCGTCAAAATCGCTCGTACAATTGCAGACTTGGAGCAATCCAGCAACATTGACGTTGCCCATGTGGCTGAGGCTGTTCAATATCGAAAGCTTGATTTGTTTTAATACCAGTAACTGAATCGCACGTTACGATGAATTGAATTGATAGAAGGGGATCCTAATGGTCTGCGTTTTAGACGTCACATACCATTAGAAGCCCCTTTAAAATGCATGCTGGATATAATTTGCCTTTAGCTGCTCTCCTATTTTCTCAACCAATACTGCATCAAATCGTACAGGCTGATCGTGTAGTCGATGCTGATATAGATAAATCTCTGCCAATCGCCTGACCTGCTGCTGCTTTTGCCATGTTACAGCCTCCAGCACAGAGCCGTAACGAAGTTCTGCTGATTCGTTGCTTGCTTTAGCTGTCGATCTTGTTCGCACCTCTACAAATACAAGCACATCTCCATCCTTCGCAACTAAATCAAGCTCTCCGGAAGCACATCTCCAATTTCGCTTCATGATATGAAGGCCATGCTCTTGAAGCACCTGCGCTGCGTATGCTTCGCCAAGCTGACCTAACTGCTTACGATTCATACTCTTCCCACTCTTTCGCTCGTTGATCGGCACGATATACAAAGCTTAGTATTTCTGCTACTACCGCAAAAAGCTCAGGCGGTATTTCCTGATCGATATCGAGCTTGGACAACACTTCGACTAATGAACGATCCTCCTGGATCGGCACTCCATTCTCCTTAGCTGACTCCAAAATCCGTTCTGCAAGCTCACCCTGCCCTTTTGCAACGACAACAGGAGCAGTATCCGATAACGGATCGTATTTCATCGCTACCGCTTTTTTCAGCTTGGACATTTTTTCATTCATATTTTAAAGTCGACCCCTTTATATCTAGCGGAGTTCAGCTGATCGATATCAGGCGGGATGATAACGAGCTTCCCTTCCTCCTGACTATTCGTCTCCTGACCATTCGTCCCCTCTTCCTTAATCGGAATTGGTGTTGCACGCATTGATGACATCATGTAGCCAAGACCGTAAAGCGCCTCACTGATTTCAGGCTTGAAGGCTTCTACAATTGGCGCAGCTGCGGGGTGATCATTCCATAGGTTTAAGCTGACAATTTTGTTTACGATATTCATATCAACTAGCGTAGGACCTAACGCATTCATCTGCAGATCAAATACGATCCGACAGTTTTCGGAGTCGAGCTCCCCCTTGCGGTCTCTGCGCGTTTGGATATGCACCGATGCAGTCTGCCCATTACTCGCATCCTTTATCGGAATGAACATCGTAATATGTGAAAATACGGAATGATTGCGCTCAGCAGACAGCATGAGCTGCTGCCCTGTAATCGCATGAACAAGCTGCTGCGCTGTTTCCTTTACTTGTGCAGGAATATCTTGCTGCTGCAGCATCTGAATCAATGCTGATTTTACGTTATCCTGTACGATGTGCTGCATATTTGGCTGCTGTGACGGGTTCACAGTTTGAGGCTGAGCCTGTGCCAGCTGAGACTGCTGCTGAGCATGCAATGCAGAAGTGTCAGCTGGCAATGTTGCTTGCTGCATTACTGCTTGAGCGCTGCTTCCATTAGCGTTACCCGTTTGTGCCCCAGCTGCGTTAGCAGCAGCATCTGCTGGCATAGCTGGCATCTGGCTATTAGCAGCCGCTAATGCTGGACCGTTCGGCTGGCCTGCGATCTGCGGCATCGTTGCAGCTTGCTGCGGCTGCGCATTTGTCACACTCGCTTGTTCTGCTGGCGCTTGCTGCACGTGCATTATATTGGCGCCTGTTTGCGGTTGAACCAGCGGCGAGCTGTTCAATTGAGCTGCCACCTGGTTCCCTGTATTGGAAATTAAGGTAGACTGAACCGTTTGTTGACCCACACCAGATTGCGCAATGAACGAACCTCCTGGAGCTGATGCGGTTAGCTGACCTGACGTCTGCGTCATATTCCCCGTTCCAGTGGACTGCGCTGCTTGCGAAGCTGAAGCATTGTCCTGCTGTACAAGCTGTTTTCCTAGTGCTGCTTCGTAATTCACTCCGAGCCATTTTAACAGCTGTGGCAGTAATGTCTGGTTTGTAGTACCTGCTGTCGTTACCTGCCCAGAAGCACCTTGATTAGCTTGTGCTGCCGCTTGCTGACTTGGATTCGCTGCAACGGACTCTGCTTGAGGCTGAGGTTGACTTGTAGTCGCTGCTGCTTGATTCACATTTGAATTGGCAGTTGCTGCAGCTGCCGGCTGTGCGGAAACAGTTGATTGTAGAGCTTGTGTCTGCAATTGATTGAAACCCGTCCCTTGCTGTTGCGTTGAAACAGCTGTCTGCGCTTGACTATTTGTTTGCGGAGTAGCCATTATCGATGGATTGGCAGCTGGCTGCAGCTGTGTTCCAGCACTCCCCGTCGCTTGTTGTCCTGACAGCTGTCCTAACAGCCCAGAGCCTTCATTCAGCAACGCAACAACCCTTGACAACAAAGCTTGGGACTGCTGCGACAAATTCCCTTGTAACGCCTGTTGAAGCTGTCCACGCAGCTGATCGATTAAGCTATGCGCCTGCGTACCACTTTGCAGCTGATGAATCGCTGCAATCGTTGCCTCTGTCATAGGCAATCCTCTTTTGAATGCGGTAGCTGCTGCTGTCATCCACTGCTCTTGCGTAACTCCTGCTGGTTGAAGCTGAGCTGCCCGTTGAAACGCAGCTGCTGTTTCCTTATTCAATGCAAAGCCTTCCTTGCGCAAATCCTTTACCAAATCATTGGCCCATGCTTTGTCCGGAAGATTGAGTGTCTTCAATATATCTTTCATCGGGTCTTGCAATCCGAGCGTTGTTGGGTCGACCTGCTTCAAATGAATATGTCCGCTCTTTGAATCAGGCTGAACCTGAAGCAAAGAGGCTTGACCCTCCATAATCGGCACCTCGAGCTTGGCACGCACTTGCACCCCGTTAATCGAAACCGTCGCTTCATTATTTGCAAATTGCTGTAGAACAACGCCGCGTACAACTTGTCCGACACGCAGCTCAAGTGTTCTCACTTCATTGCTTACTGCATCGCCTAATATGCCCTTCATATGATTAATATTCATGTACGCTGCTCACCTCTTTCTACTACTATTCATTATCGGCTGAGCAGCTATGTTTCTTGAAGAGCTTGCATTATATTTTTCTGCTTGGAAAATAAAAACAGACGATTGAATGATCAATCGCCTGTTTTTGCATACAAGGTTTCCCAAATTTGATCCAGTTCGTCACCAAGCAGCTTCTTCAAAAATGTTTTTCGATGCATCGGTGAAGGACCGTGCTGCAGGATCAATTCATTATGTAGCTTCGTCCCATAGCCTTTATGCTTCGCAAGTTGATATTGCGGATATTGCTCGTCCCATTCCTCTTTGCACAGACGATCACGAGTTACCTTCGCAAGAATCGATGCTGCTGCAATCGACTGACTGCTTGCATCTCCCTTGATAATCGCCTGCTGGCTAATAGGTAGATCAATCGTTTCAGCATCAACAAGCAAATGCTCGGGCTTTATATTCAGGCCCTCAACTGCTTTCCTCATTGCCAGCCGTGCTGCCTGCTTAATATTCAACCGATCGACCACCTGCGAGGGCACACAAGAGATGTGATACGTTATGGCACTTTCAACAATTTGATTGTAAAGCTGCTCTCTTTTCTTTTCGGTCAGCTTTTTCGAATCATTTATTCCTTCAAGTACAAATCCGCGAGGCAGTATGACTGCTGCTGCTACGACATCGCCAAACAAGCAGCCGCGACCCACCTCATCAATACCGGCTATAAATTCAATTTGCTGCGCCCACAGCTGCTTTTCATACGCAAGCAAGTCCATTGTATCCGTCATTGCTTAACCTCTCTTACCGGCATATCGTCATATGGCGCTTCCAAAGTAATTCTGCCGAGCTTGCCTGCACGAAGCTCGCGCAAAATAATGCCCGCTGTTTTTTCCAAATCAACTTCTCCGCCGCTAATCAAACATCCGCGCTTGCGTCCGATTTCTTCCATAATACGCACGATCTCCAGATTGTTTTCAAGATCTGTCGGAGGCTCGGTCAACCCAAATCGTTCTGCCAGCGTATCCCAATATCGCTCAACGAGAATTTTAACAGCGTAATACCCGATATCATCCATATTCAATATCTGCTCGCGGATCGCTCCGGTAATCGCTAAGCGATAGCCTACCATCTGATCCTCAAACTTAGGCCACAAAATCCCCGGTGTATCAAGAAGCTCCAAGTCTCCGCCCGTTTTAATCCATTGCTGACCTTTGGTTACACCTGGCTTATCGCCTGTTATCGCAACGTTTCTTCCAGCCAAGCGGTTAATTAGTGTTGATTTCCCTACATTCGGGATACCGACAATCAGACTTCTTGCTGGACGTGGTCGCATGCCTTTTGCGATTTGCCTGTCAATTTTTTCTTTAAGGATTTCCTTCGTCAACACCGATATCTGATTTATTCCGGTTCCTGTGTTGGAATCGACAATGGCACATGTATGGCCTTCATGCTCAAAATACTGCTTCCACTGCTCATTCATACGTGGATCAGCCAAATCAGATTTATTCAAAATAATTAGCCTTGGCTTACCCGATAGAATCTCGTCAATCATTGGATTGCGACTTGAGATCGGCACACGCGCATCTAACAGCTCAATTACGATATCAATCAGCTTCAGCTTTTCTTGAATTTGTCGTTTGGCACGGGTCATGTGACCAGGAAACCATTGGATTGCCATTTGTTCACCTCATCTAGTTGTAATGCTTAATTAATTTCACTTTATTTAAAGGCCACATTACCACATCTGCGCGACCAATAATTTCATCTTCAGATACATAACCAATTGCTCTACTATCCTTGCTGTCCCCGCGATTATCGCCCATTACGAAGTAATGATCTTCTGGCACGATATTTTCTTGATAGTAATCGTTAGGAAAGCTGAAATAGTCCCCTACACCATTGTAGGTTTCACCATTTGCGTGACTTTGCGCGATCGCTTCCGCCAAATATGGCTCTTGAATGACCTCGCCATTAATATACACATCATCGCCATGTACTTCTATTGTGTCACCGGGCACTCCAATAATACGTTTAATAAAGCGACGTCCTTCTTCAGGAACATCGAACACGACAACATCGCCATAACTTGGCTCACTGAACCTGTACACTAATAAATTTACAATGACTCTTTCCTTTGTATGAAAGTTTGGCTCCATGGAAGCCCCGTCTACAATAAACGGCGAGAATAGAAAAGTCCGAACGACAAAAACTAAAAGAACAGCGATAGAGATCGCCTTAATCCACTCGACAATTTCATGGTAAGCCTTTTTCTGCTTCGCTTCTTTTTCGTTTGGAATAGAGACAGGTTGATCAGGATTGTGATCTTGATTTTCACGTTCTGCTGCTTCAGTATGTTCATCGTGTTGTTGAGGCAATTTATCGTTAGGCTCCATTCCTTCATCCTCCTATGTCATATGTTTCAGAGTCTTGAAACACGAAAAGGAGCTTGATAGAACAAGCTCCTCCTGATGCTTCATTTTAGCGAATTTCCTTGATTCTTGCAGCTTTACCACGCAAGTTACGAAGGTAGTACAATTTAGCGCGGCGAACTTTACCACGACGTGCTACTTCGATTTTATCAAGCTTTGGTGAATGAAGAGGGAAAGTTCTTTCCACGCCAACACCGTAAGAGATTTTACGTACTGTAAAAGTTTCGCTAATTCCGCCACCGCGACGTTTGATAACAACGCCTTCGAATAGCTGAATACGTTCACGAGATCCCTCGATTACTTTTACATACACTTTCAACGTGTCACCAGGACGGAAACTAGGTACGTCTTGACGAAGTTGCTCTTGAGTAATTGCTTGTACGATATTCATTACATTCAACTCCTTTCACCATAGATGTTCTTATAAGCTCCTTAATCCCATGATTCTCTCATCACTTATAGCGGACCATCCGTTATACGAAAACAACATTATAAACTATAGCACAAAAGGCTACATAATACAATGCTAATTTAGTTTTTATCGCGACTTCTTTTCACTTGTTCCAGCCATTTTCGCTCTTGATCAGTCAATTCCGCTTCTTCAAGCAAATCAGGACGACGCTCCAATGTACGCAAAAGCGATTGCTGTCGTCTCCACTTTTCAATATTAGCATGATGTCCTGATAATAGCTCATCAGGAACTTTCATATCGCGAAATACGGCTGGACGCGTATAGTGCGGATACTCTAGCAGACCTGTGCTATAAGAATCCGTTACGGCACTCGTTTCATTACCTAGCACTCCAGGCAGCAGACGTACAACACTATCAATGACCGTCATTGCAGGCAGCTCTCCGCCTGTGAGCACATAGTCGCCGACAGAGATTTCGTCTGTTACAAGATGCTGACGAATACGCTCATCATACCCCTCATAATGACCACATATAAAAATCATATGCTTGTATTGGCTGAGCTCCTCGGCCTTGCGCTGTGAAAAGCGTTCTCCCTGTGGACACATTAAGATAACACGCGGCGGTTCATCCGCTTGAGCCTGCAGGTCCTCAACAGCTGCAAATACAGGCTCTGGCTTAAGCACCATGCCGCCACCGCCGCCATATGGATAATCATCTACAGTGAGATGCTTATTGTTGGAATACGTTCTAAAATTAATCGCTGATAGCTCGACGATGCCTTTTTCTTGTGCTTTCCCCAAAATGCTGCTATTGAATACACCTGTAAACATCTCAGGGAACAGGGTCAACACATCAATTTTCATATTAAATCAACCCTTCAAGCAGATGCACCGTGATCCGTTTTGCAGCGACATCAACGTTCAATACAACCGGATCAATAACAGGCAGCAAAATCGGCTTCCCTGAACCATTGTCTGGTTCGACAACCCACACATCATTCGCACCAGGTGTGAGGATTTCCTTCACTGTTCCGAGTCGCTCATCCTCATCGGTATAAACTTCACAACCAATAATTTGATGATAAAAATATTCGCCTTCATCTAGCGTTCCTTGCTCCTCAGCAGAAACGCGAAGAACCCAGCCTTTATACTTCTCTACTTCATTTATGTTGGAATAGCCTTTAAGCTTAATAATATACAAACCTTTTTGTTCGCGAGCCTGCTCGATCTCAACAGGCATAGACTGTCCTGTTTCATCATGAAACATCATAAGTCTCTTTCCTTTGGCAAAGCGCTCTTCAGGAAAATCCGTTTTAGACAGCACCTTGAGATCTCCACGAATGCCGTGCGTGTTGACGATTACTCCTACATTAAACCAGTTCGTATCCATTGTATCATCCCTTACCTGCGTACTTATTACTCTTATCATACCAAAAAAGGGGTAGGATTTTCATCCTAACCCCCCTCGACCAGCGCATTTTATGATTGAATATCAACGATGACACGCTTATTCGATTTTGTAGCAGCCGAGTTCACCACTGTACGCATTGCTTTCGCAATACGCCCTTGCTTACCGATAATTTTACCGACATCAGATGGATGAACCGAAAGCTCATAAATCGTACTGCGCTCATCATCTTTCACCTGAACGCGCACGTCTTCCGGATGATCCACTAAAGCTTTCGCAATGACAAGAATTAACTCCTTCATGACTAAGCCCTCCGCTTCTCAACAGTAATAAGCTTGAGGCTTATTACTTCTGTTGTTTAAGCTCATGGAATTTTTTCAATACACCCGCTTTAGAAAGTAGGTCGCGAACAGTGTCAGATGCTTGAGCACCTGTTTGTAGCCATTTCAACGCTTTTTCTTCGTTGATGGATACTTGAGCTGGTTGCGCAACTGGATTATAAGTACCGATTTCCTCGATAAAACGTCCATCACGTGGAGAACGAGAATCAGATACAACTACGCGGTAGAATGGAGCCTTGTGAGCACCCATACGCTTCAAACGAATACGTACTGCCATGGAAAATTCACCTCCTTCAACAAAATACAAACTATCACATCGTAGTGAAAACTCTAGCTTTCACTACGGAGCTATACATTCAAATCAAAACTTCAATAGAAGTTTTATCTTTCAGTGCTGCAATCAGCTCGAACTTCTAATCGAAGTTTTATGATTGGACTTTCAGCACCAAGAAGATTGCGTGAAGCTAGGAAACGAGGAGCAGAGCGTACGTTTTTGTACGCGAGCACTGCAGCAAGCGATGAATGCGATATTCGACGCCGACTACGCTACAGCGCATAACATCGTGATCAAAGTTCGAACTTCTAATCGAAGTTTTATGTTCGAGCTTTCAGCACCAAGAAGATCGCATGAAGCTAGTGACGCGAAGCGCGCAGCGTACGCTTTTAGTACGTGAGCACTACAGCTAACGATGAATGCGATCTTCGACGTCGACTAAGCTACAGCGCATAACATCGTGATCAAAGTTCGGTCATAAAACATCCTCTAAAATGGGAACTTCATGTTTTTGCCCATGAGCCCTTTCAAACCCTTCTTCCCCTTCATGCCCTTCATCCCTTTCGGTCCGTTCGGGCCCATCATGGAGCTGAACTGCTTCATCATTTTGCGCATATCGTCAAACTGCTTAATCAAGCGATTGACCTCTACAACGCTTACGCCACTTCCCGCTGCAACACGCTTGCGGCGGCTATGATTGAGCAAATCAGGGTTTTGCTTTTCTTCCTTAGTCATCGATTTGACGATCGCTTCAACGCGTCCAAGCTGCTTCTCATCGACCTTCAAATCTTTCATGTTGCCTTTCATTTTACCCATGCCAGGCAGCATATCCATAATTTGATCCAGTGGACCCAGCTTGCGAACCTGTTCCATCTGCTCAAGGAAATCTTCAAACGTAAATTCCGCATTGCGCATTTTGCGTTCCATTTCGGCCGCTTTTTCAGCATCAATGCCTGCTTGCGCCTTTTCAATCAGCGACAGCATATCACCCATACCAAGAATACGGGATGCCATGCGTTCTGGATGGAAAGGCTCAAGCGAGTCGATTTTCTCACCCATCGCCGCAAATTTGATCGGCTGACTTGTAACGGCTTTAACCGATAACGCAGCACCACCGCGTGTGTCGCCATCGAGCTTCGTCAGGACAACACCTGTTAGCGCTAATTGCTCGTGGAAGCTTTGCGCGACATTAACAGCATCTTGACCTGTCATCGCATCGACAACAAGCAATACCTCATCAGGGCTTACAATTTCATGAATTTGCTTAAGCTCATCCATCAACGCTTCGTCAATATGCAAACGACCCGCTGTATCGAAAATAACATAGTCATTTCCGTTATCCTTCGCGTGCTGCAAGCCTTGACGCGCAATTTCAACAGGCGAAACCTGATCACCCAGCGCAAATACAGGTGCTTTAATTTGCTCGCCCAGTACTTGAAGCTGCTTAATCGCTGCCGGACGATAAATATCGCAGGCTACAAGCAGCGGCTTGTGATTGCTCTTTTGCAGCAATCGAGCTAATTTACCAGTTGAGGTCGTTTTACCCGCACCTTGCAAACCGACCATCATAATGACGGTAGGCGGCTTGTTCGCCTTCGCCAGCTTAGCTTGTGTTCCGCCCATCAGCTCTGTTAATTCTTTATTAACAATATCAATAATAACCATGCCTGGCGTAAAGCTTTTTGATACTTCCAAGCCAATCGCTTGTTCTTTAACTTTGGCTATAAAGTCCTTCACGACCTTAAAGTTAACGTCCGCTTCAAGTAAAGCGAGTCGAACTTCACGCATCGCATCATTGACATCATTTTCAGTTACTTTCCCTTTTCCCTTCAGCTTGCTGAATACGCTCTGCAATCTGCTGGACAAGCTTTCAAATGCTGCCATCCTTTATCGCCTCCATTTCTGCCGTAATCTCAATTGTTCGAAGTTGTTCAATAATTTGCTGCAGCTCTTCCCGCTGCTCTGACTGCAAGCTAAGCGAATCCAGCTGATGCTCAAGCTGTGTCGTCAGCTGCTTCGTCCGCTCATATCTTGTTAAGAGACGAAGCTTGCGCTCATAAGACTCCAGGGCCTGCTGAGCTCGTTTTATATTATCATACACCGCTTGCCGACTAATGCCAAATTCAGCAGCAATTTCGCCTAGCGAAAAGTCGTCGCGGTAATAAAAGTTAAGTATTGTGCGCTGCTTTTCAGTAAGCAGCTCCTCGTAAAAATCAAGCAACATATTCATACGAGTCGTTTTCGTTAGGGCATCTGGTTCCATCTGATCCATTTTAATCCCTCCCGTATGATACTGTCAAGGAGTTAACCTTTACACGCCCTCGACCTCAACTATCATATCGCAACGCCTAATCTGTGTCAAGTATTTTCCCTTGTCAGCTATTAACTTTGATTATGCTATTTTCGTTTTCATAAATTGCATTAATTTTTATACCATGCTACGCTCCATCTGCACGATAAAATTGTAAATGAAAGGAAAGAAAAATGATGAGTGATCATGTACAGCAGCTTCCTAATTACCGTATTGCATATTTACGAAAAACTGGCCCTTATGGCCTAAGCAATTATGAGGTAATGACAGCATTAAAAGCATGGGCAAAGCGCAATAACTTGTTAACAGCTTCTACGGTCCTTCTTGGCATTTCGCTAGACAATCCGCAATATGTCTCACCAAAGGAATGCCGATATGACGCATCTATTGTTATCGACGAGCATTTTACAATGAACACGGAGGACACTATTGAAGAAAGAATGCTTTTGGGCGGTACTTATTTCGTCCATTGTGTGAAGCATACCCCTGAGCATATTCAGCAAGCTTGGAACAATATGATGTCAATGATCGATCATGAGGGGCTTGTTATTGACCACAAGCCAATCATCGAACGATATATCGGCATAATGAACGATGAAAGCTACTGCGAAATTTGCGTCCCAATTATTCAATAAGCGCTTCCATTTCCTGAACGATCCGTTACGCAGCCAGCATGCAACACGTTTGTACAAGTAAGCAATTGTTACTCGGAAAAATAAAAGCATCTGTCTCTCATTTGAACTGAGCCTCTATCGCTCCACAAGTTTGTGACAACGATAATGCAGGTACAGTTCAAGCAAGGAACAGATGCTTTTTTCATAGCATTAGCTTCTAACAGTATGGTTTACAGCTTACTAGTTTTGTTGAGCAGCCTCTTCTTCCTCTTCCTCAGCCTTTTGAATTAACCCTGCGAACAACGCATGAACAAATTGCTCGGAATCGAATTCTTGAAGATCGCCCATTTTTTCACCAAGTCCGACAAGCTTAACAGGAAGATTCAACTCATTGCGGATCGCAATGACGATACCGCCCTTCGCTGTGCCATCCAGCTTGGTCAGCACAAGCCCAGTAACACCGCTTTTTTCGCCAAACAGCTTCGCTTGGCTCAACGCATTTTGACCAGTTGTCGCATCAAGCACTAGAAGCACTTCATGCGGAGCATTTGGCATTTCACGTTGAATGACACGGAAGATTTTGTTTAGCTCTTCCATAAGATTCGTTTTGTTTTGCAGGCGTCCAGCCGTATCGCAGATTAACACATCGGCTTGACGCTGCTTGGCAGCATGCACGGCATCGAATATAACGGCTGCAGGGTCAGAGCCAGGCGACTGCTTAATGACGTCAACACCTACACGTTCGCCCCATACCTCAAGCTGCTCGATTGCGCCAGCGCGGAATGTATCGCCTGCCGCCAAAAGCACCTGCTTGCCTTCGCTTTTTAATTTATGAGCCAGCTTGCCGATGGTCGTTGTTTTCCCTACACCGTTAACGCCAACGAACAAATACACTGTTATTTCGCCTTCAGGCGCTGTTGCCAGCTTAGGATTGTCCTCGCCTTTCAGCATGCCTACAAGCTTCTCAGACAGAACGGGCTGCAATTCGGACGCATCTTCAATTTTGCGTTTTTTCACTTCATCACGAAGCTCATCGATCAGCTGCATAACGGTAGTGACCCCTACATCTGCCCCGATCAGAATTTCTTCGAGCTCCTCGTAAAATTCCTCATCAATTTTTTTGCGACGCGTGATCAGCTCTTCAACCTTCTCAACAAGCGCTGTTCTCGTTTTGGACAAGCCTTCCTTGAAGACGTTGGTTACTGCTTCTGTTTTAGCTGCAATGCTTTCTTTTAACTTTTTGAAAAAACTCATGTACGCTCCGGCACCCCCAGTAAGTATTTCGTCTATTTATCACTACGCTGTTTCCATGTCATTGAAAGGATGATCTTCTTCAAGACGAACGGATACCAGCTTCGAAACGCCGCCTTCTTCCATCGTTACCCCGTACAGCACATCAGCCTCCTCCATCGTTCCTTTACGATGCGTAACAACGATGAACTGTGTAAGCTCGGAAAACTCTCGCAAGTACTGCGCAAAACGTGTAACATTCGCCTCATCCAGCGCCGCTTCAACCTCGTCAAGCACACAAAACGGCACAGGCTTAACCTGTAGAATCGCAAACAACAGCGCAATCGCAGTCAATGCTCGCTCTCCCCCAGATAGCAGCTGCAGATTTTGCAGCTTTTTGCCTGGCGGCTGCGCAACGATATCGATACCCGTCTCAAGAATGTTGGAAGGCTCTACTAAAATCAGGTCGGCACGACCGCCGCCGAACAGCTTTCCAAACACGACGATAAAATGCTTGCGAATTTCTTCAAATGTTGTTTTGAAGCGCTTCGACATTTCATCGTCCATTTCCTTGATGACTTCATACAATGTCGTTTTTGCTTCCATCAGGTCATTTTTCTGCTCGGATAGGAAATCATATCGTTCCTTCACGCGCTCATACTCTTCTATCGCACCAAGATTGATTTCACCTAACGAGCTGATTTTACGCTTCAGTTCTCTAACATCCAGCTGCACCGCGTTGATTTCCTCTGGCGGTGGGTATTGCTCCTTTGCCAGCTCGTAGCTAAACCCGTATTCCTCAGACAGCTTTTTGATCGTATGATCCAGCTCTACGTCCTGACGGTTCAATACGATCTCCGTCTGACGCATTTGCTCTTCTATCGAACGAAGCGCATTGCGCTGCTCTTTCGTTTCATTTTCGCCCTGCTCAAGACCGCTAAGCTTTTGAACACGCTGCAAACGGATCGAATCCGTGCGATCACTGCACTGCTGCTTGTTTTCTTTCAGCTGAGCCAAGCGAACGACCTGCTCTTCTGCTTCCAGGGCAAGACTTGCCGCCTGCTCCTGCAAATTCGACAGCTGCTGCTGCTGTGTTTTCAACTCCTGCTTGGCACGGCTAATTTCATCACGCAAACGAGCCGATTGATCCTCATAGTTGCTATATTCCTGATCAAGCTTTGCTACATTAATTTTCAGGTCGGTCAGTTGAACCTGCAGCTCTTCCTTTTGCGTTTCATTAACCTTGCGCGCCTGTTCAGCCTGCTTAATCGTTTCTTGCAGCTCCGCTTCTTTCGTCGACAGCTCTGCAAGCTGACGCTCAGCGTCCGCGATGCGCTGCGCAGCTTCCTGCTGCTCCTTAGCTTGAGCCTGCTTGTCTGTACTCGACAAGGCCTGCTGTTCGCTTAAGAACTTCATTTCCTGCTGCAGCTGCTGCAAATCACCTTTTAGCCCTTGTTCATCCAGACGCTTTTGCTCCAGACGCTCACGAGCCTGTTCTGCATTTTGTGAACGGATAGACATTTCCTTACGCAGGTCTACCAGCTTTAAGCGCTCCTGCTCAATTTGCTGCTTCGCAGAAGCGATCATTTCATCCAGCTGCTCGATTTGACGATGACGTCCGAGCAGACTAGCTCCTCTTTTCTGCGAGCTGCCCCCGGTCATAGAACCGCCCGCATTGACTACGTCACCCTCAAGTGTTACAACGCGGTAACGATATTGACAGCGAGCGGCAATGCGGTTGGCCTGCTCCAAATTTTCAGCAAGCAATACATTGCCCAGCAAGTTAAATACGATTTCCCTGTAGCAGTCCTCGTACTGCACAAGCTCAGCTGCTACACCGACAAATCCATCCAGCTCGGAGACGATTCGCTTGTCCATTTCGCTAAGTCTGCGCCCGCGTATAACGTCGAGCGGCAAAAAGGTCGCTCGTCCAAGCTGACGCTGCTTCAAGTAGCTAATCGCGGCACGCGCGCTTTTCTCATCCTCCATGACGATATGCTGCAAAGCACCGCCAAGCGCCGTTTCAACAGCTGTTTCGATTCGCTCAGGAACGACGATCAGCTCTGCAACTGCACCGTGTACCCCTGTAATCGCTGATTGCGAGCGGCGCGATGCTTTGAGAATTTCCTTAACCCCATGCATAAAGCCATCCATCGCGTCCTGCATTTCCTTCATCGTATCGCGGCGCGACATGTCACTGTCGAGCTTTTGCTCATAACGGCGAAGCTGAGTCATCGTTTGCTCGATCGTTCCGTTGAGCTTGCGAGCCTCATCAGCTTCCTCCAGCATTTTCGTACGAATTTTCTCATGCTCATTGATAAGCGCTGCTAATTTCTGCTCTAGCTCAAACTTTTTAGCATCCAGCGCACGCTGCTGCTGATTCCACTTTGCTTCGTCCTCGCCAATGCGCTCCATTTTTCGTTCAAGCGCTTCTTGCTGCTGCTGCGCATAACGGATCTCGTTGCGAAGCTGTGCCATCGTACTAAGTACATGAAGAAGTTCACCCTTCAAGCGTTCTTCCGCATCCTGAGCACTTCCCGTAGTTACGCCCTGCATCCGCTGCTCTTCTGCCTGCAGCGTAATACGCAAGCCTTTTAAGCGATCCTCCAGCTCCGCGGCCTTGCTGCGAACTGCAACCTCTTCCTTCGAAAGATTCATAATTCGTTGATCGCTCACCGCAATCGCTTGCTCTACACTGGTACGCGTTTCTTCGTTATGACGGATTCTTTCTTTAATGACCTCGCTGTAGCCTTCGCACTTCTCAACTTCCTCGCTAATTTGCAGCATAGACTGATGCAGCTCATCCAGCTCTTTTTCAATCTCTCTAAGCTGCAGTCGATCACTTTCCAAAAGCGCATCGTGCTTGCTTACAACCGCCGAGAGCTTAAGCTGCTCCTGATTGAGCGACTCCAGCTTCGCTGTTGATTCTGACCATGCGTTGTGCAGCGTTTCAATTTGGTGCACGTAAAGCGAGATTTCCTTGGACTTCAGCTGCTCCTTAAGCTCCTTGAAGTGCAAGGCAACCTCAGACTGCTTGCGCAGAGGCTCAACCTGATCCTCAAGCTCCATCACCAAATCATGAATCCGCAGCAAATTTTGTTCTGTATCATCAAGCTTTCGCTTTGCTTCTTTTTTTCTTGATTTATATTTTACGATTCCTGACGCTTCTTCGAAAATACCTCGGCGATCCTCAGAGCGCGTACTTAATATTTCTTCGATTCGTCCTTGTCCTATAATCGAGTACGCTTCCTTGCCGATCCCTGTATCCATAAACAGCTCTGTAATATCCTTCAAGCGACAAGCCTGTTTATTGATCATATATTCGCTGTCACCGCTGCGGTGTACGCGTCTTGTGACGGTAACTTCATTATATTCTAGCGGCAACGCACCATCAGAGTTGTCCAGCGTAAGTGAAACCTCACCGTAGTTAACCGCTCTGCGCGCATCGCTTCCGGCAAATATAATATCTTCCATTTTACCGCCACGCAGACTTTTTGCACTTTGCTCACCAAGAACCCAACGGATACCGTCTGAAATATTACTTTTTCCAGATCCGTTAGGTCCAACCACTGCTGTTATTCCATTTACGAATTCAAGCTCTGTCTTATCTGCGAACGACTTAAACCCTGCTAATTCAATTCTTTTCAAAAACATAGATTGGCTGTCACCTCACAGAACATTGTACCACAGAAAGTACAAGCCCGATATCCTTTACTGCCACCGCATACATACAAAAAGCATCCCTTTGGACGTTAGTCCACCGAAATGCTTTGTGTATGTTCACGGCCGCTTTTCTTACACATTTTTCAATTCTTGTCCAGCAAGCTTACCCCATGCTTCTGCTGCTGCTCTCTGTTCAGCTTCCTTCTTGGAACGGCCTACTCCAACTCCGTAGCAGGTCTGATCGAGATAAACCTCAATGACAAACTCTCGATCGTGAGCCGGACCGCGCTCTTCCAAAATACGATACTCAATACTGCCAAGCCCGATATGCTGCGCACGCTCCTGCAGCTTTGATTTGGCGTCCTTCATGAGCAAGCCGTAGTTGTTGGAATCGATATACGGGAACATATGCTGCTCTAAAAATTGTCTTGTCTGCTCAATGCCTGTATCCAAATACAGCGCACCAACAAAGGATTCGAACAAATCCGCTAGAAGTGCCTGTCGATGACGCCCGCCAAGCTGTTCCTCTCCTCGCCCTAACAGCACATATTGTCCAAAATCCAGTCGTTCAGCAAAATGTGCCAGCGACGGTTCACATACAACCGAAGCACGCATGCGAGTCAGCTCGCCCTCAGGACGCTTCGGATAGGTTTTGTACAAATATTCAGAAACAAGCAGCTGCAGCACTGCATCACCGAGAAACTCCAATCGTTCATTATCTTGAACAGAGCCGCGCTTATGTTCATTTACATAGGAAGTGTGCGTAAACGCCTGACGTAGAAGCTTAACCCTTGTAAAATTGAGCTGCAGCTTCTGCTGCAGCTCATCAAATACATCATGCTTCATATTTTCTCATCATAATGGACGCGTTATGTCCACCAAAACCAAATGAGTTGGATAATGCGACCTTGACATCAGCCTTGCGTGCAACATTCGGCACATAATCCAGATCAAGCTCAGGATCTTGATTGTCAAGGTTAATCGTTGGAGCGATTACTCCATCTTTCAATGTAAGGGCAAGTATAACTGCTTCCACACCGCCGGCTGCACCTAAAAGGTGACCCGTCATTGATTTCGTAGAGCTTACGGCCAATTTGTAAGCATGTTCGCCAAACGTATTTTTAATGGCAGTTGATTCAGAAACGTCACCAACAGGTGTACTGGTTCCATGCGCGTTGACATAATCAACCTCTGAAGGGTCAATGCCAGCATCCTTCAATGCGCTTGCCATACAACGCGCTGCTCCCGCAGGGTCTGGCTCGGTCATATGATGAGCATCGCCGCTCATGCCATAGCCAATCACTTCTGCGTAAATTTTCGCACCGCGTGCGATTGCATGCTCAAGCTCCTCCAAAATAAGAACGCCTGAGCCTTCACCCATAACAAATCCGTCACGCTCGACATCGAACGGGCGGCTTGCTTTTTCCGGCTCATCATTGCGCGTAGACATCGCACGCATCGAGCAGAAGCCAGCTAGGCCTGTAGGGCGAATTGTTGCCTCAGCTCCACCAGCGATCATAACGTCAGCATCGCCGCGCTGAATAATTTTGAAGGAATCTCCAATGGAGTGAGTGCCTGTCGCACAAGCCGTTACTGCGGTAGTATTTGGACCTTTCGCGCCAGCAATCATCGAAACTTGACCAGATGCCATATTCGCGATCATCATCGGAATGAAGAATGGACTAACGCGCTTAGGACCTTTCTCAAGCAATAGTCGATGCTGATCCTCCCAAGTCCCAAGACCACCAATACCGGAACCAACCATAACACCAATACGCTCAGCAGGTACATCCTCACCAATTTTAATGCTGGAATCTTCAATCGCTTTCATGCTTGCTGCAACCGCAAACTGTACAAAGCGATCCATACGACGCGCTTCTTTTTTATCAATACCGTAATCGGCAAGATCAAAGTTTTTAACCTCTGCCGCTATACGGGTCGGATACTCGGAAACATCAAACGCTTCAATTAGCGAAACTCCTGATTTGCCTTCAAGCAAATTGCCCCAAAACTGCTCGAGCTCAGAGCCTAATGAAGTCAAGACGCCCATTCCTGTAACAACAACTCTGCGTTTCATATTTGTTCCCCCCTATTGATCAACAATATTTCATCTATATATGCAATAAGAATGTCAAGCCATTCTTATGAGGTTCTTTCAAATGTGACTTCAAGCCTTGTGCATAAAAATAAGGATTGAGTCCCGTTAAGATTAACGGGACTCGACCATCTTTAGGTATGAGATTGTATGTAATTTACAACTTCTCCTACCGTAGAGATCTTCTCTGCATCTTCATCAGAAATTTCAAGGTTGAACTCATCTTCAAGTTCCATGATAAGCTCAACTACATCTAGTGAGTCAGCGTTCAAATCTTCTTTGAAAGAAGCTTCTAGAGTAACTTTTTCTGCATCTACACCTAGGCGGTCAACAATAATGCTTGTTACGCGATCTAGTACATCGGACATCCGATTCACCTCCTCTACGTATTATACGAAAACGATTAAAAAATAGCTATCTTTCATCACAACTAAATATAAGTTTCATGATGAAGAGGGTAAAAGCTTACATATACATTCCGCCATCGACATGGATCGTTTGCCCCGTCATATAGGACGCTGCATCAGAGGCAAGGAAGCGTACCGCATTGGCGATATCAGATGCCTCTCCAAGCTTGGCAAGTGGAATTTGACCAGATAATGATTCCTTGAGCTCCTCAGGAAGCTTGTCCGTCATATCGGTTTGAATGAAGCCTGGCGCAACACAATTGACCGTAATATTTCTTGCAGCCAGCTCACGCGCGCTCGCTTTAGTCAAGCCGATCACACCTGCCTTGGCAGCAACATAGTTGGCTTGACCTGGATTGCCAAGCACCCCAACAACAGAGGAAATATTAATGATTTTGCCTGAACGCTGCTTCATCATTGGACGTGTAACAGCCTTGATACCGTTAAATACGCCTTTCAAATTCGTTTCAATGACTTGATCAAATTCTTCTTCCTTCATTCTCATGATCAGATTGTCACGCGTAATTCCTGCATTATTAACGAGAATATCAATCGAACCTAGCTGCTCGACGACTTGCTTCACCATCTCTTCGAATTCAGCTGCTTGACCTACATTTGCCTTGATGATGATTGCTTGACGTCCCAGTGCACGAATTGCTTCTGCCGTCTCAGCTGCAGCCTGTTCGCTTCCTGAATAGTTCACCGCGACATCTGCGCCTGCTTCTGCCAAAGCAATTGCAATCGCGCGTCCAATGCCTCTTGAAGCTCCGGTCACGAGCGCCTTCTTACCTTCTAAGCTTGCAAACATGTGTCCATCCTCCTTCATATTACTAGTTTAGACCCAGCTCTATTCCACTAGGCTTGAGCAGGCTGAACATAACCCTGAAGTGCATCCAGACTGTTGATCGTTACAATCGTTACATTACGATCTATTTTTTTTATTAGTCCTGTTAACACAGAGCCTGATCCAATTTCGATAAAGGTATCGACACCAAGCTCGATCAATGCCTTGACGCTATCTTCCCATAGCACTGGTGCACAAACCTGCTGCTCTAGCAGCGTTGCAATATCTTGCGCTGCTGTTACTGGAGCTGCAGTCACATTGGCAATAACCGGAATAGCTGCGTCCTGCATCGAAGCTTGCTTGAGCTGTTCGCCTAACGCGATTGCCGCTTTTTCCATCAAGGACGAGTGGAACGGTCCACTAACCTCAAGCGGAATGACACGCTTTGCACCAATTTCCTTGCCGCGGGCTACAACTTCATTGACGCCCTCAGCAGACCCGGATACGACGATCTGCCCTGGACAGTTGACGTTTGCCAGCTCTACTACCTTGCCATCCGCTGTTATCTGATCACACAGCTGCTTTAATGCATCCCGTTCAGCGCCAAGCACGGCTGCCATTGCACCTTGCCCGTTTGGAACGGCTTGCTCCATGAATTGACCTCTCGCACGAACCGTACGAACCGCATCCTCGAAGCTCAGCACCTTCGCTGCTACAAGTGCGCTATACTCACCCAAGCTATGACCAGCCACATAGTCCGCCTTCACCCCGGCTCTTTCAAGCATGGCAAGAAAAGCGACACTTGCCGTTAACAATGCAGGCTGTGTATTCGCTGTCTGCTTCAGCTCTGCATCAGGCCCGTTAAACATAATATCTGTTAGTGAAAAACCAAGTGTCTCATTCGCCTGCTCAAAAATAGCACGCGCTTCTGCATCATGCTCGTATAAATCTTTGCCCATGCCGACCGCCTGAGCGCCTTGCCCTGGAAATACAAAAGCAATTTTCCCCACTTCAATGGCCTCCCAATCTAGTATTTGATCATCATACGAGGACTTAGCTTACCATTTCAAAACGGTAGAGCCCCAAGTCAATCCGCCACCGAAGCCGACCAAACAGAGCGTGTCGCCTGCTTTAATGCGGTTTTGCTCTACCGCTTCAGCTAAAGCAACCGGAATCGACGCCGCTGACATATTTCCGTATTGATCGATATTAATAAGCGCCTTGTCCTCAGTCAGCTCCAAACGATTCAAGGCTGACTGGATAATCCGAATGTTGGCTTGATGCGGCACCAACAGATCAATATCCGCCTTGCTTAGACCAGCCTTCTCAACCGCCTCTTCAGCGGCGCTTCCCATAATGCGGACTGCGAATTTGAATACTTCGTTGCCCGCCATGTATATGCTATGTTCCTTATTGTTAACCGTATCGGCAGAAGCTGGCTTGCGAGAGCCGCCGCCTGTCACTTTAAGCAATTCTCCACCTGAACCATCCGCACCAAGAACAAATGACTGGAAGCCTCTACCTTCTTCAACCTCGCCAAGCACAACCGCGCCTGCACCATCGCCGAACAGAATGCACGTATTGCGATCTGTATAATCGGTAATGCGAGACAACGTTTCTGCGCCGATCACAAGCACTTTGCGATATAGTCCGCTTTGGATAAATCCGTTAGCCGTTGCCAGACTGTATATGAAGCCTGAGCATGCCGCCGATACATCAAACGCAGGACATGTTGCACCAAGCTTGTCCTGAACTAGGCATGCCGTTGATGGAAAGAACATATCTGGAGTAATCGTCGCAACGATAATCAGATCGATATCACCCGCAGTTAAACCGGCATTGTCCAGCGCCTGCTGCGCAGCTTTGAAGGCTAGATCAGAGGTTGCCTCATCACTTGCCGCTATTCGTCTTTCCTTAATGCCCGTACGTGTAACGATCCACTCATCGTTTGTTTCGACCATTTGCTCGAGCTGTTGATTCGTTAACACTCGCTCTGGCACATATTTACCTGTTCCGAGAATACCTACTGGTCTAGCATTCATTACCCTAATCACTCCTTGTTAATCTCTGCAGTTATCGACTCAATTAACGATCCTTTTATCGCCGTTTTCGCTTGCTTGACAGCAGCTTGTACAGCTCTTGAATCAGAGGAGCCGTGAATTTTCATGACACAGCCATTAATGCCCAGCAGCAATGCGCCCCCAAATTCGTTCGGATCCAATGTTTTTTTAAGTCCCTTCAGCTTTGGCAGCATAATCGCAGCAGCGAGCTTCGTAAGTAAGCTTTGCGTGAAAGACTTCTTCAGCTCCTTGAAAATAAGCGATGCCGCGCCCTCATAGGACTTCAGCATAATATTTCCCGAGAAGCCGTCGCACACAAGCACGTCGCACGGACGCTCCAGCATGTTTTTCGACTCCACGTTGCCGACAAAGTTGAGCTTGCTTTGCTTCAGCAACTCGTAAGCCGCTTTCGTTGCTTCATTGCCCTTCATGTCCTCTGTACCGATATTGAGCAATCCAATGCGCGGTGCCTTCATCCCCTGGACACGCTCACGATAAATGCTGCCCATAACCGCATACTGATAGAGCTGCTCGGGCGTAGCATCCATATTCGCGCCCAAATCAAGCGCCAGCATGCCTACGCCATCCAGTGATGGCAATAGCGGAGCAAGCGCAGGGCGTTCGATGCCGGGAATACGACCAACGACAAGCAGCCCCGTGGCCATTAACGCTCCTGTGTTGCCGGCTGACAGCATGGCGTCAGCTTCCTTTTCCTTCACAAGTCTACCCGCTACAACCATAGAGGAGTCTTTCTTGCGGCGAACCGCTCGAACTGGTTCATCCTCAGATTCAACAATCTCGGATGCGTGTATAATGCGCAAATTGCTTGGCTGCGTCTCTGTAAGCTGAGCTTTAATTTGACTTTCGTCTCCGACAAGCAAAATCTCAACATCTTGATTATCTTTAGCAGCAGCTACCGCTCCTGCAACAATTTCCTTTGGTGCGTAATCCCCACCCATTGCATCTATTGCAATTTTCACGTTCTTTCTCCTCCTTGGGTGATACTCGCATCAGAACGATAAATGACAAAATGTCCTTGAAAGACAAGCTCGTCTCCTACATACGTATTCAGCTCGACTTTCGATTTATTCCTCTCTTCATCGTTCTTGCGGACATTAGCCTTTGCTATACATTTTTCCCCAAGTTTTACGGGTCTTAAAAATCGAATATCACTGCTTGCTGTCAATGCAATCGGGCAATCGATAACAGCTACCGCCAATGAATTGGCTTGAGCGAACAAGTGATGCCCTCGCGCAATTCCTGTTCTGGCGAATACGTGCTCCTCGCGAATTTCAAACAATGAGATTCCACTGCGATCGAGCTGAAGATCAACGATTTCACCGATGACCTCATCCAGCTGTAAGGAACGAACGGAGTCATATGAGCGCTCCGCCATTTCCTTCATGCGCTCCCGCAGCTCGGGAATGCCTAGCTCCATCCGATCAAGCCGTATTGTTTGAATGCTGACCTTTAAAGCTCTTGTCAGTTCTCGATCGGTGACAAATGGGTTTTCTTTAATGTATTGTATCAGCAGCTGATGCCGCTCGCGTTTATTTAACTTCGCCATGACGGCACCACTCTCCTGTTTAAGATTGACTATGTATTGTATTCGTTTAGTATCAAAGTTTAATACCTGGTACTAATTTAGTATAGAGGATTATAGCCGCTATAGCAATCTATTTGTTCATGTTTACTAAAAATAAAATAGCATCTTATCCGAAGATAAGATGCTATAAACGAGATTATTGAGAAATAATCTCTTTCGTTTTGTAATATCCACAAACTTTGCAAACGTGGTGACCTAGTTTAAGCTCTCCACATTGCTCGCATTTCACCATACCTGGTACTGCAAGCTTGAAATGCGTACGACGTTTGTCGCGGCGAGTCTTGGATGTTCTACGTTGAGGTACTGCCATATTTCCCACCTCCTTCACAAATTCAAGGAATACTTATTCCTTAAAAAAATCTTTCAGCGCTTCTAATCGCGGATCGATTCTTTCATTACTACATTGACATGAGTTATCGTTGCGATTGCTGCCGCACTGCGGACATAAGCCTTGGCAATCTGACTTGCACAGTGGAGCAAAAGGCATAAATAATTGCACATACTCCTCCACAAAAGGCTTGAGGTCCAGGCGATCATTAGCAATCTCGATCACATCATTTTCTTCATCGTCCTCTGACAGCTCTACCGCAGAAGCTGATGAAGCGGGCTTAAATTGCTCAGCGAATGGAATGCTTGAGTGCGTATGTGTCGGCTCAAGGCAACGAGAGCAGGCTAGTTCCATATCTATTTCAAGATTTCCCTCTACTACAACAATATCACCTTGCGGGTCCACCGTTAAGCTGATATGTACAGGGCCCGTCGAAACTACATCTTGACGATGAGAAAAAAGCTCTGATACATCTAGTTGTTCATTCACGATCACTGGTTGATTTTTCGCTAATAAATCTTGCAAACGAAATTGCATAGTATCACCCCAAACAGACAAAGTTTATTATATCCATCATGTTCCCATTTTGTCAAGAATATTGCTTCGTTTTATTAGAGCGCCTTCACGACATTTCTTTGTCCCCGTTATCAGCAATATGCTATAGTGATAGCAGAAAAATGACTTGGAGGAATGTATGATGAAGGCGGTAGGCTTGGTTGTTGAATACAATCCCTTTCATAATGGACATTTATTTCATTTACAGCAATCCAAATACGTTTCAGGCTGTGATGCTGTCGTTGCAGTCATGAGTGGCCATTTTTTGCAACGCGGCGAGCCTGCTCTTATCGACAAATGGACACGCGCCGAAATGGCGTTAGCAGGCGGATGTGATCTTGTCATTGAGCTGCCTGTTGCCTATGCTACCTCTTCCGCAGAATGGTTTGCTCATGGTGCTGTTGCTTTATTGGAAGCGACTGGTGTCATTGATGCAATATGCTTTGGTACTGAAAGTGGTCAGCTTGCCCCGCTTGCCTCTGCTGCAAAGCTGGCAGCTTCTAATTCCACTTCACTGAAGCAACTGCTGCAGGAACAGCTGAACCTTGGAGCAAGCTACCCCAGAGCATACAGTAATGCGCTTACGCAATTGTTAACGCAAGCAACTGACTGGCAGCAAAATGCTATAGCGCTTGACCAGCCCAATCATACATTAGGCCTGCATTATATGGTAGCACTAGAACGTCTAAACAGCTCGATCAAGCCCTATACGATTGCACGTGAACAGGCTCAGTATCATGATCCTATGCCCAATCATCACGCCATTGCAAGCGCCACGGCCATTCGCAAAATGCTTCTGGAAGCGCAAAATCAAAACCTGGAATCCATCTCTGCCTATGTCCCTCGTACAACGCTTGACCTATTAGAGCGTACACTAATTAAAGAAGCAAGGCAGCCAATGCACTGGGAGCGGTTTACGGCTCAGCTATTTTACCAGCTTTCTGTTATGCCTCCTGCAGCTTTATCCGCTTATCGCGAAATGGAGGAAGGACTTGAGCATCGATTCACCCAATACGCGAAACAGGTATCCCGCTACTCGGTTGAGGAACTGCTAAGCGCGGTCAAAACGAAGCGTTATACGCGCACTAAGCTGCAACGTGCCCTGCTTGCCGTACTTCTTCAACATCATAAGCAACAATTCACACGCGAGCAGCTGACACAAGGCATCCAGTATATTCGAGTGCTCGGCTTCACTGAAAAAGGTCAGCAGCTACTTAAAGACATGAAGAAAAAAGCCAAGCTGCCTGTCATCCATTCGCCTGCTCAATTATTAGGCAGCTCGGATTACTTGCAGCTGGATGTTGCAGCAACAAGCTGCTATATGCAGCTGTTCGAAGCAAAGAATCCTAAGCTCCAGCTTGCTGATTACCACAAGCCGCCTATACGCCTGTAAAGCCAGTAAGCCTGTTCACATGTGAGTATGCCCATTTGCTGCTGAAACTATTGGAGAGAAGCGACAACCTGAAGCGCTTCCTCCAAGCTTGATACAGCGTAAACCTCCATAGCTGTATTAATTCTCTTCAACGCTTGCCGTGCTTCCTTTTCATTACCCTGCGGCACGATAAAGGCGTGTGCACCCTGCTCGCTCGTCGTATACACCTTCTGCACAATACCTCCAATTCGCCCAACATTGCCGTTCGAATCAATTGTTCCCGTAGCAGCTATTTTTTTGCCAAACGTCAAGTCGCCTTCCGTCAGCTTGTCTACGATCGTCATAGCTAAAACCAGCCCTGCCGAGGGACCGCCTATATTATCTGTCGTAATCTGTACCTCAAACCTCGGATCCTCAGGCTTAACCATACGCAATTCGATAAAGTTGTCCACACCTAGCGTGCGAGATATTAGCTGTTCATCCGTTATCTCCCCCGCTCGCTCTGGAATGTTGAAGGATTGTTCCAGCAGCTGCTCATTGCGCTCTATTACCACTTGGATCTGCTGCCTATTTACATGCTGTCTGATCAACTCCGCAAGCTGAGCAATGCTGCTTATATTGGTCGACTCTCCCTCATCATTAATAATTGCTTTCAGATGATCTCCAGCCTTAAGCCTCTCTGCTCCTAATCGCTGAGCAGGCTGCTGCACATACAGCTCCTTCGGCTCGACCGTATACGGAATGTGCAAATACCGATATGCTGCTTCCAGCGCATTATCATGAGAGCCTCTCATCATCGTGGTAACTGCAGATGAAAACTCATTTAGAGAGGACTTACCAAGCACATCCACCTTCAACCGCACTTCTTCCTTCGGAGAGAACAACGAACCGATTGTACCCCATATATTAGGTGTCGCCATCAGTACTGCAGTCAGCAGCAGCTCCCCGCCATGAGCACCATTCGGCTCCTGAAGCTTAAAATCGTCTTCATACTCGATATTGGCTTTTACATAGCTTTGCGTCGACACGGCTATACCTGGCTTCATCACAACAAAGGGAGAGGGAGCATACAGCAATATTGCCATCATGATGGCAGTAACGATAACGGTTATGAGTACAGTCCGCACATGAATATAAGTAGGTTTCATCTTCCCTTTTCACTCCCAGCTTGTTCTATTTCATTAGATTTTCGCGTAACAATAATGGACTGAGTTGTCCATCTTCATGTTCAAAAAGGAGAGATTGTTTTGCAAAAAACTGTTTTTATCGCACTTATGATGCTTTTCCTTGTGCTGTCTGTTGTACTCTCCCCAGACATTGCACTCCAAGCCTCTTTATCTGGTATTTCGATTTGGTGGAATCTTGTGTTTCCGGGACTTTTGCCTTTTTTCATCCTTTATGAGATTATGCTCGCCTTCGGTCTGTTTCATGGCATAAATGCGCTTCTTGGTCCAATAGTCAGACGCCTTCTTCGTCTGCCGCAAGCTGCTGGCATCCCGATTCTTATGAGCTTGAGCAGCGGCTTTCCAACTGGTGTTGAACCGACGATGAAGCTATTAAAGGACGGACAACTTACGACGAAGCAAGCTCAGCGCCTGTTATCGTATATTCATTTGCCTAATCCGATATTTATTATCGTGATTGTTGGAGCGGGTTTATTTCAGCTTTCACTTTATGGCTACATCATACTGGCTAGTGTGTGGCTAGCTGCGCTTTTGCTTATGGTGCTTCATGCGCAACTCGTCAGTCGAAAGGATTCTTTAGCCGCCAAAAAGGATTCACAGCATATCGAGCCTTACTTCGCCAATGCAATGCAGCTTGGACGAGAGCTTGATGGCCGCAGCTTTGGTCGCGTGCTTGGCGACAGTGTTTATGACAGCGTACAAAAACTGTTTATCATTGGCGGATTTATTATTTTCGCCTCGGTTATCGCTGCTTTTGCACATCCTGTTTTTGATGTGATTGCGCCTCAGCTTCCCTTTCTTGAACAAGCTCTGCTTGAACAGCATATCGGCAGCTTCGCCATAGCAGACTGGACGATGAAACAATCGAATATCGCCCTTGTATTAGCACTGATAGCAGCTTGTCTCAGCTTCACTGGCATTAGCGGCTTGCTGCAGGTATCCTACTATACCTATAAGCAAAAAGAGATCAAGCTTTTACCTTTTATCAGCTATCGACTTATGCATGCTGCTGCGAGCTTTGCACTGTTGCTTCTGCTATGGAAGCCTTTTACGAACGTCTGGACTGCAACTATGGGCTCATCGGATAGAACGGTATTTGAACAACCTCCAGCTCAAGGCACTGCACTTCAGTGGAGCAGCCTATGGCCCTCAAGCTTAATGCTTTGTATGGCTCTCGCAGCTCTGGTCATGATCCTTCAGTTGATCTGGCAGTACTCACGTCATCGCAAAGCATAATAGAAGTTGGATCTTAACCGCAAGGCGCACTTCATTTAAAGAACTGGTTTCGATTTAAAAGTGAACTGCCCGTTTTTTGCACCAAGCAGGCTGCAGATCAACGGGCAGTTGGTTTATGCTCGATCATTTATCGCAACGGCTGTTCAGGACCACATTTTTCTCTTAATCGGCGCTCTACTTCGGGCGGCACCATTTTAGACACTTCACCTTGAAAATTAGCAATCTCCTTGACGATGCTGGAGCTTAAGTACGAATACTTTGGATTGGTCATCATAAATACAGTATCAATACCCTCATCAAGCATATGATTGGTGGAAGCAAGCTGCAGCTCGTATTCAAAATCTGTTACTGATCGTATACCTCGAATAATGACACTTGCATGCTTCATCCGCATGAAACGAACGAGCAAGTCGCGGAAACTGTCTACTTCTACGTTGGGAATATCCTTTGTTACCGCACGCAGCAGCTCCTTGCGCTCCTCTACTGAAAACATCGGATTTTTGCTTGTATTGTTTAGTACAGCAACAATTATGCGATCATACTGCCGAGCTGCCCGATGAATAATATCTAGATGTCCATATGTAACAGGATCAAAACTGCCCGGATATACAGCAACCCGTTCCTGATGATGTGTGATGTTTTTCATAGTATCTCTCCTACCTCTATGGGTGCTTTTTGAAACAAATCAATTGTTGCGCCGTAGACTCGTTAGTTCATGCTTCGTTTTATGATTGTTGCGAATCCTTTTCTTCCTGCACCTCTTGCTCAGATATATGTCGATAAATTGTGACCGCGATTTCACCGTATTGCGCATGCCGCTGCTGCATCAGCTGTCCGATGCATTCAGGGTAATCTACCTTGGAATCATGTTCTATAACTACAACAGCTTGCTCAGCAATCAACTGCAACTCCAGCATGTTCAGGAGCCACTGATCCATATCCTCCATGCGATAAGGCGGATCTAAAAAAATGAGATCGAAGGCTTGTCCTTTTTTGCCTAGCACTTTCAACGCACGTGCTGCATCATTACGATATATTTCAAAATCAGCGGAAGCACCTGCTGCCTGTACATTGCTGCGAATGACATCGATGCTTTGCTTCTCTTTATCTATGCTTATTACTTTGTCTACGCCACGACTCCATGCCTCAATGCCAAGACCTCCAGTACCTGCAAAAAGATCCAGTGCCAGGCCTCCGTCGAAGAACGGACCAATCATGCTGAAAATTGCTTCCTTTACTTTATCGGTCGTTGGTCTCGTTCCTTGTCCCGGAACAGCTTTTAAGGGCCTTCCCTTTGCTTTTCCAGCTATTACTCTCAATGTATGCCCCCCTTAAGTGCTCATCTTTTTTATCGTACCATACTACGTTTCCTGATGAAAGATAGCTTCCCACAAGTTATTCGAAATAAAAAGTTAGGCATCTATGTATAATTCATGTTAAATCCGATCACAATATACTCATCGGCGTCTTTGATGTCGTAGAAAACCGTGTAGAGGACTTACGTTTCCCCATAAGCTCTTCATCCGGTTTCTCCTCTCCCATTTTTTTGGATAGAGGCCCTAGCAATAGGGCCTCGCTATTTTTTTAACCTCGTTCACGCTTATTTTGATCCCCTGTAAACTGATTTTCATCCTAGCATTTCATCACTGATCCATTTAGCTCCTAGCCTGAAACTGGCTCCTGACCACTTGCCTTGCGAAGCTCGTTAGCCAACCGATTGAATTCCCTTCTTGCTTCCCTGTCCGATGTGGCCATATAAGCTGCACTTAAAAAACGTATAATTTTATTTGCATCTTCTACCGTCATCGTAACCCCTCCATTATCAATGATTTGCGCGTCATCATCAGCTTGATCACTCACAGTGCCGCCACCGCCTCTAAGCTCATTCAAGCTCTGCGACACTCTATTTACAAAGCTGTCCCAGCCTGACCAATTGCCATCAGCATTCATAATTCTTGGGCAGTTTTTGCCACTCCAGTCATAATGCCGTCGTAGTCGATCCGTCCCCCAGTTCCGCTCGAGCAACAGTTCGGCTACAAGCTGTGCAGCACGCTGCAGTGTCCGCTCATAGTTTCCGCTTTCGCAGATTTCAATTCCGATTGAGGTTCGATTTCCGCTAGATGATCGACTGCCGTCACCCGCATGCCATGCCACCTCATTTAGCGGAATAACTTCAATCGCCTCCCTATCATCCACGACGATATGATAAGATGCTGTTCTTGTGTTGAGTTGGTTCGTCAACCAAGCTCTTTCATTGCGTGCAGTACTGGATGGATTGCCGGTATTGTGTATCGTAATGGTTGTTGGCTCCATCCTTGTGCCTGGTCTTCGGTTATTTGGCGTCGTTCTCGGTATATGATCCACTCGATAATTCACATCCATCTTTCCACTTTCCTCCTCGTCCCAGTTCTTAAAGTCTACATAGTTAATGGACAAAAAGAACTTTAGCATTGGAATCCCACTCTAATGCCAAATTTATATGGCGTGCCAGCTCTCGTGCGGTCGCGTAGCTGGTACCCCTTGCTAATCGAGTTTCCAGTTGTGCACCGTTCACATACACATTGCCGTCTCTCCAAATAACCCTTGCTCCAAAATGCTCAGCCACACTTCTTACAGGCACATAATTCGTACCTCGCTCATAATATGCTGGGCCAAAAAATTGTTGATTCACATATATCGGAACTATTTCTGCCCCTTCAAACACGTCTGGAATAACAAGCGGAGGAACCGCGTCATATCTTTCCAGTTGATATTGTCTGATGAGCGCCATAATTTTCGACGCATAATTCGGATCGGTTGCATATCCGGCAAGCCTCATCTGTTCAGCCTGCTCATACGGAGTTGTCGCCGTCCTTACTCTGCTGTAACGGCTGTTCATGAACAACTCATCCTGATCCTTGAAGTAATGATATAGTGTGCGGTATGCGCGAAACGCTGCGCTTTCTCTTACTTCCTGACCGCCGCGAACTTCCCAGGTTCCTCTCGTTACCGATTCCCCGCGCCAATAAGGAGTTAGCCTTCCGCTCCCTACCTTAATCCCTCCAAGATTATTCCATGCATGAATGACTCCACCTGTTTCTAGTAAGCTTTGAGCCAATCGAACAGATGGTAGAATCGGAGAACCCTGCTGACGGACAAAAACAATGACCGGTGCAATCGTATCGAAAAATTGCTGCCTTGATAATTCTGCCATGCCTGTTCTCTCCTTTTCTATAGATTTTGACTCTAGTATCTCTACTATTTATGCTGCTAACCTCTCAACGGCAACGGCGTATGTCTCGGCAGCCTCACAATCCGCCTAAAAAGACAGAAGAGGAGCCTGCAAAAACGTCTTGCTTTTGCACGCTCCTCTTCAATAGCCACATCTTTACAGCCTATATAGTTTTTTGCTGTTATGAAAGAGCTGATCGGCAACAACTTCACTGCTCTTGCCCAATATAGATGCGATCTTCTCAACAACCTGAACAACCATCGCAGACTCTGTCGATCTACCTTGAAATGGGCCTTCATACGGCCATGGTCCGTCTGTTTCAACCATCATCAGCTCCAGCGGATACTGCTTGACCAAGGTTTGAATTTCAGGTTCATAGCAAACATCAGGTGTAATAGAAATATAATACCCTTGCCTGATCATGGTCTGAATCGTAGCCTCATCGCCCTTGAACCAATGAAAATGGGCACGTTCCATCTGATGTTTCTGGAGCAAGCTACAGGCAATAGAAGCATCCTCATACACCGCATGCAGCACGATCGGGCAATCCAGCTCTTTGGCAAGGATAATAAATTGCTCAAGCAGATCTACATATGGCTGCAGCTTGAACGGCTCTCCTCGCTCCTCATACTCCCGCCTGCGATAATAGGGAAGCCCGACCTCTCCTATTGCAAATCGTTCGTTGCGGCTTGCACGCTCGCGAATCCACTCAATAAGGCGATGCAGATCTTCAGTTTTCGGCAGTGGCTGCTCAGGATGAAAGCCATATGCAGGCATAATGAGTTGTCCGTATTCAGCAGCAAGCTCGCACGTCACTTGTGACGAGGATAAATTCATTGATACCGCTACAAGATGTTTTAGACCCATCGCCTTCGCACGTACCAGATGCTCGTTGCGCAGCTCTTTTTCATATTGATCCAAATGAATATGTGCATCTACAACATTCATGCGTATTCCCCCTATTCTTCACTTACCGTTTTGTCCCTTAACAACAGCCCTGTATGCTTACAAAATTATAAAAAAGGCGCAGGCGTTAGCCTGCACCTGGAGCTTGAAGCTGTTCATAAATGCTTTGCTTTAATTCATTAAAAATTGCTGAGCTCCAAAGCTCGCTGCTTCTCGGTCGATCGAACGGAACGATGATCTCATTAATAACCGTTGCCGGATGACTCGACAGCACCATGATACGGTCCGAGAGGAGCAGCGCCTCATCAATGCTATGTGTAACAAGCAGAACAGAACGGCGATTCTGCTCCCATATCGAGAGCAGCCATTGCTGCATGTGCAGCCTCGTTAACGCATCGAGCGCTCCAAACGGTTCATCCAGCAGCATTAGCTTTTGCGGAGACAGCAGTGCACGCAAAAATGATACACGCTGACTCATCCCGCCGGAAAGCTTGTACGGATAAGCAGCGCTATATTCACCAAGACCTACTCGCTCCAGCCACTGCTCAGCCTGCTGAAGCGCATCCTTTTTATCAGCTCCCGCCAGCTGCAGCGCCAATGCAACATTGCGCTTGACGGTATACCACGGCAGAAGGGAAGCTTGCTGCGGCATATAGGCGATATGACCGCGTTTGCCGGATATATTCTGCCCATCAAGCCAGATCTCTCCTGTATCAAGCGGCATTAAGCCGCCGATAAGCTGAAACAGCGTCGTTTTCCCGCTGCCGGATGGTCCAATAATTGAAACAAATTCCCCATCATGCACGGTTATATCAATGTCTCGGAGCACCTCATGCACTGTCCCGCTATTGACAAATGATTTGCCTACTCCTTTTAGCTCCAGCATTAAGCCGCCTCCTTTCTCGGTCGCCAGCGAATGCACATGCGCTCAATAAACGAGACTAGCCAAAACAACAGCAGGCTCGTCATAACGATGAGCAGCACCGCAGCAAAAACTCGCTCCGGCATATAACCACGGGAGGATAAGATCATAAATCCGCCTAAGCCGACCTTCGGAGACAGCCACTCTGCTACAACTGCGCTTAGCACGCTATAGGAGGCTGCTATTTTCAAGCCACTGAACAAGCTGCTTAGCGAGCTCGGCAGTTCAAGATGGACAAAGGCTTGCCAGCGGCTGCTGCCGATCATCCCCATATAATTACTTAAACTATAGTCAATCTGTGCCAACCCGCCCAGCATCGCGATGCAAATTGGAAAAAAACAGACCAATACGATCAGCAGCACCTTTGGCATCATGCCAAAACCAAGCAGCATCGTTAAAATCGGTGCAATAACAATGACTGGAATGTTCTGCGATAAGATAAGTACAGGGTACATGGCCCGACGCACAATCGGAATAAAATGCAGGAGCATCGCCAGCAATATGCCACATAATGCGCCGCCCATAAAGCCCAGCAGCGTGAGCTGCATTGTGGCAAGCCAATGCTCCATCAACCTTGACCAGCTTTTGACCATTTCTGCCGCTACTCCGATCGGAGAAGGGATGAGCCAGCTATATACGAGCTCAAAACGCACAATCAGCTCCCATACGATCACGATTAACAGCAGCATAGCCGCTGGCGGCCAAATACTGCTCCAAATTCGTTTTTTACTGTCCATCCGGATATTTCTCCAGCAGCTTCTCCATCGATGCTCCCTCTGGATTATAGGAAATTTTAATTTGTGAAAGCGCACCTGGACAGCCCGCTTCAATCATCGCTTCATGCATACGCTGTACAACGTGAAGCAGCTGCTCAAGGTCTCCCTCCATTGTCGTTTCCAGCGGTGCTACACGATACGGCAGACCTGATGCTTTAATAATTGCAATCGCTTGATCAACATAAGGAATTACACTTTCCCCATTGTTTGTTTTCGGGATCATTTGAATGCTAAGTAGCGCGTTTGCCATTTTCCTCACTCCTGTCTTTGATTGACTCAAACTTATTGCGGTAAAAACTCGTTCGTAAATGCATCTTCAGCTACAAGCTCGCCTTCAAGCAAGTCGTTTGTGTACATCCAATTTGCATAGCCTTCCCATACAGAAAGCTTTTGCTCACCCCAGCGCGGCGCGTCGTCCTGATAAAGTGGGCTCAACCACTCTTGACTCGCTTTAACAAGCTCTTCATTCAAGTCCGGCTCGGCTGCAATCAATACATCTGCCGCTTCTGCTGGATGTTCAATACTGTACTGATAGCCTTTCGCTACCGCTGCAACAAAGCTGCGCACCAGCTCTGGCTCGTCAGCAATCATCGTTTCTCCTGTTACAAGCACAGGTGTATAGTAATCCAAATTTTCATTGTAGTCCTTCATATATATCATGTTCAAGTCGACCCCGCGCAGCTCTGCCTCGATCCCAGTCCACGCGTAGAAGATCCATGCAAAATCAATGTCGCGCTCTACTGCCGCAAAAAAGTCACTATTGCCCATGTTCACGATTTCCATTTTGCTATAATCCGCTTCAGCTGCAAGCATCAATGATTCGATTGTTGCTTGCTCGATTGGAGAGCCCCAGCCGCCGTAGCGCATGCCTTCAAATTGCTTAGGCGTTTCAATGCCTTTTTCCTTTGGTGAAGCAAAACCTGATGTATTGTGCTGAATAATAGCTGCCAAGGATACAACTGGCAACCCTGCTATGCGAGATAGCGTTACATTTTCCTGATAGCTGACGCCGAACTCTACGTTCCCTGCAGCAACATGTGCATCGGCCCCGCCATCAGCAGGAGCTATAATTTCAACATCCAGTCCATTTTCTGCAAAATATCCAAGATCTCTCGCCACATAAATCCCTGTGTGGTTCGTATTCGGTGTGTAATCAAGCATCAACTGCACCTTGCGTAGCTCGTTCTGAGAAGCTGTTTCCTGGTCAGTTGTTGTGTTGCCTTCCTTTTCTGTGCTCCCGCATGCTGTAAGCATGGCCAGCAGCAGTAATGCAGCAATCCATTTCATTCCTTGTGCCTTCATGTCTTCTCTCTCCATTTCTGTCTGTGTTTGATCGTCCAATTGGACACGCTGATTTTATAGGTATATAAAAAGGCATTCTTCGCGAAGGAAGAATGCCTGTAACCTTTAACGTTCAGCCTGTTCATCCTGCTACGAACAGCTTGCCACGCTGTGGTAGTGTTCATGCAGACGGATGAATATCATTTCGTGTGCCTATGCCCTTGCTTTGTTCAACAAGACAAAAAATAAACGGGCACAGAAAACGGCAGCCAGTTAATGAGATGCACATTTCCTACGCTGGAATTATCCAGATCAGGTACGGTCGAGAACTGTCCAGTTCTCCTCTCAGCCAAGTTCATCTTAGCTCCCGAAGTGTCGTATTCAATTGGTAATCTATCGCCCATTATAGCAAACGCATCATTATTTGAATACCCCTAAGGTCAAAATAACGCTTTGTCCTCGCCGCCGCTTTCCACATTGGTCTTGAAAAAGCATGGTAATCGTTAGAGCTGTCTAGCACTTTTCATATAGTTGACTAATAGACTATACAAGACTTGTGATAAAGGGTGATGGTATTGATTACGATTAGTCTATGTATGATTGTAAAAAATGAAGAGGATGTACTGGCTCGCTGTTTGGAGAGTGTCAAGGACGCCGTTGATGAAATGATTATTGTAGATACTGGCTCGACAGATCGTACGAAGGAAATTGCTGCCTCCTTGGGAGCGAAAGTTTACGACTTTGAATGGATTAACCATTTTGCAGCGGCTCGCAATTTCAGCTTCAAGCAAGCTACCTGCGACTACATTCTTTGGCTGGATGCAGACGATGTACTGCTGCCCGAGGATCTGAACCGCTTAATCGAGCTCAAGCAGCGTGATGATTTCAACTATGATACCGTAACGATGAAATATCATCTGTCCTTCGATGAAAACGGCAATCCAACCTACAGCTATCGCCGCAATCGACTAGTGAAGCGCTCCATGAATTTTGAGTGGTTCGGTCCAGTTCATGAATACTTGGCTGTGTACGGAGCGAGCTACCATTCTGATATTGCTGTGACACATCGCAAGGTTAGGCACGCCTCTGATCGCAACCTGAATATTTATTTGGCACGATTGGAGCAGGGCGAAGAGTTTACGCCGCGTGATCAATTTTATTTCGCTAATGAGCTGCGTGACCATGCACGATACGAGGAAGCGATCAAATGGTATGACGTTTTCCTGGACGGAAAAAAGGGCTGGGTTGAAGACAATATTGCGGCTTGCTCTCGCAAATCATTCTGCTACGCAGAGCTGAAACAGAACGACCTCGCTATTCGCAGTCTACTGCAAACGCTCGAATATACACCGCCAAGACCTGATTTCTGCTGTCAGCTTGGCAATTTGTTTTTGCACCAAAACCGTTACAGCGAAGCGATTTATTGGTATTCCCAAGCGCTGTCTACTTCTATGTATACAACCGATATGAGCTTCCATAACCCCGCTACGGCTACATGGCTGCCTCATTTGCAGCTGACAGTCTGCTATGATCGTATCGGCAATACTGAAAAGGCGGTATTGCACCATAAGCAAGCAAAGGAATTGAATCCAAAGCATCCAAGCGTGAATTACAACGAGAACTATTTCAAAAACAAGGGTGTCCTGTAGTTAGCTCCTGATCATTAAAAGATCATAGTGCTCTCAACATTAACGGCTGCTGACTTTTTGTCTTCAGCCGTTTGTTGGTTTCACCCTAGTACCTTTACGACGTGCGCAACCTGTGCTACACTCAATTAATCTTACATATTTTTACTTATGCGAGGTGAATGTTTGATGCGATTTATAACAAAAGAAAATGTATACGTGATGTCTCTATTTGCGTGCTGTCTCGTTATTAACGTTATCCTCGCTTTTCCGATACGTTCTATTGGTTTATTCACTCTATACGTACTCGGTGCGATCGCGATTCTCAATGCCTTTCTCTGCCGCTATGTGCTTATTGTCAACAACGATACGATTAGCTATCATACGAAGCTGCTGGGCTGGAGTTTATATAAACGCTCCTTTTCTGCTGAACAAATTGCCGCGCTGCATTTTCGCCGCTTTCATGTTTCTCAAAAATGCGTCCACATCATCCCGTATGAAGGACGGAAGCTCTCACTTCGATTATTTAAAGGAAACGGATGGCTGCAGGAGCTGGAGCAGTTTGCAGTGAGAAATGGCATTGATGCCGATAAAAGCGACGACTACCTCTTTATCGAGCAGTAGATGAATTCTTATCATTTCGTCTAATTGCCATGCAGTCTTGCATGCTCTTGCTCCTACCGTTTGATGTGCTGCTTCATGCGAGCAATAGCGGCAACGATCCATTTTGAGGGAAAGCCGATATTTCTATTTAAACAAATACTTATAGTATGCTGGGAATTCTCGTATTATAGAGTAAATATCCCTTAACTCAAAGATATTGGCATGAGCTGAATACACTTCTTCCATGTCCATTTTTCCAAATGCTAATTTCGTCCTGGATATATGAAAATATTGCGTAATAATCATGACGGAGTCTAGTTTTAATTCATCCATAATCTTGCTGGTGTTTTGAGCGGTCATATAGGAGTTGTATCCATTATTGTCTTCTATAATGCTATCCTCAGCTATTCCTTGATCTATTAAATAAGATTTCATAACTGCTGCTTCATCGAATCCTTCTTTGCCGATCCCGCCACTTACAATGATAAACGTATAATAGCCTCGATCATAAAGCTCTGCTGCTTTATCTAATCTTGCTTTTAATCGCTCAGAAGGCTGTCCATTCGTTTCTACTTTATTTCCAAGTACTACCGCTGCATCAACAGGCTTCAGCTCATCATTTAATCCATCTATTACAATGAAAGTCGTATGAACGATAAACCATATTATCAATAAACCTGCTGCTGATGCTGTTACATTCAGTAATCGTTTAGTGCTCAATCCCTCACCCGCATTCTCTTCTATTTTTTTAGATATTATCACACTTTAGCGCCGAAAAACATGTCGCTAGATAGCGTAGTGATTGCGCTAACGATATAAATTACTAGAAGATGCCGTGATGACGACGTTCCTTGCTCCGATATGTTCTAGAAATCACTGCTCCTGATATCGATAATATCATGTATTTTAATCCAGCAATCATCTTCCTCAAGGCTCAACTGTATACTTTTTTGCAGGTGATTCACCTTTGTCACAACTCCTGTTAATTCAGTTCGATTATATTCAGCAAATACAACTAAAACCACTTGTTTTTTAAGCCTCATCGACTCTGTAAGCAGCATCGATATCCTGCCAATCTCCTGCTCATCCAATTGTGGTCGTTGTTTTTTAGTCATTTCCTTGTGGTAGGCGATAATCGCCTCCTTGTGCTCTGGCAGCATCATGCGCGAAGACTCGAACAATCCGTTCCCTTGCAGCTTTTTGCTCATTTGTAATGCCCTCCTATTTTACCTGCTCGATCACGCGCCTGACCCGAATGCGTTACCGAGGAAGCTCTCATAATCGCAGTATTGCCGTATCGCGCCTTAATCTGATCGGTTACCCGCTCCAAAGCCAGCTGCTCTTCATAAGGATCAAACCACGCCAGCTGCACGACCTGATCGCTCACAAGTCCTCCCAGCGAGACACCGATGCTTCGCACGGGCATCCCATCCCAATGCGCTTGAAATAGCTCCATTACCGTTTTGTACATCGCTGCCGCTACATAGGTTGCATTGTCCAGCTTGCGCTGCCTGTGAAATCCCGTCGGGTGGTCGAAGTCAGCGCCCCGACAGCTGACGGAAACAACATTGCCCATTACGCTTTTCGCACGTGCTCGCTGACATACCAATTCAGTAAGCTCCTGCAGCGGAACCTTCAACTCTTCCAGCGACATATAATCACGCGGCAGCGTCATGTGGTGACCGATTTCCTTTTGTGTATGATGAGTTGCTACACTTACTGGCGAATCATCTATTCCATTTGCGATACGCCACAATACCTCTCCATTCACACCCCAGCGCCGTCTTAGCACCGCAAGCGGGGTTTTCGCGAGCTCTCCTATCGTGTGTACACCCATCGCTTCAAGATGTCTTGTCATCCGTCTGCCGACCATAAACAGCTTGCTTACATGCAGCGGCCAAAGTGTATCGGCAAGCTTATCTGTTCGCAGTTCAAAAACGCCTGACTCATTTTTTTTGGCAAAAAGATCGCAGGCCATTTTGCTTAGCACCTTATTCCCACCTATGCCAACCCGTATTCTCACCCCTGTTTCTCGCAGCACACGCTGTTGAATAGCTGCAGCCATTGCCGCCGCATTGCCGCCGAACAAATGCACGGTTCCCGTCACATCTAGATGCTGTTCATCTATGCTGTAAGGCTCGACAAGATCGGTAAAGCTGTTGTAGATTGAAGTAATTTGCAACGATACTCGAATATATTCCTCCATTCGCGGTCTGACAATGACCAGATCAGGACATTTGGCCATTGCCTGGCCCAGCGGCTCTGCTGTTGTAACGCCATAAGACTTGGCGATTGGACAAGCTGCCAAAATAATGCCCGAGCGACGCTCGGGATCACCAGCTACGACGACAGGCCGATGCTTATATTGTGGATGCGCAACCTTTTCGACGGTTGCATAAAACGATTGGCAATCGATCAGCATAATGACACGTTCCCGTTTTTTCTGCATCATGAACACTTCCCTTGCTCACACATTCAACGAATAAGAACACATGTTCTGTATTGTCTATTATATACTGCCAAAGCTAGTTTGATGCAAAGGTAATTTGTGACAGCAAAAAGACCAGGCAATTGCTATCAACCTACGTTAGCAATTGCCTGGACAATACATACGCGCTATGTTCAGCTAAAACAAAGAATACCATTCAAGTGCTTAGAATGAGCTAATTTACGAGTCCCGATCCAGCAAAGCGGCGTTAATGCCATTCAAGAAAGCAAGCGCGCTTGCTTTAATAATATCAGTATCCATTGCCCGTCCAGCATAATGCTTGCCATTTGCCTCAAGCCCAATGCTGACTCTGCCGATCGCTTCCTGACCACGTGAGATGCTGTTAATTTTGTAGTGCTTAAGTTCAGTATTGAATCCTGTCAATTGTTTAATTGCACTATATATCGCATCAACCGGTCCATCGCCTGTCGCACTTCCCTTCAAGCTCTCTTCTCCTCGCTTCAATTTAATCGTCGCTGAAGGCTGTACACTTCCTGTTACAACATGAAATTCAGCCAGCTCATACAATACTGTGCCACTCGCTGCTTGCTCCCTGTCTCTATTAATCAAATAGAACAGATCATGGTCATAGACCTCTTTTTTCAAATCTGCAAGAGTGAGAAATTTCTGAAAGAGCGCTTCAAACTGCTCGGTATCACCAGTCTCAAAACCGAGCTTTTCAACCGCATGCCTAAAGGCGTGACGGCCAGAGCGAGCTGTTAAAACCAACTCCATGCTTTCTGCACCGACATCCCGCGGGTCCATAATTTCGTACACATTTTTATCCTTTAGCAACCCGTCCTGGTGAATACCAGAGGAATGCGCGAAGGCATTATCACCAGTTATAGCCTTATTGACCTGCACATCCAAGCCTGTCAAGTAAGTCAGTAGTCTAGCAGTACGAAGCAGTTCCTTTGTTTCAATGTTACTGGAGCATTGATAAATATTTTCACGCACCTTCAAAGCCATTACTACCTCTTCTAGAGAGGTGTTTCCTGCTCGTTCACCTAGGCCGTTCACCGTGCATTCGATTTTATCTGCGCCATTTAGGATTGCGCTAAGCGTATTTGCAGTTGCTAGCCCTAAGTCGTTGTGGCAGTGTACGCTCAGCAACACCTTGTCATTCAAATTTTTAAGACGTTCATTAATTTTGCGGATCAGCTCGCCAAATTCCTCAGGCACTGCATAACCTACCGTATCAGGGATGTTAATCATCGTTGCTCCTGCTTTTACAACCGCTTCTATGGTACGCCACAAATATTCAAAATCCGAACGCGAGGCATCTTCGGTTGAATACTGTACTTGCGGCAAAAGCGTTTTTGCATACTTGACCGCATCAATTCCCATTTGCAGCACAGCATCCTTGGAGCGATTGAATTTCTTCTCGACATGAACGCTGGAAGTACCAAGCACAATATGAATAAATGGATCCTGAGCCATCTTGATGCTTTCATATACAGCATCTATATCCGATTTAACTGCACGAGCCAGCGCAGTAATCGATACGCTGTCCCCTACAGAGCGAGCTATCTGCTGCACGGATTGAAAATCCCCCGCAGATGATGCGGGAAAGCCTGCTTCAATAATATTGACACGGAGCCGCTTTAACTGCTGGGCAAATTCCACCTTTTGATGAACATTCATTTTAGCCCCAGGCACTTGTTCACCATCACGCAATGTAGTATCCAATACAATAATGTTGCGGGTCATTGCAACTCCTCCTCATTTATACATATATCAATCATCTATATAAAGCGGGGTTAGCCAAACCCGGACTTTGACCAACAAAAAAACCCCGTCTCTATACATAGAGACGAGGTTTAACCCGCGGTACCACTCTAATTCATTTTACGTAAAGTAAAACAATCTTCTTCGATGGCCATCACCATCTATCCTTTTAACGGCGGAAACCCGGCTTACCCTACTTATTCAGGCAGCTGTTCATAGACGAGTTCAAAGCAATCTCCACTACCGCTTCTCACCTGCCAGCGGCTCTCTGAAAGTTCGACGTGCTTCTACTATTTCTAATCGATACATTTGACAATATAATTTAACGGTAATTATATGAAATCAATATTAATTTGTCAACTCGGATTAAATCATAGCCAATGCGTGCTTGTTTAATGATTCACTTGCAGCAAATGCTCCACCTGCTGCAAAGTCGGTAATGAAGGGATGGCTCCCTTTCCTGTAGCGGTAAGTGCCCCCATCGCATTGGCAAAAGCCAGCATGGCATGCAGCTTCTTAGCTGTCCATTGCGGATTAGCCACATTATCTTCGTTGAGCAGCCAATGCAACACCCCACCAAAAAACGCATCGCCAGCACCTGTTGTATCAATCGTATTAACCTGGAAGCCGTGATGTCTGGCTATCAGTCTTTCACTGCCTTCGACATGTCCAGTTATACAATAGCTGCCCTCTGCCCCTAGCGTAACGAGCAACAGCTTTATATTAGTGAACTGCTGCAGCAGCAATTGCGAGCCTTGCTCCAGATCAACTGTACCAGTTAAAAACAATAGTTCTTCTTCCGACACCTTTACGATCTCTGCATAATGCATCCCTTGCAAAATAGCTTGCTTGGCATGCTCTTCATCGCGCCACAACGACAAGCGCAAATTAGGGTCAAAACTAATGACAGCCCCCTTTTCCTTAGCATAGGCAACCGCTGTCAGTGTAGCTGTACGTGATGGCTCATGCGTCATCGATAACGACCCGAAATGAAAAACGCGTGCAGCTGCAAGCATACCACGATCAATCTGCTCCGCTCGCAGTAATTGATCTGCGCCAGGCTTGCGGTAAAACGTAAAGGATCGATCACCGCTGTCATCCAAATGCACAAAAGCAAGCGTCGTTTGTGCTTCCTCAGTCACGAATAACTGATTAACATTAATGCCGGCATGATGCAGCGTTTGCTGCAAATAAGCTCCGAAGGCATCATTGCCTATTGCGCCGACAAATGCAGTTTGATGACCAAGCTTCGCTAACGCGGCAAGCACATTAGCTGGAGCTCCTCCTGGATTTCGTTCAAATAATGGCTCCCCATTTTCCGATAAGCCGCCTGGTGTAAAATCTATCAACAGTTCGCCCAGTGCTACTACATCCATCCTGCAACATCCTCCTCCAGAAACTACCAAATCGACTTCAACTGCCATGCTTGCAACACTTTCAGCTTCGCTTCGCCGCCACGAGCAAAAAACGATATGCCGTCTGCGTGAATATCGCTATAAATACGATTTGTCATGGCAATCATGCCATCATTAGCAAACAGCTCGACAGAAGAACGATCAATATAAAGGTGAAGCTCCACTGTACCATCATCAAGCAGACTTAACGGAGCACTGCACATGCCGCCATCTCCAGCACCCGCTTGATTGCGGTCCATAACAAGTTTGTTTTCAGCTACAGAATAGCTTATCTCGACATATGCCGTCTCATCTGCAGAAGCAAAAATGCGCAACCCAATTTCCGTAGCAGATCGCGGATCAAAGCGAGCAATTAACTCTAATGCTTGCCCCCGGACGCCATCAATACGTGTCTGAACATGCTGCTCAAGCACATATTCTTTAACGGCAATATGCTCACCGCGAAGCTGCTCCAGTTCCTTAACCGGGCGACTGCGCAGCGTACCATCGGATTCCAACGTCAGCTCGCGCGGCAATGTCATTGCCCCATACCAGCCATGCTCCTGTTCGGGCATTTTGGCTCCCCAAATATTCATCCATGCGATCATAATTCTCCGCCCTTGCTCATCCACCAGCGTTTGTGGCGCATAGAAATCAAAACCGTAATCGATTTGCGCCTGGTGCAGCTTTTGCAAGCGACAAGTACTATAGTCGAATGTACCGGTAATATACAGATTTTTATATGAGCCGGTATTCATCGGAGAAATAATAAGAGCATGCGAATCCCCCTCGCCAATCGGGAACAAGTCTGGGCACTCCCACATATCGCCCATCGTGCCATCACTTTCAATGGCTGCTCCTTGGCAGGTCCAGCTGCGCAAATCTTGTGATGTATAAATAAGTGCTTTGCCTAAGCCATCCTTGCCATAACCAATAACCATATACCATGTATTTTCATGCTTCCACACCTTAGGGTCACGGAAGCCAAATCGCTCCGTATCTGGCGAATCACCAATAACAGGGTTATGTTCAGCCTTATGGAACTGGATGCCATCTTCACTTACAGCTAGACATTGCACTTCCTCAGGCTTGCGTCCATCTACATGCCCAGTATAAATTAGCGTTAGCTTCCCATTATCATCTACAGCACTTCCCGACCAGCAGCCTTGACCTCCAGAAGGTCCGCTATCATAACTCTCCGATGGTGCAAGAGCAACAGGCTGATGAAGCCAGTTGACCAGATCAACACTTGTTGCATGTCCCCAATGCATCGGTCCTTGCTTTGCTTGATATGGATCATGCTGATAAAACAGATGGTATATGCCGTTAAACTGAATAAATCCATTAGGGTCGTTCATCCACCCGGCTGGCGGCATCATATGATAATGAAGACGATACGTGTTATCCATAGCTGCTTCAAGCTTATTTAAAGCTTCTCCCGCTTTAGCGATCAACACCGCATGCTCTTGCTGTCGTGCAGTTAAGTTACTCATCCTGTATTCTCCTCCAACTTTTCATGGTACTTGCTTAATTTTGCTTCTTCGTACATGAAAAGTACTACGGAAGCATCTACTAAACTTTTTGTTGCTTTCCCTATTGGCTTCCTTGTTAACAAAAAGTTGCTACGGAAGCCTATACTTTGCTTTTTATGTTACTGCTTGATTTTGCTTTCTCAGATCATCTATTTAATTTGGCTTCCTGTACATCAGTCTGCTTGCTTACGTCCAAATTGAGCGCATCTCATATACGTTAACCGAAGTAAACGTAACAGCTCCTTCTTCAGCAAACAGCTCTATTCCCTGTGAGGATGGGCCAGGGTAGATTAACGTCGTAAATACAGTATCGCCACCATCGACAAACAGCTCTACTATAGATTCATCAACAAACAACCGCAATTTAATTTGCTTGCCTTGTGCTGTATGTGCCGCAACAAATTGCTTGCCAAAATGAAACGGCTTGCCTTCACGACTAATAAATTCACTCCATCCAGAGCGATGACGATCAATATACACTTCACTAGACTTTGGTCTGTAGCCAATTTCAGTTGCTTCCTCGTCAGATAAGCAGACACGTACACCAAAAGCAGCTGCAGCTTCCCAGTGCACAGTAGCCTCTAGCTCAAAGGAGCGTCCCCTGTAATCAAGCAGCAGCTTGTCGCTTGAGAGCTCCACACCGTGCATGTCGCTCACTAGCCTGCGCAGCCGCTTCAGCTCAGCAACCGGCTGTTGAACAAGACGCAGCTGCCCTTCCGCATTTCGCTTCAGAGACAATGAGCGTGGCAAGGACATGCCGCCTTTCCATGGCGAAGTTGGCCCAGCGAACGGATATTTCCAATTGGAAGTCCAACCAAGCCAAATGGTACGTCCGTCCTGCTCGGGAATATCAGAGTAGGTCACAGCTGCGTAAAAGTCTTGACCGTAATCGGTCCAGTTTACCTCTTTGCCAGAAGCATCGTCATTAACAAAGCGGCAGCCATCGAATTCTCCAATAAAATATTGCGCATGTGAGCCATCCGTTTGTCGATTATCGCCAATGCTAATATGCAGCACCCATTTGCTTATACCTTCTTCTCCTGCAACAGGCAGCTTAAACATATCAGGGCATTCCCAGACTGCAGCTTGACTGCCTTGATCGCGACCGAACGAGCTTTCATAGCGCCAGTCGATTAAGTTTTCCGAGGAATAAAAATAGACTTCGCGATCAACGGACACAATCATCACCCAGCGTCTGCTTTCCTCGTGCCACAACACTTTCGGATCACGAAAATCTTTTAAGCCTGGATTAGCGATAACAGGGTTTCCGTGATACTTGATCCAGCTGCGCCCTTTATCATGACTATACGCCATGCTTTGTGATTGCAATCCGTCTTTAAAATGCGTGAATAAAGCAACCATGCCATACTGATCGTGAAACAGCCCGCTGCTGTTGTGATGATCAACAACACAGCTGCCCGACCATATATCGCCAAGCTCGTCACTAACCAGTGCTAGCGGAAGATGCTCCCAATGAATCAAGTCTTTACTTACAGCATGTCCCCAACGTCCTGTAAACTGATAAAACTGATGATACTCGCCAGCTACATAAACCATTCCGTTTGGATCACTCATCGGCCCTTGCGGCGGTGTCAAATGAAATTGCGGACGAAACATTTCCTTATAAAGTGGCACGGAAGCTGTCACATTGTCCCCTCCTATAGCATTTATATTAAAGCAACACTGCAAAAATTAAGGCGTAAATAGCTGCAAATCAGAAAGTGTAGTCGTCCCTCCTCGCGAATACCAGCCCCAAGCTCCACCAGGCATCTTGTATATGCGAGTAGTAAGCGCATAATCGTCTACATAAAACACGGCTACATCATCCTCGATCACGATCGTAAATGGATACTCTACACCTGCTTGAAACGGAATGCTTACACTTACATCAGGATCAACACTCGTTAGCGCTGCACCATGTACAGCATCATATCGGATTCGTTGTTTATCAGGCTCTACCTGTATGCCATAAGCTTTTTCAGGCTCCTCACCGACACCTGCAACAAAACCAGTAAATTGCGTGCCCGCTTCAAAGCGGAATGTCCCTGTAATTTTGGAAATTTGCGGCAAGCTGTCAAATACGATGCCCGATACATCTCCTGTACCATCAAGCTGCCACTGCTTGCCTTCAGCCGACACTTGTCCAAGCTGCTGTTGCATTTGCAGCTCTACTTCCTGAGATACGTACTGATCAATTTGATCGGGTACCTTTACGCCAAGCGTACCGTCAGCATGTGTGACAAGCTGATGAGCAACTAGATTGCCTGCCCAATCCCAGTTCATAAAGTCTTTCTCCATACTACGCGTCGGCACCCAGCCAAACAAATAACGGTTATCGCCAAGCGTGCCCGTCTTAGCAGCATAAAATGCGCGTCCATCAAACAGATCCTCTCCATCCTCAGGTAGCATCCATGGACCATCAATATTGTCGCTGACACGGTAGTGGGTTGCTTTTTTGTCGCTGAATTCTGAGAAAACAAGATACCATTTATCACCGCTATAGAAAATATCAGCGCATTCCAGCATAAAAAAGCTTGTAGCAGCTTCGATTTCCAATGGCTCACGTACTTCCCATTGCTCCAAATCCTTCGAGGCAAATACGGCAAGCACACCGCCTACGCCTTCCTTGCGGGCACTTACGAGCATGCGATATTCCTCAGCTTGCTCATGATAGAACAGGTAAGGATCACGGAAATCATGAATTTCATAGCCTTCAGGCGCAACAAAGGTATGCGCTGGCAGCTTCGTCCACGTTTTCAAATCATCGCTGACTGCATGCATCATCGCTTCCTTTGGCTTGCCTTGGTCGGGATATTTCCAGTTATGACCTGTATAGAAGCCATGATACGTATCCCCCACTTGAATTACGCTGCCTGTACCAATTGCAAGATCTGGCTCATGCTCCAAGCCAACTGGTATCACTTCACCTTCATAATGGTAATCAGTCAAATTTGCTGTAGTAACAAGATGCCAAGGGTGAAATCCAGGTGCTCCATCACGCCAATCCTGCAAATAATACAAATACAAATCGCCATTCGCATCATTAAACGGCATTAAATCCCCAACCCAGCCCTCTGGCGGCTTCCAGAACAAAGAATCCGATGACATTTTCACTTGCTCATCAATGGCAGCGGTAGACTGAGGCGTCTGAATCGGGCTCTCGCTTTCAAGCGGTACCACTGCGCTATTGTCGGAGTTCCCGCTTTCTTTACTGCATGCCGTCATCACAAGTGCAGCGCCAAGCAGAACAGTCGCCGCGGTTTTCACGACTTTTTCCATTCTTTTCTCCCTCCTCACATGTTGGTAAAAAGGGGCGTCCTCCGTCATTTCCATGACTTATAGAACAGCCCCATAAATGTGCCGATTTATTGTGTCAACGTAATGTTAATACCTTCTTCAAGAATGCCTTTCGCAGTTTCCGCGAATGTACCTACAGGCGTACCATCTTTAATGCCGCCTAACACAGCACCGTTGGCATCCCAATACATTTCAACGCCAATCGGGGCAAACAGAATGTTTTGGGCAAGCTCATTGATGCGATCAACACGCTCTTGACCAAACGTTTCAACGTTTTTCGCTGTAGCAACTTCCTTCTCATTTTCTGAAAGCAGCTTAATGAATGCAGCCGCACCTTCTGGATTTTTCGAAACGACAGGAATAGACCAGCCAGACAATCCACCCGGACCAACACCATCCTCGCCTCTCGGACCTTTTGGTACTGGTACAAAGTCAATTTCATAGTCGCCTTTGAATGCATTAAAGCCATTCAAGCCGTATTCTGCTGTCATTGCCAGCTTGCCGTTTTTGAACTCAGCGACGAAGTAGTCGCCTTCTTTATCTTTATCGATATATTTGTCTTTAAGTAGAGCATCCTGTGTAAATTGCATCGCTTCTTTCACATTGTCGGACGTATGGTTAGCAGAAATCGAACCGTCTTCATTGTAGGACAAAATAGTTTTACCGTTAGAGCCTACCATCAATGCGTAACCGCCATCCCACCAGCCAAAGCCATATTGATCATTGACGCCGTCGCCATCTGTATCCTGCGTCATTTCCATTGCAATTTGGCGGAATGTATCCCATGTCCAGTTGCCTTCAGCAAAAAGCTCTCCAGGTGTTTGAACACCGTTGTTATCGAATAGCGTTTTATTGTAGTACATCACGATCGGGGCCGCTCCTACACCTACTGCATACGCCTCGCCACCAAACGTAAAGGCATTCGTTACAGCGTTATTCCAGAATGGATCATTCAGATCAACATATTGACTTATTGGCTGCACCATTTTTTTCAACGGATAGACAGGGAAGTTTTGGTCATGAGCTTGTGCTACGTCAACTTGCTCGCCTGCATTCACCATTGAAATTAGCGTTGATTTCTGATCCCCCCATGGAACGGCAATTAATGTCACTTTACCGCCATGCTGTTGCTCAAACACTGGAATCGATTCAAGCAACGGGTCGTATGCATCTGGGTTTGCTGCTTTATTTTCCGCATACTGCTCCAGCGATGTATGGTATAGTACGGTAATGTTTCCATCAGCAAGCTTCACTTCTTCTTTTGGCGTTTCCGTTACAGCAGCATTGTTGTTCCCGCTATTGTTGCCGCCAGCGTTGGTAGCCGCAGGCTGATTGTTGCCGCCGCCAGAGCATGCCGCTAAAGCTGTTGTCATCATCGTGACTGCTGCCAGCATTGTTGCAAATGATTTCATGCGTTTGTTCATTATAAAACCCTCCCAATTTTTAGTGTCTTACTGTGTCATTGACTCCCTTTACAGCTATAAATAATTGCAGCATTCCATACGTCGTCAGCCTCGCCTCCCTTCATAGCGATTAGACTTTAAGCACATCTACGCTATTTAATACCGACGTGCTCGATGCTGTCCGTGAAATAGCGCTGTGTTAAAAAGTAAAGGAGCAGCAGCGGCACAATCGCCAGCAGTGCACCCGCTTGGATCCGGGTTACAACTAACAACGGATCGCTAATCGTCTGCGCGTTAACTACAGATTGCAAATCAACACGAAGAGAAGAAATCGCAATCGCAAAGTTTTTTTTCAAATTGCCTAGCAGCAAATTGGACATGTAGTACTCATTCCAATGCCAGACGAACGAGAACAAAAATACAGTAATGATCGCATTTTTAGCATTAGGCAGCATAACTTGAAAAAAGGTTTTGAAAGGACCGCAGCCATCCATATAGGCTGCATCCTCCAATTCGTTCGGCATGCCCTTAAAAAACTGACGGAAAATAAAGATGAACAGCCCTGCCCTCAGTCCCATCGCGAACATAGAAGGTAAATAAAACGACCAATAGCTGCCGATAAGACTGATTGATTCTGGTCCTCCGATTGTTGAAGAAGTAAGCTTCATCAATCCAAATGCGTCAAAGTAGCGCATATCCGCATAGAGCGGCAATATAATAGTCTGAATCGGGACAACCAAAGTTAGAATGACGAGTGAAAACATAAAGCCTGACAGCGGAAACTTGAATCGAGCAAAGCCATACGCCACGAATGCGCAAGACAATACATCGAACAACCCGCAGCCTACACCGATCAGTACACTGTTTTGCAAAGCATCCCAAAAATCCATCACCCGCAGCGCATCAGCAAAATTGCTCAACGTAAACGACTTCGGCACCCATATTACACTGGGATCAATCGCTTCCTCTGGTTTGCGCAGCGCCATGCTGAGCATGTAAAGCACTGGATACAAGAGCTGGTAAGCAACTGCTGCCAGCAGCATGTACCGCAACGTAACGACTACAAATTTTTTGGCAAATTTAATTTGCCGTTTGCCTGCAATAGCATTCACTTTCAATCCCCCGCTTCCCTTAATCCTGCATATACACGATGCGTTTCTTCAGCAGCAAGTAGACAAGCCCGAGGAATATCGCAATCGCCAGACAGTACAGCCAGGCGAGCGCACTGCTGTAGCCGAAACGGATTTGCGAGAACGCCGTGTTGTAAATCATCATAATGACGCTGTTGCCGTAATCGGTGAACGTATCAATAATCGTATACACCACATTGAGAAGCATCATGGGCGTCAGCATCGGTAGCGTAACCTTCCAAAACTGTTCCCACGGACGAGCACCTTCCAAAGACGAGGCTTCGTACAAATAGGATGGGATTGTATGCAGCCCTGCAAGAAACAGCAGCACCTGCACGCCAGAGCGCCAAGTGAGATCGAAGATGCGCGCAATTACATTGTTAAATACTTCAATCAAGCCTGCGCCAAGACCAAGCTCAACTAACAAGCCGCTAATGCCTGTGCCTGTAAACAAGTACACACTTTCTACTCCGCCGCGCATCCCTTGCGAGAACACATCTTCCTTCAAAATTTGCATCAGTACTCCCGAGGCAATAATAACGGGCAAAAACGATACTGCTCGCATAAAACCACGGCCTGGAAATTTATTTTTAATCAAAATTGCGATAAACAAGCTGTATACCAAAATAAGCGGCACACCGTACAGCATATTGACAAAGGAATTGACCGCTTCACGTATGAAGTTAGGGTCCTTGTAAAGCGCATAGATATAATTTTCCCAGCCGATAAAGCTTCCCTTAAGCCCCTCAGGCGTAAGCTCCATATTTTGAAATGAGTAAACAATCGATGTAATGAGCGGCCGAATGAAAAACAGAATAAATCCGATAATCCACGGCAGTACGAACAATAGCCCGTACAGCTCTTTTTTCTTCGTATAAGGCATCGCCCTCAAGCTTTTGAACATGTTCGTACCTCCTATCGTTTGAGATAGCCATTGGCTGGAATTTCAGTTCCTTGTATATTGACAGCTCCATCATTGTAATTCACGATGACACTTGCTCCGTTTTCGAACGTCGTCTCATAGACCCCAGCAAGTAGCTTCTTGTGATCCACGATCGAACTGCCCTGATAATGCTGCATAGCTGCGTCTAGCTCCTCATATTGTTCAAGCATAACTTGCTCCCAGGCATTGTAATCTCCGCTGTACAGCCAATCGAATTCAGTTCCTGTCAGCTTGGCAGAATGACGTGCAATAAATTGATAAGCGGGATATGTGCCGGTCTCGATCAGCTTCAGCATATAATCACGCGGCATGCTGGACAAATTTATCGGCTCACTGTAAGAAGGAATCCAGCCGCTTGTCACAATACTGTAGAACGGTACTGTTTCATCCGTAACATCAAAGCCGCTGTCATAAAGCGGTACGCCAGTCAGCATCGCAGCATGAGGAAATGTGTAGGCGTTTGCTTTATCGAAAGCAACGGCATCCATTTTATCGGCAGCCTCTTGCAATATTTGCTGCCACACTGCTCCCGTCTCATTTTTTGAGCTGCTGTCTTTTTTGAAATCGGAATAAACCATTGATCCAATCGCTTCAAGCGATACTGCACCAAAGTTTTTTTTCATCGCCGCCGTTGTATATCTGTCGATCGCTTCCGCTACAGAGGAAGGCTTCATCAGATACCAGCGCGAAGCTGTTTTATTTTTTGTGCGATCACTAAGGCGGTACTCATACTTAAGTGCAGGCGCACGGCTAATACCTCTAACCGTATCGGAAAATTTGCTGAAGCCATTGCCGCTCTCATACAAATAAACAGGATTGACGCTCGGATAAAACGCCACTCCTTTAGCAGCAAGCTCTTCTCCAAGCTGCTGCAGCCCTTTATTGCCGCCAAGATTGCCCTCAGCACTTAACGATACTGGCACTTTGCTTTTCGCCCCGCCACTATTCCAGCCTTGCATGCGAATCGACAGACTGCTGACTCCTTTATTAAGCAGCTCATTCGCAACAAGCGACACATCCTTGAAGGAAGTGAGCGTTTCTACCGTGTTGTACGGAATGCCAAGAAACGTTTCACGCTTCTTTGCTCCACCCAAAAAATCAATCAGCAGCGGCAAACGCTCTGCTGTTGCCAACTCTTGCTGCTCAGCCTGCTCCTGCACATTTTGATTTTGTACATTTTGATCTTGCAAATACTGCTTGTAGCGCTTCGCCATCCCAACGTAGGAAGCGTCCTTCTCGCCATTTAAGAAGTAGTAACGCACTTCAAATGGCACATCACCCGTCATCGAAGCCGATGAGCGTGTTACCTGCTTTTCGTTCAGCGTTCCTTCCAACAACAAATTGCTTTCGATTTCCGTAAGATTTAAGTAGCTGTATACATTGTTGTAGCTATTGTTTTTACCGCTCGTATCGCCAACAATGCCTGCCTGATACTCCCCTTGAGCAAAGACAGCTACATAAGCTTGCTTTCCTTTTTGCAACCCGAACACTGGCAATTTGATCGCTTGCTTTACTTCAGCTTTCGTTGGCAGATCAAGTGCTGCTTCGCCGCCGTATACTCGTTCATTGTAGCTGCGATAGCTGCTTTTCCCGTTATTGAAATGAATGAGCGCCCCGCTGCCATCAGGCACAAACAGATAGCCTTCCTCCTGCAAGCCACCCGCTCCAAAAAACGGCAGCAGGCTAATATTGACCAGCTTGTATTTGCTTCCTTGCTTAATATCCGCTGTTACAATCATTGCGGAAAATGCATCAACTTCGATGGTATAGCGTACTGGAATTGAAAACTCGGCTTTAGGGAATTGGAATACAATTTCTACGCCGTCTTTAATCGCACGCACCTCAGGCGCCACTTCATTGACACTTCCTGTCAAGCTGTTTGCCTGAAACGGTTTGCCGAGATCGTCGATATAATCAATGAGCAGCTGCGAGCCTAAATCCATTTTCTTAACACCTTTAGCAAGCTCATCGCTTTCACGAGCTGGCGGATTGCTGCTCCATACTGCCCCAGAAGCTTTGTCTGTTACAGCCAGTTCACCGCTTGCTGCATCAACATGCAACATAAGTGAATTGCTTTCCGCTGCCTTCGTCCAGCCGCTTATATCAGGCTGAGGAAGCGGAGCGTCAACATTCTTATTGGCGCTCCCCGCTAGCTCCTCCAGTTGAGTTACTGTTTCACCATTAGCCGCCTCTTCGCCAAAAGCTGAGTTTGCCAGCATATAAGGTGATAGCGAGGACGCTAATAGTAACGCCACTATAGCAGCGACAGCAATGATTCGTACTTTCATTAAGCTTCCTCCTCCAGCGTTTCATGGGATAACATGAAACGCACTTCGTAAGCGTAATCCCAGCGTTTCATGGGTTAACATGAAACGCACTTCGTAAGCGTAATCCCAATTGGTAAACTAGATCCTATGAACTGCCCATCATCATAAGCGGAATAGCAGTTCGTTATAGATCGTATAGAAAAACAGATACACTTGATTGAACAGCGTGTAAAACAACACCGCTAGAAATACGGCGATTCCCATCGCAACAAAAGTAAGCGCAATGGATTGCAGCGTCTTAAGTGCGCCGTAGTCGTGAATAATATTCATACCGATGAACATCAGCAGCGCACTCCATAACGCGGAGACAGCTACGATATATTGCAGAAACATACCTTCTTCCATAACGAGTGTATTGCTCAGCAGCGTCGTTGCGATCAGCGCTGCAACATAAGGAATGATTGCATAGGCACTAACAACGGCAATTTGCTTGGCTTTGCCTTCTCCGTCCATCCATGTAGCGACCGCCCAATTAGCAGCAACCCACAGCCCGTACAATCCCACCGTTTTTGCAGCAATAATCCAGATGTTCAGCGCATTAAGATCAGCCATATTAAACGTATATCCTGTACTCTGCCGCTTAAAGATCGTAGCAAGGAAGAAAACAATAATGATCGCTGCCGATGCTATTAGCGAGCCTTTTCCCTCATCTTTAACTGCGTTAAAGCTTTCAAAAGGATGAAGCAATGCACGAAGCGGGTTCAATCGCTTTGTCGTGAATGCCGGCTGCTGCTCGCTATCGGCAGCAGCTTTGTCAGCCGTAAAAGCTTTTTTAACGACTTCTGCTAGCGTCGCCTTCAGCGTTGACGATTTTTTGCCAGTTGTCTCGATTTCCGTTTTTGTCATAAGCGAGCAGCCTCCTTTCGTTTCCTTCTGCGAATCAAGCTCAATCCTTTAAAGCCGTAATAAGCTGCGAATGCTAGGAGCACAATGGTCATTACTAACGGAAGATTGCTTCGCACGGTTTCCATTCGCTTAAGCCCGAACGTATCGGAATACCCGTAACGATCTGCACCAAGCTTGTAATAGGCAAGCGCCTCATCATATCGTTCTTCCTTCTCCAGCGCTTTGGCGACACCGAGATAAGCAATAGAGTTGTTCACATTGCGTCTTATCACTTCTTGCCATAGCACGGCTGCTTCCTCATATAGCCCCTGATTGTATAAAACAGTAGCTTGCCGTACTAAATCTCCATACTCAGAGCGCTTGAACAATGTAAGATTGCGTTTTCCAGCATCAAGCACAACAATTTTATCCTGCCAATAAGAAAGGGCAACCGGCTGCTGGAACGTACCGCGCTGAAAGCCGAGTGAACCGAAAACGGCAATTGCATTGCCTTCCGCGTCATATTCAAACACTTTGCCTCTTGTGCGATCAAGCCCGATGATAAAGCCATCCTGATCAACCGCTACATCAATAAACGAGCTATCCTGCTTAACATTATTTTTGTAGCTAATTTCCTTATCTCCAAAATCAGCTGCACCTTGGCTTGTAACAAGCACATTGTTGCCGAGCGGATTCAGCTTTTTAATTTCTTCACGAGAATTTTGCGATATGATTGTCGTTGTATAAACAAAATTGTCACGTCCAATATGCAAATTGGAGTATTCGATTGGCAGCAGCTTTACCATAGAATCACGCTGCTCTTTGGATAATAAATTTTTCCAAAATGTTTCCAATACAACCGCAGGCGTTACTTCTACACGATTGCTGCCGTAATAGCTCGTAAAGCTTCCCTTGTCATCAAATTGCATCAAGCCGAAAAATTGTCCTTCTGACAATACATAAATCCGCCCAGCATTATCTGCCGCTACCTTCAATGGCTTAAATACGAAATCATCAGCAATGAGCGGGCTTTGCGGTGCTTCAATAACTAGCTCCACCTCTAACGAATCGTTAACACGAATGACTCTTCCCGCTTCCTTGTCGGCAATATACAGCGTTCCATCGTCAGCTACGAACAAGCCTGTCGGCAAGCTAAGCTCAATTACCGCACCATTCCATGGCAGCTTATCGATAATCTTTTTTGGCTGTAACTGCTTATCCAGTACAACAATTCGTTTATTGCCAGTGTCGGCAATGTAAATGTCGCCATCTGATGTAACGAACAAATCTTGCGGCTCCTGCAGCGCTCCAACGCCAAGTTGCACGCCAGAGAAGGAATCCTCAGGCAAATAACTGACTGGCGCTGCCTTCGACTGATCCCACTCGTTGTAGACATAGGCTTCATAGGGAGCCTCGGCATACGCGCGTTCTCCTTTGACAGGGAAGCTCAACAACAGCAGCAGTGCCACGACCAATGCTAGTTTCATTCTCACAGTAGCTCCCCCTATCACTTGATTCCCGCAAATGTCATCGTCTCTACTACTTTGCGCTGCAACAGTACAAATACGATAATAGGCGGTATCATTAAAATAACGGCAGCGGCTGCGCCAGCCCCCATCCTTGCGATTGGATCACCAGCTACAATTTGCTCCAGCGCCATGCGGAACACTTTGTTCGACTCGCTGTAAACCAACTCTTTCGGTGCATAGTTCCACAAATTCACAAATTGGAAGATAACGACTGTCATCAGTGCTGGCACTGCGTTGGGCCATACGATTGAGAAAAATGTTTTATACTCACTCGCTCCATCAATCCGAGCTGCTTCCAATATTGCATCGGGCAGTTGTTCAATGAATTGCTTCATCAGAAACAATCCGAGTGAAGAACCGATCCATGGCAGAAGTAGCGCTGCATAGCTATCTACCATGCCAAGCTCTGCCATCATAATAAATTGCGGAATGAACGTTACTTGCGGCACAAACATTAATGCCATCACGATGATCGAAAATAAAACATTTCGCCCTGGAAATCTATGCTTCGCGAGCGGGTAAGCAGCCATTGCTGCAAACACAACATGCAAGCCGGTACCAGCTACCGCAATGAATACCGTATTAAACAAGTAGCGTGAGAGTGGAACCCACATATTTGCAGCAAGCTGATACAAATCGGTAAAATTCGTCCAAGTCGGTCGCAGCACAACGAGTCTTGGTGGAAAATATAGCAGCTCATCAAGCGGCTTGAATGCTGTGACAACCGCAAAATATAATGGAAAAGCGGAAAACAAACCAAGCAATCCGACAATGCAAAAGATAAAGAAATTTCCGGCAGTAGAGCGTCGTGCTTTGGCTCCCGCTTTTTTTCTCGTAAATGTAAACACTTGTCTCGCCTCCTTCTAGATCCCAACCTTATTCAGCAGCTTCGTAACTACGCGATTCGTAAATACCATCAAGAAAAACAGGACAACCGCCATTGCTGAGGCATAGCCCATTTCATAGCGAATGCTGCCGTAATCCATAATGTGGGTAACCATCGTTTCCCCCGCATATTCCGTACTCGGGAAACCGGCAAGCTGAATCGAGACATCGGCTACACTGAATGAAACAACAATTTGCATAACAGCTCCGAAAATAAGCTGCGGAATCATCGATGGAAGCGTAATATACCATAACTCTTGAAAACGATTTTTAATGCCATCCATAACACCTGCTTCATACAAGCTGCGATCAACCGTTTGCAGCCCCGCAACAAATGCAAGAAAGCTAATACCTAAACTCATCCATAGCTGCACAAGAATCAAAATCGCAAGCACATATTCTTTATCCAGCAGCCAAGCAACTGGCTCGTTAATAAAGCCCATTCCCATCAACAGCCCATTTAAGTAGCCGTATTCATCGGGGCTAAAGATCAGCCGCCACATCGGAAACACCGCTGCGCCCACAACAGTTGGGATATAAAAAACGGATGTTGCAATTGAACGCAGCGTCCTCGATAGATCGTTAATCATCCAGGCTACAAAAAAACTGAGGATATAGCTGATCGGTCCCGTTACCAGTGCAAAAAACAATGTGTTTTTCAGAGCAATAATAAAAATGTCGTCATCGAGAAACAAACGAATATAGTTGTACCATCCGATAAAGCGTGGCGGCTCGATCATGTTGTAATAAGTGAAGCCAAGCACGATCGACAAGACGACTGGCAGTATCGTAAACATTAGGAAAAAAATCATATACGGCGCCATTAGCAGGTAGCTTTCCTTGTACTTGCCTAGCGTACGGATCTTCGAGTCCTTCATTGCTTCACCCCGAATTCATACCTTTTTCGATCAATCTCTTCATTAATATCTTTGTTCCAATAGAACAAGGTTTCCCGCGCATTTCGCTTCTGGAACACAACTTCACGGAACGCATTATCAATATTGCGCAGTGTATAGTAGCCGCCTGGCAGCTCTGGGATTTCGATAATTTGCTCCCATTGCTCGTTCAAACGTGCTTGTTCTGTTCTGCTCCACATCGTTGAAGCTACAGAGATGTTATTGGCAGGCAATCTTCTACCGAGCACACCCATTTCATTCTCTAATTCATTAACAAACTGCGCTTGCACCTCTGGAGAGTTCCACCATTGCAAAAACTTCCAGGCTGCTTCCTTATTTTTCGTATCCTTCAGCATAATGCTCGCTGTGCCCGTTGCTCCGCTGGCACGATTGATGCTGCCATCCGCTTGAATAGTTCCAGGAATCGGAATCATATCCCAAGTGCCGGCAATTTCCGGAGCTGCCGCTGCAAGACGATTGTACAGACGATAAGAAGAAATAATAATCGGCATTTCTCCTGTACGGAAACGGTTCAAATCGTCCTTATACAACGCGTAGTCATATAAATTATAAAAATCGGTCCATTGCTTGAACGCTTGATAAGCAGATGGTTCACCTAGTCGCGTTGCTGTCTGCTCCTCGTTATACACCGTGCTGTCATACTGCATCAGCAGCGTTGGGAACAAATTAAGCGCCCCGATACCTTTTGTGAGCAATTGGAAAGCATCCAAATTTTCATAAGGCAAGCCGATCCCCATATTGTTGTTTTGCAGCACTGGAGCGGTTTTCATGACGTCCTCCCACGTTTGAGGAGGAGTCAAGCCAAGCTCTTCGAGCACATCTTTTCGATAAAACATCATAAAAAACTCTTGTTCATCAGGAATTCCGAATGTATGTCCTTCATATTGATAAGGCACAAAAGCGTTTTCCTTGTATTGCGCTTGCATCTGCTGAAAGCCTTCATAGTTTTCTAGTGGCTGAAGTGCATCTCGGAATGCAAGATTCATTGCATCGCCTCTGCTTGTAAACAAGTTGATATCAGGTCCTTGACCGGCCATTACCGCAGTAACTAACGAGGTTCCTACCAGATTGAGATCAACGCCAATCCCTGTCTCTGGAATAAATGACTCATCAATCATCCGCTTCAGGACATATGCCTGATCCCGACCAAGACCAATCCACACTTTAATCGATTCACCAGTTTCTCCTTCTGACTCCATCGAGTCATAGTTTTGCAGGAAAGAACCAGCAAACGCTCTTACTTCATGCGCAGCTTTTGCAATTAGCCCCGCTTCTGCCCGAGGCTTGTCAACGTCTGGCGAAGCAATGTATAAATAATCAAGCTCAAGCGGCTGCACTTTTACCGTCAACAGCCAGTCGGCAATCGCTGTTACATTGGACTTGTAATTGTTCAATCGTTTTGGAATACCGTCTGGTCTTTCGATGAAGCTATCCAGCTGTCTCGCAAGGATTCGCAGCGAGCGTGAACCTGTGTTACTCTGCCCTGCCATCGCATCAAGCTGATTGGCTTCCGCATCAATCCGACTAGAAAGCTCACGGAACTGCTCTATCAGTTCAGGAATACTCTTGTCGATATCGTAATCGCGATAGAGATCGGGATTTGTTCCTGTAACCATCACGATTTTCCGATAAATCTGATTCAGCTCATACACGATGTCCTGCAATTGATTAATCGGCTCGGCAAGCTCGCCAAGCGTCACCTCCAGCTTGATCTCATGCTCACCTTTCGTTAAGTAGAACAAGTATGGCTCAGTTTGCTCTGATTCTCCAAATTGATAGACAGCCCAATTAAGCGAGTATGGGAAGCGCAATGCCTCCATGCCGTCAAATAACAATTGCCCGTCCAGCTCCATTTTTCGAGAAACAAACATACCTTTAACTTTCGATTGATGATAGCGTGCTCCGATTTTATACCAACCGTCCTCTGGCACTTCAAACTTCCAGCTTATCCACTGACCAGGAATTTCCCAATTGGAAGCTCCAATCGTATTAATCCGCAGCTCTGAAGGATGGTATGGCATCGTTAGAGGGGAAGTACGATCTACTGTCGGATACAAGCCAACATCTGATTTTGCATAAGCATGCTCTGCTTGAACCGTTAACATTAGATGATCTTTAGCTGTACTGCCGCTCACTGGTGCTGCGCCATCTGAAGTCGCTGCCTTCACATACTGCTCATAGCTTGGCGCTGGTTTGGTTGGCGTAAGCTGGATATAATTCACAACAGCGGCTTCCCTCAAATTATGCAGTCGCAACGAATTATCTCCTTGCTCCAGCTGAAGCTTAAGACTTCCTGTCCCTGTTTCGCTGGAATCTCTGATCGTTGTATGCAGCCATACTTCACCTTCCAGCTGTTTCGGTCGCAGCTCGTTCCCATTGCTGCGCTTCAACGGTCCTTGCTCATCCTGATAAATACGATTCAGCTTTAACGGAGCAAGAGAATCGCCTATAGATTCACCATTGATCTCTACAAGAAACTCTATCGGTTGTCCATTGCCCGGCAATGGAAAGTAGCCTATAGAAAGTTCATACTCTCCCGCAGCTGGTGCTGTTACATTCCATTGCAGCGTGGTGTCTTCTGTCCACTCTGCAACGTTTTTTCTGCCCTTCCATTCAGCAAGCATGGAGTCTTGGCCCTGGACGAGAGCATCAGCCGTTAAAATCGTACCTTCTGTCGGCTGAACTGCATCGCTTAGCGAATAAGAGCGTACTGGCTCAACTTCTTGCTCTGAAAAAGAAATTATTGTAATCAAGCTAGCAATAACAACAATCATTGTTAGCAACACCGTATAAAACCAGATTCCTTTTTTCACGGCCAACCCCCACGTTCCTTATTTCATAATGTGCTGTAGCAAAAGAATAACAAATCGGTGCGACAACTAATTTCATTATTCTTAGGTGTTGAGTTTTAAAGTTTTTAGGCAATGCCACGTATATAAGCAAACGAAAAATAAAAAAAGCATCAAGCCGCAAGGCCCAATGCTTAATTGCTAATGTATTTGTATAGCTGAATTTTTCAACAGCCTCCTTCTCCTTTAATAATAGAAAAGCACTGAACGCTGTGTTAAGTTGACTTGTGCTTTTCTCGATATTCCTTCGGACTCATTCCGTAAAACTTTTTGAACGAGGTGCTAAAGTAACTGGAGCTCGATATTCCGACTAGCATCGCAATATCGGTCAGCTTTAAGTCACTGTTGCGCAACAGCTCCCCTGCCTTATTCATACGCAGTCTCGTCACGTAGTCGGAAAAAGTCACCCCTGCATGCTGCTTGAACAGTCCTGACAAGTATGTTTCATTTACATAAAACATCTCCGCAAGCCCTGTCAACGTCAGCTCATACGTATAGTTTTCATCTACATATTTTTGTACAGCTGCAGCAACCGAACCAAAGCTTCCACTGCGAGCTTTCACTGCTGCATCCATTACAAGCTGACCAAGATCTTGTAGATGGGAAGCGACGGCTTCCCGAGATTGAAAATCTCCAATCGTCATTTGACAATCCCAGAGCCGCTTTTGCAGTGTATCATCGACTGAGCCATCATCGTACTTTTTGGCTATGGCATGAAGCAGCAGCAACAGCCGTGTTGCCATAAATGTAAAAGAAAACATCGCGTAATCAACATTACGTGGAAAGATGCGCAACATATATGTGGAAAAAGCGGCACGATCTCCATTTTCTAAAGCAATCGTCAACTGTCGCTCAAGCTCCGGTGTAAATACGTTCATCATACTGTGTAGATCGCCTGTTTTCTTACTATCTACGGCACCCATCGTACTTCTGCTCCAAGACAGCATAGAGGACGAGAATCCATTCTTAAATTGCAGCACATCACTGATAGGCTCTCCCAAACCGATAACGCACTCCAGCTTGAGATAATGAGAAATATTGTTTCGAATGACTGAAGCAAACTGCTTAGCGTTCGGTTCTAATGCTACTCCTGCCTCATCTACCTCTTCTATAATGATAAAATGAATCATTGTAGGATGGCTTGCATCGTAAAATGGCAGTACTCCATCAATCTTCTCAGCGATTTCTCGACACAGCATCGCAAATGCTAGACGAAGCAAGTCCATATGCTGATCATTGCCATCGAGCCGCCCAGCAGGAACTCTCATCTCCACCGTCATAAAGCGCGCTTGGTGTTGCTCTCCAAGTTCTAATAAATGTGACAGTCCAAGCTGTATGATCCGCTCCTTCACAGCTAGCAACCCCGAGCTCTCTTCCTTTGCAAGCCGAAGCAGCAATGCTTCTCGTGCTAATTGCAGCTGCTGTACGCGTTGTGCTTGCTCGATTTGTTGCTGCGCCACATCCGATTGCTCGCTCTGCAGCTCAGCCGATAGCTTTTGCAGCAATTCCAAAAGCTCACGCCTGCCTACAGGCTTCAGTAAATAGTCCTTAACGCCAACATGTATAGCAGCCTGCATATATTCATAATCAGAGTAACCGGATAAAACAATAATTTTCAGCCCAGGATACTGCCGCTTGCACTTTTTTATGAGTTCAATACCATCTAGCTGCGGCATGCGTATATCTGTCATCATAACATCGAACATCATACCTGATTCCAGCAACTGCAATGCTTCCGCACCATTTGCCGCTTCACCAGCAATGAAGAATCCTGCCTCATTCCAATTTATTTTTGCCTTAATGCTGTTGCGTACTCCGATTTCATCATCAACGATTAAGATGCTATTCATATTTTGTTCACCCTTTCACCGCTGGAATACCAAGTACGATTTCTGTTCCTTCCCCTAATCTTGAGTCAATTTTTATATGGAACTTCTCTCCATAATAAATTCTACAGCGAGACAGCACATTCCTCAAACCAATGCTTTGACCTTCGCTACTCAAAATATCAATCGACATATTACTGTTCAATTCAGTCATTAAATCCGTTACAAATTCCGGCTTCATCCCTATCCCATTATCGGCTACTCGCAATATCAATTGCTCTTCTAGCAACTGAACAGATATGTTAATCTTGGCAACGCCGCCTTTTTCCAGACTATACTTTACAGCATTCTCCACAATAGGCTGTAATAGAAATTTAGCAATGAGCAACTCTTTAGCAAGTTCTTCTTCTTCGGTTGTTACTTCAAGCTGATCCTCGTAACGAAGCTTCAATATAAATAAATAATCACGAATATAATTTACTTCTTCTCTTACCTTGACCAGATCACTATTCAAATTCAATGAGTACCGCATCATCTGCCCTAGTGCTTCTGTTGCATCTATCACCACATCATTTCGCTTCATCGCAGCAAGTCCACCAATAATTTCCAATGTATTATTAAAAAAATGGGGGTTAATTTGCAACAGCAGCGCCTTATATTCTGCATTTTTACGGCGAAGATTTGTTTCAAACTCTGTCTCTATCAAATAGCGCAGCCGATTCGTCATACTTTCAAATATTCGCGTAACATATCCAACCTCGCTATGGCCTGTCCTGACTTTTGGCATCATCGCTAAAGCACCAGCAAATTCACCACGTTCGACATGCTTCATTGCACGTGCCATCGCTGTTAACGGTCTAGAAATACCGTACGAAAGCCATAAAGCTACGAGCATCGCCACTCCAACGAGCACTGTACTAACTACCAGCATCGTTCGGCGTATAGTATCAATTTTAACGAATAGCTCCTTTTCAGGTACAGCTCCTATTACATACCAGTCTTGGATTGGGAAGTAACGATAAAACAATAAATAAGTTTCTCCACTATGAAGTACCGAGAAAAAACCGTCCATTTTATCATTCTTGCGTTCTTGTATCTCTTTAAGACCATTATTTATAATGGAAAGCTCTGCGTTAGTTACCTGTTGATTAAGCACATTGCTTCCATCTGATTTCAATAAAAATGCCCGTCCCGTTTCTCCAAATCGAATCTTATCCAATGAATCATGCAAAGTAGCTGTTGGGTAATTGACTTTTATAACACCAATGCGAGTAAATGATTGAAGCTGCACGAGTGGCAGCACATAACTGTTGACCTGTCGCACTTTCATTAATTCATCTGCTTGGTCAGGCTCATAATGAGCACTTGTCCATCGTTCATCTTCTTCGATAAATTGCTCGTACCATAATTGTTTGACATAGGTTCGGTCCTGCGTCCAAATACCACCTGAAAAATCTGAAAATATCCCAATAGAAATACCATTTGAATTATTAATTGAATAGGATGAGATATAGTCAACCTGTCTCTGCTTCGTTACAAGACGGTCCTCCATTGAACTATCAGGATTCATCCCTGTTGTAAGCCAGGCTTGTGTCACACTATTACTCATAACCTGATTACCAACCTCCTCTACCTGCTGTAAAAAAGTCGTTAGATGTGATCCAAATTGCTCGATCGTTTGGGAAGTTGATGTTTCGATAGAGGTTCTAATCACTTGTGAAGACTCTTCACTAAACAGAAAAACGAGTGCCGTAAATGGAATAATGAGCAGCAAGGAAAAAGCAAACATTAATCTGCTTCTAAGTGAAAATAGCATTCGGTTTCTCCTTTCTTATTGCAAACTCAACCTCTGAGAGTCTACATAAGCCTTGTCGATGCGAATAATTGCCTCCTCCACTGCATCATCCACATTTCTTTGTTGCAGTGTAACATCCTCGAATAGATCCTTAACAGCCTCCGCCATTTGCGGAAAAATCGGAGTAATCGGGCGCGGCCTTCCATATTTCTGATTTTGTACAACAAAAATATTAAGTGGATATTCGTTCAGCTTTTCGAATTGCTTCGCTACCGAATAACGAACTGGAATATCACCCGTAATCCTGCTATAAATCATCAAACCCTCGTAGCTGGTCATCCAGTTGACGAACGTCCATGCTTCATTTGCAAACTCAGTTTTTGCAGAAATGCCGAGAGCCCAACTTCCGTTCGCTACCGCTTGTCGTGTGCCCTTTGGCAAAGGAGCAACCCCAAAATCGACACCCAGCTTAAATTCAGGATAATTCTCTGCGATATGTGCCAGCGTCCATGTACCATCGATTGTAATACCAAGCTTACGATTAGGGAATGCATCAAGCGGATATTCAAATGCTGCTACTTTATGCTTAGTGAACAGTTCTGAATAGAAGGTGAGCGCTTGTTTCGTTTCAGGAGAATCCAATGCCCCGCGAGCTGAAGTTCCTTCTTCATTCATGACATCTCCACCGAATTGCCATATAATCGGGTATTTGAAATAAGCCGTTGCACCCGCATTTTGGAAGCCTTGCGCAGGATCAATTCCATAAACCCCTTCATCGGGATCATTAATTTTAGTTGCAGCCTCAAGTACCTGCTCCCAGGTCCATGCTTCATTAGGATCAGACGAAGGAAGCGATAAGCCTGCTTTCTCAAACATTTTAATGTTATAAAACATGGCAATTGACGACTCCGTCAATGGGGCTAAATAAATATCGTTACGATACGTATATCCTTCCATCGTGGATGTAGGGATATCATGCAAATTTCCATCAGTACGATAATGCTCTGTTAATGGCATGAGCGCCCCCGCTTGTGCGTATGAAGCCAAGCTCGGAGCGTCAATAGCCATGATATCAGGAGGGTTACCTGTGGCAACTGCTGTCCTTAGCTTTGTATCATAGTCGGCATAAGGAAATGGCATCATATCTATCCTTATATTTGGATGTTTTTCCATAAACTCAAGTATAAGCGATTCATAAGCATAATTTTCAGCTTTATTCCCAGAATTCCTCCAAAATGTAAGCGTTACTACTTTATTGTCTAAGCTTATATCTTTTGGGCTGGTATCTCGTTCGTCTTTCGTTGGTCTACCCTTCCCTTCGCACCCCATAAGCAATAGTAAGATCGCTACTGACAATAACAATACAGCTTGTATATTTCTTCTCATGACTACTCCCCTTAGAGATTTCTCTAATACCATATGCTCCCGCGCTAAAGTCAAACAAACAGAACGTCGTTCTATAGAGAAAAACGATCTAATTAATCATAATATTATAGCCAGTTTATACATAAATTACTTTTAAATTATTCACAGTTATACTTTCATTATTTTCTGTTTCTTTATACTAACTATGCCTTCAACCATCATACACCATTCGATCATTAACAAAAAAAACGTTCTTGTCAATGTTAACTTGTAGTTTATTATGACAGCAAAAAGACCAGGCTCAGCATATCGTATTAACGACAGCCTTCGCCTGGTCTTGTGTGCAGCCTATCGGAACATGCCCCATAGTTTAATCAGATGAAGCGTATTATTCGGGTCAATTTTTTGAGCCAGCACAAAATTAATAATTTGCTCTTCTTGTGTTTCCGTCAGCTTCTCCTGCAAAATCGCTGCGGAGGAACGCGTCAGTTTGCGCACCTTAGCCCGATCCTGCAGATCAAACTTTGTCACATTGCCTAGCAAATTGCGAATTTTCTCTTTTACAGCAGGATTTTTCATTTTCAGCTTCACACGCTCAACAAATTGGGGACTAATCCCGTATCGTTGATAACTCATACGTTAGACACCTCCAAAGGCAACTCTATCCTAATGAGTTAACTATATGCGAAAACAATGGAAATCTTGACTAATCTATCTGCTCTCCTTGAAATAATGGGTCATGGCGCAGCCAATCTATTAATCTTGCATAAGCAGCATCCTTCCAGAAGCTCTCCGTTGCGACCATTGCAGCAGCATCCTCTCGCGCCTGCTCCAGCAGCTCATAGTCAGCAACCATATCCGCCAGCTTGAACTCCGGCAAGCCGCTTTGCTTTGTACCAAAAAATTCACCTGGGCCGCGCAGCTCAAGATCGCGACGCGCCACCTCAAACCCATCATTCGTTTCCGTCATAACCTTCATTCGCTCTTGGCCTACCTCTGATTTCGGATCAGCGAGCAAAATACAATAGGATTGATGCTCACCTCGTCCTACGCGTCCGCGCAGCTGATGCAGCTGAGAGAGCCCAAAGCGTTCAGCATCCATAATCATAATGACCGTAGCATTCGGCACGTCCACCCCTACTTCAACAACAGTCGTCGCTACAAGCACCTGCGACTCATTAGCTGCGAAGCTTCCCATTGCTTGATCCTTTTCAGCAGTATTCATGCGGCCATGCAGCAGACCAACCTTCAAATCAGGAAACGCTGCCTGAATCATCGCATGAACCTCCAGTGCATTTTGCACATCGAGCTTGTCTGATTCCTCAATGAGCGGACAGATGACATAAGCTTGCCTTCCTTCCGCAATCTGCTTGCGAATAAATTGCAAGGCACGATCAACAGACTGAGATTTTAGCCAGTAGGTCTCGATCGGCTTACGTCCCTTCGGGCGCTCGCGAATGGTTGACACGTCCATATCGCCAAACGCTGTAATCGCAAGTGTCCGCGGAATCGGCGTAGCAGTCATTGTCAACACATCAGGATGGATGCCCTTGCGCCGCAGTATGCTGCGCTGATTCACGCCAAAGCGATGCTGTTCATCGACAACAACTAGACCGAGCTTATTGAAATACACATCCTCTTGAATAAGCGCATGTGTTCCAACGACAATGTCTACTAGCCCCATTTGCAGCTCTGCCAGCATATCTCTGCGCTTGCGTTCAGAAATACTGCCTGTAAGAAGTCGAATGGACATATTCGTATGCTCAAAAAGGCGAGTTAGGCTTTTCATATGCTGCTCGGCTAGTATTTCTGTAGGCACCATCAGCGCTCCCTGATAGCCTGCACGAACAGCACTATACAAGGCAATTGCAGCTACAACCGTTTTACCGGAGCCGACATCCCCCTGCAGCAAGCGATTCATGCTGTAATTGCGCCGCATATCGACCGAAATCTCATTAATCGCCTTCTTCTGACCATCTGTCAGCTCGAAGGGCAGCGTCGCAGCAAATTCCCGAATCCACTCACTTTTTAATGGCATCGCAATACCTGACTGCCTGCGCTGAGAAAGCGCACGGTAAGCCTGAAGCCGCAGCTGAAACAAAAACAGCTCTTCATATACCATTCTACGGCGCGCTTCCTGGCCAGCTTGCATATCACCAGGGCGATGAATCAGCTTAATCGCTTCCGCCCGATTCATTAGCTTGTACTTCTCAACAAGCGAGTAAGGAAGAATTTCCTCTACCAACGAGCTATACTGATCAATTACGGCTGCAATCAACTTGCGAATCCAGGGCTGCGTGATTTTGCCGCCGACTGAATAGACTGGCTGAAGTGTATCCATTTTGCCGGAAGGCTTCGCCTGATCCATAAATTCGGATTCTGACACCGTGAGTTGCAGCCGTGAAGGCTCCCACTTTCCAGTCAGCAGCACCTCTCGATCAAGTGTTAGCTGCTCACGCAAATAGTGACGGTTGAACCAAGTGGCGGTAATGAGCTGTAAGCCAACCTGCAGCTTGCACGTAAGGCGGGATTTGGAGCGACCGTAACGCTGCAGCATCGGAACGCCGCGCACAATGCCGATCACGGTTGCTTTTTCGCCTGGCTTTACTTCTGTCAGGTCACGCACACGATAATCTTCATAGCGAAATGGGAAATATAGCAATACATCATTCACAGTAAATAAGCCAAAGGCGTGGAGCTCTTTTTCCTTAAGAGCACTCACGCCTTTCAACTGCGTTACTGGAATATGATCGAGTTTGATCATTCCTTCGTTCACACCTTATATAAGAATACAGCGGAAGTGCCTGGACCAGTATGCGTACCGATAACTGTACCCACCGTCGTATGATGTACTTCCTTCACATTCAGCTCAGCCGTAACTCTTGCTTCTAGCTCATTGCGAATCGCTTCATCATCCGTACCTGCAACGATAAGCGCTACAGGCTCATCACCAAGCTTCTGCTTAAGCATTTCTACGATTTTAGCCATCGCCTTTTTACTGCCTCTTGCCTTTTCTACAGAGGTGACAGCGCCATTAGGTTCAAGCGATAAAATCGGCTTAATATTAAGTAAAGATCCGATCATAGCAGCAGCCTTACCGATTCGCCCACCCTTTTGCAAATAATCAAGCGTGTCAACGAGGAAATATACCTCGTAATTTTTTTGACGATTCTCAATAGCAGCAAGAATCTCCTCTACGGACGCTCCAGCCTCTGCCATCTGCGCGGCTAGCAATACCTGCATGCCATGACCATAGGATGCAGAGCAGGAATCAATAACATGGATATCCGCACCTTCTACCTCAATCATCGACTTGGCAATCGTCGCAGACTGAAAAGTACCGCTAAGTACCGAGGCCAAGTGCAAGGAAATAATAGGACCTGTCGGGTCCTCCTTCAGCAGAGCTTCATATACCTCCACAAAATCAGCCGGTGAAGGCTGGGAAGTAGTCGGCATAACAGGCGAAGTCTTCAAGCGTGCATAGAATTCCTCTGGTGTCAAATCAACAGCGTCACGATACGTTTCCTCACCAAAAAGCACTTTAAGTGAAATCATCGTGATCCCGTACTTTTCACGCACATCAACTGGAATATCAGCCGTACTGTCCGTAACGATTCGAATGTTCCCCATAACGTCATCATTCTCCTTTCTGTACTGCACCTCATTTATTCAACTGCAAATACATACGGGTAAAGCGGCTGACCACCGTATTGCAGATCAATTTCCAAATCTGCATAGTGCTCATTGATCCACTGACATAGAGCAGAAGTAATCTCGTCTGTCGCCCCTTCTCCTGTTAATACCGTAACAATATCGCCTTCATCCTCAAGCATGCTTGCAAGCAGCTCCTGACATGCGTCAAGCAACTCCGACTGGGACGTTACGATGGACTTTTCCTTCAAGCCAATATAATGACCTTCCGTAATCTGCACGCCATCGATGCTTGTATCGCGAACCGCCTTCGTCACTTGTCCTGAGATGACCGAGCTGGCAGCAGAAACCATCCACTCCTGGTTCCGTTCAGGCGTTTCGTCTTCTTTGAAAGCGAGTACGGCTGCAATACCTTGCGGAATTGTTTTAGTAGGTATAACCGTAACGGGACGCTCTGTCAATTGAGCGGCTTGTTCAGCCGCCAGAATAATGTTGCTGTTGTTAGGGAATATGAAAATATGCTCTGCCGACAACGATTCAATCGCCTTCACAAAATCCTCTGTGCTTGGATTCATCGTCTGTCCACCTGACAGTACAATATCAACATCACTGCTGCGGAACAATTCAGCTACACCTTCACCTAACGCAACCGCAATCATAGCATAAGGAGCGTGTTCAAAGCCGTGCTCAGCTGGGCGATTATGAGTAGCCTGTCCTGCCAGCAGCTCAGCAGAAGCAAGATTCACCTCACTGCTGTGGCTGTTTTCTTCCTCAAGAAGAAGCTCACGATGCTGCTCACGCATATTCAGGATATGAATATCCGTCAGCTCGCCATATTGTACAGACAAATTAAAGACATCACCCGGCTTGCGGGAATGAACATGTACTTTAATAATATCATCATCTGTAATGACTAGAATTGAATCTCCATCCTTAGATAATGCTTTCTTGTAAGCGGATTCATCAAACACTGCCACGGAATTTTCCGACACGTTGCGTTTGATAAAAAATTCCATATCATAAAAGAACTCAATATCTAAAGTTTCTAGCTTAGCTTGAGCAGACGATGGCTCTGCGTGCTTCACTGCAACGGGAGCAGGAGCAGAAGAAATTTCATACGGCTGTTCAACCTTCGAGCCTGATAAGGATTGGACAAAGCCTTCATAAATAAATACGAGTCCCTGACCACCTGAATCTACTACGCCCACTTGTTTTAATACAGGCAATAGATCCGGTGTTTTTTGCAACGCTTCGTTAGCTCGGAACAATACTTCTTCCATCAGCTCCAACACTTCAGTATTGCGTCTTGCAAATTGAACAGCGTGTCGCGCAGCTTCCTTCGCAACTGTTAGAATTGTCCCCTCAACCGGCTTTACAACCGCCTTATACGCCATATCGACGCCATGCTGCAGTGCAGCCGCAATATCCATTGCTGTAGCTTGCTCCAAATTCGCCAAAGACTTGGAGAAGCCTCTGAACAGCTGTGACAAAATAACGCCCGAATTGCCGCGAGCCCCCATCAACAGCCCTTTTGACAACGCTTCCGCAGTTTTACCCAAATGCTCAGATTGTTTGATTTTCAACTCTGTAATACCAGAGGTCATTGTTAGATTCATATTCGTTCCCGTGTCGCCATCCGGTACTGGAAATACATTTAGTGCGTTTACCATTTCGGCATTACGCTTTAGTAAGTCGGCGCCTAATAATGCCATTTGCGCAAAATCAGATCCGTTAATTGCTCGCTTACCCAAAGAAATTCCCCTTCCTACTAAGTAGATACCCTTACATCCTGAACGAAAATATTGACTTCGTTGACTTCAAGGCCAATCACATCATTAAGCACATACGTTACTTTAGATCGTATATTATTGGCTACTTCAGATATTTTCGTTCCGTAACTTACTACAATGTAAAGATCGATGTTTACGCCATCTTGAACTTGCGTTATTTCAACACCCTTAGTCAAGTTGTCTCGACCGAGAAGCACTGCGATTCCATCCTTAAGTCCGTTTCGTGATGCCATACCAACTAGCCCATAACATTCTAAAGCAGCAAAACCAGCAATTGTAGCTACACAACTATCCGAAACATCAATGCGACCAAACTCATTGCTTAATTGTATCGGCATACTACTCACTCCTTGCCCTATATTATGGACTGAATTCCATTGTACTATAAACTTAAGCTTTATTGAAGAGAATTGTGAAATTTCCCTTAAATAACGCCAGAATAAGGTTGAACCCCGCCAAACTTTATGTTACGATATTTAGGCGTGTTTATATTTGTAATGATATAAAAAATGAAAAGTAAGCATGGCTACTATATTGTTCGTGCTATGAACGGTTAAGCTATCATCGCTCATAATTCGTGAAGGAGGTGTTTTTATGTCCCGCAAATGTTTCGTAACAGGCAAAGCGCCTAAAAGAGGTAACAATGTATCTCACGCGAACAACGCGACTCGCCGTACTTGGGGAGTTAACGTACAAAAGGTTCGTATCTTAGTTGATGGTAAGCCAAAACGTGTATACGTTAGTGCTCGCGCATTGAAATCTGGTAAAATCACACGCGTGTAATTTTACCATAGACAAAAGCACCTGATCATTCAGGTGCTTTTTTTGTACTGTTAACTGGACGAGTCCATATTCTTAGCTGTCAGTTATGATATTAATTTTTTTGAAATGTATTAAGTAACGCTTTGACAAACCCACCTAGAAATTTCGGCAGCTTAATCGTATAAAATTTCATGCCCATCCCTCCTTGAAACGCGCAGTGATCCACCTGCTCAAATCCCCACTCTTGTAAACCATATTATGCAGAAATTCGAAATCGTAGACCAACACTCGCCCAAAGAGAATAAACTTTATTATAACGCAGCAGCTTGAAACAAATCAGGATTGTCAACAATAAATTGAATCGAAGCAATAATAACAACAATTAAAAAATACATAACAATCGCCAGTGCGATGAAGGTGATTCGCAAGCCGATTGTTTCATAACGGCGAAAAAAACGAATCCCTATATAAATAGCCAGCAAAGAAAATAAGTATTTCACAAATGCTGTGATGAGCGAGAATAATGCCAGCGAGCCTCCTGCCATTACAGCATAGAGCAGCACCCAAAACACAGTCGAAGCGTTAACCTTCATAACTATGGACTCCCCCTTTAATTAGCGCAGCACAGAAATGGCTTCAGCGCGATCAGGAGCGTTGAAGACAGCGTTGCCGGCAACAAGCACATTGGCCCCTGCTTCACGCACTAGGGCAGCTGTCTGTGCATTAATGCCGCCATCTACCTGTACATCGACATGTGACAGGGAACGAGCCTCAAGCATGCTGCGCAGCTCCTTAAGCTTCGTTACTGAATAAGGAATAAACGACTGACCGCCAAAGCCTGGGTTTACCGTCATAATAAGCACCATGTCGATATCCTCGAGCACAGGCGCAAGCAGCGACACAGGCGTAGCAGGGTTAAGCGCTACGCCAACCGGCAGCCCCTTTTCCTTAATCGAATAGATGGTGCGATGAAGATGTGAGCAGGCTTCCAAGTGAATCGTAATGCGATCAGCGCCAGCAGCAATATAATCATGTAAGGAAAGCTCTGGGCGCTCAATCATCAGATGCACATCAAAAGGCAGCTTCGTCGTCGAACGAACCGCCTGAATCACGGGTGGACCAAACGTAAGGTTAGGAACAAAATGTCCGTCCATTACATCTATGTGTACCCAATCGGCTCCGGCCTTTTCTATAGATTGAATCTCCGCCCCAAGCTGTGAAAAATCAGCGGATAGTATGGATGGTGCAATAATCGTCATATCAGTTAGTACCTCCGTTTTTGTTCTTTTAGCTCTTCAACAAAGGCTAGATAATGTTCATGTCTGCTTGATTCGATTTCGCCGTTTTCCAAGGCATCAAGGACAGCACAGCCTGGCTCCTGCACATGCATGCAGCCTCTAAACTTACAGTCAACGGAAAGCTCGCGCATTTCAATAAAGCCATAGGACAAATCAGAAATGCCCAGCTCAGAAAAATCAAGCTGACTGAAGCCCGGAGTATCGGCTACATATCCTCCACCGATATCGATCAGCTCAACGTGGCGTGTCGTATGCTTTCCGCGTCCTAGCTTGTTGCTGATTTCATTCGTTTCCAGTGTTAGACCTGGAACGAGCGCATTAAGCAAGGAGGACTTGCCAACGCCTGACTGCCCCGCAAAAACTGCTACATGTCCCTTTAAGCGCTCATGCAGAGCTTCAATTCCTTCACGCTCCACAGAGCTTGTACTATATATTTCGTAGCCAAGCTTTCCATAAATGCGCTTAACCGCCTCCATCGCCCTTAGCGCTTCCTCTTTTAATTCTGGAGACTGAGCGCTTTCAGCGAAATCCTGCTTGCTCAAGCAAAGCAGCGGCTTAATGCCCGCATGTTCAATATGTACAAGGAACTTGTCCAACAACTGTAAGTTAAGAGATGGCTCAACGACTGAAAATACAAGCACCGCCAAATCAACATTAGCGACCGGCGGACGTATCAGCTCAGTAGAGCGCTGAAGCAGCTCGACAACCGTCCCTTCGCCATTTTCTGTATGTACAAAATAGACCTCGTCACCGACTAGCGGCGACAGGCCCTTCTTTTTAAATACTCCTCTAGCACGGCATTGCACCGTGCTAGAAGGAGATCGATCATCTTGTGGCTGCACATAATAGTACCCACTCAAAGCTTTTACAATCACACCTGGAAGCATCGCTGAAGAATCTGGCAGCACTTCCTCATTCTTCTGTTTTGTTCGCCGGTTGATCGCTTTGCTCATCGTTGTTAAATGCCTCCATATCATTGTCATGCTCGCCGCCATGAAAGAACTCATGTTCAGGCGTCGGGGGTGGTGTAGGGTCAGGCTCTTGACCAGGAATGATCATTTCATGAGGACCCTGCGCAATATCTCTATATTTGATAGAGACAATATCCATAAATGTTCCGTCACGGTGGACAGAAACTTTAGCTTCTGTTTCCGGATCAAGCACAAGCATAACCGGAATATCAACGGTGCTTGTGATGGTCCGCGATTCAAGCTCCATATTTTCGCCGCGCGCATCAGAGTAATAAATCCTCACTTCGCTAGCTGTACCAATAATCGCAGGCGAGATTTTCACATTAAACTGATAGCTTTTAGCATCGCTTGGATAGCCCGAGCTTACTTTAACAGTTACCTTCGAGCCCTTTTCAACCTTTTCATTAGGCTGGGCATTACCCTGACTAATAATATGATCCTTCGCATACAAGTAGCTTGGCTCATACGTAATATCCTGCTCCTCCAGCACAAGACCAAGAGACTGCAGAAGCACTTTAGCATCCTTCAAGCGGGCGTCCGTCAAGTCTGGCATATCAACCGTTTCCAGCCCCTTGCTTACAGTGAAGCTGATCTGGACATCATCCGGGTTAATTTCTTCTCCAGCAGGCGGAGTTTGCTGCAGGATCGTACCAGCAGGCGCCTCATCGAACACCTCCGTGAAGTTAAGCTGGTCTTCTTGAATACCTAGATCAATTAGTGCATTAATCGTTTGCTGCTTCATCGAACCGATATAGCTCGGCAGCTCCTTTAATTCAGGTCCTGCACTAATGGTCAGCTCAATAAACGAGCCTTCCTTCACCTTCATATTCATTTTCGATTGTGCTATGACTTTGTCCTTAGGCACATGCTTGCTTGTCTCTCTTGTAACTGGCTCCGTAACGTTTAGACCAGCCTCTGCAAGCTTTTTACGTGCTTCCTCCTCAGTCAAGTCAACCACGTATGGAATGTCAACGTCCTCCGTCTTAAACGTATCAAGCAGCTTGAAAAAGCCCCATAGCAGTGCCGCTAGAAATACTAGCGTAATCAGCACAACATAAAGCGGTTTTTTCCAGCCTCCTGCTGCCTTCTCTGATTCTTCCTCCGTTAAACGACCAGTATGCATCATTACCGACCCAGTATCGCTTAACCGAGCAGAAGCGGTGCTGTTGACAGTCCCTGTATTCATATCCGTATGAAGTGCTGAGCTGCGAATCGCAGGCATAACCTTCGTTTCCTGCAAATCAACATCTTCAGTAAACGTAATTTTCGGTTCATATAATCGATGCGGCTGCAAGCATGTTTCTAAGTCTGACATCATAGCACGTGCAGACTCATAGCGCTCGTTCGGATTTTTGCGCATCGACTTTAGAATAATATTCTCCACTGATTGTGGAATATGCGAATTAACGACACGCGGCTCTTCAAAATCATCCTGCAAATGCTTAAGCGCAATGCTGATCGGACTTTCCCCAAAAAACGGAAGATTGCCAGTTACCATTTGATACAAAACAATACCTAAAGAATATAAGTCCGATTTCTCGCCTGTATTTACACCTTTTGCATGCTCTGGTGAAAAATAATGAACTGAACCTACAACAGAACCTGTATGTGTAATTTTGGAAGAGGTTGCAGCACGGGCAATCCCGAAATCTGTCACCTTCACTCGGCCATTATTACCAATCAATATGTTATGCGGTTTAATATCACGATGAATAATATGGTTAGCATGTGCGTGATCAAGCGCATCACAAATTTGCTGAGCGACATGAACCGCTTCTTCAATCTGAAGAGGAGCGCGCTCAACAATAATTTCATTGAGATTATGTCCTTCGACATACTCCATTACAATATAGTGAATATCTTCTTCTTGTCCCACATCATAAATGCTAACAACATTTGGATGAGACAATGCAGCCGCATTTTGTGCCTCTCTTCGAAAGCGGCTAATAAATTCCTCGTCGTTAACAAACTGCTGGCGAAGTACTTTAACCGCTACTTTTCGATTGAGCAGCACATCATGCGCTTTATATACCAAAGCCATGCCGCCACCGCCAATACGAGATATAATCTCATAGCGACCAGCCAAATCATGTCCTATCATCATGTATCCTCCCTTCGGTCGGGACTATCGTTCATATCACACAATACAAGTGTAATATTATCGTCCCCGCCAGCCTGCAATGCCAATTCAATCAATTGATCAGCACGCTCAGATAACGGTAGAGAAGATACAACGACTTGATGCAGATTCTCCTCAGTTACGCGATTGCTAAGACCATCGCTGCACAGAAGCAGCAGATCCTGCTTATTCCACTCCAGTATGCGCACATCAATATCCACATCATCATCCGTGCCAATTGCGCGTGTAAGCACATTTTTACGCGGATGGTGCTCGGCCTCTTCTGCAGTAAGCTGCCCGGATTGCACCAGGGCATTTACCAAGGAGTGATCCTCTGTAAGCTGCTCCAGCTGCTCGGCGTTGATTCGATAGGCTCTGCTATCCCCAACATGTCCGATTATAACAAGCGAATCAATGATAAGGGCAGCCACAATCGTGGTGCCCATATTATGATACTGCGTGAGCTGCTTGGCTAAATGATAGATTTCGTCATTGGCCTGACGAATCGCGATACGCATTAAGCGCTTTGCATCCTCTGCTGTCCAATTGGCGATCTCGACATGCTGCTGCAGCACCCGTTGAAAGGCTTCCACTGCAACTTGACTCGCAACATCACCAGCCTGATGACCTCCCATGCCATCAGCCACAATGGCGAATGCCATATGATCATTGATTAAACCCGTTAAAGCCGAATCCTCATTAACCTGACGGATTCTTCCTATATCACTGCGATTAACCATTAACAAGCGTCATCACCTCGCCGTAGACTCCATATGTTTTGCACGCAGCTGGCCACATGCTGCTGCAATATCATGTCCTTGCTCCCTGCGGATTGTCACATTAACGCCATGCTTTTCAAGTACTTTCGCAAAAGCAAAAATATCGTTTCGCGGTGTGCGAACATAATTGCGCTCTGGTACATGGTTAACCGGAATAAGGTTGACGTGGCAAAGCATATCCTTAATGACGCTTGCCAGCTCCTCCGCATGCTCCACCTGGTCGTTCACGCCGCCAATCAACGCATATTCGAACGTTATGCGTCGACCTGTCTTGTCCAAGTAATAACGAATCGATTCGATCACCTCATCAAACGGGTAACGTCGATTAACTGGCATCAATTTGGAACGTAGCTTATCGTTTGGCGCATGAATGGACAACGCCAAGTTAATTTGCGTGTTTTCATCAGCAAATTTGTATATGCTTGGCACGATCCCGCTTGTCGAAACCGTAATATGGCGTTGACCGATATTAAGGCCCTTTTCATGAATCATGTTGCGTAAAAACGCCATCGTTGCATCATAGTTCTCGAACGGTTCGCCTGAGCCCATAATGACAATGCTCGATACACGCTCCTGTGTCGCATCAAGCATCTGCTGCGCTGTAACGACCTGCGCTACAATCTCGCCAGCAGTCAAATTGCGCTTCAACCCGCCTAATGTAGAGGCACAAAATGTACAACCAATGCGGCAGCCAACCTGAGTCGTAACGCACACGCTGTTGCCATAGCTATGACGCATAATAACTGTTTCGATTGCATGATTGTCATGCAAGCCAAACAAAAACTTTACAGTTCCGTCGCGGGATTCAAATTTCGTAATTTCACTCAGCGTTACAAATTCGAACTGCTCGCTCAGCTTGGCGCGCAAGCCCTTGGACAGATTCGTCATCTCTTCGAAGCTTTTCACCCGCTTGCCATACAGCCAATCAAACACCTGATCAGCTCGAAACACAGGCTCCTCGTTCTCCTTCATCCACTGCTGAAGCTCTTCATGTGTATAGTCATAAATAAAAGGTTTCATTTTATCACACCTGTATTCAAATTAATTAGCTGCACCTATTTTAACACAAACTGTAGCTGTGAGCTATTCAGCCTGTTTTCCTCGCTCAGCATTAAGCCGATATAGCTACACCAGCTCGCTTTTCTTCAAGCGTGCGATGAAAAAGCCATCACTGTTTGCATGATGCGGAAGCAGTTGAAGCTGACCCTCGAATCGCTCACCCACAATGCCTTGCTTCTCAAGTGCAGCAAGCAGAGACTGAGGCCACTGGATATCCAGACTGAATGCAGGATGCTTGGCTAAAAACCGTGCGATCTGCTCCTCATTTTCTTCCTTCGCAATTGTACATGTACTGTAAACGAGAACGCCTCCCGGCTTCACAAGCTCGCTAACGGACTCAAGCAGCTCGGATTGCACGCGTGCAATTGCCGTTACATCACTAGATTGCTTGGTCCACTTGATTTCCGGCTTGCGGCGTATTACGCCAAAGCCACTGCAAGGAGCATCGAGAAGTACAGCATCAAAGCTTTCCTTCTCGAGACGGGCAGCCAGTTCAACAGCGTCTCCGCTAGATGTTTTAACATGCGTCAAGCCAAGTCGCTCTGCCTGCTCCTCGATCAGCTTGCGCTTATGCTCATGCAGATCATTGGAAAGCAGCTCGCCTTCGCTCTTCATAAGCTCACCGATATGCATGCTTTTTCCACCAGGCGCAGCACATGCATCAAGCACACGCATGCCTGGTTTCGGCTGCAGCACCTCGGCAACAAGCATTGAGCTTTCATCCTGAAGCGACCATTTGCCTTCTGCAAAGCCTGGCAATGCAGCCAGATTGCCTGCTCGATCGACATTAATTCCAGCAGCGGCAATCGGCGACAGCTCAGCTTGCAGACCAGCCGCCTGCAATTCCTCTAGCACCTCTTGCGGCGTTGCCTTCATTGTGTTCACTCGAATTGAGCTGTGCGGCGACTCATTGCTGCTTCGCAGCATTTCCTCGGTTGTTTCACTTCCAAATTCGTTCAGCCAGCGCTCTACGAGCCAGACTGGAAACGAATAGCGCACACTAAGCGTTTCTGCTACAGTAGGCAGCTGAATGTGTTCAGGAATAAGCTCCTCCTGCTTTCTAAGCACGTTGCGGAGCACACCGTTGACCATTCCGGATATCCCTTGGTGTCCGCGTTTTTTCGCCAGCTTAACCGCCTCGTTTACGACGGCGTGCGCTGGAATTCGGTCAAGCCAGATCAACTGATAAAGACTCATGCGCAGCAGCTGATGAACCCAAGGCTGAAGCTTATGAAGTCCTTTGGCAACAAACTGCGACAACCAGTGGTCAATCGTCAGCTTGCGGCTGATGGTACCATATACAAGCTCTGTTACGAGCGCTGCATCCTGACGCGACAGCTGCTCAGCTTGCAAGGTTCGATTAAGCTGCAAATTGCTGTATGCACCAGCTTCTTCAACCTTGATCAACACATCCAGTGCAACCTTGCGGGCAGAAGCAGGCGTTGGTTGTTGTGCCGTTTTACCAGCTGTTGAAGTGCTAGTCCGCTTGGCTTTATGATGTTGTTTCGTTGTATGCTGCTTGCCAGCATCGTCTCGTTTGCTCATGCTTGACCCTCTACTTCAAATCGCGAGCCTACAATCGCACGTGCGCCTTGAATCCAGTCGCTTACACTCATCATGCGCTTGCCTGCCGGCTGAATCATCGTAAGCAGCAGCTGACCTTCGCCTGTCTGGACGACAATCCCTTCGGCAGAAGCGCTCACGATCGTTCCTGCCTGTACATCATTTTGATGCGCAGCAATCGGCTTGCAGCCCCATACTTTGAACACATCTCCGTTTAATGTTGTATATGCTCCAGCCATTGGCGATAGTCCTCGAACTTGATTAAAGATCGATACCGCGGAAGCCGTCCATGAAATTTTTTCATCCTCACGTGTCAAATTAGGCGCATATGTAGCAAGCGAATCGTCTTGCGGAACAGCCTTCAATTCACCGCGAACTAATGGAGGAATTGTCTCGATCAACAGCTTTGCACCAGCGAGGCTTAGCTTGTCAAACATCGTACCAGCAGTATCCTCATCCTCAATCGGTACCACAACAGAGCTGATCATATCGCCTGTATCCAAGCCTTCAGCCATATACATAATCGTTACACCCGTTTCGGACTCCCCATTGATAATAGAGCGCTGAATGGGCGCTCCTCCCCTATACTTTGGCAAAAGGGAACCGTGAACATTTATACAGCCATGCTTAGGCAGCTCAAGCACCGCCTTCGGCAAAATTTGTCCATAAGCAGCGGTTACAATCAGATCGGGCTCATAGGAAGCCAATTCAGCAACCGCATCCTCGCTGCGCATACGCTCTGGCTGAAGTACTGGAAGTCCAAGCTCAAGAGCGGCTTCCTTCACAGGTGGTGGAGTAAGTACTTTTTTACGCCCTTTTGGACGATCAGGCTGAGAAACAACCGCTACTACCTGATAGCCTTCTTTTATTAATGCATGCAGAGAAGGGACAGCGAAGCTCGGTGTCCCCATAAAAACGATACGCATATCCATTACTCGCCGCCTTTTTTTACACGATCAGAAATATCGTACGTATTTAATGCAATATCCGTAAACAATACACCATTCAGATGATCGATCTCATGCTGAAAAGCGCGAGCGAAGAAGCCTGTAGCCTCTAGCGTAAACGTTTCGCCGTCACTGTTTTGACCTTGTACAACGATGCGCTCGGCACGCAGCACCTCGCCATTAAGATTCGGGATGCTCAAGCAGCCCTCTGGACCGATCTGCTCCCCTTCACGCTCCAGAATAACGGGATTAACCATTTCAACCAAACCATGCTCATCACCGACATCCACTACGATTACCCGCTTGGAAATGCCGATTTGTGGCGCAGCGAGACCCACGCCATCTGCATCATACATCGTCTCTGCCATATCCTTAAGCAGCTTTTTCAAATTCGGATTGAATTTTGTAACCTCTTTTGCGACCTCGCGCAATACCGGGTCTGGATCCTTTACAATTAGTCTTATACTCATCTTATTCCCTCGCTTATCTGCTATCTATTACATGTATCTGATGTTGAATTCATCACACTACAAAATCACTTGTGGGTCCACATCGACACTGAAGAGAACCTGCTTGCTCGACTTCCCTTCCACGAACGGTTTCATGGCGCGCTCAACAAGTGAAGAAGCATCAATGCTTCCTCGATATTTTATCACACATTGGTAACGGTATCGATCCTTGATTCTCGCAATCGGAGAAGCAACAGGTCCTAATATTTCCAGGGCACGCGTCATGCGGCTTTGCAGTGGAACGAGAACGCCTTCGTATTCAGCGAGTTCCTTTAGCTCCTGCACAAACTTCGCACTTGTATCTGAAAGCTGATCGAGACGCTCGGAAGACATCGTAATGCAGATCAAACGGCAGTATGGAGGATACATCAGCTGCATTCGAAGCTGAAGCTCCTGCTCCAAAAACTGCTCATAATTATGATCGGCAGCCGCTTCAATCGCATAGTGCTCAGGATTATAGGTCTGAATAATAACCTCTCCGGCAAGATGATGCCTGCCTGCTCGCCCCGCTACTTGCGTCAATAGCTGGAAGGTTCGCTCGGCAGAACGAAAGTCAGGCAAATTCAAGGTTGTATCAGCGGCAATTACCCCTACCAATGTAACATATGGGAAATCTAGACCTTTTGCAACCATTTGTGTGCCGAGAAGTACATCGGCTTTTCGCTCTCCAAACGCTTTTAGCAGCTTTTCATGTGCATTTTTTTCTGTTGTTGTATCCACGTCCATTCGGATTACGCGTATGCCGGGAAACAGCTTCGCCAGTTCCTCCTCTACCTTTTGCGTACCCGTTCCAAAAAATCTGATATGCTCCGATTCACAGGCAGGACAGGTCTTCGGCTCCTGCTCCGTATAGCCGCAATAATGGCAGCGGAGAACATGTGTTTTTTGATGGTAGGTAAGTGAAATATCACAATGCGGACAAGCCGCAGTATAGCCGCAGGAGCGGCACATCACGAAGGTCGAATAACCGCGGCGATTGAGCAGCAGCACAGACTGCTCTCCCTTCTCCAGCCGCAACTTCAGCGATTCATAGAGCTGATTCGAAAACATCGAGCGGTTGCCGCTTGACAGCTCCTGCCTCATATCCACAATTCGTACAGCAGGCATCGCTTGACCTGACACCCGATCCGGCATCGGAAGCAGCGGAGGCTCACTGCCATCTGCTGGCTGACGACTCGCTGCCATAAACGTTTCAAGTGACGGGGTCGCCGAACCAAGCACCACAACTGCTCCATGCTGTCTAGCACGTCTAACTGCAACATCTCTCGCATGATACTTTGGCGTATCCTCCTGCTTGTAGGAAGATTCATGCTCTTCATCAATAATAATCAATCCAATTTCGCAAAACGGAGCAAAGATCGCGGAGCGAGCCCCAACGACAACAGAAGCCTGACCATGACGAATTTTACGCCATTCATCGTATCGTTCTCCATCAGATAGTCTGCTGTGCATAACGGCTACTTCATCGCCGAATCTCGACTTGAACCGCTCTACCATTTGCGGGGTAAGCGATATTTCAGGCACAAGCACAATTGCTTGCTTGCCAGCACTCAAACACTCGGCAATGCTTTGCAGGTACACCTCGGTTTTACCGCTTCCTGTAACGCCATACAGCAGCATCGTCTGTCCGGTTTGCTGGTGCATCTGCTCGACAATTCGCTCATAGACCTGCTGCTGCATACCTGTCAATGGCAAAGGCGTGCTTGAAGGAAACGCACGATCCTTGTATGGATCACGCTTTTGCTCAACCTCCTCCAAGTCGATCAGTCCTTTGTCAGCAAGTCCATGCACAACGCTGGAGCTTGTATTCAACTCAGCAACAAGACGCGATAGCGCAATCGGCTCCGGATGCTCGATCAAGTACTGCAATACTTCCTGCTGCTTGCGTGCTTTTTTTAATGAATCAAGCTGCTGCTTCGCCGCCTCCAAGTCAGATGGAGGGAAAACGGTCAGTACCTGCTTGACTCCCATTCGATCCTTTACCTTTGCTGATAAAGTCAATATACCCTGCTGCAAGGCTTGCTTAATCTCAGCATGGTTCTGAGGGAACATCGCCATTAGCTTTTCAAAGGAAAGCGCGCCCCCTTCAGCCTGCAAGGCTTGCAGCCACACCTTATCTGAGTACTCTCCAGCTTGAAAGGAATCAGATAAAGCGATATATTTAACTTCCTTTCCCTTTAACGCTGCGGGAAGCATCACCTGCAGTGACGCAATCCTTGAGCAGCAGTACTTGTTGCTTAACCAATCGGACAACTCAATCAAATCCGGCAATAACGGCGGAGCAGGGTCAAGCAGCTCTTTAATCGGCTTCAGCCTGCTTGTATCGAAGTCAGAGCTATCCGACAGACCAACGACAAACCCTTGCAGCACGCGTGGACCAAACGGTACGCCAACCCGACTGCCTATTTCGATCCACGGCTGCATGTCGCTCGGCACTTCATAATCAAAAGGCCGATCCGTTTGACGGCTCGGCACATCAACAATAATATTCGCGATCACGTTCATCATCCTTAGCATCACTGTGCAACAATCTGAAGCAAACGCTGTGCGGCTGCCTGCTTCGACATAAGTGGTAGACGCTCTACCAATCCCTGCTCATTGTATATCGAGATAATATTCGTATCGCCATTGAAGCCGGCCCCTTCGGCAGACACATCATTGGCCACAATAAAATCACAATTTTTCCGCTTCAGCTTGTCGAGCGCGTATCCCTCCACATTATCGGTTTCTGCTGCAAAACCGACAATAACTTGGTCAGTTTTCCGCTTACCGATCGTTTCGAGAATATCCGTTGTTCGCTCCAGCTCCAGCACAAGCTCATCTCCGCCTGTTTTCTTAAGCTTTTGATGATGGGTTATTTTCGGTCTGTAGTCAGCTACAGCAGCGGCCTTGATCACAATATCACTTTCGTCAAATTCAGTCAGCACCGCCTGAAGCATTTGCTCAGCCGACTCAACGCGAATCAAGTGGACCCCTTGCGGCTCTACTGCGCTCGTACGCCCTGCAATAACCGTCACATCCGCCCCCATTTCTCTTGCTGCTTCTGCAACGGCAAACCCCATTTTCCCTGAAGAATCATTCGTCAAGTAGCGCACAGGATCAAAGCGTTCAATGGTACCGCCTGCTGTTACGAGCACCTTTTTTCCTTGCAGCGGTTTAGGCAACGTAAGCCATCCATGCAGCGCGGCTACAATTTCCTCAGGCTCAGCAAGTCTTCCTTTTGCAACGTAGCCGCATGCCAGCTGTCCGGTCCCCGGCTCGATAAAACGAACGCCGCGCTGGGCAAGCAGCTCGATATTATGAACAACGGTCGGGTGCTCATACATATGTACATTCATTGCTGGTGCAATTACGATTGGACAGGTTACAGCCAGCAATGTCGTACTCAGCATATCATCAGCCAAGCCATGAGCCAGCTTGGCGATTGTATTGGCTGTTGCGGGTGCAAGCAAAACAACATCTGCTCGATCCGCAAGATCAATATGTGTAACAACCTTCGGGTCAAGCTCCTCGAAGGTATCGATATGGACCGGATTTTTAGAAAGCGTTTGTAGGGTTAGCGGGGTAATGAATTTGGTTGCTGATTCCGTCATCATGACGTGAACTTCAGCGCCTAGCCCAACAAGCCTGCTGCAGATTGTAGCCGCCTTGTATGCTGCAATACCGCCGCTAACGCCCAGAATAATTGTCTTACCGTTTAACACGATGCCATCTCCTGTCCTATAGCTCAGTAGTGTATGAAAGAGGCATTATCACCAATTCAAGCGATCCTTTGCATGCTGAATATGCGCTAAATGATGATAGGCATGCCATCTTGTAAAGCTTAAAAACTGCTTTAGGGACATTTGGCTGCCCTTTTCAGGATGATAGAACTGGCGCTCAAACTCCGCCATACTCATCGAGTTAAGCAGTGTTGTCATTCGGGCACAAGTCCCCTGAAGAATAGCCAGACTTGCTTCGATCGGCATATCCTTCGTATCGCTTAGCAACGCCCAACGATCTTCAAGGAAAGGCTTTATTGTCGGATTATTTTCTGTCAGCGCCAGCTTGAAGCGGATTAAAGCGTTAATAGAAAAATCAGCCACATGATGTACAACCTGACGTATCGTCCAGCCACCTGCTCGGTAAGGAGTATTAAGCTGCTCCTCCGTTAAGTCTCCAACAAGCGCCTTCAGCTTCTCTGGATATTGCTCTATCAGCTGAATCCACTCTTGTTTTTGTACAGCGGTCATGCCTTCAAACACAAATCTTCCAATCGGATAAGTTAAGTTTTCCATCATAATCCCTCCTAGAAAATAAGTTGTGGTCATCGCATAAATCGAAGAAATACAAGGCTTCTGCAATTTTCCCCTAATCATATCATATTTTCTTATACGGATAGTAATTCAACATTAAGTCTAAATTAACCTTCTTTTTGTGCAAATAAATAATAAAAAAGATGTGCACAGCAAGCTGCACACATCTGAATGGAAGAAGACGCCTCGTTATGCCTTCTCCTGTTGACGCTCATCCTTCTGTTCGTCCTTTTCCTTACCAGGAATATGCTCAACCTTGATCAGATCAGCATAAATTTCTTCAAGCGCAAAACCTACTGCTTTGTGGGAACGAGCATTCGTTAGCTCGGACTTTTCACCATTGCGCAGCATTCTAGCACGCTTTGATGCAGCTACGACAAGCGTATACTTGCTATCTACTTTTTGTACTAATTCATCGATTGACGGATACAACATTGTTCCTTCACCTCATTCATGCATTCTCTGCAGCTGCAGCCATATTCAAAATATGTTTAGGCAAACGCTCACGACGACAATTCTCTGCAATAATAATACTGCGAATTTTGTCGCAAGCAACCTCAATCTCATCATTCGTTACCGCATAATCATAATGACTAAGCAAGCCCATTTCCTGAGCAGCAACATCCATGCGCGTATTAATCGTATCGAGCGTTTCAGTGCCGCGTCCAGTAATTCTTGCTTTTAACTCATCGAAAGATGGCGGCAGCAAAAATACCATTATTGCTTCAGGGAATTTTTCCTTAACCTTTACAGCGCCCTGCACTTCAATTTCCAGTATTACATTTTTACCTGACGCCAGTGTCTCTTCTACAAAGCTGCGCGGTGTACCGTAAAAGTTCCCGACATACTCCGCATACTCCAGCATTGCGTCCGCTTCAATCAATTCCAAAAATTGCTCCCTCGTTTTGAAGAAGTAATTCACGCCATCAATTTCGCCTGGTCGCGGTTGTCTAGTCGTAGCAGATACGGAGTATACAAGCTCTGGCATACGCGCGCGCAATGCTGTGCATACGGTTCCTTTACCTACTCCGGCAGGACCCGACAAAACAATTAACAATCCCATTGATTTAAACTCCTCGTACTATTCATCGTTATCATCGTCCTTAGTGGACAAGCGGTGTGCAACAGTTTCTGGCTGCACAGCAGATAAAATCACATGATCGCTATCGGTAATAATAACTGCACGTGTACGACGGCCATATGTAGCATCAATCAGCATATGGCGATCACGCGCCTCTTGAATAATGCGTTTAATTGGAGCCGACTCAGGACTCACGATTGAAATAATACGATTCGCTGAAACAATGTTACCGAACCCAATATTGATAAGCTTAATGGCCAAGCCAGATCCCCCTCCGCATGCATCCTTCAACTTCAACTTGTTCAGATACAAAGGCAACACACCATAATCTTGTGTATAGAAAATGATTCCTATTGCTAGTGTTAACGAAAACGTGCACCAGCATACAGGCATCCACTATACAATAACATAAATTTCATTTTAATTGATTTTTGCATGCAGAACAAGCGTTAAGGCGAATTTTCACGCAATTTAACGATTTACCCGTGTTTTCTCATGAATATAAGTGGTTAACTGTACAGCCATATTGTAATGAAGGAATGGCGTCATAATATAAATGCCTTTGAAATGCTCAATTGCACAGTCAATCAGCTCCTGCGCAATCCTCACGCCTTCGGCGCGTCCTGCTTCCCCTTCCAGTCCAGCCATCCGTGCGCGAACCGCATCGGAAAGCTGAATGCCTGGAACCTCGTTATGCAAGTATTCCGCATTGCGTCCGTTGGCAAGCGGCATAATACCGATAAAAATAGGAACGGATAAATGCTTGGTCGCCTGCGCCATTTTTTCAATTAAGTCAACATCGTATACAGGCTGTGTCATAATATAGTCCGCGCCAGCTGCAATCTTGCGTTCCAGTCGCTGCACCGCCTTGTCCAAATGCTTCACATTTGGATTGAATGCGCCGCCGACAATAAAGTTGGCGCTTTGCTTAAGCGGCTTGCCTGAGAAGGCTACACCATCATTCAGCTGCTTCGTCATGCGAATCAGCTCAAAGCTTGTCAAATCATAGACGGAGCTGGAATCCGGCAAATCCCCGAATCGTGCAGGATCCCCTGTTACCGCAAGGACGTGGTCGATACCAAGCGCATCAAGTCCCATTAAATGAGACTGTGTGCCGATCAAGTTGCGGTCACGACACGCAATATGAATAAGCGGCGTTAAGCCGATATGCTCCTGTACAAGCGCTGCAAGTGCAAGATTGCTCATGCGCGTAACCGCCAATGAATTGTCTGCCATTGTAACAGCATCGACATTGCAATCCTTCAGCGCCTGTGCCCCTTGCATGAATTTCGAAATATCAAGATCACGAGGAGGGTCCAGCTCAACAATGACCGTATGCCGTTCTTTTACCTTATCCAAAATGCTTTCTTCATTGCGGCGAGCCTTGCCCCATTTGGCTTGCACAACAGCACTAACTGTTTTTTCAACAGCAGCAGACTGCTTTGGTGCTACTACCGGCGGTGCTGGCACATAACCATCCAGTGCGCCTGCAATCGCAGCAATATGCTCTGGCGTAGTCCCACAGCAACCGCCGATCAAGCAAGCGCCGCGGTCCGCGAATTTTTGCGCCATAGTCGCAAAATAGTCTGGCCCCGCAGTGTATTCGTATTTTCCGTCTACAAAGCTGGCTGCACCTGCATTCGGAAAGACCGAGTACGCAAGCTTGTCCGAATGCAGCCCGTCAATCAGCTTAAGGATGCCGTTAGGACCTGTGCGACAGTTGAAGCCAACGACGTCAGCTCCTTCCTGCACAAGCTGTGAGAAAGCTTCATCGAGTGTAAAACCGTCAACCGTTCTGCCCGAATCCTCAGCTGCAAACTGACAAATAATCGGCACATTGGACTCCTCGCGCGCGATGCGCAAGGCAAGCTTCATCTCATCCAAATCGTAGAAGGTTTCGAACAGCAAACCATCCACACCTTCAGAGAGCAACGCATGAATTTGTCGATGCAACGCATCTGTAAGCTGCAGCGTTCTAACATTTCCGCGTTTTCCATCTCGTACTGATCCAACCGTCCCTACAACATAGGCTTGGTCGCCAGCAGCTTCTCGAGCCAAGCGAACGGCCATGCGATTGATTTCCTCGACTTGATCCTCAATCCCATAACGTGCAAACTTTACACCGTTGGCTTGGTAGGTGTTCGTTTGGATCACTTGTGCACCAGCTTCGACATACTGACGATGAACATCCAGCACAGCTTCAGGCTTGATTGAGACATATTGTTCGTATGGAACACCAATAGGGAACCCCATCTTATACAGAAAGGTTCCCATTGCTCCGTCACCAATTAAGATGCGCGATTTGAGCGCATCTCTGAAATTCAATTCCATTCCTGCAACGCCACCTATATCACTCTACTCGAACCTGCCGCGGTATACCTCTTGTGCAGGCCCTGTCATATATACATGATTATCGCTTGAATTCCACTCAATGTAAAGGTCTCCACCCTTCAAAGATATCGTGGCTTCACGATCAGTAGCGCCGCGAAGTACAGAAGCAACCAATGTAGCGCAAGCGCCCGTTCCGCAAGCTAGCGTTGGGCCCGCGCCTCTCTCCCATACTCGCATTTCAACATGATTGCGATTATAAACTGTTACAAATTCAACATTAATTTTTTTCGGAAACAGCTCATGCTTCTCCAAAATAGGTCCAATTACGGAGTAATCGAGATTGGCTGCGTCCTCAACAGGGATGACACAGTGCGGATTGCCCATTGAAACCGCAGTGAAGCTATATTGCTGTCCGTTTACTTCAATAGGATGCTCAACCACTTGCGGAGCATCTATCGTTGTTGGAACCTGCAAGCCATTAAGAATCGGCTCGCCCATATCAACACGCACTTTTTCTACTTTTCCGTTATCAATCGTTAATTGTACTTTTTGCACACCAGCGCCTATAGTTTCAATCGTAATTTCTTCACGATCAACTAATCTATTGTCGTAGACGTATTTGGCAACACAACGAATCGCGTTGCCGCATTGCTCAGCTTCCGTTCCATCTGAATTCATAATTCTCATCCGAAAATCAGCGTTTTCAGAAGGCAGAATATAAACAAGTCCATCTGCACCAATGCCAAAAAATCGATTACATACCTGTATAGCAAGCTCAGAAGCGTTGCTTGGCAACTCCTTCTCGCCATAAACCACCACAAAGTCATTACCTAGTCCGTGCATTTTTGTAAATTCCATTGTAAATCTCTCCTCGTCTGATCAGTTCATCTTTGTTAGATAAGCATAATCAAAGACGAGGAGAATGAGAATTAAACAAGTGCATGATTATTTGCACAAATTATCAGCTATGCAGCATTAGCAGCCGGATGCCATTTCTTTTTCTTTTTGGATTTACCGCCGCTAAGCACACTGCCAATGCCGAAAAATACAGTAGGGAACGCAGCGGCAACAATTACTAGGCACCATTCACGAAGCCCAATCGATACCGTGTTGAATATCGGCTGAAGCGCTTCGATATACATAACGCCAAGCATAAGTACAAGCGAAGAAACAACTGCCAGCACGAGGTACTTGTTCTCGAACATATTACGATGGAAAATCGAACGCGAGCTGCGGCAGTCGAATACATGAATAAGCTGAGCCATAACAAGTGTTGCAAATGCAACTGTTTGGGCCTTCACCAAATCGCCCTCCTGCAGCGTAATCCAAAATGCACCCAGTGTACATATCCCGATTAAAATGCCTCGACTTATTATTTTCCAGCCCAAGCGACGCGCAAAAATATTTTCTTTTGCCTTTCTCGGCTTGTGCTTCATTAGATCGTTCTCAGATTGATCGACGCCAAGCGCCATAGCCGGCAGACCGTCTGTCACAAGGTTGACCCATAAAATTTGTATCGGAACAAGCGGCAGCGGCAAGCCAGCCATCATCGCTAGGAACATGACGAGAATTTCACCCACGTTGGACGCTAGCAGATAGCGGATAAATTTACGTATATTTTCGTAGATGCCTCGCCCTTCTTCAATCGCAGCAACGATCGTGGAGAAGTTGTCATCACTCAAAATCAATGAAGAGGCTTCCTTCGATACATCTGTTCCATTGATGCCCATTGCAATCCCGATATCGGAAGCTTTAATCGCAGGTGCGTCATTGACTCCATCGCCTGTCATCGCCACGACATGGCCTTTACGCTGAAGTGAACGGACAATTCGCAGCTTATGCTCAGGAGACACACGCGCATACACGTATATATTTTCAACGCGCTGATCGAGCTCTTCATCCGACAATTGATCGAGCTGCTTGCCGGACATCGTTTCTCCACCGCGCGGAATGATGCCTAGAGAAGCCGCAATTGCTTCAGCGGTCAATTGATGATCGCCTGTAATCATAACGGTTTTTATGCCTGCAGCTCGACAGGTCGCGATCGCATCCTTCACCTCAGCGCGAGGCGGATCAATCATTCCCGTCAGCCCGACAAATATGAGATTGCGTTCTGCATCGCCTGCATCCCTGCAGGTCTCCTGTGTATGAAGATCACGATAGGCGAATGCCAGTACACGTAGCGCGGATTGCGCCATCTTCTCATTGGCCTTCTGAGCTTTGGTTTTCAAGGCAGGCGTCATGCTTACAACTTTCCCCTGCCACAGGATGTGCGTACACTGCTCAAGCAACACATCAGGTGCACCCTTTACTTGAATGATGCGTCCCCCTTGATGCTCAAGCACAACAGACATCAGCTTGCGCTCTGAGTCGAAAGGGAATTCCTGAACGCGCTTGTATTGCGCTTCCAGCAGTTTGGCTGGCGAACCGAGCTTGCTTGCTAGCACGGTAAGCGCGCCTTCAGTTGGATCACCGTTAAGCACCCACTCATCCTGCTCCACCATCACCTTGCCCTTGCGATGCACCGCCTCCTGCTTCTCCAGCCTCGCATTGTTGCACAGCGCGCTAATTTGCAAGAGTCGTTTTATCGAATTGTCATGCTTAATATCTAGCTCCTGATTGTTTTCATATACTTTCCCTACAGGCTCATAGCCTTCACCAGTCACGTTCAGCGTTCGATCGCTAAGCCATAGCGTCGTGACCGTCATTTTGTTTTGAGTAAGCGTGCCTGTTTTGTCCGAGCAAATAACGGATGCGCAGCCAAGCGTTTCAACAGACGGTAGCTTGCGCACAATCGCCTTTCGCTTAATCATCCGCTGAACACCAAGCGCCAGCGCCACCGTAACAATTGCTGGCAAGCCCTCCGGTATGGCGGCAACAGCCAAGCTTACTCCTGCAAGGAACATGCCGTACATTGGCTGTCCATGCATAATCCCTGCCACAATAACCATAATGGTAAGTGCGATTGCAACAGCAATTAATATTTTGCCAAGCTGCTCCAAGCGATGCTGCAGCGGGGTTTGCATTTCTTCTGTTGATTGAATGAGATTTGCAATGTTCCCCATTTCCGTTGCCATCCCTGTTCGGATGACGACACCGCGCGCTGTACCGCGTGTGACCAGCGTTCCCATAAACCCAATATTGCGCTGGTCGCCTAATGGCAGCTCTGCTTCATATAATGTGCTCTCGTGCTTGGAGACCGGGATCGATTCGCCCGTCAGGGCTGATTCTTCCACGTAGCAGTTGTTCGCCTCCAAGAAACGAATATCAGCTGGCACACGGTCGCCGCTTTCTAGCAGTACAATATCTCCGACGACAAGCTCCTTGGCCGCAACGCTATGTTGCTTGCCTTCACGTATAACCTTTGCAGTAGGTGCCGAAAGCTCCTTGAGTGCAATCAACGACCGTTCTGCTCGAAACTCCTGGACAAAGCCAAGAACGGCATTGAGCACTAGAATTGCAAGGATTGTAATGGCATCCAAATACTCACCCAGCAATCCTGAAATTAATGTTGCCCCCATCAGCACCAATACCATGAAATCTTTAAACTGATTCAAGAAGATGGTGAGTGGTGACAGCTTTTTCGTCTCAGCAAGCTCATTTGCGCCATGCTCAGCCAAGCGTTCGTTCACGGCATCGATGCTTAATCCTGACTTTTCTGAGCTTCCCAGAGTCTCTATGAGCTCCTCTTTATTCATTTGATGCCAAAATAGTTGACTCATCCTCTGCTTCCCTCCTGTTTTTGTCCAGTTTCCTAGACAACCTTTCTAACGTAAATGTATTCGGACAAACAATAAAATATCCCTAAAGCACTTAAGTTTTTGCTGTGAATATGGCATGATAGACATATGAACCTGAGAAATGAGGATTAAACTATGGCTTTAGACGGAATCGTAATTAAAGGTCTTGTAAATGAGCTGCAGCAATGCGTTGGAGCTCGCATTCATAAAATACATCAGCCCACAAGCCAGGAGCTTGTATTCAGTGTCAGAGGCAATGGCGTCAACAGCAAGCTGTTATTGTCCGCCAACCCAACCTACCCTCGCGTGCACATCACACAAGCTACATACATCAATCCGATGGAGGCTCCAATGTTCTGCATGCTTCTGCGGAAATATTGCGAAGGCGGAGTAATTGAACGCATTGAACAGGTTGGACGCGAACGGATTATCCATCTTGATATTCGTCATCGCGATGAAGTCGGAGATACGTCCTTCAAGCGCATCGTTATTGAAATTATGGGGCGTCACTCCAACATTATTTTGATGGACCCTGCTACCAACATCATTCATGACGGCATTCACCATGTAACACCAGCGCTAAGCAGCTATCGAATCGTTATGCCAGGCAGCATGTACACGCCACCGCCTGAGCAGCATAAGCTTGATCCTCTGGCAGTTGATTCGAAAGCAGCCTTCATCGAAGCGCTGAAGCTGGAAGAGGAGCAGAGCATACCGAGCAAGACGCTAGTAAAAAGCTTCAGCGGATTCTCTCCCTTGCTTGCCAATGAGATCGCTTATCGTGCCTTAACACAGCAGCATGATCAATGGTTGAGCGCTGAGGAAAGACCACTTCAGCTTGATGGCCAGTTGGTCGTTGAGGATGCTGATGCGTTGTGGAACAGCTTTCAGCACGTCATGTCAACTGTGAAAGCAAATACCTTTCGACCGATGATCGTGACGGATGTCGAGCGCGACAAGCAGTATTTTTCCGTGGTGGCTCTCACACATATTGAAGGGGCGGTTAAGGAATACAGCTCTGTAAGCGAAGTGCTTGAAGCCTTCTACGGGGACAAAGCAGAACGAGATGTCGTGAAGCAGCGCGCGGGCGATCTGATCCGCTATGTCAGCAATGAAATTGCAAAAAATGAGCAAAAGCTGAAAAAGCTCCAGGCAACACTGGAGGAGGCTAAGGATGCGGATCAATACCGAATAATCGGCGAGCTAATTACCGCGTACATGCATCAAATCAAGCGGGGCGATGAGCAGGTCGAGCTTGTGAACTATTATGATGAGAATGGAGCAATTCTGCATGTGCAGCTTGACCCGCAGCTTACGCCGTCGGAAAACGCACAGCGTTATTTTAAGCGCTATACGAAGCAAAAAAATTCACTCGTTAGTGTGACCGAGCAGATTGAGCTGACCGGCAAGGAGCTAGAGTATTTTCGCACTCTGCTCCAGCAGCTAGAGCTTGCCTCATTAAGCGATATTGAAGAAATTCGAGAAGAGCTCGTAGCAGAAGGCTACTTGCGCGAGCGGGCCAAAAAAGGCGCCAAGCGCAAAAAAAGCAATAAGCCGCAGCTGCTGTGCTATACCTCATCCGAGGGACTCGACATCTATGTTGGAAAAAACAATTTGCAGAATGAATATTTAACGAATCGATTGGCTAGCAATAACGATACTTGGCTGCATACAAAGGATATTCCTGGCTCGCATGTCGTCATTCGCGGGACAGCGTTTGGAGATCCTACACTGGAAGAGGCAGCGATGCTTGCTGCGCATTTCTCACAGGCCAAATCATCAAGTCTTGTTCCAGTTGACTACACACTGATACGACATGTGAAAAAGCCAAGCGGGGCCAAGCCAGGATATGTGATCTACGATAATCAAAAAACAGTCTTTATTACGCCCGATGAGGATAGACTTAAGGCATTGCCGCATAGCATCAAATAACAAAACAAGCCTGTTGGCTGCTCATGTAGAGCGCAGCCAACAGGCTTGTTTTTGCTGTAAGTAATCGTGATCAAACTTCTGGAATGTAACGTAATATGCTAATCTTTTATGAAGCCAAGACTGCCTGCGCGCTGGCGATGAAGCTCAAGCAGCTGATCGTATACAGATAAACGAGCAACAACACTGCCTAAGCTACCGTGAAACGTGCTGCCGTCTTCATTAGCTCCATGAAAGTCTGAGCCTGAAGTTGCAATAAGCCCATACTTTTCTGCAAGCCTGCTGTACCGTTCGATCTGCTGCTCAGTATGATCGCTATGATTGACCTCCACCCCATCTGGTCCTGCCGCCAGCAGCTCTTCTACGAGGGATTCATCATTATATAGACCGGGATGAGCAAGTACGCAAACACCGCCTGCCTCCCTAATCCATTGAAAGGCCTCTGTCGGATGAATACGCCTCGGCTGTACAAACGCTTTGCCGTGCTCGCCCAAATATTCATCAAATGCCTGCTGCTTTGTCTTGACGATGCCTTTTTTAATCAGTACCTCTGCAAAGTGAGGACGACCTACTGAGCCATCCTCTCCGCTGACTGCTTTCACTTCATCCCAAGTTATGGAAATACCAAGCTCATTCAGCTTATCAATCAGCATGCTGTTTCTTGCTTCACGAGTTGCACCAAGCTGTGCGATTCTATGCTGCCATTGCTCGTCCTTGTTGTTGGTGAAGTAGCCAAGCACGTGAACATCCTTGCCAGCTGCAACCGTACTAATCTCAATGCCTGGCAGCAGTTTAATGCTGCAGCCTAAAGCAGCTGCTTCAGCCTCTACTACGCCAGCTGTTGTATCGTGATCCGTAATTGCAACGCCGCCAAGCCCTAATTCAGCAGCCATTTCCACGATTTGTACGGGTGAATACTGACCGTCTGAAGCAGTAGTATGAACGTGCATATCGATATAGTCTCTTAAAGCCATTGTCGCAAATCCCTCTCTCTTAGGAAATTCATAAATGTAACTGCACTCATTGGCAAAAGGGCTGATTTCAAGTAAACGGCATAAAATTTGCGCTTGAATGTTACATTGTCGATAGAAAGAACAGATATAAGACCTAATGCCGCCTCATGCTTCACGGAGGATACGGACAAAAACGAGATGCCTAGTCCTGCTTCCACAGCTGATTTGATCGCACCTGTGCTGCCCAGCTCCATTACGATCTGAAGCTGCTGTGGATCGTAGCCGTTTTCGATTAGCTTATCCTCCATGACCTGTCTTGTTCCAGACCCCTGCTCTCGCAAAATGAAAGGGTACTTCAACACGTTCTCAAGGCTTAGTGGCGTACCAAGCTTTGTTAGCGGGTGATCCGCTGGCACAACGAGCACAAGCTCGTCCTCCATCACCGCTTCGATATGCATATCATGGTGTTGAATTGGCGCTTCTATGATGGCAAAATTCAGCTGATGCGTTTCAATCTCTTCAATTAGATGAGTGGTATTCATAACCTTCATACTAATCCCGATATTCGGATACTCCTTGCCAAACGGGCCAAGCCAGCGCGGCAAAATCGATTCGCCTATCGTTAAGCTCGCCCCAAGCAGCAATCGCCCCTTCTGCTGCTGCGTAAAGCTGGTCATCGCTTGATCGGTATCGCGAATCAGATCAATGCTTCGCTTCGCATAAGGCAGCAGCACCTTTCCCGCTTCAGTCAGTTCAATTTTTTTTGTGGAACGCATAAACAGCTTTGTACCAAAATACTCCTCAAGCGACTGTACTTGCATCGTCACGGCAGGCTGTGTCATATATAAAGCTTGAGCAGCAGCTGAAAAGCTGCCGCGGTCTGCTACAGTATGAAAAATATGCAGCTGATGAAAATTTAATGGCATCCGTGTTCACCCTTTCTAGTTGATGCCATTATACAATAAGTAGCGGATAAAGATAAGTTGTCTATCAGTTTTGTTATATGTATGTTTTAGTTGTTTCGCATTTTACTATCATTTTGTCGTTCTGGCATTACGCTTCAAATTCATTCGTCGGTTATGACGCAGCCATGCGTAGTAGCGTTTAATGTCTTGCAGCTCAACAACCTCTGAGCGCTTGCCCAAAAACGTAATCACGTTCATCTGATGCAAAGGCTCGCCCAATAAGTCGGTTGCGTTTGGCGACGCATCAAACTGGGCGACAAAAACTAGATCGTCATCGATCATATATAAGTCATCTTCACCTTTATAATAAAGCGCTATGTTTTGCTGCTTAAGCTTATCCCATAGAAATGCGGCAATTCGTTCATAATGAGCGTTTCGTTGATCAACTCTTTCCTTCCATCGTGAAACAGCATGCCTCGTAATATGTATATCTGCCACCTTATAATTACCCAACGGGACATAGAAGGATTCATATGTGCTCCAGCGTTTTGTTTGCTTTTCCTTCATTCTACACCTCCTGTTTAGGTCTATAGAACTATTTCCTATTGCCTATTTTACCACGTATTGACGTAGAATAAAAATCTTGTTTATCTAAATGGCGACAATAAAAAAACGCCTTGAATGTTCTTCATGAACATTCAAGGCGATCGTACTAAATGCTGTATGCTCTTGTCTTATCTTCTACGTCCTTGCTGTATTCCGTTTTTATCTCATTGCGATAAGAACGTTCAACTTTGCGGACATACGCTAGACGATGGAGCTGTTTAAGGTTCTCTTCCACCTTATCTGCGTTCATATATAAGACAACATAATGCAGCTTGCGAGACATATAATGCACCGTACCCAAGCGTTCTAAGCCACGTGCTGCCTTCAAATCACTCACCCACACAATATAGCCTGTGCGTTCTGGTAACATAAATGACTTCTCCTCTCAGCCGATATGAACTTAACCGCAACCACCGCTGCCGCAGCTGCATGAGCCTCCGCCGCCACAGCCTCCTACAGCTTTTTCATTACTTGGAACTTTTATTGTCTCAGATACAGCGCGTGCAATTGTTGTAGCTACCTCATGCAACAGCTCATCGAGCTGCTTCTCGTGTTCCTTAAACGCTCGCACACACGGAATGTCATTCAGCTTCGCTTCAATCGCTTTGACACGATCCTTCGCTTCATGATAATTGGGATGAAACCTGCCAAAGCGCTGTGTTTCCTCAAACAGCTCTTTCGCACGCTCAAACTCTCGCTGAATCGCTTTTACCTCTGTATTTTGAGCAACCTCTGACTGCCAACGCAAATATTCAGCAACAGGGGCTGATTCAATAATCGTATCTCCAAGCTCGTAGGCTTTAAGAAGCAAAGACGCCATATCGATTGACGCTGCTCCAGGTTCGGTGGCAACAGCTTGTCCTTGCTCGTGCATCTTACCACCTCTTTCTACATACTACATTTATACGTTATCATACAACTCGTCGTCTGCCAATAGATTTATGCCCCACGTTCGATTGAGAGCTGCAGGGCATCAATGGAGCTAAGCTGAATTCTCAGCGGCATATCTCTTGGTTCCCTGTACAATAACGCATGAACAGCGGGAACACCATTATCGTCCTCTTCCAGTAAAAATGGAACAATGGTAATGTTTTTCTGCTTCGTCGTAATGACAAGGGCAAGCCCTAATCGTATCGCTGTCTCAATCAGCTGCCGCTTTGTTGACATATGATAATCGCGCAGCTCCTGCTGCCAGCTCCTCGTTACTTCTGCTAGCTCGTCGACTTGAAAATGCCGCTGTATGTTTTGCACCGATAACAAGTCGGCCTCTTGCAGCTTTCCAAGCGGATTCATACAGGTTCGGCCCCAATGCAGCAGCGGACGCATCTCAAAAAAACAAGGGTCTGCCTCTCTCGATCGCAATTCAGCATCAGACTCCTGATCGAATGTGACTAACCGGGCATTCGCTTCAACGGAATACGATTGCGGCGTAGCCGCCGCTTGCAGCAGCTGTTCTACTAACTGCGAAAGCTGACCATTAGTATGCCCGACCAGCCAGCTGCGAATACGGTCAACGCTGCATCCGCGCATCACATGAGCTTGCAATGACTTTATCGTTAAGCGAAGAACGATTACCTCCTGTACAGATACCACCTCCGATACAGCAAGGCTATACCATAGCAAATGCGGCATGATCCCTGGCATTAACAGCAGCTCTCCATTATCTTCAACATGAAGGCTGTAACTCGACTCTATTTCACGTGCGCCTCGTACACTAACTGTTTCCTCATGCTCATGATAGCTATAAGACAAATAGCCGCAGTCCGCCCAAAATTCGAGTAGAATAAGCGTATTCTCGATGCTTTCTTTCGCTGCAGGAAACTTTCTCCAGCTGTCTGAGGGCTCCGGCGCCTTTACATCAATTAACATCAGCAAGCAGTCTGGCGAGATCACTCTCGATGACAGCAGCAGCTGCAGCAGGCATTGTCGCAGCAGATCCTGCTGTCGCTGCTGCGTTAAAGATAGCCAATCATACAGCTTGTCTTTGTTGAATACAATCCCATCCTTCTCGATATCAATAATGCTCAAATTATATGCAAGCTCAAGCAAAAAGGTCACCATTCCTCCTGAACCGTGAAACACACGATTCCATGCCCGCTCGATGCTTTCAGAGCTGCCAAGTACGTCCTGCCCACGCTGCAGATGCTTTTCAGCAGCCTTATTCAACTGACCTTTTTTTGTAAATCGTAGAGAAACATACTGCATATGATGCAAAAAAAACATAAAACGAATCGCTAATGGGACCTCGTGTTCATAGTGACAATTCAACAAAACAGTGACTGGCTGACGATCAGGATGCGGCTCGTTTTCTGCAAGCGTATTCCGCCAATTATGTAAAATCGGTAGCGGCATCCACCACATCAAGCCTTGCCAGGGCTCCTGAAATGCCAATATGATGCCAGATTCAGCAAAAAGCTGAAGCGCTTGTTTGCATTGCAATGAGGGTAGACCAAGCCTCTTGATTAAGCTCGCCAGCAATTCATTTTCTGCTACCGGGAAAAGAAGCAAGCCGTTAAGCAGCTCCTTCAGTATCGCTTGCTGCGGCTCCGTTAGCTCTTGATGAAGCGATAGAAGCATCTCAGGATCTACAACGGCAAGCTCCCACACCCATTCTTCTTTGTAACGACGCCACAGCGTGCTCTGCATATAATACTGCTGCTCTTTTGCTGGTACTAAAGCACGCCAGCTTTGCAGTGTCATCATACCAACACCTCTTGTTCATGTATGCAGCGATATTGATAGCCCTGCTCCAGCATAAACATACCTCGCTTCAATGCAAATTCTGTTTCCTTGCTGCCTTCTGTTACTAGTGTATAAAACCATGCTTCATTAAGGCCTTGTTTCGGACGCAGCAATCTTCCAATCCGCTGGGCCTCCTCCTGTCTTGAGCCAAAACTGCCAGAGACTTGAATCGCAACACAGGCATCAGGCAAATCCACAGCTAAATTTGCAATTTTAGAAACGATTAATGCTGTAAGTGTTCCGCTGCGAAATTGTTTGAAAACAGCTTCGCGCTGCTCATAGCTCGTACTGCCTGTCAAAAGCGGCAGCTTCAATACTTCTGACAGCTCCTCAAGCTGATCTATGTATTGCCCAATAATAAGCGTTGGCATGCCGCTATGAAGCTGCATAAGCCGCTTTACAGCTCTTATTTTATTGGGATTGATCGCAGCAAGCTTCAAGCGCTTGCGAGCTGTTGCAGCTGTAAAGTGATCGATCTCAGAATCAGGCAGAGGAACCCGCACCTCTGTGCAATGCACCTTCGCAATATAAGACTGCTCCTCGGCTTTTTTCCAGCTCAGATCAAACAGCTTAGGTCCAACTAGTGAAAAAACATCATTGGCGCAGCCATCCTCCCGAATTAAGGTGGCTGTCAAGCCTAAACGCCTAGTAGCCTGTATCGTAGCCGTCATTCGAAAAATTGGCGCAGGCAGCAGCTGCACCTCATCGTAAATAATTAAGCCCCAATCCCGATGGGAAAACAGCTTCATATGCTCATATTGCTCGGATTGCTTATTGCGGTGCGTTAATATCGTGTAGGTCGCTATCGTTATTTTTTCAACTGATCGCGCCTTTCCGCAATATAAGCCAATGTCCTTTTCCTTTAGCGAGGTTTTATCCAGCAACTCAGCCTTCCACTGCTTGGCAGAGGTGACGCTTGAGGTAACAATTAGCGTAGCAGCCTGCAAGCTTGCCATTACGCCAATGCCTGTTACTGTTTTACCACTGCCGCAGGGCAATACAATTACGCCGCTCCCACCTAATCGATCACGATGAAAGGCGGCAATAGCTTTTCGCTGATAATCTCTTAGCTGAAAGCTTTTTCCTGCCTTGGTATGCTGCTCTAGCTCGAGCTGAACAGTCTCACCCGTGTGATAGCCGACTTCATCTCTTACCGCATATCCAGCCTTCGCTAGCTCCTGCTTAATAAATCCTCGTCCATCTCGATGAATGAGCCAAGTACAGGAGTCAAGCTGATCAAGCACCCAGTCTTCACCAACTCGCAATTGACGAAGCTCATCCATAATTTCATTGTCGCCTAGCAGCACGAGCTCCTGATCTTGAAGCTTTAATGTTAGTCTTCCAAAGCGTGATGTCCATTGCTTTATCTGATCTTCACATGCTGCACTAAGCCCCCCTTTGCAATAGGTTTGCAAAATGTCGAGCAGCCGCTCGCTTTTCATGCCAAGCGCCAATGCATTCCACACCGTTATTGGTGTACATTCATAAACTTCAAATTGACCAAGTATTTTTAGCAGTTCAGAAAAGGGACCTATTGCTTGTCGCGCCTCTTCCGCATATGGCGATTCTCGATCCAGTAATATCGACATGTCCCGCTGCATAATCATTACACTTTTGCGTTGCATTACATTTCCCTTTCCATACGTATTTCCTATTACTGTTAAGTATTGAGGTTTCAGACTCGTTTTATGCCTGCACAGGCTCGCATTTACAGGAAATCTATATTCAACTTTCAATTCTATGGTATAATAACAATAATTATCGTTCTTTTTTTACGATTTTCGACATTTCGGAGGATATTCTTTGCATGAAAAATTTGATTTACGGCGCTTTGCTGCTTAGTATTGTTCTTACTTTGCTGACTGCATGTTCCGCCCTGCCGTCTGCTTCGTCAAGCGCAATAAAAGAGAATACCTGGTATCCTATAAATAAACTCATAAACAACAACGCCTTTGAGATTGTTGTAGGCGATCATATTGAGCAAGTCACCTTTCTGTCTATTGATGTCGTTCATGTTAACCATGATCTGCTTGGAGATCGAATACATGAATTTTTAATTGAAAAGTTGAATGAATCCGGTGAGGTTATGCTTGGCTTCGACCAGGAAATGCGCAACGAAAGTGGTCAACTGCAAGCTATTGTGCAGCTTAGGGATGGGACCAAGCTTAATGAAATGCTGCTGGAAACTGGATATGCGAAAGTATTGATTGTTGAGCCAAACATCAAGATGGAAAACGTATATAAGAAGAGTGAACAGATTGCAAAAACAAACAAAGTAGGTATTTGGTACGATGCTCTGGAAACAAGCAATGAGGATGTTACATTAAAGGCTGCACCTTATAACGGAATTCATCTTACGGTTGTGAAGGATGACCAGAAAGCGCTAGTAACCAATCACACCTCTCAAAACCTTGATCTGAGTCATTGGAAGCTCGTTAGTGTAACAGGCAATCAAATTTATATATTCGAGGATTTGATTCTTGAGCCTGGAGAATCAGCTGCCATATATTCGAGAAATATGGATCGTATTCCAGAAAGCATTTCTTTTTATTGGGGCAACGATATGGTATGGGATATAGACGAGAAGGAAAGCGCAGAGTTGTATAATACCAATAACGAGCTGATCGCTGAATGGACGGAGTAATTCCGCCCTATCAACGACTCAGCTCGTTTTTTGTTCGTGTATTATTCCTGCCGCTGTACATAATGCTCAGCTGACGATACCAGCATCTTTAATGCAAGCTTCATAGAACGTTCATCGAGATCAAACCGAGGGTGATGATGCGCATAGCTGGCTCCAATCTCCACATTGCCTGCTCCAACAAACATGAAGCACCCCGGCACTTCTTTCAAATAAAATGCAAAGTCCTCCGCAATCATAATTGGTGCGGCAAGTTCAGTATTGTCTGCACCTACAACGACCTGCGCAACCTCCAAAACCCGATTGGCTTCATGTTCATCATTCACAACAGCAGGATAGCCCTTTTTTAGCTCGTATCGGCTGGTAGCACCATGCAGCTCGCATATTTTCTGAATCGTACGTTCGACCTTCTGCTGTGCGATTTGGCGGCTCTCTTCATCAAAAGTACGAATAGTTCCTTTGATCAGGCATCGTTCTGCAATAACATTATTCGCTTGTCCCGCTTGAAATGTACCCACCGTTACAACAGCAGGCGAAATTGGATTAATATTGCGGCTCACAATGGTTTGCAAGCCTTGGACAATTGACGAGCCAATAATGATGGCATCAACTGTATGATGCGGAACTCCGCCATGACCACCCAAGCCTTTAATTTCTACACTGAAATCATCAACGGCACTCATGAAGTTTCCAGCTTTTGTCGCCACCTTGCCATATTGAAGTGGCGTCCAGAGATGAACCCCATATATAACATCGACATCTTGCAATGCCCCTTCAGCAATCATAGAAGCAGCCCCGCCTGGAGCGAGCTCTTCAGCTGGCTGAAAAATTAGTCTGCGCTGTCCCTCCAGCAGGTGCCTATGCTGATTGTAAAACTGAGCAATCGCCAGCAGTACAGCAGTATGAGCATCATGACCACAAGCATGCATTACGCCAGGCACTTTGGAAGCATAATCGACATCTTTTTCATCCTGGATAGGCAGACCGTCCATATCCGCTCTCAGCGCAACGACAGGCCCTTCCTTTTCTCCTTTAATCGTTACAGTTAATCCATGACTATGTTTACAGCGCGTTACCTCACAGCCTATTTCCTCTAGCTGTTTTTGAACCCACGCAGATGTTTGCTTCTCTTGAAAGGATAGCTCTGGATATTGGTGAAGATAACGACGCCACGCCACCATCTGATTATAATTGTGCTCGGTGTACGGTTCCAGCAGTTCCATTATGTTCATGTAGTTACCTCCTCATCCATCGTTCAAAAATCTTATTCTAGTGTAACAGAAAAATGGGTGAAGCGGTAATGCAACTAGTAGATTCGTTCAATTTCACTACTGTTACGGCCTCGTGAGCTTAATCGATGGTGGCACATGAAGGATTTTGTCTATTAGTAATGCTTGCACAACCCTGTGAAACATACTATCATTATGAAAGAATGGCTTGATACTAGAGTTAATAGGCTATGTTAATGATGTCACATCATAGCAATGATTTCACACAACAAATGTTATAGGAGGAAATGGAATGATTATCGAAAATTCCGGACTGAACGGACTAAAAAGTGAGCTAGGTTATCTGGATGAAGTAGCAAAAAAAGCTGGCTTTTTCCGTGGACAATGGGAATACTACCGTGCTACATATGATTTGAAAATTGAAGATCCACAATCGGAGAATGTGTACTATCTTCGTGTAAATACTCGTGCTATTGAAGGTAAACTTGAAAATCCGCACGCTGTGCTTGAAATCGAAGCTGTATATATTGGTCGCTCTACGTTCCCGCATGGTCTAGAGTATGAAACGCCAATTCCAACACAAGTAATGAATATTGCGAACAAAGGCATCGAAGCATTATATTCAGCATTAAGCTAATAAAGAGGTACAATCTATGAAAGCTCCGCAAAAATCAAGTAAAGGTAGACCAGATTTTCTACTGCTGATCATGACACTTATCCTTGTCGGTTTTGGTCTTGTAATGGTGTTTAGCGCGAGCTCAGGCATTGCGGTCGTATCAGCAAGATACGGCTTCGATGCGCTTTACTTTACCAAACGCCAGCTTGTTTTTGCTGGTCTTGGCCTGTTGTCTATGTTCTTCATCATGAACATTCCATTCCGCAGGTTCAAAAAATTACAAGTTCTTTTCTTTATTCCAGTGACCGTATTGCTTCTTCTCGTACCCTTCATTGGGACGGAACTTAACGGTGCGCGAAGCTGGTTCGGATTCGCAGGTCTAGGGATACAGCCGACCGAGCTCGCCAAGCTCGCCCTTGTCGTATATTTAGGTGCATTGATTGCAAAAAAAGGAGAAAAATTTCGTGATTTTAAGCGAGGCCTTCTTCCTGTGCTGATCATCATTGCATTTATTTGCGGTCTCATTATGCTTCAGCCCGATCTTGGGGCAGTTATCGTAATAGCTGGCAGTTCCGGCATGATGATATGGGCGGCTGGGGCAAAGGTGAAGCATTTATTGTTAACGCTGATTGGCGGGACAGTTATACTTACTCCAATAATTACAATCTCGGTGCTGACTAATCCTGCAGCTTGGAATTATCGAATTGCCCGCTTTACCGCTTTTCGTGATCCTTTAGGAAATGCACAGGATAGCGCATGGCAGCTCGTCTCGTCCCTGCAGGCGTTTGGTCACGGTGGTTTAACAGGGGCTGGTTTTGGAGAAAGTGTTCAAAAGCTGCATTATTTGCAATATGCTTATAATGACTTTATATTTGCGATTATTGCAGAGGAGCTTGGTTTTATTGGCGCAGCGCTTTTTCTGATCTTCATGATTATTTTTCTATGGCGGGGATTTATCGTTGCGGTTCGTTGTCCTGATCCATTCGGGATGGTTACCGGCGTTGGCATCGTCTCTCTGCTGGCCTTCCAAACCTTTATTAATATAGGCGGGATATCTGGCGCAATTCCTCTGACAGGGGTTACGCTGCCTTTTATAAGCTACGGAGGCTCTTCCTTGATTGCTACACTACTAGGAATGGGCGTGCTGCTGAGCATCTCCAGAGAGTACTATCTGGTGGTCAACAAAACAACGATTACTTCCACTACAACAAAAAAAACGACTGCTCCCTTAGATTTCTAAAGGCTGCAGTCGTTTTTCGATTATGCTTTATTTCAAGCGCATTACTACCTCTTCTGGTTCTTCTTCCTTGAAGGCTACGCCCTCTACTTTAACGTTAACTTCAACTACCTGAAGACCGGTCATATTAGAAACCGCTTCGCGTACGTTCAGCTGCAGCTGACGACAAACTTCTTGAATCGGGATTCCATAGTGTACAATAATACGTAGATCAATCGCCGCTTCTAGCTGGCCGACCTCGACTGTAACACCTTTTTGTACATTTTTACCACTTAAGCGTTTAGCTAGCCCTTCAGATATGCCTCCAGACATTGCTGCGATACCAGGAGTTTCGAGTGCTGCAAGTCCCGCAATTGTAGCTACTACATCATCAGAAATACGAATTACACCAGTTTGAAGTTCTTCGGTCATGTCATTCACTCCTCAATAGGCCATATATGTACATTGTATAGGATATCATTTCCTTAATCAAGCGAGAGCCAAAAATAAAACAACCTCTTTCATTTATACCTTATTTTGTTAATTGCTTGTAACAAAGGGAATGTTAAGGCTGTTCGTGATTTTTGAAATTCACAAACATTTGTTCTATAATGGGGTCATATTCAAGTACGGAGGAATTAGAACGGAGGGATAATATATTGAGAAGTGAACAAGAAATGATGCATATCCTTATGGACTTTGCTAACAAGGATTCTAGAATTCGTTTGGTAACTTTGGAAGGTTCGCGTACAAATCAAAATATTCAATCCGACATTTTCCAAGATTATGACATTTCATATTTTGTAACAGATATTGATTCTTTCAAGGAAAATGATCAATGGCTTCAAGTCTTTGGGAATCGCATTATGATGCAAAAGCCTGAGGACATGGAGCTTTTCCCTCCAGAATTAGGTAATTGGTTTTCATATATTATGCTCTTTGATGATGGGACGAAATTAGATCTAACACTTATTCCGATTACCGAGGTTGATCATTATTTTATCAATAGCGACGGTTTAGTTGAGGTGTTGCTCGATAAGGATACTCTTATTAAACATGAGGTTGTAGCAACCGATCGTCAGTATTGGATTAAAAGACCAACTGCAAGAGAATTTGATGATTGTTGTAATGAGTTCTGGATGGTTTCGATTTACGTTGTAAAGGGGCTAGCGCGAAAAGAAATTCTTTTTGCCATAGATCATTTAAACGAGATTGCAAGACCTAATTTATTGCGGATGATGGCTTGGAAAATCGGATCAGAGCAAGGATATACCTTTAGTGTTGGGAAGAACTATAAATTTATAAACCGATACCTTCCTAATGAGGATTGGGAAAAACTTCTGCTAACTTATTCTGAGGATGGCTATCAGAAAATGTGGAATGCGTTGTTAAGTTGTTATGAGCTATTCAGGAAATACTCCAAGGCTGTATCAGAAAATCTCGGATATGCATATCCAGATTACGATAAAGCAATTACGAATTATACGGATCATGTTTATCGTTCTTTAACGTGAACCAAGGTCAAGACCGCCCTATTGTCGGCGGTCTACTTTGTGAAACAAAAAAAAGACAATCTCTATTGAGACTGCCCCTTTTGATCCAATGCTTCGTATAATACGGCCAGATTGCGTTCTAGTCGACTTAAAATGTCCTTGCCATCCTTATCTGATACTAATCCGATACGAATGGCAAAATCGACCTCGCGTGAAAATCCATACATTTGTGTATCAAGTACCTCTTCATATAATGGACACTGACGGGTAGTAAGATTCGCCATCTGGACTTCTATAAGCTTTTCTATTTTAGCTGCATCTTCCTGAAGAAGACGTAGTGCTCGATCCGTTAGTAATTCCGTACGCTCTAGTGCAGACATCGAATCCCTCCTTCACTGCTTCTCCAACGAGTTAACCTCTCTTTATATTAGACGAAAAATGTGAGAAGTACAAGGATAAACTGTACGAACAATAAAAAAGCACCTCTCTTAAAAGAGAAGTGCCTGTTTATTTCATTACTCTGAAATAATCTTTACATTCAAACTGTGCTTTGCGAAAACTTCCGCCATTGCTTGTTTAGCTTCTTCAGCATCTGGACCGTGAACATGCAGCTCATATGCGTGACCACCCACTAATGTTGTGAATAGACCAAGAATACTTTTCACATCAATGTACTTGCTATCTGCTTGTAGCACGATAGAAGAAGTAAACTTACTCGCCGTTTGTGAGATTTCTACAATTGCAGCGTTATTTGACATGGGAGATCCCTCCATAGAAAAATAAGTATTATCAGATACAATCATACCCTGAAAAGTGGTATCCTTCAAGCATTTTCCAAATAAATTTGTTTACGCCTTCAATTGCTCAGGATTTAACGCGAGCAAATCGTCCGTTACGAAAATACCATCCTTGCGTATAAGCTCTCCATCAAAGTAAATCTCGCCGCCACCGTAGTCGGCGCGCTGTATTAAAACCAAATCCCAATGGATCGCGCTATTGTTGCCGTTATCGCATGTCTTGTAGCATTGTCCTGGCGTGAAGTGCAGGCTGCCCGCTATTTTTTCGTCGAAAAGAATATCATTCATCGGGTGTAAGATATATGGATTGAAGCCGATTGCAAATTCTCCGATATAACGAGCTCCTTCATCTGTATCGAGAATTTGATTCAGTTTATCCGTTTGATCACCCGCTTCTGCTTGGACGATTTTCCCGTTTTTGAATGTAAGCTTAATGTTCTGAAAGGTCGTCCCGGAATACACCGTCGGTGTATTGTAATGAATTGTTCCTTCAACGCTATCCCGAACAGGTGCTGAGTATACTTCCCCGTCAGGAATATTGCGATGACCCGAACATTTTTTTGCACCGATCCCTTTAATCGAGAAGCTTAGATCAGTTCCAGGTGCTGTAATCCGAACCTGATCAGCCTTGCTCATACGCTGATAAAGTGCCTCCATTGCTCGTTCCATCTTCGCATAATCCAGGTTGCATACGTTAAAGTAGAAATCTTCAAATGCCTCTGTGCTCATGCCTGCAAGCTGTGCCATTGAGGCATTCGGATAGCGCAATACCACCCATTTTGTATGATTAACACGCTGCTCGATATGTACGTGATGTCGGTGAATCGACTCAAACCATTTCATTTGCTGCTCGGGGACATCGCTTAACTCATTGACATTGTCGCCAGCACGTATGCCGATATAGGCCTGCATATGTTTCATACGTGCCAGATCAAGTTCTGCCCACAGCTCTATTTGCTCCTTTGTGGCATGCTTCAACAGGCTGCGTGTTACTGAACGGTCACTAAGTTCGACAAAAGGGCGCCCGCCCCGCTTGCTGACTTCTTCAACAAGCGCCTTTACAAGCTCTACCTCTCCGCCGACCATTTCAATCAAAACATTTTCATTTGGCTGTACATCAATCGAATACTGAACTAAATTTTTTGCCAATTGCTCGATTCTAGCATCACGCATTCGTTATTCCCCCTTACCGCTATCTTGTGCCATTCTATCGTACCACTTCATCTGGACTTAGATCAAACTTGATATTACTTTTGCGAAACTCATGAATGTCCATACCATCCTTCACGTATTTCATCGTAATATTCTCATTCATTTGCAGCGGTACAATGCGTGATGGATCAATTGTAAGTTCTACCTGCATCTCTACATTGAGCTTATTCAGCATCTCTTCCAGCTCTCGTTGCGAACGATCAATTTCCTGTTGAACAAGCGCCAAATGCTTGTTTTGCTCTTTTGCTGATGTGAGTGCCTCTAACCCTACATTGCTTAATTCCTGCTTCAACAGCTCCTTCCACCGTTCGGTAGCCGCCTTTTCATCCACCTGAACTTGAAGCACGACAATATTGCTTGCATGTGCTTCATCCAGTCCGTTATGCGTAATCTCCGCCTCTTTATAGTGTTGTGCAATAAATTCGATCTCATTGACTGGATTGTGAACGAGACTGCTGCTTTGCTCTGCGTGCAGTGCGATTTGCTTATGTTCCTCAATTTCCCCGTTAAATGCAAAGGGGGTCAGCGCAAGACCATCTTCAAATCCCATCACAACGGTTCCGCTGAAGCGAAAATTATCCTCTGCCACTACGCCAGCTTGTAAAAGCTCTAACCATTGCTCTGCTGTTCGATTACCTGTTACGATGCTGCATGCTGCAATAATGACACAGCAGGCAAGCACACCAATCAGACTACTATTTTTACGCATCATTCACCTCAATTATAACGAGACTTACCACAGTAGGGTTTCTCATTTAATGGCTCGTTATGCGCAATTCGTATGAAAATAAAAAGAGGAATAAGCATATGCCTATCCCTCTACTACATCTTATCTTTTTTGCTGTTAACCGATGTTGATTCGATTTCGTCCATTCTTCTTGGACTCGTACAATGCCATGTCAGCTCGATAAAACAGCGATTCAACGCTTATTTTATCATGAGACATTTCCCATTCGCTTATGCCGCAGGATACAGTAACCTTGGGATCGGTTTCATGCTCAACTCTCATACGGATACGTTCAGCAATTTGAACTGCTCGTGTTGCGGGAACATTGGGCAAATAAATTGCGAGCTCTTCACCGCCCCAGCGAGCTGCGATATCCCCATTACGAATCGACGACTTGATGATGGCGCTCACTTGTATCAGAATCCGGTCGCCTACCTGATGACCATACGTGTCGTTAATCGTTTTGAAGAAGTCAATATCGACAAGGATGAGCGATCCTTGCATATCTACTCGCTGCTTGCGCTGAATTTGTTCGTCCAGATAGTGGCGAGCATGCAAATTTGTCAAATTATCTGTAATAATCATCTTATGCATTTCAGCGTGCAGCGATGCATTGGTAATTGCCAAGCCAATATGCGTGCTGACGACTTGAAGCAGCTTGAAGTTATCATATGAAAAATAATTGGCCTGACGATGCGTCACTAATATAACGCCAGCGACCTCACCATCAACAAAAATTGGCGCTCCAATCAGCGACCTGGAATTGGTATCCTCCATTAACTCGGACGATACATTTTGCTTGTTCCAATAGTCTGATGTAATTAGCGCTTCGCGTGTTCGGTATACAATGCCTGTAAACCCGTAGTCATTGGCGTAGGCTTTGCCAAGCAGTGATTCAAGATTGCTTGCCCGAACCTTGAATTCATTCTTTTTGCGATCAAGCTGCAGCACGCAGCAATAATCTGCATTAAATACTTTCAAAAGCTCAGCTGTAGCATATTGAAAAATTTCACGTGAACGCAAGGATTGATTCAAGCGCTTCGTCATCTCATTAATGATGCGAAGCTCATTAATAAGCATATTGGATTGCTCGTATAATTTCGCATTTTCAAAGGCTGATCCTGCCGTGTCTGCGATAAGCATAAATGCCGGCAAATCCGACTCATCCCAATGCACTCGATTGATCTCAATACACAGTACCCCGTAAGCGGCCTGCTTGCCATTCATCGGAATTGCCAAGCGGATATAGCCTGGCTGATCGCGGTCAATGCAATGCTTACCTTCAAGAAACGCCTCTGTCACAATATTATTCGTAGAATTTCGAAATTCAAGCGGACGTACTCGGCTATCGCCTTCCAGATGGTCCTGGGATAAATACAAGTGGATTTTCGAGTCCTGATACAGTTCTTCCAAACTATGCAGCATCTCACGCACTACACTTTCAGCATCGATCTGATCATATAATCGTTTGGAAATTAAAAAAAGGCGCTCCCGATGTGTCGCTTCTTTATCAATCATTGATTTTTGAAGCATAATTTCTTTGACAAACACACTTTCGAAAGCACGATAAAAATGTACGCGGTAATGCTTCATGTAGCCTTCCAGCTCGGCCTTGCTTATCGCGTGCTCTTTGTTCACTGCACTTACAAATACAGCAAACATCTTATTGTCCTTGCGTCTACGGATTGGAACTGCACTATATTGTACGTTTTGCTCAAGCAAAACCGTATACGATTCACTTTGAATGCATTGGTTAGCCAGCCTGTTCATAACCTCATCCCAATTTGCGCTGTTCAACTGTTGCTGATTGCGGGGCTCTGTGCTGTAAAAGGAAGCTGAACGTGAATACAGGCGGAACACTCCATATTGGCATACATCCAAGTCCTGTGCATCCTCAAACCATGCATGAAAGCTTTCCTTGAATAGCTCTGGTAAGTATGGTTCATCTGCATCATGGAAGTCTTCATTAGCAAACCAGATTGTTGGTTTTTTCATTCCAAAAGTTCCGTCCATCATTTTGCACCCAACCCTTTCCTTTACTGCCCTAAGGAGATGAGCTTTCTCTCACATTATCATACTCTATTTCTGAGAATTTTGCACTAATAACCTACAAATTATTAGGTCTTTAGACGGTATATTTTGCAAAGTTAAATGCGGCATCAAGCTCCCATATAACATTTCTTGACTTTTCCATAGGAGTCTTTATAATATTAGTGATGGTATTATGGGCGTACGGTTTTGTGTCACCCTCAGGATTTGCAAGGACTGTCGGACCTGCGGCTGATGTGTCTGACAGTGCAGTACAAGCTGCACCTTCTTATCCGCGAAACACAACCCCATCCTCAATAATCTCATTTGAAGAAGGAGTTAATCGACACATGTCACGTTATACTGGTCCTAAATTTAAACTAAGCCGCCGTCTTGGAATTTCTCTAGCTGGAAACGGTAAAGATCTTAAGAGAGCATTCCCTCCGGGACAACATGGCCCTAACTCTCGTCGCAAAATTAGCGGCTATGGTCTACAACTTATGGAGAAGCAAAAACTTCGCCATATGTACGGCTTGGGCGAAAAACAATTCCGCAACCTTTACGGTAAAGCTACAAAAATGAAAGGTATTGCCGGTGAAAACTTCATGGTGCTTCTTGAAAGCCGCCTAGACAACCTAGTATATCGTCTAGGTTTTGCTAATTCTCGTGCAGGTGCTCGTCAGCTAGTTGCTCACGGTCACATCACAGTTAACGGCAAAAAAGTTGACATCGCATCCTATTCCGTTTCTGTTGGCGACGTAATCGGTCTTCGCGAGCGCAGCCGCGGTCTAAAATCCGTTAAGGAAGCGCTAGAAAACCGTCTTCACCTTCCAGGTTACCTTGAGTTCAACGACCAAGCTGTTGAAGGTAAATACGTTCGTTTGCCTGAGCGTTCGGAGCTTTCTCAAGAAATCGACGAGAAGCAAATTGTCGAGTTCTACTCTCGTTAATAAGCTCTACAAAAAGGACTGCAAGCAATTGCAGTCCTTTTTTTTTGTTTCACTATTTATTTTATGAGTACACATGAATTATTTTTTAATTTTCTTTTGGATCATTTGGTACTTTTGTTTCCTTTGTTTGGTTGGCCTGCAGCGCTGTTGCGGCTGCAGCAATTTGCTCTACTGAGATAGAGCCGTCCTTTTGCAGCTTACCCTTGCCGTTAGCAAGACGGGAAATTAGATTGTTCACTTCAATACCCGTAACATTTTCCAGCATTTCCGGCGCTGTCGCCATTAGCGATGTAACATAATTGCTTAGTCTTGCTGCGCCTTCCCCGTTGCCCGTGTCGACAACAGACAGCTTATCAATTTTGCCAATCGGCTCTGCAACCTTGCCTGCAAGCTCAGGAAGCATTTTCAATACGATATCGAGTACAGCTGCTTCGCCGAACTTCTCGAAGGCAAGCGCCAGCTTTTCCTTTGCCTCAGCCTCAGCTAGCCCCTTCAGTCTAATAACCTCCGCAGTTGCTGTACCTTGTGCGCGCTCAACCTCAGCTACCGCAATACCTTCCAATCGTTTCTGCTCGGCTACCGCTTTCGCTTCCGCTTCAATACGATATTGAACTGCGTCCGCTTCTCTTAGCTGCCTAGCCTTGTTCGCTTCCGCTGCCTGCTCGACCGCATAACGATCAGCATCTGCTTTTTTCTTTACTTCCGCATCATACTGCTTCTCGCGTCTTAATATTTCTTTTGCTTCAAGATCGATTTCACGTTCTTTACGTACAAGCTCTACTCTCATTTGCTCTTCAACCACGATTTGTTTAGCTTTCGCCTCTTGAATCGAGTAAGCCTGATCCGCTTCCGCTTTAGCTGTATCCTGGTCTCTTTTGAAAGACGCAATTTTCATTTCCTTATCGCGTTCAGCCTCTGAAATATTCGTCTCTGTAAGTAGCTGTGCTTTTTGTGCTGCCTCGGTTGCGAGCGCCTTTTGAATCGTTGCATCACGCGCGGCTTCTGCCTCGGCGATTTCAGCATCACGCTTTACAGCTGCAATTCTTGGCTTACCAAGCGCATCTAAGTATCCGTGCTTATCACGCACATCTTTGATCGTGAAGGATACAATTTGCAGACCCATCTTCTTTAGATCGCGTGCAGCTACACCTTGCACCTCTTGCGCAAATTTATCACGGTTGCGATAAATTTCCTCAACCGTCATCGTACCAAGAATCGCGCGAAGATGACCTTCTAGCACCTCTTGCGCCTCGGATTGCAGCGCTTCAGTCGGTTTTCCTAGAAACTGCTCTGCTGCGGTTGCAATATCCTCGATTGAACCGCCGATTTTAATAATTGCTACACCGTTGGAGAAAACAGGAACCCCCTGGGCAGAGTATACCTCTGGTGTCGCAATATCGAGCTTATGTGATAATAGTGATAGAAACTGAGATTGCTGAAAAATCGGGAGAATAAATGAACCGCCGCCGCGAATAATTTTCACCTTTCGTCCTGATTCATCCACCAATATGTTTCTTGACCCGAGAAATGAGCCTGTTACAAGCATTGCTTCATCTGGACTGACCGTCTTGTATCTTGCCCAAAACGCCAATCCCAGTACAATTATTACCCCTACTACGATTAAAGGGATCGTCAAAAACTCATTCATCTTCCACATTCCTCCTAATCTAATGAAAGTGGTGAAACAAACAATACGCCTTCCTTAACCTCAATGACAACAACTGACTGATCACCCACTATTTCCACTTGGTCATAGCTGGCAGCTGTGTGATTCGATATACCACCAGCCGTTTTGACAATCACCTCTCCATAACCATTAGAAGGAATTGGAACAACCACTTGGGCTTCTTTTCCTACCAAATCAAAAATGGAGTAGCCAGTAGAATTTTCAGCATTCGCCATCGGTTTAATATAGACAAAGTAAACAATGATGACGCCAATGACTGCGATCACAAGTGCAAATGTAATAACTAATGCCATCGATAAGAGAGAAAAGTTTAGAAGTACTATACCTGAACCACCAAAAATCGTAAGCCCGCTTATTAATGTAAGGGGCTGCAGGACCGGCAAATTATCGAGCTGCAGCCATTCAAGAGAAGCATCCAGCGCTCCTGCCAGTGCGTCTCCAAAAATGACAACTGCTACGGTGTATACAATGCCGATTAGAAAACATACCCAGAATAAAGTTTCCATACTCCTCCCTCCCAATATGATATTTTGAAAATATGGGTCATCTTATTAGATTATACATCAATTACCTGTGTTAGGTTTCATTTAATTTCGTTATAGCTTGTCAATATTTCCTAAATTCGAGCAACTTTCGCTATGAAAAACGCGTCAACTATAGTGTGTCAGACGCTTTCATCCGTAATATACTCACCCTTTACATTTATGGTATAATACGAATGTTATGCTAGAGGAGGAATGTGAACTTATGGAAGAGGAACAAAAATCACAGTCGAGGCCTTATGGCGCTTTTCGGTGGTTTAGCCTTATTAGCTTCTTAACCTTCAAATGGATTTTGCTATTCCTGATTTTTGGAGGCTTGCTAGCAGGCGGCGCAATTGCAGGTTATGTTGCGGCTAATGTGAAAGATGAGGAAATTCGTCCCCAATCCTATATCCAAAGCAAAATCGAAGAATATTCAATGACAGGCTATGTTTACTTTAATGATGGAACATTAGTCGGTCAGCTTCGCACCGACGAGGACCGAATTGTCGTTACATACGATGATATACCAACCATTGTGTTAGATGCCCTTGTTGCAACAGAAGATCAAAACTTCTGGAAGCATATCGGTGTTGATGCGCATGGTTTGGGACGTGCTGTCAAGGAACGCCTATTCAATGAAGATACGCAAACTGGGGGAAGCACGCTAACACAGCAGTTGGCGCGTCGCGTATTTTTGAATTTGGATAGAACCGAAAGCAGAAAAATCAAAGAGATTTTCCTATCGATCCGTATGGAAAGATATTTGCAAAAAGAAGAAATCATAACTGCGTATTTAAATAAAATGCCTTTCGGTAATGGTTCTAATGGTTATCAAGTTTTCGGGATCAAGGCCGCGGCTAAAGGAATCTTCGGCATTGAGGACCTTAATCAACTAAATACTGCACAAGCTGCATACTTGGTAGGCTTGCCGCAGCTGCCTAGCAAATATACTGCATTTACAGGAACTGGTCAGTATAACGAGCAAGGGATAGAAAATGCCATCAGACGTCAAAAGCTCGTCTTAAGCCGAATGCTTGACACTGGAAAAATTACTGAAGCAGAGTACAGCGAGGCGTTAGCCTTTGATATTCGCTCTTCGATCACAGAACCAACTGAAAAAGCCTACAATACGTATCCTTTCTTGATGCTCGAGGCAGAGCGAGAAGCAGCGAAGCGACTTTTGCTGCAGGATAATAAGGAGCTAACAATTGAGGATCTGAATAAGGAAGAAAATGCTTACCTGGTCGAGGAAGCACGCGAAACATTGCTGCGCGGTGGATACCATGTCTACACCACGATCGATAAAGAGGTTTACGACATTATGCATGAGATCGGCAGCAATCCCGACAACTTTACGCCAGATAGTCCTGAAAAGGGCATCGAGCAGGTTGGAGCTATGCTTATCAATCATGCAACTGGTGAAATTCTTGGCATGTTAGAGGGACGAGATTTTTACAAGGAACAGCTCAATCATGCTACGCAAATGATACGTCAGCCTGGTTCAACGATGAAAACTCTTGCAGCTTACTTGCCTGCGATTGAGATGGGCATTGTGCAGCCTGCAAGCATTATTGATGATGCGCCGCTCATCCTGGAGGATGGACAGAAGGGCTATCATATTCCGCTCAACTCCAATCGGAAGTTTGCGGGGCTTGTTACGGCTCGAACTGCGTTGAATCGTTCATTAAATATTCCTGCGTTGAAAATTTACAATGAGGATTTAACCATTCCAGTTGCGCTGGATTTTGTAAAGCAGCTTGGGATTACGACGATAACAGACTCCGATTATCATGCGAAAACAGGCGTTATTGGCGGCTTGGAGCGCGGTGTTACCGTTGAAGAAATTACTAATGCATACGGCTCAATTGCCAATTATGGTGAATTTAATGATGCATACATGATCTCGAAGATTACAGATGCGAATGGAAAAGTCATCTATGAGCATAAGCCAGCACCTAAACGCTTGTTCTCCGAGCAAACGGCATTCTTGATGACGGATATGCTTCGTACCGTTATCGCTGATGGTTCTGGAACTGGTGCAGCGTTGCGCGGTCAATTAAAAGCGTATAACTCGATTGACTTCGCTGGTAAAACTGGTTCTACGCAAAGCTATGGTGATGTTTGGTTCGTTGGATATACCCCTGACGTAACACTAGGGGTATGGGCTGGTTATGAAAAACCAATTCATACGCTAACGACAAATGGCCGTACGCGTGCTCGTTCAGTTTGGGCAATTGTGATGAATGAATTAACAGAAAAGCGTCCAGATTTGTTCGAAAACAAGAAGTTCACGCAGCCAGATAACATTGTAAAGGCTTCGGTATCATCAACAAGCGGCTTAGTCCCATCCAGCTTGAACAAATCTGCAGGATTAATAGTTACAGACTGGTTCAACAAGGAATACTTGCCGACCAAAACAGATGATTCGCTTGTAAATGTTAAAGTGATTGAATATAACGGTGTCAACTATAAGCCTAATCCGTTAACGCCGGATGATATGCTGAAGGAAAAGCTCGTTATCGTACGGAAAACACCGCTTGATCAGCTTATGCTTGACTTGCAGGCTGCACAAGCGAAGCTTCCAGCTACTAGCCGACGCGATATGTCGATATTCGTGCCAGCTGATGCGGGAATGGATGCTCCTTCCGTTATTGATCCACGCGAGGATGATGGTGAAATTCCAGCCTACCCTCCGAATGTTCGATTAAATCGAGCTGACAATGGCTCATATGTCCTAACGTTTAGCAACAGCAGCTCTAGTGATGTTGTTGGCTATCGTATCTACCGCTCCATTAATGGCGGACCGTATGAGAAATTTGGAGATTCGATTCTGTACAGCAAGAGCAGCTATTCTGTTCCGGTTTCATTAAATCAGTCTCAACATACGAGCTTCTATGTCGTAGCAGTGGATGTTGTAGGCAAGCAATCGGAGCCTAGTCTTAAAGTGGAAGTCGGCAATAGTCATACACTTCCTGGCTCTGACTGGGAAGATGAACACGAAGACGAAGACAGCTTGAATAGCAATAACAGTGGTAACAACGGCAATATTGGAAACAACGGTAACGGGAATGGTAATGGAAATGGGAACGGGAACGGTAATCCTGGGGGCAACAACGGTAATGGAAACAGCTCTACGCTGTCCATCCCTTCAGCTCCAGGTGGACTGTCTGCTGAGTATGTTGGCATGAGCTTGCTTATTAGCTGGTCGAGCAATTCCGTATCCGAGCAGGTTACACAGTATAATGTCTATTATAGTGCAAACAACGACGGTCATTATACGAAGCTTGGTTCAACCAATACTGCCTTCTATGAACACAATGGGGTTCAATCTGGCGGCGCCTATGTCGTGACAGCCGTCAACGATGAAGGCGAATCCAGCTATTCTACGAAGCTTGTCGCACAATAATTTATTGTTAGCTTCAATTGTGAAGCACGTTCTATCCACATAAAAGCAATGCAGGGCAAATGTTAGATCGAATCTGACATTTGCCCTGCATTTTTCATGTGTTCGTATTATAAGGACTAGAATGCAACACTACACTAATGCAAGCTCCATAATATAGTCATCCATCACATAACCGTTGCCAATGTCGGTTACTTTCTCATCTGTTATCACAAACCCGCTGCGTTTATATGCCGCAATCGCGGCTTCGTTATAACGATTGACCGTCAGCCAGATTGATTTCAGCTTCGCTTGATTAGCTATTTCTACAAGCTTGCCAATGACTAATTTACTATACCCCTTTCCTCGAACCTTGCTTTGTATGTACAGCTTGCTTAGAAACAATGCTTGAAACTCGATCTTTAGCGCAGTATAGCCGACTTTTTGTCCGTTCGCTACAATGAAATAATAGCGATAGCCCTGCTGCTCAATCTGCTCCTGTATCGCTTCAGCTGATTGGAAGCGAGCAAGCATGTATTCGATCTGCGATGGCGTCAACAGACTGCTGTAGCATTCATTCCAAATGCTTGAAGCCATTGCTGCCAGCTTTTCATATTGCTGCTCTGTCACAGCAGCCTCCAGTATTAGGTCCATCCTCTTTCTCTCCTTACGTCCTGCAAGTGTTATAAGCATCCTTGGTATCTATGCTAAACAGCATCGCATAAATTGTAAAGCCTGCCAACCCAATAATAGGGTCAACAGGCTTTTGTGTATAAAACGTTACGATATAACTGATTCAATTAGTCCTCAATCGTCGATAAATCGCCAGTCGGCAAATTCAGTTCCCATGCTTTCAATACGCGACGCATAATTTTACCGCTGCGCGTTTTAGGCAGCTTGTCTTTAAATTCGATTTCTCTTGGCGCAGCATGAGCTGACAGCCCAACCTTTACAAACTGCTTAATTTCCTGTTCAAGCTCCTCCGTAGGCGTATAGCCGTCACGAAGCGCGATAAACGCTTTTATAATTTCACCCCGTACTGGGTCTGGCTTGCCGATTACGCCAGCCTCTGCTACCGCTGGGTGCTCAACAAGCTTCGACTCGACCTCAAACGGTCCGACTCGCTCACCAGACGTGTTAATCACATCATCGACTCTGCCCTGGAACCAGAAGTAGCCGTCCTCATCACAATATGCGGAGTCGCCAGAGACGTACCAATCCTGAATTCTGAAGTACTCTGCATATTTCGCATCATTGTTCCATACCTTGCGCATCATCGAAGGCCAGCCAGCCTTGATTGCAAGATTACCCATGCGATATGGAGGCAGTTTATTGCCTTGATCATCAAGTATAGCAGCTTCTACCCCAGGAATCGGCTTACCCATTGAGCCTGGCTTAATGTCCATGCACGGATAGTTGCAAATAAGCTGACCGCCTGTTTCCGTCATCCACCATGTATCATGAATTCGTTGATTATATACCTTCATTCCCCAGCGTACAACCTCTGGATTCAGTGGTTCACCGACACTAAGCACATGGCGAAGGCTGCTAAGATCAAAGTCCTTCACCACGTCATCTCCAGCTCCCATTAGCATGCGGAACGCTGTCGGCGCGCTGTACCATACGGTAACGCCATATTTCTGGATCACGCTATACCAATCACTTGGACTAAAGCGACCACCGCGTACAACGTTCGTCACACCGTTCAGCCATGGAGCAAAAATTCCATAAGCGGTTCCAGTTACCCAGCCTGGATCCGCGGTGCACCAGTATACATCGTTCTCCTTCAGATCAAGAACAATCTGTCCTGTATACTTCTGTTGCACCATCACGTTGTGAACATGATAGATGCCCTTCGGTTTACCTGTAGAGCCGGAGGTATAATGCAGAATCAAGCCGTCCTCGCGATCCACCCATTCAATTTCGGCTTCTTCGCTTTGTCCAGTCATCAGCTGACTATAGCTGACAATGCCATCTCCCTCTTCCACCTCGTCGCCAAACACGATAATGTGCTTTAGCTCAGGCAACTCGTCTCGTTTAATACGGGAGAGCAGAGCAGGGGTTGTAACGATTGCTACTGCACCGCTATCCTGTAAGCGATCCTTTACCGCAGTTTCCATGAATGCTTCAAACAATGGACCTATTATTGCACCAACTTTAATGCTTCCTAGCACGCTAACATAAAGCTCGGGCGTTCGCGGCATAAAAATAAAGACACGATCTCCTTTACCTATACCCAAGCTGCGGATTCCATTTGCGAAACGATTGCTTTGCAAGCTCAGTTCCTGGAACGTATAACGCTCCTCACGCTGCTGATCACTGTATATAAGGGCAAGCTTTTCGCCGCGTCCCTGCTCTACATGTCGATCAATTGCCTCATAGGCAATATTAACCTTCCCTGTACTAGCCCAACTAAATTGTGCTTCAATCTGCTCCCAAGAAAATTGCTCGCGGGCAGCTTCGTAATTTGGCAGATTACCATCTGTAACAGTTGCTGGAATACGCTCTTGATGTAGGTCAATCATCGTTTCACTCTCCCATCCATTCAATAAAATCGAAAGTATGCGCTTACAATGGAATAATTATAACATGAAATAATCCATTGCACTATATCTTTCCATATCGCGAACAATTCTGTATAGTAGAATATAAACTAGCTTATAGAAAGAGGAACGGCATATGGAGCATAGAAAACGTTTCCAATCAAAGGACTACTATGTCCCTTCTTTAGACCAAACATTGCGAATTGAAGGTCCTATCCCCCCAGAGCAGCTAAAGAGCTTAGTGCTGGATACGACTCTGGACGCATTTCGCAAGCCTAAAGATCAGCATGAAGCATTAATAGAAATTGCCGGACTTCCTGAAGGTCGGATTATTGCTGCTCATGTCGATGGGCTCATTGTCGGTTATGTTACCTTTCATTACCCTGATGAATACGAGCGTTGGTCTGAAGGAAATATGCCGGACTTGGTTGAGCTTGGCGCTATTGAGGTCGCTGATGCTTATAGAGGCTGTGGATTAGGCAAGCAGCTTATTACTACCGCATTTGCCGAGCAGCAGCTTGACAATATGATTGTTTATACAACCGAGTATTATTGGCACTGGGACTTGGAAGGCAGCGGTCTAAACGTGTGGGATTACCGCAAGATGATGGAGAAGCTGATGCAAGCGGTCGATATGATCTGGTACGCCACAGATGATCCTGAAATTTGCGCACATCCAGCGAACTGTCTTATGGTGAAAATCGGACCAGAGGTTCCTTTATCCTCGATTGAGCAGTTTGACCGTGTCCGGTTTCGCAATCGATTTATGTATTAGCATCGCACCAAGCAGAAAGGAATGAACGCAAGGCTATGACGAATCCCAAGATTCGATTTATCCATTCCAGCTCAGCCAATAGCTATCAATTTGAACATAATCATCCCTTCCATCCTATCCGATATGCGCTGTCCATTTCTTTATTAGAGCATGTGCACGCCTTAACAGCTGCAGCTATCATGGAGCCTCCTTCTTATGAGATGAAAGACATGCTGCGGCTTGCCCATCATGAATCCTACGTCGAAGCAATTCAACAGCTAAGCGCTGCAAGTGCGCCTTCCGAGCTGCGGGAAAATGCTGAGCTCTATGGATTTCATGCAGACGACACGCCATTTTTTGCAGGCATGCACGAAGCCGCCTGTGCAATTGTCGCTGGTACGGTACATGCCGTAGAAGAGGTGCTTAGCGGACGAACGGAGCACGCCTATCATATGGCTGGTGGTTTGCACCACGCCCTTCCTAATCGAGCTGCGGGCTTCTGCATTTACAACGATGCTGTCATTGCGATACGGGCTGCCCAGCAAAAGCATCAAGCTCGCGTGCTATATATCGATACGGACGTGCATCACGGCGACGGCGTACAGCTAGCGTTCTACGCTGATCCATCCGTCTGCACCTATTCAATCCATGAAACAGGCAAGTTTCTGTTCCCTGGCACCGGATATCAATATGAGCGAGGCATTGAGCAAGGCTACGGAACGTGTATTAATGTCCCGCTCGAACCTTACACTGAGGATGAATCGTGGCTGGATAGCTTTGAATATACATTACGAAAGACGATTGACTATTATAAACCGGACCTTATCATTAGCCAGCATGGCTGTGACGCACATGCTTATGATCCATTGTCGCATTTGCATTGCTCAATCGCCATCTATGAACGCATTCCGATGATCATTCATGAGCTTGCACACACGTATTGTGGTGGCAAATGGGTTGCTCTGGGCGGTGGAGGCTATGATCTATGGCGTGTTGTACCGCGTGCCTGGTCGCTTGTATGGCTTGAAATGAGCGATCACCCATTACGTGATGAGCTGCTTCACGCACGAAGCAGCAACGTGCTTACGCCCCTCCCTGAGAGCTGGGTGCAGCAATGGCAATCGCTTAGTCCTGAACAGCTGCCAAAATATTGGCAGGATGTTGCTGGCAGCATCGAGGCTATTCCGCGACGCGAAGAAATTACTGCTCGCAATAAGCAAATTGCTGTGGTTGCGGTGCAGGATTTATAGCAAGTCATTGCAGCGATCATTGCATACGTGTGAAGATATCGTGTATACGAGGAGGGATTAAACATAAAAGGCTGGTCGCATGCAGAGCATGCAACCAGCCTTAACTGCTAAGCAGCTATCCTATAGATTAGAAATCATATGATCGATCATCGCATAAGAATTGTTCGCTGCTGTTACCACGAATTCATTATAAGTCACTTCAGCAGAACCATCTGCTTTATCCGACATTGAACGAATGACAACAAATGGAATGCCGTTTGCTGTGCATACCTGAGCAACAGCAGAGCCTTCCATCTCAGCACATACGCCACCAAAATGCTCATGCAGCTCTTTTACTTTATCGACGCTGGCAATGAACTGATCTCCTGAAACGACGCGTCCTACGAGGGTACGACCTGGGAAAAGTGCTTGTCCAGCAGCTTTAGCCAGCTCAACTAACGATGAGTCTGCAGGGAAATCAGAGATTTCCTGAAATGGAATAATCCCTTTGCTGAAACCAAGCGGGGACACATCCATATCATGCTGCATTGCACTGCTTGAAATGACGATGTCGCCTACATTCAAGCCTGGATCAAGTGCGCCAGCTACGCCTGTAAACAGCACGCAATCCACTTGATAAGACGATAACAGCACCTGGGTACAAATAGCCGCATTCACTTTGCCTACGCCAGACTTGCAATAGATAACCTCAACCCCATGCAGCTTACCTTCATAATAGGTAACGCCTGCCTGCTGAGATGCCTTAATATCTTTTACATTTTGATGAAGCAGCTCGATTTCCTCAACCATAGCTCCAATAATGCCAATGCGCGTAAATGTCATTACTTGCTGCCTCCTACTGATTGGCGAACAACCAGCTCATGCGGCAGCACCACTTGTGCCTGATCTACATTTTCCTTCTTCATCAGCTTCGTCAATAGACGCATTGATACTGCACCGATATCATACATAGGCTGTGCAACAGTTGTCAGCTGCGGACGGACCATTGATGCCATGCGGCTATTGTCCACACTAATTACTGAAATGTCGCCTGGAACCTGCAGTCCGCGATCCTGAATAGAGTGAATAGCGCCAATTGCCATTTCATCCGTTGCAGAGAATACAGCTGTTGGACGCTGTTCAAGATCCAGGAAGTAGCGCATAGCATCAGCACCGGACTCATAACGATAATTGCCGATGCGAACCAGCGATTCATCGTATGTAATTCCAGCTTCAGCGAGAGCCTTTTTATAGCCGCTAAATCGAGCATAGCCATTGGAAGGATCTTCTAACGTGCCGCTGATCATTGCTATGGAGGTATGTCCTTGCTTGATCAGTGCTTGTACCGCGTCATAGGCCGCAGCCTCATGATCAATATCAACAGATGCAAGATTTCCCGATTCTTCAGATGTTGCGCACAGCACAATTGGTACATTTGCCGTGCGGAATGCTTGCTGATGCTCCTCTGTTACAGCCCCGCCCATAAACAGCAAGCCATCTACCTGCTTCTCCAGCAGCGTGTTGATAACGCGGATTTCTTTTTCTTTCTTTTTATCCGCATTACACAAAATAATATTGTAATGGTACATATTTGCGATATCCTCAATACCGCGTGCAACCTCTGCAAAGATTGCGTTCGAAATGTCAGGAATGACAACACCAACTGTAGTGGTCTTTTTGCTTGCAAGTCCACGAGCTACTGCATTTGGACGATAGCCAAGTCTTTCGATCGCCTCAAACACCTTTTTACGTGTTGCAGGCTTAACATTAGGATTGTTGTTTACTACGCGAGATACTGTTGCCATGGACACTCCCGCTTCTCTTGCTACATCATATATGGTTACCGTCACGAGCACTCTCTCCATTTACTATAAAATTGATTGATACGTTCGACACATATTGGAATTATAATACTGTAAAATAACATTTTTCGCAATGTTTCTACGTTTCTAACCTGCAAAGATTATATATTCCGTACTATGTATTCGAAACCTTCATCAATTCTTCATTTGTGCCCCGATTTGTAGCAAGCGTTTACGGATTGAATCCAGCCAAACCTCATCCTTCAGTCCCTGGGCAAGCAAATAAAGATCAAGCAAATCATTGGTACGCTGCTCGATCATCTGCTCCAGCTTGTATTGTGCGGATTGAGCCGTTTTCTGCACCAATTTATACTCTACTAATATATTTGCCCACTCATTGCATTCGTTAAACAAATAGCTTTGTTTTTCCGGACGATCTCCAAGCTCCTGTATTAGACCTGACAGATCTGCCTTTACTTCTGGTATAACCTCACTATGACTGCAAATCGCACATGTATAAATAGGAACGTTATCGATCTCAACCTTGCCTGAAAAAATAACTGTTCTCAGTTTCAGATTCATCAATTCTCCACAATTACATTGCTTTTGCATGAGAATATCACTCCCTCACACGTTCTCACAACAGCTTTAAATCTATCGTGCTATGCCTAAGGGATTCGACATTTTTTGATTCATTTCCTGCTAGCGATCATAACTTAATTTTTTCCATATCGTTTCCACAAAAGGAACCTTCGCCAGCAGTACCCAAACCGCAGCGCCAATCGCATCATTGCGCACATCATAGATGTCCATCATTCTGCCTCCGACAAAATATTGATGAATTTCATCCGTCACCCCATACACTGTACAGATCAGTACAATGTACAGCTTTGTACGCCAGCTTCTAGCGCTTGCTCCAAACCCGTAATCTACGGCCATTGCTAATATGAAGTAGCTGACATAGTGCCCCCAATTAAAATCTTGGATAAACGGGAAATATTGCTGAATAAAGGGCAGCACCGTATTAAGCTCATCGCCAGTTTTCGAGGATAAATAAAAAATAACGCCCATCCACACAATAGCAGGCAGCCAGCGCAGCTTTCGTTGCCACTTCCTCCACCTACCTTGCTTCAATTGTTGATGAATTTCTTGATTGGATTGTTGATGATTAGTCTGATTCATTTGCCTCCACCTTTCAGCTTCGTTACAATGGACATTAGTCCACTACATAAGGAGGGTTTATATGTCATTAGCAAACGCAAACATCATTTGCTTGTTGGATGATGAATTTGAAGATTTGGAGCTATGGTATCCGGTCTATCGCACGCGCGAGACGGGTGCAACGGTTCAATTTGCAGGACCGAAAAAAGGTGCCGAGCACATCGGCAAATACGGCGTCCCGGCTGTTGCTGATCTTTCGTTTGACGAGCTGGATGCCGATACGATAGACGGCCTGCTTGTTCCAGGCGGCTGGGCCCCTGATAAGCTAAGACGCTATCCAAAGGTGCTTGAGGTCGTGCAGCAGCTGAACGCTCAAAATAAGCCAATCGGGCAAATTTGCCACGCTGGCTGGGTGCTGATTTCTGCTAAAATTTTGCAAGGCCGCACCGTAACGTCAACACCAGGCATTCGTGACGACATGGAAAACGCGGGAGCAATTTGGCTCGACGAGCCTGTTGTCGTAGACGGCAACCTGATCTCGGCTCGCCGACCACCTGATTTGCCGCCATATGCACAAGCTTTCGTACAAGCACTAGAACAGCGAATGGGTTAACCATTCGCTGTCAGGTCGAAAATCTCCATATACTGGTCAAGACATGCTTTAATTTCCTCGCTTGTGACGCATTCCTGCACCTCAGCAAAAATATCCTTGCATTCCTCTTGTGAAGCATAGATCAATCGCGACTTCAACGGCAGGATTGAGTGCGCCGACATGCTTAATGAATCGACGCCCAGGCTCAGCCATATCGGCAAGGCACGAATATCCCCTGCAAGCTCACCGCATACGCTTATCGGCAAATGATTGCGCTTAGCTGCCTCAACAATTAGACTCAGCATGCGAATGACTGCTGGATGATACGGCTCATACATTTGCGAGATGCGATCGTTCATCCGATCAACAGCAAGCGTAAACTGGATGAGATCGTTCGTCCCGATGCTGAAGAAGTCAACCTCCTTCGCTAGTGCATCTGCGATCATAACAGCCGCAGGCACCTCAATCATGCAGCCTACAGCGATGTGCTCTTCAAACATAATTCCTGCTTCGCGCAATTCCTGCTTCGCTTCCTCTAGCAGCGCTTTTGCTGCACGCACTTCATTAACAGATGTGATGAACGGATACATGATCTTGATCGAGCCGTGTACGCTTGCCCGCAGGATAGCCCGAAGCTGTGTCTTGAACAGCTGCTTCTGATCCAGCGAGATGCGAATCGCTCGGTAGCCCATAAACGGGTTTTGCTCTTCGTCGATCTCGTAATAATCAAGCTGCTTGTCGCCGCCAATATCAAGCGTGCGGATGACAACAGAGCCTCCCTGCAGCTTTTCAGCAACGCTCGCGTAGACGCTGTACTGCTCCTCTTCGGAAGGGAAGTGCTGACGATCCATGTATAAAAACTCTGTACGAAACAGCCCTACCCCCTGTGCTCCGCCCTGTAGTGCAATTTCAAGCTCCTTCAGCGAGCTGATATTCGCCTCCAGCCTTACGTACTTGCCATCAGCAGTTACAGAACGATAACCCGCCAAATGCTTGAGCATTTCCTTTGCTTCCTGCTGCTGCTGCTGAAGCTGTCTGTAAAGCTCTACAATGTGCTCTGCAGGCTCTACGTAGATCGAACCGTCACTTCCATCGATAACCATGTTCTGACCGGTTACAACCGATTCTATCAGCTTTCCTTCGACTCCAACTACAAGCGGAATGCCAAGTGCTCGAGCCATAATTGCAGAATGCGAGGTCGTGCTGCCTGACAGCGTGACGATGCCAAGTACATTTTCAGGATTAAGATGAGCAAGCTGTGAAGGTGAAATTTCTTTGGCGATCAGGATAAAGGGCTGATTGTCAATCGGCAGCTGGATCTCCGGCACGCCAAGCAAATGCTTCAGCAGTCGATTGCCGACATCGCGTATATCGAGCGCCCGCTCCTTCATGTACTCATCCTCCAGCAGATCGAACATCGTGACAAAGTGATCAATCGCTTCCTTAACCGCCACCTCTGCCGCTTTGTATTGCCGCTGAATAATGCCTTGGATTTCATTCATAAAAATTGGATCATCAAGAATCGCAAGATGAGCATCAAAAATTTGCGTTTCCTCTACGCCTACCGTATCCTTCAGCTCATCCTTGATCTGATTGATTTCATCCTTAGAGGTTTTTATGCCTTCGTAAACTCTTTCAAATTCTCTAGCGAAATCCGCAACATCGATGCGCTCCTCTGGTACTTCAAGCTCCCAGTTCGGCAGCACAAACGCTTTTCCTATCGCGATGCCTGATGATGCGCCAATTCCTTGAATCATCGTACTTCCCCCTCATTCTTGCTATCCTCTAGTACAACCGACATAATGGAGGACTGTCCTTTTTTCACTGTCATAAAAGGAGCGAAGCGCCATGCCTTAACCAGGTCAGAGTTCGTTATCACCATTGGTGTAGCAAGAGACTTACTGTCTTTTTTAACTTTATGCAGATTAAAGCGAATTAAAAGCTGTCCAGGCTCGATCTCTTCGCCTTCTTTAACAACTGCTGTAAAATAATCCTTCCCGACCAGCTTTGACGTATCGATCCCGATATGAAGCAGTACCTCAAGTCCTTCCTCAGTCAGAATTCCAATCGCATGCATCGTCGGGTATATGTGCATGACTTTACCCTTGACTGGTGATACGAGTTCTCCGCGGTCTGGAATAAACGCCACGCCATTGCCAACCAGCTGAGCAGAAAATATCGGATCAGGAACCTCTGACAGCGGAATCATTCGACCTTGCATCGGTGAATGGAACGAAACCTGCTGCTGATCGCGATGAATCGTCTTCATCATTTCTTCACGAATTAATTCAGAGTATGTACCGAATACAACCTGAACATGTCCGCCGCCGAGGCGAATGACTCCCGCAGCACCCAAATTACGCAGTGCATTAATATCCATGTCTTTCTCGGAATGAACCTTTAGACGCAGGCGCGTGATGCACGACTCCATCTGAATAATGTTTTTCTTGCCGCCAATCGCTTGCAAAATAAGCGGAGCGCGGTATGGGATATCGCCAACCCATTCATCAAGCTGAGAGCCTTCTTCGCGCCCAGGCGTTGGAATCTGAAAGCGGCGTATCGCCCAGCGAAACAAGAAATAATAGACAATTCCCGTCACAATCCCAATCGGGATAATCAGCCAGCCATTCGTTGCAAGGTGCATGTTGAGCAAATAATCAATTGCTCCTGCCGAAAAAGAAAAACCGTGCAAGATGCCCAGCGTGCTTGTCAGCCACATAATTAAGCCTGATAGAAGCGCATGAACGACATACAAATATGGTGCTACGAACAAAAACGCGAACTCAACAGGCTCTGTTACTCCTGTTAAGAACGAAGATAGCGCCGCCAATGTAAAGGTTCTTCTGATCTGCGGCTTCAAATCCTCACGTGCTTCATGAACAATCGCAAGCGCGATGGCCGGAAGCGCAAACATCATGGTAGGATATAAGCCTGCCATAAATACGCCCGCAGTTGGATCACCTGCAAAAAAGCGCGGCAGATCTCCATATACCATGTAGCCTTCCGCTGTCTCGTAGCCGCCTACCTGGAACCAAAACAGATGACTAACGAGATGATGCAGTCCGAATATAACAAGTATGCGATGAATGAAGCCATACAAAAATACGCCAAAGCCTCCTGCAAGCGAAACGACTTCACCTAGCTCAATTAGCAGCCATTCCAGCTGCTCTGACAAATTTACGATAAACATTGAAAACAACAGCGTAAAAAAGCTGACGAACAGCGGTACAAACCGTGGCCCACCAAAAAACTGTATATATTCAGGCAAGCGCAGGTCCTTGAATCTGAGATGAGAAACACCTGCCACAATGCCTATAAAGGTTCCGATTAAAACGGTAGGCTCTGTATCCGGTGCAAATTTTGCAGTGATACCTGAGTAAATAAACATGCCTACCAGTGCAGCCATCCCGGCACCTAGACCGTTGCTCGTAAGGCCCAAGGCGATGCCCAGCGCAAAAATATACGGTAAAAACTGAAAGATGGATGCTGATGCGATTGCTAAATACGAGGCCATTGCTGGCAAACCAATCTGTTCCCATGGAAGCTGAGCCAGACTTTGAAACACAGCTGCGGCTGGCAATATAATCATCGGCAGCATTACCGCCCTGCCAAGCTGCTGCAAATTCCCTATGAACGCCATCACTATCCTCCATCCTGCTGAATTAAGCGACGAACTGACGAATGATTAATGTTATGTAAAAACCCTAATTCGATGTTAAGGGTAATCCTATCATTTGTCAAAACAAGCTTAATATAAAAAAGCTGCCACATTTGCATAAAAGCAAGTGGAGCAGCTTGACGAACACGACTATCGCATGTAAGAATGATCGCCCCTAGGCTTGCTTGCCCTGTGGCAGCAAAATCGAATCCTCAACTTTTATACAGCGATCCATGACAACGGTTAGACCGCCTTCTTCTGCAATACTCGCTGCTTCGTCTGAATAAACACCTAATTGAAGCCATAAGGCCTTGGCTCCAATTTTTACTGCCTCCTCAGCTACCTCTGGCGTGTACTCGCTACGCCGGAATACGTTGACAAGATCAATCGGAAACGGAATATCAGACAAGCTTGCATAGCACGTTTCATCCAAAATTTCTGTTGCATTCGGATTCACAGGAATGATGCGGTAACCCTTTTTTTTCATTGCCTCCGACACCATGTATGACACTCGATCACGATTGTCGGACAACCCTACAACAGCTATCGTAGCTGTATCTTCAAGCAGCTGCTTGATTTGCTCGCGACTTGGATTGGAAAACGCCATGATTTATCACCTCTTGTCATAGTATGTTCGAATGATGGATATATATGTAAGGAGGCTTATCCTGTTGTCTTGGATAAGCCTCCTTACGCCAGAATTAATATCTAGCATATGCTGCTATTTAGCGGGAACCCACTCAACTTGAGCACCTAATGCTTTTAGATGATCAAAGTAATTTGGATAAGATTTTGCGACATGGTGCGCATCCTTAATACGAATCGGAGCGGCGGAACGAAGTCCGACAATCGTCAGCGCCATAATAACGCGATGGTCATAATGGGCATTAATTTCTACACCGCCTGGCAATCCTTCAGGACGACCATGAACGATAATTTCTGCTTGACGCTCCTCTACATCAGCGCCAGCCTTGCGCAGCTCATTTAAGTAATCTGTAATCCGATCACATTCCTTATAGCGCAAGTTCTCGACATTATAGAAGCGTGACGTTCCTTCAGCAAATACCGCTGCTGCTACCATAGCAAGCACGGCATCCGTTGCATGATCGCCATCAAATTCGACTGCTTTCAGCTTGCTGTTGCCTTGGACATGCACCGTATTATTCTCATGCGTAAGCGGAACATCCATCATTTTCAGAACATCAACGATTGCGCGTTCGCCCTGCTTACTATTTTCCATTAAACGGTGTACAATAACATTAGAGTTTGTTACAGCTGCAGCAGCTAAAATTGCCGCAGAGCCTGGATAATCACCCTGCACCGTATATTCGCGTGCCTGATAGGACTGGTTGCCTGGCACCTTGAAATTCATGTAGTCATCACTCGCATGAATGATAATACCAGCCTGTTCCAGCACCTCAAGTGTTTGTCCAACAACAACCTTTGATTTCAAATCATGCAATACTTCTATTTCACTATCTTCTTCCAACAGCGGAGTAAGGAATAAAAGAGCACTTAAAAACTGAGAGCTAATATTTCCTGATACTTTAATGTGACCGCCACGAGGCTTACCGCCCTTAATGCGGATCGGAAGCTTGCCCTCTTGATGCTCGATTTCCACGCCCATTGCTGTCAACGAATCAATCAAATCCATGTGCGGACGTTTGCCCAAAGAATCCGGATAACGATTAATAAACGTTACATCTGGACATAAAGAAGCTATTGCCATTAAAAAGCGAAGCACGGCGCCAGCATTGCCAACATCCAGCTCCTTCACATCCTTAGGTTGACGACCGAAGCCAGTGATGACGATTTTTTCATCATCCTCTTCTATGATTGCACCCAGGTCACGAATACAGCGTCGCATTGCATCACTGTCCTCGCTGTGTGCTGGAAAATAGATGGTGCTTGTCCCTTCTGCCAAAGCGGCAACAAGCAGGTAGCGTGTCGTATAGTTTTTAGAAGATAGTGCTCCGATTTCACCTTGAAGGTTGGGAGTTGGGGTTACAATTACATCCATGCTCGAATCTCCTTTTCTTATGTATCTTGATTGGCATGTTGCCAAGCGTTCGCAATGTCAGCAGCGATCTCGGGTATGGATCGATGCGATGTATCAATGGTAACAGGTGCAAAGTCGTAGGCATGAGCTCGCGTATTCAGCAAGGCATGAACGCGCTCTGATACGTCCCCTTGCAACAACGGACGGCCCTGATCTTGAGATACGCGGGCAATGATGACATCCGCGCTAGCGCTGAGATGTACGACTAGTCCATGCTTGAGCATCAGCTCTCGATTTTCCTGCTTCAGAACCGCCCCGCCGCCAGTTGCAATAATAGCAGGCTGTGGTGACTGCAGCAGCTGCCTAAGTACGTTCGTTTCGATCGAGCGAAACGCTTCTTCTCCATCCTGAGAGAAGATATCGGGAATGCTGCGACCCTCGACTGATACGATTTCTTTATCAACATCCAGGCTTTGAAGCTGCAGCAATTGTGACAAGGCTGCGGCAACACTTGATTTACCAGTGCCCATAAAGCCAATTAAAATAATTTTGTTGCGAGTACTCATGTTATCATCCTTTACCAATGCTCATCTTTATTATCATAACACTTTAGCTCTGTGAAGGGTAGATGAATGTTGAGAAAAGCTTAACTTTTCACGCTAAGGAGGAACAACGATGAAAGAACTACCGAATCGTACGTTTCAAGATCAGACCAAGCGAAAAATAGATCAAATTCTTGATCCAACTTATCCACTGTCACGCGATGACGTGGTCTGGATGCTTGGTTATATTACAAAAAAAGTGGCTGATGCAGACCCAGCAGTACTGGAGCTGTCTCAGCCACGATTGATGAAAAACTTTCACGCCTATGCGGAAGCCGCTATGGCTCTGCTTCATCGACGTGCAAGCAGTGAACAGGAAGCCGAGCGGCTTCGCGATTGGCTTCGCGAAGCATCGCACGGACTCCATCGGGATTAAACTAAAATGAAAAATTAAGACAACCAGTTGAAGTGGAACGTTCCTTCTTTGTCCACACGCTTGAACGTATGAGCACCGAAGTAATCGCGTTGCGCTTGCAGCAGGTTGGCAGGCAGACGCTCGGAACGATAGCTGTCGAAGTAAGCTAGCGCGCTTGAGAATGCCGGTACAGGTACGCCGTATTTAACAGCAGTTGCAACAACTTCACGCCATGCGGATTGATAAGATTCCACAATGTTTTTGAAATATTCATCAAGCAAAAGGTTACGAAGGTTAGGATCACGATCGTAAGCATCCTTGATGTTTTGAAGGAAACGAGCGCGGATAATGCAGCCGCCGCGGAAGATCATTGCGATATCGCCGTAGCGCAGATCCCAACCGTATTCTTCAGATGCTGCACGCATTTGTGCAAAACCTTGTGCATAGGAACAAATTTTACTTGCATAAAGTGCTTTGCGAATCGCTTCGATAAACTCTGACTTGTCACCTGCAAATTGAGGGCGCTCTGGGCCGCTAAGCACTTTGCTTGCAGCTACACGCTCTTCTTTCATTGCGGACAAGAAGCGAGTGAATACAGATTCTGTAATGATGGACAATGGTACGCCTAGATCTAGAGAGCTTTGGCTTGTCCATTTACCAGTACCTTTTTGGCCAGCTGAGTCAAGAATAACATCAACCATTGGCTTGCCAGTTTCAGGATCGTATTTAGAGAAGATATCACGAGTAATTTCGATCAGGTAGCTGTCCAGTTCCCCTTTGTTCCACTCTGTGAAAATCTCATGAAGCTCTTCTGTTGAAACATTAAGTACATTTTTCAATAGGTCATACGCTTCACAAATCAACTGCATATCACCATATTCGATACCGTTGTGAACCATTTTCACATAGTGTCCAGCACCGTCTGGTCCAATGTATGTGCAGCATGCATCGTCGCCAACTTTTGCAGAAATCGCAGTTAGAATCGGCTCAACAAGCTCGTAAGCGGATTTTTGTCCGCCTGGCATGATGGAAGGTCCTTTAAGCGCGCCTTCTTCACCACCGGAAACACCTGTGCCGATAAAGCGGAAGCCTTGTGCTTCTAGCTCTTTGCTGCGGCGTTGAGTATCAGGGAAGTAAGCATTACCACCATCAATGATGATGTCGCCTTCAGACAGATGCGGAATCAAGGAGTTGATTGTCGCGTCTGTACCCGCACCAGCTTGTACCATGATCAGAATTTTGCGAGGTACTTCTAGAGATTGCACGAACTCTTCAATTGTATAGGTTGGCACAAGATTTTTGCCTTGTCCTTCAATTTCAGTCATCAGCTCATCTGTTTTTTCTCTGGAGCGATTGAATACTGATACAGTAAAACCACGGCTTTCAATATTAAGAGCCAAGTTACGGCCCATTACAGCCATACCGATAACGCCAATTTGTTGTTTAGACATTTGGTTTATTCCATCCTTCTTCTTTAGTTTTTTACAATAGCTATATTTTACTCTTTTTAATACAAGAAGAAAACAGGTAACGATGAATTTGTGATGAAAATCTCATCACATTTCTCAATAATACACTTAAGTTTAGTTTATAGTATCCATTTCTGGAACAAAAAAAACGAGTGAATTCATCCGTTCACTCGTTTTTCATCTATTGATTCAATCACATTTCGAGCTGTAGCATTTCAAGTCTCAGTGCCTGCAGCTTCGTCGTAATCTGTTCAATTTTTTCATCATTTTGCTCCATGATGGCTTCATGCAAATTGCTTAACTCGTAATCGAGCTCCATGCGCAGAACCCCAATACGTTCCTCTGCTCGCTTGGATTGAAACGCTTGAATCATGTCCTCAAAGGTTACAAAAGGCTTTTTCTGATAAATAATACGATGCTCCATACCAGACACCTCCACCAATCGAATAATTTCTCCAAACATAATGTTCTCAATCACAATTTGACGATCCTTGATTCTTTTCACCACTGCATGCCCACGTGAATCATTAATCAACTTCTCAAGCAGCTCGGATAATCGCTCATCCTTAATAATGTAATCCCCAACTATACGGTAGCGTTCATTCACCTTTTCGAAGTGAAGCTTTACCAGCTTTCGCCCCGTTCGGATCGAAACAAGAAATTTGCCATCCGTTTCACTCCAATATAGGGAATAGCCCTCTTGAATAAGCTCCCGTATTAGATTTTGGATTTGCCGCCGCTCGAAACGAAGCTCAAGGTTGCAATATTCTACTTCATAGTTTCTATTCACGGCAATCCCTCCTAATCTTACTGCTAAGCAAATCGCCTAAATGTTCTGACTATTTGCTCTTACCATTATCTTATACTTCATCTTATGTATTGGCAACTTGGTTTATTGACTATTTTTCTCAGGTTGGGCGCATCCTAATCGTTCGAAACTGACTTTCACAAATTTTCATAAACTTTCATTGCGGGACAAGACATCATAGAAGCATTATGTTATAATAATTATTAAATGATAAGACTTCTCAACTGTGGGGCCTGAAACAAAGAAAGGATGTACGCTATGACCAAAACAACAACTGCCGCTTCCGGCTTCAGCAAAAAAGATTTCGAAGTATTTCATCTCCCTGGGCTGGAAGAACGCATGTCTGGCATTATTGAACATATTAGACCTAAATTCCAAAGCATTGGCGAACAGCTTGCGGCAGAGATCAGCCCTGCTGTCGGCAATGAAATGCATCTTCATATCGCCAAGCACGCACGCCGCACGGTTAATCCACCGAACGACACATGGCTCGCGCTATGTGCTTCCAAGCGCGGCTACAAAGCACATCCCCATTTTCAATTAGGGCTTTTTGATGACCATCTGTTTATATGGCTTGCCTTAATCTATGAGGTTCCAGGCAAACGAAATATCGCGACGGCTTATTTGAATGAGCTTGATGATTTCATCGCACAAATTCCGAAGCAATATGTTGTTTCCTCCGACCATATGAAAAAGGATGCAATCTCAGCTGCAGAGCTAGGTTATGAGGACTGGGAAAAGCTGCTCGGCCGCTTCCGCGACGTTGGCAAGGCTGAGCTGCTTATTGGTCAGCATCTTGCTCCGGATGATCCGATTGTGCAGGATGAACAAAAGCTGATTGAATTTGCAGCGCGCACCTACCATCAGCTTATGCCTCTTTATAAAAAAGCATGTCTTGCATATGCGTAATGTCTAAAAAAACTGCCCCGGTAGAAACCGAGGCAGTTTTTTTAGTTTCCTATAAACAGGCTAAACGCTTACGATGCGATTGAATGAGCTCTACGGTCAGCAAGCTTGTAGTAGTAGACAAGGATTAATGCCAACAGGCTCAACACGCCAGCTACCGCATAAGGGAGTGTAATGGAGAAGGCAAACAGGAACGAGCCAATGATCGGTCCTGCAATACGTCCCAGGCTATCCATTGAATTGCTTAACCCTGATGCAACGCCAATGCTTACCCGAGTCTTTAATGTAATAAGTGAAGTAATGCAAGGTCTTGTGATTGCATTTCCGATACCGAATACTACAATAGAAATCGTTGCCCATGTAAAGGAATGCGCACTAAGCAGCATAAAAAATCCAACTGCAGATATGATAAGGCCGATTACAATAAATTTGGGCTCTTGACCAGGCTTAACGTAGCGGCGAACGACTCCTCCCTGAATAAGTGCGCCGGCAAGTCCAGAATACAAGAACATTAAGCCGACTTGTCCAGGTGTTACATCAAAACGAGCGATTCCAAACAGCTGCAGCGTGGCCTCCAGAAATGCCAGCGTAAACGTAACGAAAAAAGCAAGCACGTACAAATATTTCGATACCCCTTCGAAAGCCTTCCATCTAGACATTTTTGGCTCTTCGCTTGCACGAATCGCAGTATCTTTTAATACGAAGACTGCCAGCATGGACGTTAGCAGTGATAGCACAGCTGCTACATAAAATGGTGTCGTTAGCGAGATGACGCTCAACATGCCGCCAACAGCTGGACCAATCATAAATCCGAAGCCAATCGAGATTCCGACGAATGCCATTCCTTTCGTCCGAGTTTCCGCCGTCGTAATATCTGCTACATACGCCACAATTACTGATGTGACTGCGCCTGAGAACAAGCCTCCAAGCGCTCTGGCGACGTACATCAGGACAAGATTGCCCGCTACTAATCCAAACATTAAAAAGCTGATGCTAAAACCGATCAAGCCGACAATAATAATTTTTCGTCTACCAACCCGATCTGACCAGCCCCCCCAGATCGGAGATAAGATAAAGGATACAAGAGAATAGATCGCCAGTATCGCTCCATTATGTATTTCTGCATTCGTTGCTGCTGTATCTAATATAATTTCAGGCATAACAGGTATAATAATGCCAAAGCCTATAAAGGTGATCATTAAAATTGCCATCACAACTAGCATGCGTTTATCCATTTTTCGATATCCCTCCATTTCTTAATCGTAACACAATTGCACAGCGTGAAACTATGAACTTTTCGTCACAACTTTTTTACGTGATCAGTCTGTGCTCGCTGCTCCATACAAAAACAGCTTGCATATCATTTTGTTTTTGTTATACTCTATATGTTTGTACATCTGATGAAAGGCAGGGATGTAAGCGATGGATCATCATCGTACACCACTCTTTACCGCGCTAACTGAGCATGCAGCGCAGAACCCCGTACAGTTTCATATCCCAGGACATAAGAAAGGCATGGGAAGTGATCCCGAATTTCGTTCCTTTATCGGCGAAAATGCTCTGTCCATTGATTTAATTAACATTGCACCACTAGATGATCTTCATCAGCCTACAGGCGTTATTGAGGAAGCACAGAAGCTCGCTGCCGATGCTTTCGGTGCTGACTATACGTACTTTTCCGTCCAAGGCACAAGCGGCGCGATTATGACGATGATTTTATCGGTTTGTGCGCCTGGTGATAAAATTATTATTCCGCGCAATATTCATAAGTCAGTGTTGTCTGCGATTATATTTGCAGGTGCGCGTCCAGTTTTCATATCACCTGCTCAAGATAAAAACCTAGGAATAGATCACGGCATTACAACACGTTCCGTTCGCCGTGCATTAGAGCGTCACCCAGATGCAAAAGCCGTGCTTGTCATCAATCCAACTTATTTTGGCATCTGTGCTAATTTGAAAGAGATTGTAGACCTTGTGCACAGCTATCATATTCCAGTACTGGTAGACGAGGCGCATGGCGTACTTATTCATTTCAACAAGAAGCTTCCGATGTCTGCCATGGAGGCAGGGGCAGATATGGCAGCCACTAGTGTGCATAAGCTTGGAGGCTCCATGACACAAAGCTCGGTGCTTAATGTAAAAAAAGGGCTTATTAATCCTCATCGCGTCCAAACGATTTTAAGTATGCTGACAACAACATCGACATCGTATTTATTGCTTGCTTCTCTTGATACGTCCCGCCGTCAGCTTGCGCTATATGGCGAACAAATCGCGAATCAGGCAATCGAGCTTGCCCAGCAGGCTCGTGAAGCAATTAATCAAATTCCTGGTCTATATTGCTTTGGCGAGGATATTTTGGGCGATGAAGCAACCTATGATTATGACCCTACGAAAGTGACCATTCACGTTCGTCATCTAGGTGTAACAGGCTACGATACTGAAAATTGGCTGCGTGAGCATTTCAATCTCGAAATCGAAATGAGTGATATGTACAACATCTTGTGTCTGATCACTCCAGGTGACAATGCAGAGTCGGTACAAAAGCTTATTATTGCCTTAAAAACATTATCTGAAACCTATTACGAGGGTGCCAAAGCGCGAGAGCTAGTCGTGAAAATCCCTGAAATTCCACAGCTGTCGCTTACACCTCGCGATGCTTTCTATGCAGAGACGGAGGTTATTCCGTTCAAAGAATCTGCAGGACGCATCATGGCTGAATTTATTTATGTCTATCCGCCAGGCATTCCAATTCTATTGCCGGGCGAAGTCATATCGCAGAACAACATCGACTATATCATTGAGCATGTTGAGGTTGGTTTGCCTGTCAAAGGGCCTGAGGATCGAACAATTGAATATGTAAAAGTAATCGTCGAGGAGCAAGCGATCTTCTAATTGCTGCTCATGATTGGTCAATAAGTGAACGAGCAGGAATGGAGAGCACGAGCCTCCCTCCTGCTCGTTTTTTGTAGGAGAGTTTTTGTACGAATAATATAAAAACCACGTCCCCTTTAATTGGAGTGGACGTGGTTAGTCATGATTCCTGTGCAAACTCGCATCTCGCCTTGATGTTATGATACTTTTGCTATACTGGACGAATCTTCTGATTTAGTATTGCTTTGACGGCTTATGCGCCCGCCATAATAAGCAATTATGAATCCGGCAGCGACTGCAATCAGACAGATGAATCCATTCAAAATGCCGCCTTGCAGGCCTGGATACAGCACGACATTCGATCCTGCAATCAAACCGATCATTAACGCATACATAAGCATCGTATACGTACTCATCAGAAAACGGATCAGCTTGCTCGTAATTAACACACCTACGACGATCCCTGCTCCAAGCGTCAAGATAATCGGAATATCAAGCGAAGATATCGCTGAAATTGCAGTATAGTACACACCTAAAATTGTTAATACAAGCGCTCCGCTTATACCTGGCAGCACTAAGGCTGTACTTGCAAGCCAACCCGAAAAGAATAAGAACACGTAATCAAGTACAGATAGATCTGTCATAATAGCAGTCCCTTTATCATCAAAAAAGCGTGTCGCCGCTACTACTGCAAATGCAATGGCCATTGCAATAAAATGTGTCCATTTATAAGTGCCGTTCTCCTTCTGTCTTGAAGTATTCCATAGAGATGGCAAGATCCCAATTACTAGCCCCATAAATAAGAAATGAGTGAACTGCTGAAAATTCTCAAGTAAATAACTAATTAACAATACCGATACAAGAAAGCCGCCTACCATGCCGATCCCAATCGGAATCAGGTAAGCAACCCCTTCCTTCCAGCGCTTCGAAGTCAATTGCCCTATTGATTCTATCAGCTTCTCATAGATTCCCATCAGCATCGCAATCGTGCTGCTGCTTACGCCCGGAACCGTCTCCACTGTGCCCATCAGCATTCCCTTTAACATCTGCTTCCAATTCAACATAATTTCCTCCATTAAGACACAATCTGACTTCAGTAATACCACAATATTGTACTTCATTTCACGAGCTTTTTCCAATTAAAAAGCAAAAGAAAGCAAACGAGCCAGTGTTAGGGAACTAGTCCGCCAACACTGGCTCGTCTCGTAAAGCTTCAATTATATGATGTGAATTAGAATACTGGAACAAGAGCACCCTCATAGTTCTCTTCGATGAACTGTCGAACTTCGTCAGTTGTTAGAGCCTCAACCAGCTTTTGTATCGCTTCAGAATCCTTGTTATCAGGACGAGCTACTACAATATTCGTATATGGCGACTCTTTATCTTCGATAAACAATGCGTCTGTTGTAGGGTTTAGTCCGCCTTCAAGCGCAAAGTTCGTATTAATTAATGCAAAATCAACCTCATCCAATTGACGTGGAAGCATTGCTGCATCTACTTCGATAATATTCAAGTTTTTCACATTCTCAACAATGTCCTTCTTTGTTGCCTGAATCCCTGCATCTTCGCTTAAAGTGATGAAGCCCTGCTTTTCAAGCAATAGCAGTGCGCGTCCGCCATTAGTTGGATCGTTTGGAATCGCTACCTTCGCACCATCTTCGATTTCTTCGGCAGATGTGTACTTTTTGGAATAAGCACCGAACGGCTCGACGTGGATGCCCGCTACAGATACCAGATCAAAATTGTTTTTTTCGTTCTGATCATCAAGGTAAGGCTGATGCTGGAAATAGTTCGCATCAAGCTGTTTTTCATACACTTGAACGTTTGGCTGGACATAATCTGTAAATTCTTTCACTTGCAGTTCAATTCCTTGCTCTTCCAATGACGGAGCAACAAATTTCAGAATGTCGGCATGTGGTACGGTCGCACCAACAACCAGTTTAATTGGTTCAGCAGGCGGCTCCGTTGGCGTCTCATTTGCTGCGCCAGTATTTGTTGTACCTTGATTCGATGTGTTGCCTGTACCATTGTTGCCTTCACCACAAGCAGCAAGCACTAGTACCATCACCAGAGTAAGTAAAGATAATGACCATTTTTTCATAACAGTTTACCCTCCATTGTTTTTATAAATAAGGAAAATCTATCTATGTTAATGTCCTTATTTCCTAGAAAAATAAATTACAAGGCGGTCGCCCAGCATTTGTAGGATCTGCACTAGCACAACCATTAATACGACTGCAATTAACATAATTTCGGATTCATAACGGTAGTACCCATATCGAATCGCCAGATCCCCTAATCCGCCACCACCTACCATACCAGACATCGCAGTATAGGAAATTAACGTAATGGCTGTAATCGTCATACCAGCAATAAGTCCTGGGAACGATTCTGGCAACAATACCTTGCGAATGACCTGAAGTGTTGAAGCTCCCATCGAATATGCCGCCTCAATAACGCCTCGGTCGACTTCTCTCAAAGCTGTTTCAACCAAACGAGCAAAAAATGGTGCAGCTGCAATTACTAGTGGAGGAATCGTTCCCTCTACTCCCGTTGATACTCCCATAATGGCGCGCGTCACCGGAATAAGAGCTACAATCAAAATAATAAACGGAACAGATCGAATGATATTGACAATAAAAGATAAGATCCTATAAACAAATTGCAAGACGATAGAATTCGTTCGTGAACATACATATAATAAAATGCCAAGAGGCAACCCGATTAGAAATGTAAACAGTGTAGAGAAGCCCATCATCAACAGCGTATCTAGCGTAGCTTGTCTCATTTCAGACCAGTCGATACTAGAGAAATCCATTAATCGATCACCTCCACATCTAACTCTCGTTGTTTCAGCATCTCGATCGTGCGCTGCACGGCATCATCGCTTCCTTCAAGTGATACGGTCAGCTTTCCGTACGGCACGTCCTTAATCGTTGAGATTTCACCTTGCAATATCGCAAAATTGACGTTCGTTTCTTTGACCACTTGCGAAAGTGCAGATTCATATGTTTTAGCGCCAAGATACGTAATTTTAATCAAGCGATTCCAGGCTTGGCCTGACAGCGCTTCTGCAAGCTTTACTCCTTCACTGCCAATTGAATTGCGATTGATGAATTCCTTCGTAACGAAATGCTTTGGTTTTAGGAATACTTCTGATACGGGCCCTTCCTCGACAATACCGCCTTCATGGATAACAGCCACTCGATCACAAATCGTTTGTATAACATGCATTTCATGAGTAATCAGCATAATAGTCAAATTAAACCGCCGATTAATATCAAGCAGCAAGCTTAAGATTGAATCTGTCGTTTGAGGGTCCAATGCCGAGGTTGCCTCATCACATAGAAGTACATCAGGGTCGCTGGCCAAGGCCCGAGCAATTCCGACCCGCTGCTTTTGACCACCTGACAGCTGGGCAGGATATTTGCTGCGGTGAGCCTCCAAGCCTACTAAGCTTAACAGCTCATCAACCTTTTGTTTACTTTCGGCTCTCGATGCTCCTCTTAGCATTAGCGGAAAAGCTATATTATCATAAACAGTAGATGACGATAATAAATTAAAATGCTGAAAAATCATGCCGATTTTGCCACGCTGCTGCTGCAATTCTTTTTTTCCTAATCGAGTCAGCTCAACGCCTCCAACCCATACTTCCCCTTCTGTTGGACGCTCAAGAAGATTAATACAGCGAATTAATGTACTTTTTCCCGCACCCGAATGGCCGATAACGCCATAAATTTCTCCTTTTTTTACATCAAGACTCAGCTTGGAAAGCGCAGTCGTCGTTTTGTTTTTTTTCCCGTATATTTTAGTAATTTCTTTAAGCTGTATCAATTGAGTTACCTCCTACTTGCTTGAGGTTATATATTCGTGTTTATCAGACCTTTCTACTGCGAAGGTTGTTGATGATAGTATTCCTGTTCAGTTGCCTTTATATGCTAAACAAGAAGCCTGTGATTACCAACGCGCAACGTGCAATGTGCACACCAATAGATTGGCAGCTCTACCCGAACTAACCATGATAAAACCGTAGAGAACTATATCCGATTATTCCGCTGTGTTTTATCGTGATAATAATATACAATAAATTTCAGCGTTTGTCTCTAACAATTTCTTAATTTTGCAAAAAATTCTTTTTTTAGACACACAGAACACGTTAAAAAACGGCTATGCATGGATATGCACAGCCGCTTTCACTTCTTGCTTATTCACCGTTTTCAGTACGAGCAATTTCTTCATAGATCGCTTGAACACGATCCCATTCTTGGTCGTCCTCAATGCCGACCAGGAATGTTTCTTCATCCTCTTCCTCGACTCGGAAAATAACACCGTCACGTTCTGGATCTTGACGGTCAAGCAAAACAGCATACACATTATCTTCTGACTCAAACGTGTAGACCATTACCATCTCTCGCTCTTCGCCTTCATCATTTGCTATAATAAACACATGCTCTTCATGCTCATGATCGTGATCATGTCCGCATCCGCAGTCTGGTCCGTGTTGATGTTCACTCACAGTCGTTACCTCTTTTCAATTTGTATATTCACCATTCTCATCCTATCAGAATGTGATGGTACGGTCAAACTGAATTAGGTCGATGTAATAATTTTTTCAGAAGTAACGACCCAATCTTCACTAAATTCTGTTTGCATGTAACAGCGCAGCGTATATTTGCCAGAAGAACTAAACCGATAGCTTGTCTCATCCGTAACAAACCAATAGTTGTCTCTGTTTTTATCTACGGGGATTCTTTGAATTTGTGTTTCTTTGCCGCTTGGGTCAACAATCGTGAATCGAACAGCGTTTAATTTAAATTGAACATCATCAACTTGCGCAAACACTTTAATCTTTCCATTGAAGCCTTTGGATACTTCGCCAAACGTTGTCTCTGAACCACCGCTGCTGTTATAGACAAACATATGTACATTCGGGCTGTAGATCATCGCAGTTTTGCTGCTAGCATTCCACTCGATAATGGCATTAAGCGATTCACCTATTCGACGAAGCGGTAAATACGTCGAGTTATCGATAAGCGCACCAACCTCGCCCAAACTCACATCGTTGACAAGAACTTTAATCTTCTGACTGGATGCATTAGCGAATACAATGGTTGAGCCCCATACCATGATGACACAAATGAACAGCATTATTTTTTTACCTTTCATTGTCTGAATAACCTCCAGTATATGAGCTTTCCTATACAAGGTTAGACTGGCAATCTGTAAAAAAGTTGCGTAGAATGAAAGAAAATTAATGATAAAATATTTTTCATCTTTAGAAATCAACAGCTGTATGTTTGTGAAAATCTGTTGACTAATTGAAAATTCGAAGTACTTTCTATAAAATGCAACTAATACGATTTTCCAATTTTGTGATCCATATTACTGACAGTACATAAAAAGATGCCCTATATTTAAATGAATGTCGTGGGAGGAGGCTTCTGATTGAACATTACAATGCTTGGTACAGGGAACGCCTTTGCTAAAAACTTTTTTAATAATAATGCTCTAATCGAAACCAAACATCTGAGGCTTTTGATCGATTGTGGAATCACTCTGCCTCATGCCTTATATCAATCAGGGAGAAATTTTTCTGACTTGGACGGTGTGTTAATTAGTCATATTCATGCCGATCACATTGGAGGGCTTGAGGAACTTGCTTTTCAGATGATGTACACGTATTCTCGCAAGCCTACGCTGTACATAGCAGAATCCTTGATCAAGCCATTATGGAACCATTCCTTGCGCGGTGGAATGGCCCAGGGGGAACTGAATCAGATAGAAGATTTCTTTCACGTTGTCCCCCTTCAACCGAATGTCGATATTGAACTCGCACCTGATCTCAAGGTGAAGCTGTTAAAAACCGAGCATATTAAAAACAAAGATAGCTACTCATTTATTTTTAATGATGCGTTCTTTTATTCCGCAGATATGGTGTTCAGTCCAAATCTGCTCATAGAGCTTCACCAATCTGGAATCCAAACGATTTATCATGATTGCCAGCTAGAGCCGCCTGGACAAGTGCACGCAACACTTGAGGAGCTGCTAACCCTTCCGGTTGAGCTTCAACGAAAAATTAAACTCATGCATTATGGCGATACAATTGGGAACTATATCGGTAAGACGGGTGCTATGGAAATTGTCGAGCAAGGCAAACCGTCTATTATCGAATAAGGAGCTGATCCTATGCAGCAAGAGGTTGTCGCTGTAAGACGAAATAGTGAGGGTGATATTGTAGAATTCAAGCTATCCTCCGGAACAGTGGTAGATTATTTGCAGGCACAGGAAATGGTTAAAAACGGAGAAATCAAAAACTTGCAGCTTTTTAAAGGCCGCGACCATGAACAGCATATTCGGTCGATTCCGGACGATACACCTTCAAATAATCTAGATCAATTGCCAACCTTTTAATGAAAAGAAGGTAGGATGTCAGGCTTGCCGCCTGCTTCATCCTACCTTCTTTTTATTTGGCGTGCTGATTAATCAGCTCTTTTCTCATATTCCACACTTTATCACTTAACACAACATCGTATTTCTCAGGATTCAGCTTGCGGAGTGTCTCCGGCCAAAATAAATCGAGCTGGCTTACATGATAAGCGGCTATTTCTGTTACAGTTGGAAGCTCATATACACGCTGTCCCGCAGCAAATATAGGTGTCAACAGCGGCTGTACGCGATAATTTTCCACCTTGCGCCGAATAAACGGATGAGAAGGATCATAAAGCATCAGCGGCTCTTTGCTGCCCTCCAGCACCTCATCATGCATCACGATATAATCGGCTTCCGCCTTGCCTGTCTCGTTGTTGATAATGCGATATACATTTTTCTTCCCTGGCGTCGTTATTTTCTCGGGATTGCCGGAAATTTTGATGACCGGTTCATAGCCTCCGTCCTGCTCCTTCGCAACAAGCTTGTATACGCCACCTAACGCTGGATTGTCTGAAGCGGTAATCAGCTTCGTGCCGATACCCCAACTGTCGATTTTCGCTCCTTGCGCTTTCAACTCCACGATAATATTTTCATCCAAATCGTTGGAGGCAACAATGTTCACATCCTGCAGGCCTGCCTGATCGAGCATGACGCGCGCCTTCTTGGACAGATAAGCCAAGTCACCGCTATCCAAACGAATTGCCTTCAAGCTTTTGCCTTTTGCTGCAAGCTTTTTACCTGTCTCAATCGCATGAGGCACACCGTCACGCAGCGTGTCATAGGTGTCAACAAGCAGCGTTACATTATCTGGCAGTGCCTCTGCATAACGATCGAACGCCTCTTGCTCACTTTCATGAATTTGCACCCATGCGTGTGCATGCGTACCTTTGGCGTCCAGGCCAAACAGCATCGCAGCTCGTAAATTGCTCGTCGCATGGAATCCTACGATACAAGCCGCTCTTGCTCCCCAAATCGCCGCATCAGCCTCCTGTGCCCTTCTTGAGCCAAACTCAAGCAATATATCATTCGGGGCAACTTGCTTAATGCGTGCAGCCTTCGTCGCAATCAAGGTTTGGAAATTAAGAAAGTTCAAAATAGCCGTCTCAATAATTTGTGCTTCAAAAATAGAAGCCTCTACTCGCAATATAGGCTCATTTGGAAACACCAAAGTCCCTTCTACTGCTGCATACAGATCACCGTGGAATCTAAATTGTCTCAATTCCTCAAGAAAGGCCAGGTCGTACTGCTCTTCCTGCCTCGCGAGAAACTCAATTTCCTCATCAGTAAATCGTAAATTTTCAATATAGCGAACGATCCGCTCCAAGCCTGCTGCAACAGCAAAGCCGTTGCCAAATGGCAGCTTGCGAAAATAAACATCAAACACAGCTTTTTGATGATGAGTGTGGTGCTTCCAATGCGCATACATCATATTAATTTGATATTTATCCGTGTGCAGCATTAAATGCTGTTCTGTCATAACCTACACCTGCTCTCCTTCTCGCAAAACCTTCGCACCCAGCGAATTTTTGAAATGTCCCAGCGCCCATTCATGACCTGCAGCGTTAAAGCTTGCCGTTGCATCCTCATAAACCGTGATGGCGAAGCCTTTATTATATGCATCAACGGCTGTATGAAGCACGCAAATATCGGTGCAAACCCCTACGAGATGCAGCTCATGAATCCCTCTTGCCCGTAAGCGCTGCTCCAGATCAGTTCCGCAAAATGCGCTGTATCGCGTTTTGTCCATCCAATAAATGCTGCTGGCATTCGTATCATAAACGTGCTGCAGCTTACCATATAAATGTCTCCCTGAAGTGCCCTTAATATTATGAGGAGGAAAAAGTTTTGTTTCCGGATGATACGAATCGTTTTCCTCGTGAAGATCTACAGCCATCACCACATATTGGCCTTCCTTCACAAATTGCTCCGTTAAAGCACTTATCCGCTCCTCAATGGCAATCGCTGGATCACCGCAAGGAAGCTTCCCTGTAACAAAATCAATCGTATAATCAATGACAATCAAAGCCTTCACAGTTCTCACCTCAAAATTGGTAATGGTTATATTATGAAGTTTTTTCGTAAGAAGTCAATAAACAGAAAAGAAAGATGGAAGGTATCTCCTCCATCTTTCTTTTCTGTTTATTATTCAGCTATAAGCTTAATCTTGTATTGAGATGAAATATACGTATCAGCTGTTACCGTTGAGATCACCTGTGGATACATCATATCCGGATTTGGATCTACTTGCGTCAGCTTGATAATCGCAACATCACCCTCAAAGCTGATTTCAGAAATATTCATGCCATAACCTGGATGCGGTACAGTTGCGCTAACCGTAACCTTGTTCACATCATCGTTGATTTTTTCAGTTTTGAATGTTAGCTCAGACAATGCCACTTGCTTGTCACCTTGTTCTTCTTCTTTATCACCAAATTGCTCTTCTACAAATTTCAAAGCATTGCTTACCCAAATCGCAGCGTCTTCACGGGTGATCGGCTTTGTTGGATTAAAGGACCCGTCCTTATTCAGCTCAGCGAATTTTAGCAATAGCAGCTTTTGGATTTCACCCTTGTATTCGTCTTTGCCTTTATCTTCATCAGTATACCCAACATACATTTTAATTAACGCATAGTCGCCTAAACGATCCACTTGCTTCATTAGTTGAGCAGCGAACTCTTCACGGCTAATTGGTGCGTTTGGATTAATGTCTTTATCAAAGATAAGACCATTGTGATATCCATCTACAAATGCTTGAGAATACCATGTATTATCCTTTACTTTAGTGTACACATCACTAGCCTTTGGCTCTTTTACAAATAGGATATGAGCTAGACTGAGTTCGAACGCCTCATCAAGCATGACTGCTGCTTGTGCGTAGCTTAATTTGTCTTGAGGATGATATGCACCTTTCCCTTTCGCATCACCCTTAATGACGCCTCTCTCCTTCAATTGAAGAATATGCTTTTCTCCCTTCAGTCCTTTAATATCACTAAAAGCTGAAGCAACAGGAGTCAAGGCCATCACCGTTGCAAGCGACAATACGATTGCTGCCATACGTTTCCCTTTCACATCAATTCCTCCTTTAATTTGGTTTCACACGATTAAACGAAGCAGCTCAAAAAATTGTTGCGCAACAATGAAATTTTAAGTCTATTGTCCTATTCATATCAGTTATTGCCTAACTGTTTTTGATATAAAATGCTTGATAATTGCTATACGCTGTGATAATATAGCTAATGTTGCTATACGTGCTATAGGACGGTAACTCAGCGGGAGAGTGCTACCTTGACAGGGTAGAAGTCGCGGGTTCGATCCCCGCCCGTCCTACCAGAATATAAACGTTCAACCCCTTGATATATCAAGGGGTTTTCTTGTTTTACAAGGTGAATTATCTCTTGGTTTTTTATCGTTATGATGTCCTAATATTTTTGGGGACGAAATTATTATTGATTCGATTGAACATAAGTACAAACTAAGCGTTTGTACTTATCATTTTCGTCTTCTATTCTTTTGCCAGGAACTATCAGTTATCTTAAAGTATTGCTAGATTCTATCAGTTTTCCACTCTCCTCCAACTATCGTCCACTCCTGTCATCCTGTTTATTGAGAATGAATCCAATACGTCCTCCACCCATATTATGATCCTAATTACTTTTACCGTAGAGAATCTTTTTTTCAAGCTAACGATTTCTACATAGCAAGATAAAAATATTATGTACAATTTCAGCGGCTTGAAACGTTTCTTACTTATTTTTTTGTAATCAATATCTAGTCTAATCCCATTCATTGTTTCGTCGTACTGTGCAGCATTCCAACTAACGCTTCATAACACTGTCCAGTATTAATTAAAAAATTTGAAAGCAATCAATCTTAAGTGATACTATAAAATTAGAAGTACACGGCAATTTATAGGAGGTTTGTGGAACAATGTATAAGACTATTATTTTCGATGTTGACGGAACACTTATTAATACAGAAGATGCGGTTTTGGGATCACTTCAAAAGCTTCTAAAAACAGATTACAACAAGGATGTTGCACGGTCAGAATTGTCATTTGTATTAGGGATTCCAGGTTCCGATTCTTTGCCTAAACTTGGTATAGATAATATTGATAAGGCTAATGAAAGATGGAATTTCTTTATGAAAGACTTCTATCATTCAATTCATGTTTACAATGAAATCAACATTCTTTTGGATACTTTAAAGAAAAAGGGTCTAGACCAAGGTATTGTCACATCAAAGACGAAACAAGAATTAAAAGATGATTTTGAACCATTTGGCCTAATGAGTTATCTTTCATATATAGTTTGTGCAGATGATACAAAGAAACATAAACCAAATCCTGAACCAATTATTAAGTTTTTAGAGATTTCAAAAGCTGAACCCTCATCTTCAATATACATAGGTGACACTATTTATGATTTTGAATGTGCCAGAGATGCTGGTGTTGATTTCGGATTAGCTTTATGGGGATGTAAAAATCATGAAAACATACCCGCAAAATACAAGTTTGAAAAGCCATTAGATATACTGAAATTTGTAGATTAGATACATTAGGAGATCAGTATTCATTTGGGTAAAATCATCAATTGATAGGGAACAGTTTGTCAACTCAATCTAACCGTCTTGAAAAAGGCGGTTTTTTCTATTTAGTAGTAGTCAAGAATGAAAAAAATTGCATTGTCACTAGTAATTCGCTCCTTCACAATATGAATCAAATACGTATTAACCTAAAACCGTTGTGTAGCGCTCTTCACAGTATCATTGCACCAACCATGTTAACCTTTCGTTTAAAGCTGTACTATAGGTTTCTACATTTGCAATTTTCACTCGTCCAATGGGTATACTAATGACCATGCTAAGGAGGGTGTCTATGACAAAAGAGGAAGGCTTTCTTAAGGAAGAACGAAGCGAGTATACGGATCTGGCTACCGTAGAGTCCCAGCGTAATGACTTAACGGCTGAGGAGTTTGCAGAGGGCCCCTACGGCTCGCCTATCAACGCAGAAACACTTGGCAAAAGCACACCATGGCGCAAGGATCAGCGGCCACCTAATCGATTCGATTATGAGAATCGGGCGCTGCATAAAGGAACTGAACGTGTATATCCAGATGACCAAGGGAAAGGCAATGCCGCACAGGATACGTTCAACGAGGATACTGAGTAGCCCCATTGTGATAAACTCCAAAAGATGCATCCCCCGAAAGTTGCGTTTGTTAAACGAGCTTCCGGGGGAAATACATACATTCCTTCCTTATATGTATTCATTATTATCGACTTTACATAGTTGTCTGTCAGATAAGAAGCTCGAGAAAAATAAATAGTTAAACGCAAAAAAGCGTCAGCACGCTTGCACTGACACTTGATTCACGTTGCTCGAGCTTATGACGCTGTTTGAGCTCAAACTGTTTAAACTGATTAACCTTTTACCTTAACACAATTAGAAGCGAAAAGCGCTAGTAAATCCATCAGCTTCGCTCTTTCAAATAAACAGCCTCGATCTCATTACCGTTAAACCACTCACCATCTACACGAAATCGACCAGCCTGTTGATCGATACATTCTACCGTGCCTACAACCTTGAGCTCTTCTGCTTCCTGGCTGTCACGCATCATAACGACTACCTCTATATGCTCCTGCAAGGAACGGATTAGCTCAGCAGGAAATCTGCCGCTACACGCTTGCAAGCAAGTTGTATTGGAGCTGGCTATGCCTGCTGCTGCTTCTGAGGCTTTGCATTCAATCGCCACTTCAACCCCTCCATATCCACAATTCTATCAAGCATGAATGTCCGAACGGCTTTAGCCGTGTCACAATAAGCTAATAGACGCTTCTCTCCAACAGCCAATACGCGTACATCCCTGATGGATACTTGTTGCTTGCTATCTACATATATAAGCTGCACCCATGTACCTACTACGTGCTGCATATAACCACCGCCTTTGAAATCATTATAACCGAACGTATGTTCTATTTCAAGTATGTAGCTTGATCGAACCGAAGAGTATACGAGCTACCTCTTGCCTAGAACCATTAAATAAAATCAAACTGGCTTTAAAACACAAAAAGAGCGATTCAACGCAAGCTGCCAAGCTAACGTCAACGCTCCTTGTTTAGCGAAGAGACTTGCTCCTCTGCTGATTCCATTATAGCATGAGTATATTCCTTATAACAGGATGGAACTTTTGGTAATGATGCAGCTGTGTTCTGCCACAGCAACGCTAAAAAATAAAAAAACCATTAAGCTTAGCTTAATGGACAAACATTCACTCTATATGTGCAATATACAAATCTATCAAATGGTGCCGAGGACCGGAATCGAACCGGTACGGTAGTCACCTACCGCAGGATTTTAAGTCCTGTGCGTCTGCCAGTTCCGCCACCCCGGCTTAATATGTATATTCAACAATGATTAGAGCTTTGTTTTCTTAGTGGTGCCGAGGACCGGAATCGAACCGGTACGGTAGTCACCTACCGCAGGATTTTAAGTCCTGTGCGTCTGCCAGTTCCGCCACCCCGGCAAAAATGGTGGGCCCTGAGGGACTCGAACCCCCGACAAATCGGTTATGAGCCGACTGCTCTAACCAACTGAGCTAAGGGCCCTCGTTCATATAATGAATGCAATCATTACCGACTAGAGAATTGGTTGCGGGGACAGGATTTGAACCTGTGACCTTCGGGTTATGAGCCCGACGAGCTGCCGAACTGCTCCACCCCGCGTCATTAAAAATAAGTCACTCGCAATGGCGACATAAATTAATATACTATAGATAAACATCTCACGTCAAGCATTTTTTACAACATTTTCTTCAAATTCTACATTCATTATAGAAATAGACCCTTAACTACAGCTATTTTATTGTCTCGCCGGCATAAATCTAACGCCGTAACGGCCTCGATTGGATTTGTAGATTTCAATTTCTTTTGGGCAGTCCATACCATACATCCAGTAATCATGCTCCATACGCTGCACGACACAGCTGGCTTGAAACTTTGATTCATATAAACGAATCCAATACACCCACATCCTGAATGCACCTCCATCATTTTTACCGATAGAGTACCCAATTTCCAAGCATTCATGCGATAAACATATAAGGGTCTGACCTTAAGGTCAGACCCTTGCAAGTGTTAGTGTCGTTCGACAGCTTCAGCAGCGTCTTGAGCGCTTGTATCAGCTTCAGCAGGCTGAGATTCATCTGCTTGCTCTTCCTTCTGCTTGGAAGCTGCAGGAGCCTCTGGTGATGTGATCGTTATTTTCTCCCCATCAAATTCCATCAGCACCTTATCCTTGATATTCATAGCCTTGAGGTACTCCTTAGGCACCTGCAATCTACCTACTCGGTCTACAACAACATAAGCAACGTGAGCATTTTGCTCTTTCTGATGCGCAGAAAATGAGACAAAGCCATCACGATTCGCTGCAAGATCAGGGTTATGCTTCACGAACTCCGTGCTCGTCAAGCCGTCACGAATCGCGACAACCCGATCTACCTGACTTGCCAGTTCCATATCATGCGTAACAATCACAATTGTAACGCCAATTTCCTTATTCAGCTTGCGGAAAATATTCATAATCATATCAGACGTTGCAGTATCTACCGAACCGGTCGGCTCATCGGCAAGCAACAGCTGAGGACGATTCGCCAGCGAAATAGCAATCGCTACCCGCTGCTGTTCGCCCCCGGAGAGCTGATGCAGCTTGTTATTGATGCGATGTCCAAGTCCTACCCACTCCAGCAGCTGCTTGGCATAGGCACGATCGAGCTTTCCCGATAGCATCATCGGCATCTCTACATTTTCCAAAGCCGTCAAATAAGGGAGCAAATTTCTCGCGTTATTTTGCCAGATGAAGCCAACAGTATCGCGTTTGTATTCCACGAGCTGCTCATCAGTCATTTTCAGCAAATCCCATTTGCCTACCCGAACCTGACCAGCAGAAGGTCGATCAAGCCCACCAAGCGTGTTAAGCAGCGTAGATTTACCACTACCACTATTCCCGATAATCGCCATGAGCTCGCCTTGCGTCACCGTTAGATTAAGACCTTGCAGTGCGACAACCTCAAGATCATCGGTTTTGTATATTTTCACGAGTCCTTCGCAATGTATCATCTGTTAACGCTCCTCTCCCATCTTCACTGCCTGATGCACTTTAAGCTTGCGAATGTGCATAAACAGCAATGCTGCTCCAATTAGCATCATCGTGATTACGACAGCAAGAAGCTGATTCGTATCACTGGATTCAAACACGACGCGGAAAGGCGGTACCATTTTCGATGCCGAATCCGCCGTTTGAAGAAACGGAAGGAACAGATAACTAATGAGCTTGCCAATTCCGAAGCCAAGCGCAATCGCCAAACCAGCTGTAAACAACTGCTCTAGCAGCAGCATGCTCGTCAGCTGACTTTTTGAAAGTCCCATTGCACGCAGCACACCAAACTGTACAACGCGGCCAGACAAGTTAAAGAACCAGTATAGCAAATACCCTGCAAGTGTAATCGCAACCGTCACGAGGAAGCCAAGACTTAATATCCCGAATACTCCACCGCGCGTTGGAAGCTTGGACTGGACGATAAGCTCATTGCGCACATCCTTTACGCTCGCAACATCCATATTGGCAGCCTGCAGCTTCTCAACAATTGGCGTAACCAACGCATCCGGGTCCAGCTTCAGCCATACCTCGTAAGGGATAAGCGGCAGTTGATCATAGATATAATCCAAATTCGCAATGATGAAAGGTTCGTCATCAGGGTACAGGCTCGGCCAGAACGGTACGATACCAACTACTGAAAACTCCACGGTTCCATCCGTAAAAGCAACCGAAACAAAATCTCCAACCTTCAGCTGATAACGATCCGCTATGTTTTGCGGCACAATCGCACCATGCTCATACTCACCCAAATACGCGAGATAATAGGCCGGATGCACCGGATACAGATCTTCACCGAACCAGGCAACGTCTGAGAAATCCTTGTTGTCGATTCCCATAATCGTACCTTTGCCAACAGTTTTACCTGAGACGATAATGTTATGTTGCGTTTGCAATACACGAGCAGCAGCCTCTACGCCCGGACTGGATCGGAACACCTCGAATGGAGGCTCACTGTAAAGGATTTTGGCAGGTGGCTGATTGCCACCACCGCCGCCTCCGCCACCACCACCACCGGGTCCGCCGCCGCCAGGCCCGCCACCTGAGCCACCGCCGCCATTGCCACCACCGCCATTGCCACCGCCGCCATTGCCACCGCCGCCAGAACCGCCACCACCACCAGGCTGCTGGCTCGGAGTGCGCTCTGGAACGCCGTCCCAAACGGTTTTAATCACAACATCAGTTCCGTATTGATATAGCGTCCGCTCAGTTGAGTTTAAGTCAATCGTTCTTGCTGCTGAAGCGTTATAAACACCTAGCCCAATAGTTAAAATAAGCAGCGTCATCAAAGGATAATAGCCTTTAGATGAGCGTGACAGCTGCGTCAGGGTCAAATAAAGCGATACAGGCAAAAACTTTTTGCCCAGCCAGTTAAACAAGGCCAATATCCATGGAAATATGCGAAGACATACAAGTCCGACTGCAAATATCGAGATGGCCGGAACAAAAAACAGAAACGGCTGTACTTGCATTTCATCAGCGCCAAGTCCTGTATTCATGGTGAGCAGTTGACGCTCATTGAACAAGTACCAGCCATATGCTGATACGAGAACAAGCACCACGTCCAGGAACCATTTTTGCCAGAACGGCTTTTTATCCGAACGCGCAAGATCCTGCTTATAGCTGACAATCGAAGCACGCGCGTATTGAATAGCAGGCACGATGGTTGCCAACATTGCAATAAATACCGCTACTAAACCTGCAATTATCGTTTCTGTCGAAAAGCCTATCGTAATCGACTTACGATTAACGAATGACAGGAAACCGTCAGCCGAGCCAATGCTCTTCGACATGAACCAGCCGAGCAGCGGCCCAATGATAAGCGCAACAAGTCCGAGCATGACGCTCTCAATGACGTACATCCATACGATCTGTCTAGTACCCGCTCCACGACTGCGCAGCACAGCAATATCGCTTCGCTGCTTATCCAGTGCCTGCTTGGCATTCATTGTAATAAAGTAGAAGACCATTGCCAGCATTGGTGCTGCGAGAGTAAACAACAGCGATTGAAGCTGATTGCTTTGCTGACGAAATTGATCGAGTGTACTAGCGAACGATTGGTCTACACGAGTATCCTTCAAGCGCTGATACAGCTCAATATCCAATCGACTTAAGGTCGTCGATAACGGATTAATTTGACTGCTTTGAATTTGTGAAAGATCAAAGTTATAATACCAAGCTGCATTTTGCAGCACAATCTTCTGTTTATCTAATACGTATTCCTTCATTACTTTTTCTGAAATGAACAGTGTCGTAAAGTTGCTCTCCAGGCCTAGCATCCAGTACGAATCCGTCATATCATTGGGCGTTACGGCCCCTACTACTTTCACAAGCAAACTCTGTGAAGTATTGCCAATACGGTATTGATATATATCACCAATGTGAACATCGGTACGGAACATACCCTCTTCCAGCATAACGGCTTCAATCATGCCGCTACCGTCAACCGTATCCTTAAACCATTGCCCTTGAACAAGCTCATTATGCTCCTGCAAGCCGCTCATGCTCTGAATGGTCAACGTACGCGTACGACTCGCATCCACCAACGAGGTATCTGTCGGCAGAACATTACTGCTGCGAATGCCGTATTGCTGTACAAATGTATGATAGTCAAAGCCTATTGTCTCAGGAAGTTCCTCATGAATATATTGTTCTACCGTTTGGAAGCCTTCCAAATTGGTAGGAGCCGAAGCAACTCCCTGATACTTCATAAGCAAGGATCCTGCAGGTGAATCAACGCTGTCATTTTCAAGCTGTTTGGCGATCACTCGCTTTAACGCACCATCCGCATACATCGGAATACTAGTGGCAAATGCGACAGCAACGATAAGTCCAGCAAGTGTACTTAACGTAAGCCAACGTGTATTCCACATTTTGCGGAAAATAAAACGAAAGAAAGGAAGCCTCATCGATTATCGACCTACAACTTTCTGACCAGGCGTCAGCCCTTGTAATATTTCAACATCTGTAGATGTTTGCTGTCCAACCTCTACATCCACTTCACGTTTTCCATTCTCGTCTGTTACCTGCACATAGGTGCGATTACCGATCGTGCGCAATGCGGAAGGCGGAATGACGATCGCATTTTCGGTACGCTTCGTCACGACTTTAATAGAAGCTGGAATACCGCGAGTTGCGCCTTCTGGTAAACTTTCCACATCAATAATCATGAAGTCCTCTACGCGCTCAATCTCTGCTGCACCTCCGCCGCCGCCATTACCACCACCAGATTCGGTGGTTTGCACAGGCAGCTGCTTCACCTTGCCTCTAATTGTGCCGCCATTGGAAATCGTAATAATCGCCTCCATGCCTACAGCGATTTTTTCCTGCTCTGATTTAGTCAGCTTGGAAGCCGGTACAAGCATATCCGTATTTGCGATAATCGCAATCGGATCATAGGCCTTTACCTTATCGCCTTTTTTAACAGTCAAAGAGACAACCGTTCCTGAAAAAGGTGCAGTAATGGTCGATTTGGCGATTTCTGCTTCCATGTCAGCCAGCTTTTGACGTTTTTCTTCAAAGGCAATTCGCTGCTGCTCAAAATCAGACTGATCCATTTCATCGCGTGTACGAAGCAATTCCTTCATCGCAAGCTCATCACGCTGAAACGCTAATCGTTCCATACGAAGCGTTTTTTCCATCTCGCTCATATCAAGCGTCGCAATCGAATCACCAGCTTTTACCTGATCACCTGATTTCACATACACATCCATAACATTGTGGTCACCCGTGGTGAAGTAGACCGTTTCTTCTTCCAGTGAGATCACCTTACCCATGACGGATACGGTCGATTCTAATGTTTTAGTTTGTACTGTATATTCCGGTCTTTGCGATATTTGAGGCGGTTTGATTTCAGGAAGCACCTCTTCTTCCTTCTCGTTTGGAAGTAAACTGCAGCCACTTAGCATAACTGCTGAGGCTATTAGTACGATACCAGCTTTACGAGATAAATTTTCCATCCACCATTTCATAGACATGGTCTGCAACCTCCAAAATTGTAGGATCATGAGTCGTCATGCATATTGCGATTTGTTCATTTCTAATAATGTTTTGAAATAAGGCCATAACCTGAGCTGACATCGCTGTATCTAGCTCTGCCGTAGGCTCATCCGCCAGCAGCAAAATAGGTCGATGTGCAATTGCTTTTGCAATCGCCACACGCTGCTGCTCACCGCCTGAAAGCTCAAAGGGACGATGGTGCATCCTTTTCTCCAGGCCAACGAGCTCCAGACATTCTTCTACGCGGTCCTTCCACTCCTTTTTAGGCTTATTCGCCATGCGTAAGGAAAGCTCGACGTTTTCATAGGCCGATAGCAGCGGCATAAGCGCAAAAGCCTGAAAAATAAACCCCATATCATTGCGGCGTATTTTCGTTCGCTGCTTATCGCTTAATGTACTGAACGGCTTGCCATTAAAATGTATGGCTCCTTTGCTTGGCGTATCCAAGCCGCCCAGGCTGTTAAGCAGTGTCGTCTTGCCGGAGCCTGAACGACCCTTGAGCATGACAAGCTTCTGCCGCTCGACTTTCATATTAATGCCTTTCAACACATGAAGCTCTTTACTGCCGACCTGAAAGCTTCGCTCCATCTCTTTCACTTCTAATAAAGGAGCGTTGCTAGCGGCATCGTTATGTACTTCTGTCTCTTTATTCATTTGATTTCACGACACTCCCCACAGTTAATCTAATGTACAGACGTTGGTTGCAGCAAAAAGGTTACAAGAATTATTAGAATTCTGAAAATAAAACTGGATTTCATTTCTATTTCATAGATTAGTAGAAAAAGGCTATTCTGATCAACGATCAAAATAGCCTTTTTGTAGAATGAACTTTAAGCTTGCCCGTATGCTTGCGGGTTTTCGCGCCACGCTTGCAGTGATGCAACGTCTGCCTCTGCAATTTTCCCTGAAGCAAGAGCTTGTTCAATTAATGCTGAATAGTTTGATATCGTATGGAGCGGAACTCCTGCCTCTGCAAAGGCATCTACTGCAGTTTGGAATTGATACGTGAAGATTGCCAGCACTGCCAGCGGCTCAGCTCCAGCCTCACGAACAGCTAGCGCCGCCTTTAGCGAGCTGCCGCCCGTAGAAATCAGGTCTTCGATCACAACAACCTTTTGTCCTGGCTGCAAGCGTCCTTCGATCTGATTTTGCTTGCCATGCCCTTTCGCTTTATCGCGGATATAAACCATAGGCAGATTAAGCTTTTGCGCAACCCATGCCGCATGTGGTATGCCTGCAGTTGATGTACCTGCAATGACCTCAACATTCGGATATAGCTCCTTGATCATGGTTACAAATCCGTCAGCGACCTGCTCGCGTATTTCAGGATACGTCATCGTCAAGCGATTATCGCAGTAAATAGGCGACTTGATGCCGGATGTCCATGTGAAGGGTTCATTAGGGCGAAGCGCTACAGCTTCAATGTTCAATAACGCTTGCGCAATATCCTTTGCCAATTGCTCTAGTGCTACATTACTCATATGACGTCAGCTCCTCAATAATTGATTCTAATGCGGCTCTAGCATCTGCCGCTGCTGTAATTGGTCGGCCAATGACCATAAAATCTGTCCCTTGCTTCAATGCCTCGCTTGGCGTCATAATTCTCGACTGATCGTTCAAGGCAGCCCCTTTTGGACGAATGCCAGGAGTAATCGTTTGAAACGAAACTCCACAGGCCTGCTTAATTGCAACGACTTCAGAAGGAGAAGCGACAACACCGTCCAGTCCTGCTTGCTTTGCCAGCTGAGCATAACGAATAACCGTATCCTCTACCGTACCTTGAATACCGATTTCCTCGTTCATCATCTGCTGTGAGGTGCTTGTCAGCTGAGTCACTGCGATTACAGTCGGACGCTTGGCAAGACCGTTTACTGAATGGACGCCTTCCATTGCTGCCTCCATCATTGTGCTTCCGCCAGCGGCGTGAACGTTAAACATATCCACGCCAAGCGATGCAATGCTCGCAGCTCCGCCCTTTACCGTATTCGGAATATCATGCATTTTTAAGTCAAGAAACACATTAAACCCGCGCTGCTTTAAGCTTTCCACGAAGGAAGGACCCGATGCATAAAACAGCTGCATCCCAACCTTGATATAGCATGGAATTCCGCTAATTTGTTCAAGCAGCTTCTCCGCTTCTGAAGCACTTGGATAATCAAGCGCAACCATCACTTTTCCAGCTGCATCCGCTTTTGTTATTGCTGTCATCGATACTCCTCCACTTCATCCATTTTAACTATTGCCAAAAAGTGCTATATAGGGTTCGATGCTACCTCACGAGGTGAAGTAGCATCGAGTAAGCATTGCTTATTTTTGTTGTAATACCGGCATGGAGCGAGAAGAGAAGTTAATCGTCTGCATCATGGATAGCAGTGCTCGCACTGTATCAAGAGAAGTCATCACGACTACGCCATTTTCAACTGCTTCGCGACGAATTCGGAAGCCGTCACGCTCAGGCGTTTTACCTTTTGTCAACGTGTTGACAACGAATTGCGCATGGCCTTCGCGAATATGATCCAGAATATTCGGAGTGCCTTCGCTTAGTTTATTGACACGCTCTACGAACAGACCAGCAGCTTCAAGCGCATCCGCAGTACCGCCAGTTGCCATTAGCTTGTATCCGCAGTTAGCAAAACCGCGCATCAACTCGACTGTTTCCTCTTTATCTTTATCGCTTACGGTTACAAGGATCGTACCAGAAGTAGGAATTTTCATACCTGCGCCTAGCAAGCCTTTGTACAACGCTTTGGCAAACTGCACATCGCGGCCCATAACCTCACCTGTTGATTTCATCTCAGGCGTCAAAGTTGGGTCAACACGGCGAAGCTTGGCGAAGGAGAATACAGGCACCTTCACAGATACGTGATCATCCTCTTTCCATAGACCATCAACATAACCTAGATCAGCTAGCTTATCGTTCAAGATCGCTCTTGTTGCAAGATTAGCCATCGGAATGTTCGTTACCTTGCTCAAGAATGGAACGGTACGGGATGAACGAGGATTTACCTCGATTACATATACTTTATCGTCATGAATAACAAACTGGATGTTGACAAGGCCAACTACCTTCAGCGCTTTAGAAATCTTGATTGTAATGTCAACGATTTGCTGTTTAATATCATCGGATAACGATTGCGGCGGATATACAGCGATGGAGTCGCCAGAGTGAACCCCTGCGCGTTCCACGTGCTCCATGATGCCTGGGATTAATACCGTTTCGCCAACACAAATCGCATCCACCTCAGCCTCTTTGCCCAGCATATAGCGGTCAATTAGCACAGGGTGCTCCGGATTAATTTTAACTGCAACCTTCATGTAGTTTAGCAGGTCATGATCGGAATATACGATTTCCATTGCGCGACCGCCTAGTACATAGGACGGACGAACAAGTACCGGATAACCGAGACGTTGTGCCGTTGCTACTGCTTCGTCAACCGAAGTAACCGTGCTGCCTTCTGGCTGTGCAATATTCAAGCTGCGAAGTAATGCTTCGAATTTTTTGCGATCCTCTGCTGTATCAATGCTTTCAAGGCTAGAGCCAAGAATTTTCACACCTGCTTTTGCAAGTGGAGCTGCAAGATTTATCGCAGTTTGACCACCGAACTGAACGATAACACCGACAGGCTGCTCCTGTTCGATTACGTTCATAACATCCTCGAAGAATAGCGGCTCGAAGTATAGGCGGTCAGATGTACTGAAGTCTGTTGATACCGTTTCAGGGTTGTTATTAATGATAACCGCTTCATATCCTGCATTTTGAATTGCCCATACTGCATGAACAGTAGAGTAGTCGAACTCAATCCCTTGACCGATGCGAATTGGACCAGAGCCAAGCACCAGAATTTTTTCTTTCGTTGTTTCTGTTACTTCATTCTCTACTTCATAAGTGGAGTAGTAATATGGTGTTACTGCTTCAAATTCAGCAGCGCAAGTATCTACCATTTTATATACTGGCACCATTTCCAGCGACTTGCGATACGCACGGATATCATGCTCGTTTGTATAAGCACCGCCTGGAAACCCTTCTTGACGAAGCTCTGCAATAGAGCGGTCAGAGAAGCCAAGTCGTTTTGCTTCATATAGCAGCTCCTGAGACAGCTCAGAAGTTGTGCGAAGCTTATCCTCGAATTTCACGATACCTTCGATCTTATCAAGGAACCACCAGTCAATTTTTGTAATGTCTTGAATTTCTTGAAGCGCATAGCCACGGCGGAATGCTTCAGCTACAAGGAACATGCGCTCATCATCCGGCTTAAGCAGACGAGTGCGAAGCACATCATCAGATAGATCAGCAGCTTCCTTCAAATGCATGCGGTGTACACCAATTTCAAGGGAACGAACAGCCTTGTGCATCGATTCCTCAAATGTACGACCGATTGCCATAACTTCGCCCGTTGCTTTCATCTGCGTACCTAGCTTGCGGTTCGCATCGACAAATTTATCGAACGGCCAGCGAGGAATTTTAGATACGATATAGTCAAGTGCAGGCTCAAAGCAAGCATATGTCTGGCCTGTTACTGGATTGACGATTTCATCTAGCGTGTAGCCAATTGCAATTTTAGCAGCCATTTTCGCAATCGGATAACCCGTTGCTTTTGACGCAAGTGCAGATGAACGAGATACACGCGGGTTAACCTCGATGACATAGTATTGGAAGCTGTGTGGATCAAGCGCAAACTGAACGTTACAGCCGCCCTCAATGTTCAAGGCGCGAATAATTTTCAAGGAAGCTGAACGCAGCATTTGGTACTCGCGATCAGATAGTGTTTGAGACGGTGCCACAACGATAGAGTCGCCTGTATGCACGCCAACTGGATCGAAGTTTTCCATGTTACATACTACGATACAGTTATCATTAGCATCGCGCATAACCTCGTACTCTACTTCTTTCATGCCCGCTATTGATTTCTCGATTAGGCATTGATTGATTGGTGAGTAACGAATGCCGGATGCTACCGTTTCACGAAGCTCTTCTTCATTGGCACAAATACCGCCGCCTGTTCCACCAAGCGTATAGGCAGGACGCACAATAATCGGATATCCGATTTGGTTGGCGAAGCTTACCGCTTCTTCGACTGTCGTCACGATGTCGCTTTCCGGAACCGGCTGTTCAAGCTCGCGCATCAATTCACGGAACAAATCACGATCTTCCGCTTTTTCAATCGCAGTCAGCTGCGTACCAAGCAATTGTACATTTTCCTGCTCCAGCACTCCTGCGCGGGCAAGCTCTACCGCCATATTAAGACCCGTTTGACCGCCAAGCGTAGGCAGCAATCCGTCCGGGCGCTCTTGACGAATGATTTGCGATACGAAGTCTAGCGTGATCGGCTCGATATACACCTTATCTGCCATATTCGTGTCTGTCATAATTGTAGCCGGGTTGCTGTTGATCAACACAACCTCATAGCCTTCTTCTTTCAACGCTTGACATGCTTGAGTTCCTGCATAGTCGAACTCAGCCGCTTGTCCGATAACAATTGGACCAGAACCAATTACAAGAATCTTTTTAAGTTTCGTATTTTTAGGCATTTGTTAGTTCTCCTCTCAACATTTCCGACAACACAGCTTGACGAGGTCTTTGCGGATTTTCCTGCTTATGCTTGCGAATCATTTCAATGAATTGATCAAACAGATAGCTTGAATCATTTGGACCCGGAGCAGCCTCTGGATGATACTGAACTGAGAATGCAGGGTGCGTTTTATGCTTTAAGCCTTCAATCGTTTTATCATTATTGTTAATATGCGTTACAACTAAGTCCGTGCTTTGGATAGACTCTTCTGTTACAGCATAGCTATGGTTTTGAGAAGTAATGTAGCAGCGGCCAGTTTCAAGCTCTTTAACTGGATGGTTTCCACCACGATGTCCGAATTTCAGCTTGCTTGTATCTGCGCCGCAAGCCAGTGCCAGCAGCTGATGACCAAGACAGATACCGAAGATCGGGAATTCACCAAGCAATTGCTTGATCGTTTCTACAACATGCAGATTGTCTTTCGGGTCCCCAGGACCGTTGGAAAGCTGCACACCGTCTGGTGCAAGGCGACGAATTTGGTCTGCTGTCGTTGTGTGAGGTACAACGATGATATCGCAGTTGCGCTGAGACAGCTCATGCACGATACCGTTTTTCGAACCGCAATCAAGTACAACGATGCGCTCTTTTCTGCCTGGCACAGAGTATACAACGTTAGTCGAAGTGCGCGCCACTTGATCATGCGGCACTGGCGATGATGTCAAACGCTCTAGCAGCTCCTCTACCTGCTCTTGCCCTGTAGTAAGCAAGCCTCTCATAGAACCAAATTGACGAATTTTACGAGTAAGCATACGTGTATCAATGCCAGCAATACCTGGAATTTCATATTCTTTCAACAGCTCGCCAAGCGAGAATTGAGAACGCCAGTTGCTTGGGATTGGCTCATAGCGGCGTACGGCCATTCCGAACAAGTTAGGACGAACCGCTTCAAAATCATCGCGCGTAATGCCGTAGTTCCCGATTAGCGGATACGTCATCGTAACGATTTGTCCGCAGTAGGATGGGTCAGACAATAGCTCCTGATAACCTGTCATACCTGTATTGAAAACAACTTCACCGATTTTTTCTGTTTCAGCACCAAATGATACTCCAGTAAACAACGTTCCATCTTCTAACAATAATCTTGCTTGCATCCGTTTCACTCCTCATAAGTTGTTCTTATCTATTCAGTCCAGACTACATTTCCGTCGACGATTGTCGCGCAAGGCCAGCCTTGCAGCTCCCAGCCAGTGAATGGCGTATTTGTGCTCTTGGACAGGAAAGTGCTTGGGTCAACTTTGCGTGTAGACTCCAAATCCACGACCGTCAAATCAGCTGGTTTGCCTACTGCTATGCTGCCTTGATTCAAGCGGAATACGCGCGCAGGATCTTCAGTCATGCGCTTTAGAAGGAAGCCAAGCGACCAGCGACCAGTTGCCACAAACTTCGTATATAGCAACGGGAATGCAGTTTCCAATCCAACGATTCCAAAAGGAGCAAGGTCAACACCTTTTGCCTTTTCTTCCGAACTGTGCGGCGCATGGTCGGTTACGATCATGTCGATCGTACCGTCCTCAAGTGCTTCCAGCACTGCTTGCACATCGCGCGGCGTACGAAGCGGCGGGTTCATTTTCCAGTTCGCATCGTCCAGTCCAGGAATATCCTCATCAGACAAAATAAGATGATGCGGACATACCTCTGCGGTTACGTTAACGCCAACCTGTTTTGCAAGGCGGATCAAGCGAACCGATTGCTCCGTACTAACATGGCACACATGATAATGTACACCCGTCGCCTCAGCAAGCAGTACGTCGCGTCCTACATGGATCGCTTCTGATTCATTTGGGATTCCTTTAATGCCGTGCTTGCGTGAAAATTCTCCTTCGCTTGCCCAGGCGCCTTCAACAAGCGAGTCATCCTCGCAATGTGCAATGACCGGCATATCCAGTGAATGAGCAAGCGCCATTGCGTTTTTCATCATTTGCGCGTTTTGTACACCTACGCCATCATCGGTAAATCCGATTGCGCCAGCTTCCTTAAGCGCTGCAAAATCAGTCAGCTCGCGGCCAAGCTCATTTTTTGTAATCGCTGCATATGGAAGTACTTTGACAAGCTTCGCTTCCTCTGACTTTTCAATAATATATTTTACCGTCTCAGGCGTATCAGTGACTGGACGTGTGTTCGGCATACAAGCAATTGTTGTAAATCCGCCTTTTGCAGCTGCCTGAGAGCCTGTTACGATGTCCTCCTTATGCGTAAAGCCTGGATCGCGCAAATGCACGTGCATATCGATAAAACCAGGTGATACAAGCTTGCCTGCTGCATCTATCACTTCGGAGCCTTCGGTTGAAACCTGCTCGTTATTATCTACAATCGCTGCAATCACACCATTTTCAACCTTGATATGCTTGCTTTCCAGTGAAGCCATTGATTCATTCCAAACCTTGCCGTTCAAAATCCACAAAGACATTTTTCGTAATCCCCCTCATCCGATTCATCACCATACATGATTATTGGCGTTCGCTTGCTTAATTAGTTCATTGCACGTTCCACGACTGCCATACGAACTGGCACGCCGTTGGACATTTGCGGGAATATTTTGCTGGTAGGAGCTTCTACCAGCTCGCTGTCAATTTCCACATCTCGGTTAACAGGTGCTGGATGCATAATGATCGCATGAGGCTGCATAGCAGCTGCACGCTCCACGGTCAAGCCGTAGCTTTCACGGTATGCCTCAGCTGATTTCAGCATGCCTGCTGCATGACGCTCAAGCTGAACTCTCAGCATCATCACGACATCGGCGTTAATCGCCTGCTCCATACTGACGTATTCAACATCGAGCTCAGCAGCCTGCATATTCTCCGGCGCGCAGAAAACAACCTGTGCTCCGAATTTACGAAGCGCGTATAAATTGCTTCGAGCTACACGACTGTGAAGAATATCGCCAATGATCGCTACCTTCAACCCCTTTAGGGAGCCAAAATGCTTTTGCATCGTATATAGGTCAAGCAGCGCTTGCGTTGGATGCTCGTTATTGCCATCTCCTGCATTAATCAGTGGCACTTTAATTTTTTCAGCCATCTGAGCAAGCAGTCCAATAGGTTTCAGACGAATAACGCCTGCATCAATTCCCATCGACTCAAGCGTACGCACCGTATCATAGATCGACTCGCCCTTTTCAACACTGGATGCTGCAGCTGTAAAATTGATAACCTCTGCCCCAAGGCGCTTCTGCGCCACCTCGAATGAGGTTCGCGTACGCGTACTATTTTCAAAAAACATATTTGAGATAAATCTGCCCTTTAGCAGATCATGTGTCTTGCTTGGATGCTGTTCCCAGTATGCTGCCCGATCAAGAATTGATTGAATCTCCTGCTGGCTTAAGTCCTTTAACCCGAGTAAGCTTCTTGTTTGAACGGTTGCAATGCTCATTATTGTGTTGCCTCCCTAGTGATAAATCGTAACTTGGTCAATCCCATCGATCTCAGACAACTGTACTTGGATGACCTCGTGCTTGGAGGTAGGAACGTTTTTACCGATAAAGTCCGGCCTGATCGGCAGCTCGCGATGCCCGCGATCAACCAGAACTGCCAGTTGAATGCTTTGTGGTCGTCCACAATCCATAATCGCATCCATCGCTGCTCTAATCGTACGTCCAGTGTACAGTACATCGTCGAACAGAATGACCTTTTTGTTTTTGACATTGATGCCAGCAAGCTCCGTTTCTCCCAGTTGCTGAGCTGCTTCGAGCTGATACTCCTCAACAAGATCGTCTCGGTATTTCGTAATATCCAGCTCATAAACCGGCACGTCAATGCCTTCGATGTCAGAAATTCTAGCTGCGATGCGATTGGCAAGATAAACGCCTCTCGTTTTAATGCCTACAACAATGCAATCCTCAATTCCTTTATTCTTCTCTACAATCTCATGCGCAATTCTTGTCAAGGCTCTGCGAATTGCCGTATCATCCATTAAAATATGGCGTTCTCCTTCCACCATCAGCATCTCACCACTTTCCTCTTCGCTTTGTGCAGATTGTTTCCCAGGGCAACGAAAAAACTCCTTGCGATTTCGCAAGGAGTTCTGAAAATCCAGACAGGTACAACCAGCCGTCAAGACCTGGCAGCCTATTTGTACGTACGCACAAATATCTGCATGGAGACAGCTATTCCTATCTAATGATTCACGTTACCTTGCCAGCCTCACGGGACTGAATTAAAGGTACATCTGTATTGAAAAAATTATCTCACTTTCGACAGCATAAGTCAAGATTTCTTTGTCTATTATTCTAAAAGAAAAAACTGCTTGCGTTGCCAAGCAACCCAAGCAGTTTCATTCTAATTATAGGCTTAGTTTTTTAATACGCTCAATGGCACGCTCTGTGTTTTCACGGCTGCCAAATGCTGTAAGGCGGAAGTAACCCTCACCGCATTGTCCAAAGCCAACGCCTGGTGTTCCGACAATATTAGCCTCGCTTAGAAGATAATCGAAGAAACTCCAAGAGGTGTAGCCTTCAGGTGTTTTTAGCCAAATGTAAGGGGCATTAACACCGCCAAACACGGTAAAGCCAACCTCTCTTAAACCATCGCGAATCATTGCCGCATTCGTCATGTAATACTCGACAAGCTCTTTAATTTGCGCGCGGCCTTCAGGAGAGTAAATCGCTGCTGCACCTTTTTGTGTAACGTAGGAAACGCCATTGAATTTCGTTGTGTGACGACGGTTCCACAGCTCGTTGATGCTAACATAATCTCCGTTTGCATCGCGGCCTTTTAGTTCTTTTGGAACAACGGTATACGCACAACGGATTCCAGTAAAGCCAGCTGTTTTCGAAAAGCTGCGGAATTCGATTGCAACCTGACGTGCACCTTCTACTTCATAGATGCTGTGCGGCACATTATCTTCTGTAATAAATGCCTCATAAGCCGAGTCGAATAAAATAATACACTCGTTCTCGATTGCATAATCAACCCATACTTTCAGCTCATCCTTCGTTAGCGTCATGCCCGTAGGGTTGTTCGGGTAGCACAAGTAAATCAAGTCTACACGTTCAGTCGGGAGACTCGGCTTGAAATTATTTTCTGCAGAGCAATCCAGGTATACGATTTTCTCATAACGGCCAAGCTCGCTCTCAAAGCTTCCTGCTCGTCCAGCCATTACGTTCGTATCGACATATACTGGATATACGGGGTCCTGCACGGCAACAATGCTGCTGGTGCTAAAAATTTCTTGAATATTTCCGACATCGCATTTGGAGCCATCGCTTAAAAACACTTCATCGTTGCCAAGCGTTACGCCGCGCGTATTATAGTCGCCCGCAATAATTTCATCAATCAGGAAAGAATATCCTTGCTCTGGACCGTAGCCTCTGAACGATGAAGGATTCACCATATCATCGACTGCTTTATGCATGGCATCAATGACCGCTTGCGGCAAGCCGCGTGTTACATCCCCGATTCCAAGGCTGATCACGTCAGCGGAAGGATTTTGTTCCATATATTTTGTTCTGCGCTTCGCTACTTCTGAAAATAAATAGCTGCCCTGCAGCTCTAGAAAATGCTGATTTACTGTAGTCATACGAAATCACCTATCCTTTTTTCCTCTGTTTAACTATGTTTAAGGATAACGTACAACCAAATAAAACATAATGCAGTAACTAATCAAATCTTTGTACATATTTACGAAAAGCTCCACAGAAATGAAAAAATCTGCGACCTATCGAGATCGCAGATTGTGCAGAATGACAGCAAAATCCTCTGGAAGCGGCACTTCGAATTGAAGACGCTCTCCTGTGCGCGGGTGTGTAAATCCAAGCACGCCCGCATGCAGCGCTTGTCCATTCAATGGAACCGTTTTGTTGCGTCCATAGACAGGGTCCCCTGCCAGTGGATACCCTATGTATTTCATATGCACGCGGATTTGATGCGTTCTTCCTGTTTCCAGCTGCAGCTCCACTAGCGTATAGTCATTGCCTATGCGCTCAAGCACTCGAAAATGAGTGATCGCATCCTTGGCATTATGATCGGTCACTGTATAAAGCTTACGGTCCCTAGTATCCCGTCCAATGGGTGCATCGATTGTTCCTTCGTCATGCGGCATATTGCCATGCACAAGCGCTGTATAACGTCGTGTTACCGTATGATCCTTCAGCTGCTCGGCAAGCGATATATGAGCAAGATCGTTTTTGGCAACCATCAGCAAGCCTGTCGTATCACGATCAATACGATGCACGATGCCCGGACGCAGCACGCCATTAATGCCTGACAGATCCTTGCAATGATGCATAAGCGCATTTACCAAAGTCCCGCTCGAGTGACCCGGAGCCGGATGAACAACCATGCCTCGCGGTTTATTAATGACGATAACGTCTTGGTCCTCATACACCACATCAAGCTCAATCGGCTCTGCAACAATTTCCAAATTTGTTGCTTCAGGAACGCGAACCGTTACAAGATCGTCAGCGAGTAGCTTGTAATTGCTTTTTATAGCTTGATCATTAACCAGCACATGACCGTTTTTAATCCAATCCTGAACCTGAGTACGCGAGATTGCAGGATCGTTTAGCTGATCCGTTATAAATTTATCTATTCGAATTCCTTTATGCTCGGCTTCAGCCTGAAACTCGAACGTTTCTTCATGCAGCTGTTCATCATTCTTCATTTTCTAATGCAACCTTACCTTTCTGTTTCTGTTCGCGCCTAACATCAAGCAGTGTATCCAGCATAATTAAACCGACACCTATCACGATCGCTGAGTCCGCAATATTGAAAATGGGAAACGTATAGCTGCCAAAATTGAATTTGAAAAAGTCCACAACCTCACCAAAGCGAACACGATCAATAAAATTGCCAAGCGCGCCGCCTAGTACAAGCGCTAAGCCAATCAGCAGCGTTTTCGTTCCTTTTTCTCTCATAATGTGCGCATAATACAGTATGCCCGAAAGAATGGCAATTGTAATAATGATGAAAAATATGCGCTGGTCCTGCAATATCCCAAATGCAGCGCCCCGATTGCGATGCGAGGTAATGAGAAAAAAGTCGCCAATAACGCTGAACTCCTCACCAATCTTCATATTTGTCGCAATCCATTTCTTTGTGATGAAGTCGAGAACGAATGCAACAATGGCAATTAAGAAAAACAAAATTCTCATGATTTCACTCCTAATACGTGGCTGGTATAAACTTCATAATAGCTAGTGTAGCATAACCGCAATTCACATTCTACCTGCACTCCCTGCAATGACCTGCCCATCCAAGCTTTGCCCTGTTAGTTTTACCGATTCCGACACACACTATAGTGCACGCTATCAAGAAATGAGGTGATCGAAATGCAATCGCACTTAACTGAGCAGCAGCTCGGTCAATTTAAAAAAGTATTATTTAAGGAGCGCGAGGAACTGCTTGCCCAAATAGATCGTCATCATCGTGAAACATCCATTAGCAGCGATCCAAACTTGTCCTCCGAGCTTGCGAAATACGATAATCACTTTGCCGATATGGGAACCGAGCTGTTTGAACAGGAACGCGATATTGCGTTTTACCGAGCTAAACAAAGGCATCTCTCGCGCTTGGAGGATGCAATCAAGCGTATTGACGAGCATCAATACGGGGTATGTAATGTATGCAGCCAACCTATTCCGATAGAGCGTCTGGAAGCTGTCCCAGAAACTGCAACCTGTGAGCAGCATTCACCTAGAATTGAAGAGTTTCGAGCTAATTATGAGTACGAGCCGATCAAAATGGAGCAAATTAGTAAAGATGATATGGACTACGCCGCTTATGATGGTGAAGATACAATGCGCTCCCTGCTTCAATACGGAAACTCCTCTTATGATGAAGCCATAACGATGCTCGATACCGAGTTCGCACGAGAACTAGACGATGAACTTGAAGGCTTCTGTGAGCCGATTGAAAGCTTTATCGCGACGGATATTACCGGCAACGATGTATTTATCGTCCGCAATCACGTGTATCAACGTTATATACACAGTGATGAAGGGGATCAAGAGCTGGAACAGCTGTAAATGATTACGGCTTAATATCCAACTGATTCTGCACAATTCGAACAATATCTGCTATGTAATCACCGATTATTGGCAAGTTAAGCGCACCAAGCATTTGTAATAAATATAAAATAACTGTTGCCAGAAATACCCAACCGACTGCTGATCCGATACCTCTTGCGATACCTGCCATAAAGTTGCGCCACATTAGCTTAAATGGCCGATTCATTAAATTCACATAATCAGCAATTTGCGTACGCTCAAGGTCGTTTGTCACTTTGATCAAGCGCTGTTCAACCGCATCCAATGATTGTTTAAGCTTTGAGAGCTCTTCATGATCTTGTTCTCGCAACAGTCGTCATCCTTTCTATTACGCATTCAAATAGCAAGCCCACTTGCCACTTAGGCAAGCGGGCTTGTATTAATATATCCCTATTTGCTAATGAAAATGCCAACCGTTTTATCGCCTAGCTGTACATTTTCCATATGATCAACTGCCTCGTATCTCACGGATTGAAGCAGTACATTGTCACGAAGAACCTCTTCAAATGCCTGCAGTGCCTGTTGAAGCTCCTCATCTACTGAAAGCACCAAATCAATTCGTTTTTCAATCGGCAAATCAAGCTTTTTACGGGTATCCTGCACAGCACGAATCACTTCACGAACCCAGCCCTCCTGCTCAAGCTCAGGTGTAATGTCTGTATTCAACGCTACCGTTACACCATTGCCAGATGCTGAAGCAAAGCCGGATTTCGCTTTCTTCTCTACAAGCATTTCTTCCAGCTCAACCGTAAGCTGTTCCCCTTCAGCCGTTGTAAATTCATACTGTCCAGCTTGAACGATCGCTCTCGTTTCATCAGCAGACATTTCCTTGAATGCTTGCTGGATTGGAGCGACCTGCTTGCCGAATTTACGTCCTGCTACCTTAAGATTCAATTTCAAAGTAAAGTCAACGAAGCCGCTGTCCGAGTTTTGAACGATAATGTGCTTGACGTTGATTTCATCCTTAATAATATCCTCATAAGAAGATAACTCGAATTCGCGATCCAGCGATACAATCAGCTCACTAAGCGGCTGGCGTGTTTTAATGCCGGTTTCATTGCGCACATTGCGAGCCAGCTCAACGATTACTTTGGAGCTTTCCATATCACGCTCAAGCTCAGCGTCGATCAACGATTCATCAGCAGTCGGGAAATCTGCTAGATGCACGCTTTCGCCTCCGCCAAGATTTACATACACATCTTCTGCCACAAGAGGTGTGTATGGCGCAATTACTTTAGCCAGCGTAATCAGCACATTGTGAAGCGTTTGATATGCCGCTACCTTATCCTCTGAAAGGCCACTTCCCCAGAAACGATCACGTGAACGGCGGATATACCAGTTGCTCAGCTCATCAACAAATGTCTCAATCGCTTTGGCAGGATTCAGGAAGTCGTTAACCTCAAGTCCCTTTTTAACTGTACCAATCAAGCTGTTCAAGCGACTAATGATCCAGCGATCCAGCTTGTTCGTTGACACAATCGGCTTATGCTCGTCGTAGTTAAAGCCGTCAATCGAAGCATACAGTGCGTAAAATGCATGTGTATTGACGATGGTGTCAACTACTTTTGACTTAGCTTCTGCTACGATGCCTTTAGAGAATCGTTTGCTGTTCCATGGCGCACTGTCTGCCAGCAGCGCCCAGCGGAATGCATCTGTACCAAACTCATTGATGATCTCCCAAGGGTCAATAACATTGCCTTTTGATTTGGACATTTTTTGTCCGTTTTCATCCAAAATATGACCTGTGGACAGAACAGCCTTGTAAGGCGCCTTACCATTGAACAACGTTGAAACAGCAAGCAAGCTATAGAACCAGCCGCGCGTTTGGTCAATCCCTTCACAAATAATGTCGGCAGGGTATTGCTCTTCAAATTTCTCTTTATTTTCAAACGGATAATGCTGCTGCGCAAATGGCATTGAGCCACTGTCGAACCATACGTCAATCACTTCTGGCGTACGACGCATAACAGCGCCTTCTGCAAATGGACTCTTCAGCAAAATATCGTCTACATATGGCTTATGAAGCTCGATGTCCTCGGGCACAAAATCGACTGCACGCTCACGCAAATCTGCAATGCTCTTCGGTGCATACTGCTTGCCTGTCGCTTCGCAAATCCATACGTTAAGCGGCGTACCCCAATAACGATTACGGCTAATGTTCCAGTCAACAAGATCCTCAAGGAATTTGCCGAAGCGTCCTTCGCGAATATGACCTGGATACCATTCAACCTCGCTATTGTTTTTAATTAACTGATCTTTAACAGCGGTTGTCTCGATAAACCAGCTTTCCGTTGCATAATAAAGCAGCGGGGATTTACAACGCCAGCAGAATGGATAGCTGTGCTCATAGCGTTCTTTCGAGAACAACAGCCCTTTCTCACTAAGCATTTTAACGATATCCACATCGCAATCCTTAACGAAGCGTCCAGCAAGATCTGTTACTTCATCAATATAGCGACCAGCATTGTTGACAACCGATAGCATACTGATTCCATTTTGACGAGAAACGCGATAATCGTCTTCCCCGTGCGCAGGCGCGATATGAACGATACCAGTACCGCTTGTGTCACTAACGAAGTCGCCTGCGATCACGACATGCGCTTTTTCAACGGATACATAATTGAATGGTGCCAAGTAGCTGCGACCTACTAGCTCGCTTCCCTTTACCGTACCCATAACTTCATAGTTTTCCTTCATTACGGATTCAACTAGATTTTCAGCAACGATATATACTTCTCCGTCTTTTTTAACTCGTACATAGACCAGCTCTGGATTTACTGCAAGCGCTACGTTAGCAGGCAGTGTCCAAGGTGTTGTTGTCCAAGCAAGAATAGATTCCTCTGAATCATTAAGCTTGAATTTAACGGTAGCACTTAGATCCTTAACGTCCTCATAGCCTTGCGCAACCTCATGTGAGCTTAGCGTTGTTTGGCAGCAAGGACAGTATGGACTTACGCGATGACCACGGTATAGCAAGCCTTTTTCATGAATCGTTGATAAAATATGCCATACACTTTCAATATAGTTGTTATCAAGTGTAATGTATGGATGATCCATATCTGTCCAATAACCGATCGCTTCGGTTAGCTCTCGCCATTGCTTTTCGTATTCGAATACACTTGCTTTACATTGCTTAACGAACTTTTCAACACCGTATGCTTCGATTTCCTGTTTACCTGAGATGCCAAGCTGCTTTTCAACACCTAGCTCAACTGGCAAGCCATGTGTATCCCATCCCGCTTTGCGAATAACGCGGTAGCCGCTCATCGTACGGTATCGGCAAATAAAATCCTTGATTACGCGTCCTAGCACATGACCGATATGCGGCCTGCCGTTTGCCGTTGGAGGCCCTTCATAAAAAACGAAGTTCGGCTTGCCTTCGCGGTTCTCAATAGATTTTTTAAATGTGTCTTCCTTCTGCCATTTTTCAAGCACGCGCATTTCACGAGTACGCGCGCGTTCCTTTACGTCTACACGTTGCATAGTTCTAACCCCTCTCGTTCCTTAAACAAAAATAAACCCCGTCCCTAAAAGGGACGAGGTTGCTCGCGTTACCACCCTTGTTCCGCTTAAGCTTAATAGATCAGCAAGCTAAAACGGCACCTTAGCCAAATGACAGCGTCATTTGCATCCTGTTATCGGAGGACATCCGTCCACGCTTACTAAAACCTTGCGGTTATGTTCAGCGCAGCTTCTCGGAGATGATCTTCCATACATGCCATAGCACCGATTTTCACCAACCATCGGCTCTCTGAGGCTTGAGCATCCATGTACTTGTTCTCGTCATCGAATTATCAATTATACAATAGTTATAGCGGATTCCATTGTTGTTGTCAAATGTAAACTGCGGATTATTCAGCTACAGTATCGCCCATTGTTCAGCAGCTTATTCTACTGCTGCGACACGTGTTTCTGGTTTGTTGATATCAAGACTCTCCCAAGCCTCTTCCGTCAACAACTCAAGCTGTGCTTCAACTAATGTACGGAAGCGTGCGCGATAGATGGAAGCTTGCTTTTTAAGCTCATCCACTTCAAGCGAGATTTTACGAGACTTGTTCAACGCCTCGTTCACAATACGGTCCGCATTCTTCTCAGCTTCCTTCACAATCAGCTGCGCTTCCTTCTTTGCGTTGTTGCGCACTTCGTCCGCAGCTTCCTGTGCCACAATGATCGTCTTGCTTAACGTATCTTCAATATTGGAAAAATGATTTAAACGCTCCTGCAGCGAAAGAATTTGATTTTGCATTTCCTTGTTTTCGCGGATCATTGATTCATAATCCTTAATGATCAGATCAAGAAACTCATTAACCTCGTCTTCATCGTAACCGCGAATTCTGCGTGAAAATTCCTTGTTATGTATGTCCAATGGTGTCAATGACATTGGAGCACCTCCTATGAATATATCAAAAAATGCATCACCTTATATCGTCGTTAACATTCCATATTCGACAACGCCAAGCAATTTCCTGCAATATATTTAAAGATATTTACCGATTTTCACGCGTGTTCTTCCCTTTTTTGTGACACCATCCACCTGCAACAGCTTAAAGCGACCTAAGCCTTTAATTGAGACAACATCGCCTTCCTTCAGTTGTGCAGAAGGGTCCTCCTCCGTTTTCCAATTCAAGCGGCAGCGGCCAGCTTTTATCGGATCAACGATCTTTGCTCGGCTTATTCGATACGCATCGCTTGCAATCCCGTCCAGTCTCATCGAAGCAACTGTAAAGCTTAGCTCCTCCAGCTGCTGCACAGCAGGCTGCAGCTGATCAACAGCTATAATGTCGGTTAACACCGACAAGCGGTGAACCTGTCTTAAGTTCAAATCAAAATAAGAAGAAAGCTCCTGTGCAACGACAATATGGCAAAACGTTTCATGAAGATGAATATCACCAACCTTATCACGTTTTATACCTAGTCCCAGCAGCGCGCCTAAAAAATCACCATGGTCCAGCTCATGAAATTTATCGCTGGGGCTTGTGACCTGGAGAACGGCCAGCTCGGCATCCTCATACTCAAGATCACGATAATCTGGAGCAATAATCGCACGTTTTCGCTCTGCTTCCGTGTAACCGCCATCTAATTTTATCGTAACAGATCCATTCCGATTACAAAGCGTTGACATGATAAATTGCTGTCTTGGATCTAAAAAATCAGTCCGCCTTAGCTCATGAAGCTCGGCGGACCGTTCTATCCATTCTTGCGCTCGATCAACAAACGCCTTCTCTTCGGCATGAAAATGACTGTAAAAGCCTGTATTCATTGTACACTCACCTTAGAAAAGTAGTAGTCATATTTGATTACCTAAACAAGCTGAAAAGCATGTCTAGCAAGTACATAACGCCCGATTGTATAAATCGAAGTGCAATAAAAGCTACGATCGGGGATAGATCGAGTACACCGCCTATTGGCGGAATAAAGCGGCGGAAAATCGATAAGTACGGTTCTACCAATCTCCCGATAAATTGACCGATCGAGCTTTCACGCGCATTCGGGAACCATGACATTAAAATATATGCCAGGATTAGGTAATTGTAGACCATAAAGAGTAAAGATACTATGGATATTAACGTTGATTCCAAAAGTGTGTCACCTCATTTATGTATTTATTATTCGGTCGTCAACTCCGTAATAGAGCCGTGAACTTCAACTGACTCCGGCGCACACAAATAAATATTCGGCCCAAGCTTGGAAATTGTGCCGCTTAGCGCATATACTGTCCCCGATAGAAAATCAACAATTCTCAAACCAAGATCAGAACGCACACGCTGCAAATTGACAACGACCGAGCGACGGTTGCGCAACTCGTCTGCAATTTGCTGTGCTTCATCATAGCTTTTAGGCTCGCAAAGCACCATACGTGTATTTTTTTGTGTGTGCAAGCTTACTACGTTGCCACCACCTACGCTCGTCAGGTGGGCATTCCTAGATTGTTTACGTTGTTCAAACGAATTCGTTTCAACTTCTTGCTCATCCTGTGCAGGAACTCGTTCACGTTCTACAATTTCTTCCTCCTCCTGCAGTCCGAAATAGTTCATAAATTTCCCAAAAACGCTCATCCTTCATCCTCCTCTGTCCCAATAAGTGAGGTGCCAAGCCGTACGTAGGTGGCTCCCTCTTCAATTGCAACTTCAAAATCATTCGACATCCCCATTGATAGCTCCCTAATGGTGCAATCGGCCCCGAGCTGACGAAGCAGCTCATCACGCAATTTTCGCAAGCCTGCAAAAACCGGTCTTGTCTGCTCTGCCTTCATCTCGAAAGGCGCCATTGTCATTAGCCCAACCGGGATGATTCGATCATAGCCCTGTAATTGTTCTGCAAAGGCCATCACTTCCTCGGGATTCAAGCCTTGTTTAGATTGTTCCCCAGAGACATTAACCTGTATGAAGCATTTCACGGTTAGATCATGCTTCTCAGCATACTTCTGTATAGCTTCTGCCAGCGAAATTCTATCCAAGGAATGAATATAGTCGAAGCGTCCGACAACATCCTTTACCTTATTGCTTTGCAGCGATCCGATATAATGCCAGATCGGCTCCGGCAGTTTGTCTTTATGTTCATGTATGTATTCCCATTTCGGCTTTGCAACCTGCCAGCGGTTTTCACCAAGCTCCAATACACCGGCATGCAACGCCTCAACGGTTCGTTCTGTAGATACATACTTGGTAACTCCTATGACATGTATATCTGCAACTGCTCGTCCAGAGCGCAATGCAGCAGCTTCTATACGCTGCTGTATCTCTTTCACGCGATTTTGTATGCTCATAATCTGCTCACCCTTTTCGTATGCCAATCCAGCTTGCCATGCGGCCTGTTTTGCCGTTTTCCATGCGATGGCTGTAGAACAAATCATGTTGACAACCAGTACACCTCTCACTTATTTCGATATGACTCGGCAATATTCCTGCTTTTATCATAATCTGTCGATTTATTTCTTTCAAGTTTATATGTGCTTTCCCTTCACGCTTGTTCAAAAAAACAGACTCCAGTATGACCTCAGGCAGTTCAAGCTCCTCCCAAAGACCTACAACACGGTCAATGACAACGTGATTCACTTCATAACAGCAGGCACCAATTGAGGGCCCAATCGCACATTGAAGCTGCTCCGGTTTTGTTCCATAGTGCTGTGACATAACCTCAATCATTTCCCTGGCAATTGCTGTAACCGTGCCTTTCCAGCCAGCATGAGCCAATCCGATCACATGATGCTCAGCATCCCAGAAATAAAGCGGTACGCAATCCGCATAGAAGGAAGTCAGCAGCACATCTTTCTCATTGGTGACTAAGCCATCAACACCTATAATTGCATCCTGCATGCTCGCTCTTCCTCTGCCCCGCTCTTTGCTTGTCACTATCGCAATTTGATTACCGTGAATCTGTTCCCCACTCGTCCATGCCTCGAAGCTCATGCCAACACTTTCAGCAAGCTTCTTGCGATTAGCGAGTACATCATCTGGTTCATCCTGAACATGCAATCCTATATTAAACGAATGAAAGGGAGCCTTGCTTACGCCTCCCTTTCGCGTTGTAAATCCAGCCGTTAACTGCTTATACTGCTTCATCCATTGTGGCAGCAGCAGCATATGCGTCTCTTCACCTTGAACGAACGGTTCCATGTCTCTCACCTCATGTTTTTGCTGTAACTAGGGCGTATCTGAAAACCCGTTTAGTGGCACCTTTCACCGCCTTTTCGCCCCCTGCTGCGTTCCGCTTGCTTGACGTACCCCCGTACGCCTTCACCAGCGCGCCTTGCATGGTTTTCGGCAGCATTTGCTGTCCTCAGAGTTTCAGACACACCCTAGTTTATCCTGTTAAGAGTGGACATGCAAATCATCCTCTTCATTTCGCAATGATTTCGCTTCTTCCAGTCGAACAAGCACTACATCCTGGCCAATCTTCACGATATTGCGCCAAGGAATAATAATTTCAGTGCCGGGGGAGCCAAAGAACCCGAACATTCGCTGCAGCTGTGGCACAACGATGGCATCGATTTTCCCTTGTCTTAGGTCGAGTTCAATATCGCTAACATTGCCCAATTTTTTACCGTCTACAATATTAATGACATCCTTGGCCTGCAAATCAGATATTTTCATGACCTCACGCCCCTTCATCCTTATGCCCTAAGTATATGATGGGCTGAAGCAAAGTATATCTGAAGTTGTACCATAAAAAAGCTGCCAGGCTTCCCCTGGCAGCTTAGCTGTGTCAATGCTACGCATTGACGTACTTTTGCATTTGTCCAATAGCAGACTTTTCCAAACGCGACACTTGAGCCTGCGATATTCCGATTTCCTCCGCTACCTCCATCTGCGTTTTGCCTTCAAAAAATCGCATAGATAAGATCATTTTTTCACGTTCATTCAAACGCTGCATAGCCTCACGAAGCGCAATTTCCTCTATCCATGTTATGTCCTTGTTCTTATCATCGCTAATTTGATCAAGCACATAAATCGGATCGCCGCCATCATTAAAAATAGGCTCATAAAGCGATACAGGGTCTTGAATGGCATCAAGAGCGAATACAACATCCTCCTTCGGTACATTCAGCACCTCGGAAATTTCATGAACCGTAGGTTCGCGTGAAAACTTATTCGTTAAGCTGTCACGTGCCTGCAGCGCCTTATAGGCGATGTCACGCAAGCTTCGAGATACGCGAATCGGATTGTTGTCACGCAAATATCTGCGGATCTCGCCAATGATCATCGGAACAGCATACGTTGAAAATTTAACATTTTGTCCGAGGTCAAAATTGTCAATGGCTTTCATCAATCCGATGCAGCCGACTTGAAACAAGTCATCGACAAATTCTCCTCGGTTGTTGAAGCGTTGAATTACACTGAGAACTAATCGCAAATTTCCATTAACTAATTTTTCTCTCGCTCCCCATTCGTTGCGGGTTTGTAGAGCTGTGAACAATTCGCGCATTTCAACGTTAGTAAGCACTGGCAGTTTAGCGGTATCTACGCCACAAATCTCAACTTTATTACGGGTCATTCTTATTACCTCCCAAGGGGAAACATTAACAATCATTATCTCCTCGGGGGACGATTTTATTCCTATTTTGACATTTTGCGACAGCAAGCGGGCTGTCCAAAAGGGGGCAGCCCGCATACTGTCGCGCATTTATGAAGGTTGATAAAAACGTTTAATCGGGTACTCATGATTCCGATAAATCATTTTTAATTCGTATTGCTTGACTTTGCCGACAAGGTCATAACGCATAATGATGGTGCATATTTCTCCAGGCATCAACCGCTTCCATGACCACAGCATACCCGGCTTGCTTGGCTCGCTCAAATAGCTTGCTTGCGGATACATCACCCTTATATCATCAGCTATGACAAAGTACTGACTGCTGATCACCTGCTCCTGCGCCGAACAATTGGTCATGACCATCTTGACTATGACCGAATGAGCGTCCTGCTCCAATTCCAGCCCCGAAAAAGAAAGGCTTATATTCTTATCATCAAGCGTGACGCTTTCCGATTCCAGAGAAGTCGTACTGTTCGACATGCGATTCTACACATCCTCTCATTGCGCTATGCTGTTGCCACATATGCTGCTGTTCACTAACATGTTCAGGTAGCACTTAAAGCATTTTATTAAACTCCTTGCGGAGTCGTTTAATAATTCGTTTTTCAAGGCGTGAGATGTAGGATTGCGATATGCCAAGCATATCCGCCACATCCTTCTGGGTCTTCTCTTCGCCATCTGCTAGTCCAAAACGAAGCTCCATAATGACCCGCTCCCGCTCAGACAGCTTTTCCAGTGCTTTTTGCAGCAGCTTGCGGTCTACCTGCTCCTCGATATTGCGGTATATCGTGTCATTTTCTGTTCCTAGCACATCGGAAAGCAGCAGCTCATTGCCATCCCAATCGATGTTAAGCGGCTCGTCAAAGCTGACCTCGGTTCTTGTTTTGTTATTGCGGCGCAAATGCATTAATATTTCATTTTCAATACAACGGGACGCATATGTAGCCAGCTTGATTTTCTTTTCAGGATCAAACGTGTTGACAGCTTTAATCAAGCCAATTGCTCCTATCGATACAAGGTCCTCAATATTAATCCCTGTATTTTCAAATTTTCTGGCGATATACACGACAAGTCGCAAATTCCGCTCGATTAGCATCGAACGCACCGCCTCATCCCCTGAAGGCAATCGCTGGAGTAAATATTCCTCTTCTTCTCTAGTCAACGGCGGAGGTAATGCCTCACTGCCTCCAATATAATAAATCGTTTCGGATTTCAGTCCCAGCTTAAATAAAATCTTATAATACGTAAGCTGCATGCGTAATTTATATTTGACTAGCATGAAAAGCTCCTCCCTTATCCTACGGATGATGTTTGATTGATCATTAGCGATGGATGAACAATCGCTTGATAAGAACCATCTGCGCTCAGCTGTCCACCATCAAAGCCTATCAGCACTTTTACTGCGTCATAAACGGTATCATTATGCTTGACTCGAACAAGATCTGGTCGTAGCGCAAGCATAAATTGAGCATTGCGGTTTACTCCACGATAAGGAACGATTCGAATACGATCCTGCCAGCTTTCCATCTCAGCATGATCGGTAATCGTTGTCAGCACATCATTCATATTGCCTTGCTTCAACTGCTCCACCAGCACAGATGGCAGCATATGTGCCAGCTGTTTAACTTCTACGATCATAACTGGTGTTTTCGTTAAAGGATCATAGAGTTGATTCCCTGTATCAATCAACCCCTGACAGTGAACGACCTGTCCAGCAAGATGAAGCTCTACCTCTGCCAAATGCTGCTCCATTAGCTGCTGCTTCCGTTTACTTCGTACAAAGTGCATCCATAAATAAAAAATGATAAGACTGCATACAATCACATAAAAGGTTCCCATTTGCAGCTTCGTTGTCACTTCGCCGCCAATAAAAATGAGATCGGCCCACACCTGCTGCGAGCTGCTCATCAGCATGTAATAGATGCCCATCAAGCCGCCTGCGAGCACAAAGCTGATTAAATAAAAGCTCACTAAGTCTTTAAGATACGTCTGCAGAGAATAATAGCCAAAGCTGATATAGATCATAAGGAATGAAATAAACAGCTTAATAAAAAAATGATACATGTCGGCCAGACTTGGAATTAGCATCGCAAGCGTATACATCGCACCTAATGCAGAAGCAAGCAGCAATCGCCACGGCTTGGGTCTCATACCTCGAACCCAACCAGTTAAAAATAGTATTATCCCATCTACTAGCAGCTCTCTTAAAAAGATGATATCTGCATATATAGCCATGATTTTCAACTCCGCCGCAGCTTTAATATTGCGTTTGTCTAACCTGAACAATGTAAACAGTATAGGTTATATCTATTCCAAAGTCTGTCAGTTTATGTCACGCCTTTCGCTCTAATTTTGTCAAAGAAGAGAGGCTATTCAATGAAAAAAAGCTTGTTTATAGCAGCACAACTGCTATAAACAAGCTTTTTTCAATTCCTATTCTTATATATGAAATCTATTCTATTGTTTGCGACGTAAAAATGCAGGGATTTCCAAGTCACTCGTCAAATTCGTGCCGATTGGTTTAGAAGACTGTGCTTTTGCTGATTCGCCGGCATCACTCGTTTGACTTACTGGTCGACGAGGAGGAGCTTCGCTTGCTTTTGTTTCAAAGCCAGTCGCAATAACCGTTACTTTGATCTCATCCTTCAGTTCCTCATCGATAATCGCACCGAAGATCATGTTGACATCAGGATCAGATGCGGAGATTACGATTTCAGCAGCTTCATTCACTTCATAAAGGGACAAGTTGCTGCCGCCAGTAATGTTCATGATGACACCGCGTGCTCCGTCAATTGAAGTTTCAAGCAGCGGACTTTGGATCGCCTTGCGAGCAGCTTCTGCCGCACGGTTTTCGCCAGTCGCCACACCAATCCCCATCAGAGCAGAGCCGCGCTCTGTCATAATTGTCTTCACATCTGCAAAGTCAAGGTTGATTAGTCCTGGCACTTGGATCAAATCAGAGATGCCTTGAACCGCTTGTCTTAGTACATTATCTGCCTCACGGAACGCTTCAAGCATAGGCGTCTTTTTATCGACGATTTCCAGCAAACGGTCATTTGGAATAACGATAAGCGTATCTACTTTTTCCTTAAGCGCCTCGATGCCTGATTCAGCCTGTCCGAAACGCTTGCGTCCTTCAAAAGTAAATGGTCGAGTAACGACACCAACAGTTAGCGCACCGCATTCGCGAGCGATTTCAGCTATGACAGGAGCTGCACCAGTACCTGTACCGCCTCCCATACCTGCCGTAACGAATACCATATCTGCGCCCTTCAGCTGATTAGCGATAAGATCACGAGATTCCTCAGCTGCTTTTTTTCCTACTTCAGGGTTTGCTCCAGCACCAAGCCCACGTGTTAATTTATCTCCTATTTGCAGCTTGTGCTCTGATTTTGCAAGATTCAGAGCTTGAGCATCAGTATTAACGGTTATAAATTCTACACCTTTTACCCCATTCTCAATCATTCGGTTAACAGCGTTGCTGCCACCGCCACCTACACCGATTACTTTAATTTGAGCCAGCTGCTCTAGTTCTAAGTCGAATTCCAACATCTACTCTCTTCCCCCTGTCAAATAAATTCCTGAAACATATTTTTTATTCGTTCTAACATACGGGGTTTGGACGAAGCTGGAGTACTTCCCTTGCGACTAACCGGCTTTTTCGTAGTAGTGCTAGCTCCTCGGACACCCATGTACTTTGAAACATACTGTATCATTCCAACTCCACTGCTAAAGGATGGATCTTTTACACCGATGTAATCCGGCACTGCGATTCTTACACTAGCATCAAGCTCTATCTGGGCAAGTGCAAGTGTGCCTGGCAAGGTGACTGAACCGCCAGTCAACACGTAGCTATCAACCTTATCACCGTAGCCTAGCGCTGCTACCTCCGCTTTAATAAGCTGGAAGATTTCCTGCATGCGCGGCTCAATAATGCTCGCCAAATCCTTCTGTGAAAATTCCTTCTCGACATTACTGCCCATTCGAGTGACCTTGAATTTCACTTCCTCTGCTGCATCAGCAACATTAGCACATCCAAATTTCAGCTTAATCTTCTCAGCATGATCGCTTTGTGAGCGAAGTCCATAAGCGATATCATTGGTAACAAATTGACCGCCGATTGGCAATGAGGAGATCGCACTGATTCCTCCATTTTCATAAATCGCAATCGTTGTCGAGCCGCCGCCAATATCAACGAGTGCAGTTCCTGTTTCCTTTTCATCCTTGGAAAGCGTCATTACGCCGGATGCCAGCGTTAACAGAATTACACCGTTAATTTTCAAGCCAGCCTTGTCCACACATCGAACAAGGTTATGTACAGCAGACTTCGCGCCTGTTATTACGGTTGCTTCTACTTCTAATCTTACACCTATCATGCCTCGTGGATCAGATATACCTTCCAATCCGTCTACAATATATTGCTTCGGTACAAGGTTTATAATTTCTCGATCTGGTGGTAAGGTAACAACTTTCGCTGCTTGCAGTACACGCTCGATATCTTCTTCTCCGATTTCACGGTCTTCATTAGACACAGCAACTACTCCATGATTCGTCTGCACGCCAATATGGTTGCCTTGAATACCTACATACACCTCGGAAATTTCGATATCTACCATACGTTCAGCTTGTTCAACCGCATTTTTAATAGATTGGACGGTTTGATCGATATCCACAATCGCACCTTTGCGAATTCCTTCAGAATCTGCCGAACCTACACCAATGATATTAATCGCACCATCGTTAATTTCACCGATAATTGCTCGAACCTTGGATGTACCGATGTCCAAACTGACAATTATGTCACCGTTGCTCACTGCGCGGCACCTCCGTTTCAATAAATATTTATAGTAGTAACGATGAATAGGTGTTATTCAATCGCCTTCTCATTCTAATTGTGGAAAGCCCACTATCATCTATTCAACATATCTTGTGCTTTCCCTCTTTTTTCAACATTATTTTCGAAACTTTTAATTAAATCTAGGTAAAAAACCCTATTATGAACATCAAAAATATAAGAGCTAGGCATAAAGTTCTACCAGAATGTTTTGAAAGTTTCCCACATAAAAGTTTACCACTGTTTGATCCGCTTGAGTAGTGTCTTTTTACTTAGTTTGCTTGGTTTGACGTCTCTTCTTCTTCCATTTCAAGCTCGAATGGAACAAATGTATCCGCGAGCAACAGCGTCAATCTACCAGGAGCTTGCGTTTCGATTACACCATTCATCGTTCCGATTTTTTCTCTCAGCAAACTAATTGCTGTAACAACCTCGTATTTTGTACGAGTATAAATAAGAATACGGTCTGGAAAAGCAGACGACGGAATCGGTGAGATTTCCGAAATATCGGAAAGCATCGCACTATCAATCGTTGCCAGCTGCTTCATTAACTCTTTCTTATTCATATCATCCGGATCCCAGCCTGTTAAAATCGGCTTGTCCATAATTTGCATACGCTCACTATTCGTTACGATGCTTGCACCGCTTGCGAGCAGTGCGATTAGATCTCCATTATCAGAGAGCTCGAACGCCACGACCTTATATTCATGCACCGTAATTTTAATAATGCCAGGAAACTGTTTTTTTACCGTTACATCCTGAATACTGCTGTTTTTTAGTAGTGACGCTTCTATTTTGCGAGATGAGCTAAAAATAAAAGAATCGCCTACTTTTACATCAGCATATTTCATGACTTCCGTGCTGCTAATAAATTGACCGCCAGTAATTTGCACTTCTGTAATTTTACTAAGAGAAGAATTAAAAAATATAATAATTAATAGTGCAAGAAACAAGATAACGATGATCGAAATGAGCTTAATATTGCTTTTTTTCTTCGGTTCTGGCTCTTTAAGCACCGGCAAATCCGTTTGCATGTGCATGCTCGTCCACTCCTTAACACAACGCGGCCTCCTCACCAAAGATGAGGAAGCCGATTATCATTCCAAAGTCTACTGCGCGTAGGATTCATTTTTGGAAAGTGCTGTTAATCTCGTTATTTGGGCACCTAACAAGGACAGCGTATCTTCGATTCGTTCATATCCACGATCAATATGATGAATACGCTCTACTACTGTTCTTCCTTGTGCGGCAAGCCCTGCTATAACAAGCGCCGCTCCTGCCCGCAAGTCAGTTGCTTCAACCGTTGCACCATATAATCGAGGCACACCTCGAATATAGGCTGTATTCATATCAACTCTAATGTCAGCACCCATCCTTGCCAGTTCATCCACATGCTTCAATCTGCCTTCAAAGATCGTTTCCTTGATGACACTCACACCATCTGCGAGCGCCAGCATCACCATCATTTGGGATTGAAGATCTGTAGGAAAGGCAGGGTATGGTGCAGTTACAATTTTTTCGACAGCCTTGCTTCGCACGCGACTATCGATTTTAATTATATCACCATCAACCTGAATTTGAACACCTGCACGTCTCATCACATGAATAAGTGATGTAATGTGACTAGGCTGAGTTTTGTGCAGCGTGATTTGACCTCTTGTTGCAGCAGCGGCTATCATTAGCGTTCCTGTTACTATACGATCCGGGATCACACGGTGCTCGCACGGCTTTAAGGATGTTACGCCGTCAATCGTGATGGTGTCTGTTCCAGCACCAAGCACTTTGGCGCCCATCGCATTGAGAAAATGCTGAAGATCTTGTATTTCCGGCTCGCGTGCAGCATTTGTTATCGTCGTACGACCCTCAGCAAGCACTGCCGCCATCATAATATTTTCCGTTGCTCCTACACTCGGAAAATGCAGATGAATATCAGCGCCCTTCAATTGATCAGCCGTGCATATGATCGAATTGCCCGTTTCTTCGATCAATGCGCCCAGCGCCTTCAAACCTTCCAGATGGATGTCAATTTTCCGTTCCCCGATTGCACACCCTCCTGGTTGATACACTTGCGTCCTGCCATACTTCGCTAAAAGCGGCCCCATCAAGAAGATGGATGACCTCATTCGCTTCATAAGCCCTTCGGGCACATGCGAGGCAGATGCTCCTGTTGTGTCAATGATAATCGTACTTCCCTTATGCTCAACTCGACAACCGAGCTCACGTAAAATCGAGATCATAACCTCGATATCCAATAAATGAGGAACATTTTCTAGTACGGTTGTTCCTTCAGCCAGCAGACTGGCAGCCATAATCGGCAGCACCGCGTTTTTGGCACCTTGGATTATAACAGTTCCTGATAAAGGCTTGCCGCCTTCGATCACCAATCTGTCCAATGTATCACCTCCGAATTACCGCTCGCCCACCACCAATACTTCAGGAATTAAGAGGATACCATTGCGCTCCTTAATAACGCCTTGTATGTGAGTAATTAGAGCGAGAACGTCATTAGCTGTCGCCTGTCCTGTGTTGACGATAAAATTGGCATGAAGCTCGGATACTTGTGCTCCTCCACATTGGAACCCTTTGAGGCCAGCCTCCTCAATTAACCGTGCCGAGTAATCCCCCGGCGGATTGCGAAACACACTGCCGCACGTTGCCGATTTCAAAGGCTGTGTTTGCAATCTTCGTTCCTTATGCCGCGCCATTTCAGCAGATATCGCTTCGCGGTCGCCCTTTTCAAGCTCGAAGGTAGCTTCCACGACAATGCCTGACATCTCCTGTAAAATGGAATGGCGATATGAGAAATTCATATCTTCGCTGTAATAAGTAACCAATTCTCCGTTTGACAGTACAATCTCAGCTGACTTGAAAATACGTGATACATCAGATCCATGCGCGCCAGCGTTCATATAGACAGCGCCACCAACCGTTCCAGGAATGCCTCCAGCAAACTCCAGTCCAGCAAGTCCCTGTCTGCCAGCAGTAACGGCAAGCTTAATGAAGGAATACGCCGCTCCAGCAGTTACCGTAGTGCCATCAAAGCGAACATAATCAAGCCCTTCACCCGGCTTAATTACGACGCCACGAATCCCTTTATCGCCTACTAGCATATTGGAGCCGCGGCCAATTGTCGTCCACGGCAGCTGATGCTTGTTAAGCAGTTGGATTAGCGTGATGAGCTGCTCCTTGCCTCGAGGAATAACCATCAGATCAGCATTGCCGCCAATCTTCCATGTTGTATGCTTGGATAGTGGTTCATTGAAGAGATATTCCCCAACATTTTGCTCTTCAAGCTCCTCTATAAATAGATTCATTATGTTCTCCTCCTTTTGAGAATAGCTGCACATATTCTCATGGCAATCACAGTTCAATGAGCGTAAACACAGGCGCCGCATAGTTCTGATCACGAATTATACGGTATCTTATGCCTCATCGCTCATTTATGTGACAATCGCCCAAAGCGATCTTACCGATTTGTTGTAATTCTACTAAGTGCCAGTGCAATGCGACTGGCTGAATCAGGAACTGCTAGAAACTGCGAGGCCTGCGACATTTTTGCAAGACGATGATCATCAAGCAGCAACGCCGACATTCTGTCAATTAGCGAGCTGCCGCTCAGCTCACGCTCCAAAATAATTTCCGCTGCGCCTACTGATTCCAGACTGCGTGCATTAGCCTCCTGATGGTTATTCGTCACATTAGGCGACGGAATAAGGATCGACGGCTTGCCAAGCGCAGTAATTTCAGCAAGCGAGGATGCGCCAGAACGACTTACGACGATCGAGGCATCCGTCAGCACCTCTGCCATATTGTTAATATACGGGAGCAGCTTGATGGTACCGCTCTGATAAGCGGCCGTTGACCTCAGTCGCTCATGCGTACCCTCATAATACGTATCACCTGTTGCGAATACAATCACAAATTGCTTCAGCTTCTGCAGCTGCTCTTCCTCTTCAGCCATAGCAATAACTGCTTCATTTAGCGCTTTAGCACCTCTGCTGCCGCCTACAATCAATGCATAACGCTGGTTAGGACCCAGCTCAAGCGAGGCTCTTCCGCGACCAGGAATGGCCTCCAGCACTTGAGAAGCGCAAGGGTTGCCTGTAAAGCTCACCTGCTTGGCTTTGGCAAAGGCTGCGAGAGAATCCTCGAAGCTGACGCCTACATGCGAAACGAATCGCGTCAAAAATTTATTCGTCAGTCCTGGTATCGCATTTTGCTCATGAATAAAGGTGGGCACGCCTAAACGGGCAGCCGCATAGACGACTGGCCCGCATACATAGCCGCCAGTGCCTACAACAACATCTGGCTGAAATTGCTTGATCAGCTGCTTCGAGCGTGATACCCCCTGTAAAAAACGGATAACTGTCCGTACATTATCGTAGGACAGTTTCCGCTTGAAACCTGTAATTTCTATACTTTCAAAAGGAATGCCCGCTTTCGGGACGATCTTGCTCTCCATTCCCTTGTCTGTTCCAATGTATAACAGCTCGGTTGATGAATCCTGCTGCTTCAAATATTGACCAATCGCCAAGGCTGGGTAAATATGACCTCCAGTACCTCCGCCTGTCAACAAAATTTTCATGTCTTTCACCTCGAATACCGAGAAATATTGAGCAAAATGCCAAGAGCTGTTAATAAAAGGGTTAACGATGATCCGCCGTAGCTTACGAGCGGCAGCGTGATCCCTGTAACAGGCATCATTCCGATAACAACGCCAATATTAATCAGCACCTGTACACCAATGATGCTCGTAATGCCTATTGCCATCAGACTTCCAAATGTGTCCGGCGCCGAAATCGCAGTGCGCACCCCTCGCCAAACAACAATCAAAAACAACAGAATAAGCGTTGCGCCTCCAATAAAGCCAAGCTCTTCTGCCAAAATGGAAAAAATAAAATCCGTTTGCGGTTCAGGCAAGTAGCTGAACTTTTGACGGCTAGCGCCAAGTCCCAAGCCAACTAAACCACCCGGACCAATGGCAAATAACGACTGAATAATTTGATAGCCTCCACCGAGCGGATCGGACCACGGATCAAGAAAGCTTGTTATACGCTTTAAGCGATACGGTGCGGCAATAATAAGCCCTACAAAACCGACTACACCAATCATTGCAAGTCCGCCGAGATGAATCAGTCTTGCTCCTGCAGTAAAGATCAAAATCATGGACGCGCCAACCATAACGGCCCCGGTTCCCAAATCCGGCTGCAGCATAATTAAGCCGAAAGCGAGAAATACAAGACCAAGCGGCGGCAACAATCCCTTCGTAAAGTGAGTAATTTTTTGCTGTTCAATCGAGAGCCACTTCGCCAAAAAAATAATCATCGCAAGCTTCATAAATTCAGATGGCTGAATACCGAAGGAGCCGATTCCAAGCCAGCTGCGCGCGCCACCGCGTACAACCCCAACACCCGGTATAAGAACGAGCAGCAGTAGGCCAAAGCATACGATTAGCATGATCGGAGCCCACTTTTTCCACATCGTATAATGAATACGAGATAAAAACAGCATCGAAACCAAACCTAGCCCAGCAAAAATGGCTTGACGCTTTAGAAAGTAAAATTGATCGCCAAATTCATGAAAAGCTTTTACTGCACTGGCGCTATACACCATCATTAGCCCAATACCTAAAATCATCAGAATGGATATGAGCAGCCAAATGTCTGGGGCAGAGCGAGCCTTCACCATATCATACACACCTCTACACAAATGAAGTAGGGACTAGCCCCCTACTTACAAGGTATGCACCGATTTCTTAAACATGCTTCCTCTTTGTTCATAGGAAGAAAACATATCCCAGCTTGCGCAAGCAGGCGACAGCAGTACAATATCTCCCTTGTCAGCCAGCTTTGCCGCAAGCTTAACCGCTTCATCAAGCGTTTCCTCGGCACTAGCTTTAGGTTCGACGATCTGCACCGCTTCTAAACCTGCCAGTTCTGCAACTGACGCAAGCTTCTTGCGGGTTTCACCAATTGCCACAAGTCCCTTTAAGCGATCTCGCAAAATGGGAAGCAGCTCCATATAGTCCGAGCCGCGATCCAATCCGCCTGCTATTAGCACGATAGGCGCTGACAACGAGCGAATGGTCATCGTCGTCGCAGTTGCATTGGTTGCCTTTGAATCATTATAGTACGACACACCCTCCAGCTGACGCACATATTCGAGGCGATGCTCCACACCTCGGAATTGCTCCAGCGGCTCTACCAAGGCAGACGGCTCAGCACCCGCCACCAGGCATGCTGCGATCGCTGCAATCGCATTGGCAGCATTATGCCGCCCTGGAATGCCCAAGCGCTCCAGCGGCATTAAGCGCTGCGGCTCGTCATCAGAAGACATGCGATATACGATGCTGCGAATTGATGCTTCCTCAGCTGCGTTAGGCAACGGATCTCCAGCTTGTATCGGGGCAAATGGCGGATCAATATAAACCCCTTGCTCCAGCGTGTCATAAATCGAGAACGGAAAGCTTCTTCCTTTACAGGAGGAGATTAACGCCTTCGTAACTGGATCATCCCAATTCAAAACAGCGATATCGTCCTCTGTCTGGTTCTCTAATATTTTCGCCTTTGACTGAATATAATCCTGCATATCCCCATGATAATCAAGGTGAGTTTCTGCCAAATTCAAGATAAGCGCAATCTTCGGTGCAAACGCAACGGTCCCCTTCAGTTGAAAGCTGCTAAGCTCAGCAACAATCCACTGCTCTTTCGTCACCTCTAGTGCAATCTCACAGAGCGGCAAGCCAATATTACCGCCGACAACAGGCTGAAGCTTGGCCGCCGATAGCAGCTCGCCAATCAGCGTCGTTGTTGTCGTCTTGCCGTTGGAGCCTGTGATGCCAATAATCGGAGCCTCGCTAATCCAATATGCTACTTCTACTTCTGTTATAATTTCTATTTTTAATTGCTTTGCCCGCTCGATAGGAGGAGCAGAGTAAGGTATTCCTGGATTTTTTACTAGCAAAGCGGTATCTTCCTGCACAAGATCGTCAGGATGATGTCCGCATATGACCTCTATGCCGAGCGCCTCCAGTTCGTCAGCCTCAGGAGATTGCTCGCGAGATTTGCGATCATTAACCGTCACAACTGCCCCCAGCTGATGAAACAGCTTCGCGACGCTGACCCCGCTTCTTGCCAAACCTAGCACGACTATTTTTTTATTTTTATACTGGGTTGGATGCTTCATATAATAACGACCTCTCTTTGACAATATGTACGGATAGTATGTTCAAAAGTTGTTGGACTTTTAACTCAAAAAGTTTCAAAAATTCGACTTTCAGCACCAAGAAACTTGGACGAAGTAGGGATTGGAAAATCGCAGCATACGTTTTGAGTACGTGAGATACAATGTTTTCGCAGAAAACATACCTCGGAAGCATAACCCTTCGGTAGCGTGACATATTCACCCTCGAATAATCTCCAACGCTTCACAATGTCATCAAAGCCGGACATTTGAACCTACCTTTTCAAATCAGGGTTCAAAGGCTCGGCTTTCAGGACCAAGAAGATTGAATGAAGCTAGGGATTTGAGAAGCGGAGCGTACGTTTTTGGTACGTGAGCATCGGAAAATCCCGATGAATTCAAGCTTCGCAGTCGAATAATCTCCAGTGCTTCACATCGTCATCAAAGCCGGACATTTGAACCTACCTTTTCAAATCAGGGTTCAAAGGATCGGCTTTCAGGACCAAGAAGATGGCACGATACTAGAAGGCGAGGCGCGCAGCGTACGTTTTTGGTACGTGAGCTACAATGTTTTCGCAGAAAACATACCTCGGAAGCATGTTCCCTCGATGAATTCAAGCTTCGCAGTCGAATAATCTCCAGCGCTTCACACCGTCATCAAAGCCGGACTTTTGAACCTACCTTTTCAAATCAGGGTTCAAAAGTTCGGCTTTCAGGACCAAGAAGATGGCACGATACTAGAAGGCGAGGCGCGCAGCGTAGGCACAAGCTACGTGAGCACCGGAGCCTTCGGTAGCGTGACATATTCGCCGTCGAGTAAGCTTTCAGTAGTACATCGTCATCAAAGCCGGACTTTTGAACCTACCTTTTCAAATCAGGGTTCAAAAGCTCTACTTTCAGGACCAAGAAGATTGAATGAAGCTAGGGATTTGAGAAGCGGAGCGTACGTTTTTGGTACGTGAGCATCGGAAAATCCCGATGAATTCAAGCTTCGCCGTCGAATAATCTCCAACGCTTCACATCGTCATCAAAGCCGAGCTTTTGAACCTACCTATATAGCTGAAAAGGTTCCCGCCTTGCGAGAACCGTAGCCTATATCTATATCACAAACAATAGTCCTAGCACAGCAAGCAATAGACCTACTGACCAGAACACCGTAACAACCTTCCATTCCGACCAGCCGGAAAGCTCAAAATGATGATGGATCGGACTCATTTTGAAAACGCGCTTCTTCCGGAGTTTAAAGGATGTCACCTGAATGATGACAGACAGCATTTCCAATACAAAAACACCGCCAATCAAAATCAGAAGCAGCTCTGTCTTGGTCAATATCGCAACAGCGGCAATACCGCCGCCGATGCCAAGCGAGCCCATATCCCCCATGAACACCTTAGCCGGGTGTGCATTGTAGACTAGAAAGCCTAACACGGCACCAACCATTGCAGCCGAGAAAATAGCTGCATCATATTCCACTACCGTTAGGGAAACAATCGTAAAGGCACCGAAGGCTATGGCGCTTGTTCCTGCCAGCAGTCCATCGACACCGTCTGTAAAGTTGACCGAGTTGCTCGCTGCAAACATAATGATGACAACAAACGGATAATAAAGCCAGCCAAGATCAATGCCAACGGATGTGCCTGGAATCAGCAGCTCCGTGCTGTGCCCCATATTGAAAAGCTGCCAGCATACAATAATTGAGAAAATCAGCTGACCTGCAAGCTTTTGCTTTGCTGTTAGTCCAAGCGAGCGCTTGAATACGATTTTAATATAGTCATCCAAAAACCCGACAATGCCGAACCCAAGCGATGCGGTCAGCAGCACCCAAAATTCATCGGATTTATCTGCAAACTTGATAAACGTAATGAGCAAAGCAAGCATAATAATGATGCCGCCCATCGTAGGCGTTCCACTTTTTTTCAAATGACTTTGCGGTCCGTCTGTACGAATCTGCTGCCCAAACTTCAAACGTCTTAATAGCGGTATGAACAATGGTCCGAATAAGACTGCTAGTATGAAAGAAACGCCTAATGATAATAAAATGACCACCATGTCCATACACTCACCCCTTTTCCAAAGCTTCGACAACCTGCTCCATCTTCATACCTCGCGAGCCCTTGACCAGCACGAGGTCCTCCGGCATTACACGAGGCAGCAGCCAGGCGATAAGCTCTTCCTTTGTATCAAAATGACTGCGCTGCTCGCTATCGTTAAATGAAGCAGCTGCGCCTTCGGAGATATGCTTGCCAAGCGGACCGCATGTAATAACGGCATCCACCTTAGTTGCATCAGCATATTCGCCCATTTCGCGGTGAAGCTGTATCTCGTCTGGACCCAGCTCAAGCATATCAGCAAGCACAACCCATTTTTTTCGGAATCCAGACAAGCTGGCTACCAGATCAATTGCGGCCTTCATCGCAGTCGGATTGGCATTGTATGCATCATTGAGCAGAGTTGCGCCATTATACGCTTTAGCAGGTGCAATCCGCATCCCGGTAAGCTGCATTGCCTTAAAGCCTTCCTTGATCTGCTCAGCCGACACGCCAAACAGTCTTGCGACCGCGATCGCCGCTAAGGCATTGCTTACGTTATGACGTCCAGGGATCATGATTTGTTGCTGTCCCACACTACAAGACTTGCCCAAATAGAGCACGTCAAAGCTGCTTTGAAATGGATCCAGCTCAATGTTGGCAGCTGACCAGACATGCTTTTCCTGTAGTCCAAACGTTTTTTTCTCAATTGTGCTTGGAATGAGCAGCTTCGCCATTTCTTCCTCTAAAAGTGGCTCATCCCCGTTATATAGGAATACTCCTTCATCCCCCAAGCCTTGAACAATTTCAAGCTTTGCCTGGGCAATGCCCCTTCGGCTTCCAAGCTGAAGCAAATGCGCATCCCCGATGTTTGTAATAACAGCGACATCAGGCTGGGCAATTTTAGTCAGCAGCTCGATTTCGCCAAAGCCACTCATACCAAGCTCAACAACTGCTACATCTGTATCCTCTTCAAGCGCCAATATGGTAAGCGGCAAGCCGATATGGTTATTCAGATTGCCTGCCGTCTTGCTAACCTTGTAGGCTGTGCCAAGCAGGGCAGCGGTCATATCCTTAGTCGTCGTCTTGCCATTGCTTCCTGTAATTGCGACAACGCGAGTAAACAGCTCGCTTCGATAACTCATCGCCAGCTTTTGCAGCGCAGCAAGAGGATCGCGAACATACAGCAGCGGAAAATCAGCAAGCTCCTCAGGCACAGCAACCCCTTTTTTCCAAAGCGCTGCCTTTGCACCAGTTTCAATTGCCTGCTGAATAAACTGATGCCCATCAAAACGTTCACCGCTTAATGGAACAAACAGTTCACCCGCCTCTGCTCTTGAATCAGTCTTAACACCTTTTATGATGCGATCACGATGCTCACCTTTATATATTGCACCGCTCATATCAACCAGCTGCGCAATCGTTCTTGTTATCAATGTCATTAACTCCTTCTTCATGATCTACATGCTGAGCCTAATGATTTCCAACTACATAGCCCGAACAATATACTACCCCGCAATAGCTTGCCAATTCAATAGCTATTTTTAACAATTATGTAGATAGACTCTGAAACATGCTCTTTTATTATAGCATGTGAAACGGCAAGCGAGAGAATCAGAGGAAAGGTTCCGCTATTTTCTCTCGCTTATGCCACTTTATAACTTGGTCGATTAATTGTGGTGATGCACCGCACCCTCTGGTAAATCCGACTCATCTCCCAAATAAATGCGGATAGTCGAGCCTCGCTCCACACGCTCTCCGGCAGCAGGTGCCTGCTTAATCACGGTATTTCCGGAACCCGCGCTAGTCAGGTTGAAGTTCATATTCAAATCCTCGTAAATTTCAGTGATCGTTTTCCCGATTAAGTTCGGAACGGTAACGACTGGCGTTTCGCCATAACGGTATAAGCGATCAATTTGCTTTTCACGCTTGGGCACCTCTAAAATTTGCAGGGAATCCTCTAATATGTTACGGACTATCGGTGCTGCAACAACGCCGCCGAACTGAATGCCCTCGGGATTGTCGACAGCTACATACACGACGATCTGCGGATCATCCGCTGGGGCGAAGCCGATAAAGGAGACAATATGCTCGGTCGTTGAATAACGTCCATTCACAACCTTCTGAGCGGTCCCTGTCTTGCCGCCAACACGATAGCCGTCTATAAACGCATTTCTACCTGTACCAAGCGCTACGACGCTCTCCAGCGCCTCTCGCACCTGCTTCGATGTTTCTTCGGAGATAACCTCCCGTACAACCGTCGGCTCTACCTCTTGGACAACCTCGCCTGTTTCCCGATTAATCCACGACTTGGTCACGTATGGCTTGTATAAGGTACCTCCGTTGATGGCGGCTGAGACCGCAGTAATCTGTTGAATCGGTGTAACCGATACCCCCTGACCAAATGCGGTTGTGGCAAGCTCAACAGGGCCAACCTGACTAAGCTTGAACAGGATTCCGTTCTCCTCGCCGCCAATATCGATGCCCGTCTTTGAGCCAAAGCCAAAATTGCGAATATATTCGAACAGTTTATCCTTGCCAAGACGATTGCCTAGCTCAACAAACCCGGGGTTGCAGGAATTCTCAACAACTTGAAGGAAGGTTTGACTGCCATGCCCCCCCTTTTTCCAGCAACGCAGTCTTGCTCCGCCAATTTCAACCGCACCGCCATCATAAAAGCGCTCATTCATCAAATCTACCTTCTTCTCCTCCAACGCTGCAGCAAGTGTAATAATTTTGAAGGTTGAACCTGGCTCATAGGTCATCCAAATAGGCAGATTGCGATTATAAACGACTGGATCTACTTGCTGATAATTGCTTGGGCTGAAGCCCGGCCGACTAGCCATGCCTAATATTTCGCCAGTATTCGGGTTCATCGCAATGGCAATAACGGCATCTGCGTTTAGTCCGGTCATTGCTTGATCCAGCTCTCGCTCCATTACCGTCTGAATTTGCTGATCAAGCGTTAGCTGCAAGGTTAGTCCTTCATGCGGCTCTACGTACGTATCAGATGAGTTAGGCATTTGACGCCCCGCTGCATCTGAGAGGAAGCTCACCATTCCGCCAACGCCTGTCAGCTTGTCGTCATGCGTCAGCTCAAGCCCTGTCAAACCTTGATTGTCAATTCCAGTGAATCCGAGCATATGAGCCGCCAATTGATCGTATGGATAATAGCGCTTATTATCCTCTGCTACTACAATCCCCGGCAAATTCAGTGCCCGTATTTCAGCAGCTTGCTCAGGCGTCATCTTTCTTCCGCCTGGACCAAGCCTAATGATCATTTCTTTTTTAGATACTTTTTGCAGTACATCCTCTTCTGACATATCAAGCATTGGAGCAAGCGTTTTAGCAGTACCTTCCTTGTCTTTTACTTGAACAGGAATAGCCCATACCGTAGGTGTACTAATATTGTAGGCGAGACGCACACCATTGCGATCCCAGATTTCACCACGCTTTGCCACATATGGAATATCTCGCCGCCATGAATCCTCTGCCTTCGCTGACAGCTCCGACCCTTTTATTAATTGCACATAGCTAAGACGTACAATTAAACCGATAAATGCTACGATCGCTATCATAAGGATGATAAATAATCGTCTTCTTACGGTCACATTTGAAACTTTCATCACGATCCCCCTATCGTTGAATCTACATGATGCTCCTGATTGCTCTCTCTTCATGCGTATTCAACCATAGGACAAGATAGAACTTGTACGTGGACAAAACAAAACAAGGAGATGACCTTGTCGGCCATCTCCTCATTCATTATGCTTGCGCTGAGTCATTCCCGCCTTCGTCATCAGAGGTAGGTTGCTCGTCAGCGTTGTCTTCAGATGCAGGATTGTCTGAATCTTCCTCAGTAGAAGTTTGCTCCTGGCCAGATTGCTCTTCTCCTTGTTGCGAATCAGAGTCGCTTGATTGCACAGGTTGCACATAGTCCGATTCAACAAGCGGCTTCAGCTTGACCGTTAGCGTCCTTGTGCCCTTGTCCTCAATAAGCTGCTGCTCATATACATAGCCGCTGCCCTCTATTTTCAGCTTCACCCCTAGCAGGGCGGTAATTTCCACTGCATCGCGCAGAGAAGCACCGATCAGATCAGGGACAACGAGCTTTTCCTGCTGCTCTGTTACCAGATATATCGACTGTGAAGGATGCACTAGCGATCCCGCAGCAGGAATTTGCTGTTCGATGATAACACCATCACCAATAAATTCATGCTTTAATCCCGTTACCTTCAGCTTCTCCTTCGCAAGCGCGCCCTTCATCCCTGTCACATCAGGAACTTTGATCATCGCAACTGTTGGAGCTGCATCTTCATCGTCAGAATGATTCTGCGTTACCTCATAGCTTGGCGCGATTTCCAGCTTACGCAAGCTTTTCAGCATAATTTCACGGAATACAGGAGCGGCAACTGCACCACCGCCAGCGAGCGGATCATTCGGTTCATCAATGATGACATACACAATGAGCTGTGGGTCCTCTACCGGAGCATAGCCGATAAAGGAGACAACAAACTTGTCCGATGCGTATTGGTTGTTGACAACCTTTTGCGCAGTACCTGTTTTCCCCGCTACACGATAGCCTTCAATATATGCATTACGACCAGTACCTTTCTCAAGGTCAGATACTACCTGCTCCAAATACTCACCAGCTAGCTTCGACGTTCCCTCAGAAATGACACGTCTTACGACTGTTGGTTCGGTTACGGTCGTTGTCTTCGTTACAGGATCGGTAACACTTTTAACAAGATACGGCTTCATTAGCTCACCGCCGTTGGCAACTGCTGCAACCGCGGCAATTTGCTGGATCGGTGTTACGAGAACGACGCCCTGTCCGAATGTCGCTGCCGCGATATCACGCGGATATTGGAAGCGAATCGTACCAACCGCCTCGTTCGGTACTTCAATGCCGGTTTTCTGAGCGAAGCCAAAGTTCGTAAAGTACTCTCTCAGCTTTTCACCGCCTAAACGCTCGTAGCCGAGTTTAACAAAAGCAACGTTACTGGAATATTTCAAGCCTTCCAGGAAGCTGATTTTTCCCCAGCCGACTCGATTATGGTCATTGATTGGCGTAGGGTCGCCCGCAACCTTGATGCTACCAGATTGGTACTCTTCAGTTGGATCGAATACGCCTTCCTCAATAGCAGCAGCAAGCGTAGCAATTTTAAAGGTTGAGCCTGGCTCATAAAGCGAGCCTACAGCGTGGTTGTACATAGCCGCATAGTTGTCTGCGCTCTTCCAATATTCATTCGGATTGAACTCAGGCATATTAGCCATCGCCAAAATTTCCATCGTTTTCGGATTCGCAACAATCGCCGTTGCACTTTTCGGTGAATATTTCTCAACGACATTACGCAAAGCAATTTCAGCATAGTTTTGGATCTCGCCGTCTAGCGTAAGCTGAATCGTCTGACCGTCCTTCGGTGCAACATACTCGACATCACTACCAACGATCTGTACACGCTGACCGTCCTTCTGATAGGATATATAGCCATCTTGGCCTTCCAATATGTCATTGAAGGTGGATTCCATCCCTATCTTGTTTTCGCCATCGAGGCTAATATACCCGATGATTTGCGAGGCCAATTCATGACGAGGATACAATCGTTCATAGGTTTCAGACAAATAGATGCCGGTATCACTGCCGAGCTTTTTGTCAGACAGCTCCTTTTTCAATTCATCAGAAAAAGCACGAAGCAAATCAGCCTTTTCCTTTTCAATTTGCCAGCCTCCTTGACGCAGCTCGCGATTGGCAAAATAAGAGCCGTCATCTCGTTTCGCATTCAGATGACCTTGAATATAGTCCTTGCTTACCTCTAAAATAGAGGTCAGTGCATCTGTAACTTTATCCTGCATGCCATGCTCATGAATGACTCGCGGATTAATAGATACATTGTAGGCCAATGCGTCCATCGCAAGCACATTGCCATCACGATCGGTAATGGTTCCACGCTTAGCCTGGAAGGTTTCAGATGTTGACCAGCGTTTCTCGGCGAGCTCCAGCCATTTGGCCCCTTCAACAATTTGAGTTTTATAGAGATGAAAAATTAAAAAAAGAAAAAGGAGGGTAATCAGCCCTCCCAGTGTCAATGTGCGCAATTTCATTCGCTTTATCATCGTCTTCACTTTCTATTCCACCCTTGCTGTCCCTTCAAGAACATCGGACTTTTTAACGACGATACCGGATTCAAGGCTGCTATACATCCCTTGCGACTCAGCATATTTGCGAATGCGCTCGGGATCATTTAAGGTTTGAACCTCTCGCTCTAGCTGCTGCACGTCAAGCTGCATGCTCTGCATCTCACTATTGACCTGCTTGATATGTAGGTTAATATTATAAATATCCGCATACCTAGAAATGATTATACTAGCGACGATCACGCAGACTAGCACCGTCATTAGATAGAGCAGTTTTTCTCCTACTGGTATTGATTTTCTTTTTACTACTTTTTTTCTCGTTTCTCGAATGACGTATTCTTCTTGCTGCTTACGCTTTGGTTTTACTGCTAGATTTCCATAATGATAGGCCACGAATATTCCCCCCTACAGCTTTTCTGCAACTCTTAATTTAGCCGATCTAGCACGAGGGTTCGCTTCCAGCTCTGCGTCACTCGGTACGATTGGCTTTCGATTCACTAATTTCAGTACCCCTTCATTTCCACAGACACACATCGGAAAGTCAGGCGGGCATGTACATTTTTCAACGTATTTGGCAAAGGTCTGCTTGCAGATTCGATCCTCCAGAGAATGAAAGGTAATAACGGAAATTCTGCCTCCTGATGCTGTGCAGCGTACTGCCGCCTCTAATGCTGTCTCCTCTGCACCCAATTCATCATTAACCGCAATTCTCAACGCTTGAAACGAGCGCTTGGCAGGATGTCCACCCGTTCTTCTAGTAGCTGCCGGAATAGCATTTTTCACGATTTCAGCGAGCACTGCAGTTGAAGTGATCGGTCCAGACTGCCGATTTTTCACAATCGAGCGAGCGATGTTGCGGGCAAATTTTTCTTCCCCATACCGATCCAGAATGCGAGAAAGTTCACGTTCTTCCCATTCATTTACAATATGATAAGCGGTCAGCTCCTGCTCGCGATCCATTCGCATATCGAGCGGCGCATCGTGATTGTAGCTGAAGCCCCGCTCAGCTTCGTCCAGCTGCGGACTTGAAACACCAAGATCAAACAAGATGCCGTCCACCTGCGGCACACCATCTACTACAGGCACATTGCAATTCAGCAGTTCCTCTTCCAGATAGCGAAAATTGCTGCGTACAAGTGTTACTTTATCCAAATGTGGAGCAAGTCGCTGCTTCGCATTCTCATGCGCCCAATCATCCTGGTCAAACGCGATCAGTCGTCCATGCTGGCCCAGCTGCTCTACGATAAGAGAGCTGTGCCCCGCACCACCCAAGGTGCAATCCACATATATGCCATCCGGCTTAATATTCAAGCCTTCTACAGCTTCATTCAATAGTACAGTTGTGTGCGCAAACACCTACATCCCCCAATTCTCGTTGTCATGCTAGAAATTAAAATCAAAGTCTACGAGCTTTTCAGCAATCTCATTAAAGGCTTCCTCAGATTGTTGATAATAGCCTTCCCAAGTTGATTTACTCCATACCTCAACCCGATTCGATACGCCAAGCACCATACAATCCTTCTCAAGCTTGGCATATTCACGTAGATGTGGCGGAATATTAACCCGTCCTTGCTTGTCCAGCTCACATTCGGTAGCACCCGAGAAGAAGAAGCGTGTAAACGCACGTGCATCTGATTTCATCAATGGAAGTGCTTTTAATTTCTGCTCCAAAATCGTCCACTCACTTTCCGGGTAAACGAATAAACAGTTATCGAGGCCTCGCGTTGCAATAAAGGTGGTTCCGAGCTGATCACGAAATTTGGCAGGGATAATAAGCCGACCTTTTTCATCGATCGTATGCTGATATTCTCCCATAAACATAATTTCGCTCCACTCCTTCCCCTTTTTACTCCACTTTCCCCCACTTTCCACCACTCAGTGAGAATAATTCGCCACCTAAAACAAAAATCCTGCTAATGTTAGCAGGATTTATTAAAAATATTCTGTTGTAATTATTTCCAGCTATCTAAATACGCGATTTGCGTGTCTGTTAATTGATCAAGACTCATTCCTAGCGCTTCAAGCTTGTAGCGCGCAACTTGCTGATCGATTTCATACGGCACTTTCGCTACGTCGTTCCCCATTGATTGATAATTTTCATTAACGTATTTCAAGCCCAGCGCTTGCAAGGCGAACGTCATATCCATAATTTCCGCAGGATGTCCGTCTCCAGCTGCCAGGTTTACAAGGCGTCCTTCTGCCAGCAAGTAAAACTTGCGTCCATCTTCCATCGTATATTCTTCGATATTGCGACGAACAACACGCTTGCTGACGCTCATTTCTGCCAGATCAATCTTGTTAACCTCTACATCGAAATGGCCGGCATTACACAAGATCGCGCCGTCCTTCATTACTTCATAATGCTCCCTGCGAACAATATCACGATTGCCGGTTACCGTAATGAAGTAATCACCCAGCTTAGCTGCTTCCACCATCGGCATAACGGAGAAGCCGTCCATGTAAGCCTCAACCGCTTTAATTGGATCGATTTCAGTTACGATTACTTGAGCACCCAATCCTTTGGCGCGCATCGCTACACCTTTGCCGCACCAGCCATAGCCGGCAACAACAACGGTTTTGCCTGCGATCATCAAATTCGTCGTACGGATAATGCCGTCAAATGCTGACTGGCCTGTTCCGTAGCGATTATCGAATAAGTATTTGCAGTACGCATCATTTACAGCTACCATCGGAAAGCTTAGCTTGCCTTCTTTCTTAAGAGCATTCAGTCGAATAATACCCGTCGTTGTTTCCTCTGCACCGCCGCGCAGGTTTTCAGCATACTGCGGGTATTCGCCGTGCAGCAATGTAGCAAAATCGCCGCCATCATCAATGATCAGATCAGGCTTGCTTTCAAGCGCCATCACGTTAAGCTGCTTAAACTCCTCAGGAGAAGGGTTGTATTTGGCAAATACCGTAATACCGTCCTCAACTAATGCAGCACATATATCATCCTGAGTAGAAAGCGGGTTGCTTCCTGTTATCGTAACCTCTGCCCCGCCAGCTTGAATTACTTTAGCCAAATAAGCTGTTTTTGCTTCAAGATGAAGCGTAATAGAAACTTTAAGTCCTTTAAATGGCTGCTCTTTTTCAAATTGCTTACGTACACGGTTCAAAACAGGCATATGGGAGCTTGCCCAATCAATTTTCAAACGCCCCTCTGGGGCTAAAGATATATCCGTTATTACACTTCTTTCTTTTGCACTCATCTTAATCCTCCTATTTATCATTCAGTTACAGCTTCACGATTTCATGTCCGCCAGTCCGTGAATACGGCGCCTGCATTAAGGAATCTAGCCATGTACGATCATAACGATTCCAGTAAGAGATCATCGACAATACCCGCTCCTGCGGCTTGCCGCCCGGCTTAATTGCAAGCTCTATGCGATCAAGCTGTCTAATTGCTGCCTCGAACTGTTTTTCCTGCGCATCTATCGTTTTCGATTCCATGTAGCTAATTTGCTCAACGATTTTCGTCATATTGGTTTCACCGAGCTTCACCAAGCCGCTTTGAATTGAACCAGCCAACTCAATAAGCGGTGCATACATCGACGTAAACTGTTGTTTAACAGATTCAAATTGCTCCTTAATATGAAGCTCATCCTGCTCCTGAAGCCATTGCTTCTTCTTCTCCTGGAAATTCCCCATAACATCATGGAAGCTCAGGCTGTATTTATCCATATTTTTAGCAATGATGCCTTCAATAAGCGTATAGGACATTCGAGGTACAATTATCGGCATTTGCATATCAAGCGCCTGGAATGCTCGTCCCGTTAGTGCCCAGTACGAGATTTCACCTGGACCAAGCACGGTCGCAAGTACTGGGAACACGTAGTCCTGCATAAGCGGTCGTGTCAGAACATTGTTACTGAAAGCAGCAGGATTCGTTTCGATTAGCTCTTCCAATTGCTGATAGCTGTATTGAATCTGTCCTTTTCGATCCTGAAAGCCTTCTGCTGATTTGTACAGCAATATACGGTCGCCGCCAAGCTGCTCTGCAAATACAAATAGATTGCTGCTCCCGGCATTGACGTCGGCCTGGAGTGTATACCCCATCTCTTTAACCTGTGAAGCCGCTTCAGCGTACGCTGCTTCCAGTTGATCGTTGTGTTTCAAAATTTCCTTAAACATAGGCTTCTCAAGCGCTCTTAGCTGCTCAGCATCAGAGTCAATAAACAACAGACCATATGACGCAAACAACGTATGCATCATAGCAGCAAAGAAATCAGACAGAGAAGTGCTTTGCTCTGCAATCGTACTAAGCTGTGCAATCAATCCTTCCTTGAACTCAGAGCCCGGAAGCTGTTCATTCAGCTCTGCGATCGCTTCCTGCCACTGTTCCTGAGTTATTATGGTGCGACTAACTGACGTACGGCCATCTGTTGTTTTAGCAAGACTAAGCTTCTTCAAGCTTTGATCAGCGGCAACGATGTATGTATGATTAACCTCGTCCCAGTCATGGTCCTCTCCTGCAATCCAAAAAACGGGTACAATTGGTCGATTCAACTGCTCGCTTGCAGAAGCGGCAGCCTGCAGAATGGAAACCGCCTTATGCATCACTAGCAGCGGCCCACTCCATAGACCAGCTTGTTGACCGCCAACGACAACTTGCGCCCCTTGCTCAATTTGCAGAAGATTTGCCTGCTGTTGCTCGCTCAGTTCATATTTGCTCATATATGAACGCAAAACGGCAGCCAGCTCTGCAGATGAAGCCCGTTTATCCTTGCTTTCATCCAAACGCTTCGAACGAAGCGCCCAATCCGCTTCATGCCCACTGTAATACCCATATAAAGCCTCAATAACGCCGGATTTTCCTTCTATATAATCAGCTGTCAATTGCTGGGCAACTGGCAGCTCATATTTCTGTAGATCATTCACTTCTCCTCTACCTCCTCTAATGGATTGAAGCCCACTCTGATAACGATACATGATCTTAGCACTGTTGTACATATGGATTATGTTAGATGTAAAAAAACGTCTCTGCAGCAGCAGAGACGCTCTATTCATACCATTTTCACACTGTAAAAGCAAGTTTGAGCAGAACAAATGTAATGAGAACGAGCCATAAAAACGCGGTAACAAAAAACGCAACTCGCCATATGACGCGAAGCATGCGTTTCCATGGTATCGTGCCATTTTTGCGATAATGCGCATTGCCGAGAAGGCCGGCCCCAATAATCATAGCAAGCATAATGCCGTATAAACCGAAGCCGCTATTGAACAATTCATTGAATAGGGCTCCTACACTTAATATAAAAAATACAGTTGAAACGTCCATCGCCATTCGAATTGAGCGTTTGCGATCTTTCGAATACAACTCATATCCAATAAAAACGATAATAAATGGCAAAATAGGAAACGTTGCTATAGCGGAAAATATATATTTAATAATATCCCACATAAACTCTGAATGCTCACTCCTTATTTTCAGGATGTAGTGCTTCGATGATATGTACCATGCTTTCATTCAGAGGCGCATTTTTCTTGTTGGTTGCTGCAATTGTTGCTATGGCGCCATTGATGCTGGCAATCTCCGTTCGTCTTCCTGCTAACACATCTGCTCTCATAGAGGATGTATTGGCTGCTGTCGCTTGGCAAATGCCCAATACTTCGTCAAATGTACACGCCGCTAGTGCTGGCTCTTCTTCAAGCAATATCTCCTTCGATTCTTGAAAGAGCTGCTTCATAAGCACCAGTCGGGTGCTTGATTCGGGAAGCTCGCCATTCATTACATTAAATAATGCAGTTAATGGATTAATTACTGCATTCAGCATTAATTTCCGATAAATATGCTCTTTGATGTTTTTCGACACGAACACGGTAAATCCTGCTATTTCCAAGGCATTCCCCAATTTTTTCTGGTAGTACCGCGCCTTGTCTCGACCTAATTCATCACCGAGTACAGTTGTCCCGCTTCCAGCATGTACTACCTCGTTCAGCCCTTGCCGCTTTGCGCCTTCACTTGTTACGACCGAAATAATTGGCATCGCCATAATGCTGGCTATTTTTCGCACATGACCTACACCATTTTGGATGACCATAATAGCACGATAGCGTCTTAGTCTAGCAAGTCGATCTAGCTGCTCAAGAAACTGATCGTGTATATGGGTTTGCTTTACCGCTATAATGGCATACCATTCTTCCTGCTGACCTGCTAGAATCTCATCTTGCTCCACAATGAGCTCCATGGAAGAGCAAGGACAATGGTATACGTGTTGGTTTTGATGATCCGTCGTATGTAAGACAATGCCTCTATTGCGTATTACAGCTGCAGCCTGCTCGCTGCGTGTCCATAGATGCACATGATATGGTGTCTGCAGCAATTTTGCTGCCATTAGCATACCAATTGAACCTGAACCTATGACATCAATATTCATGACGTTCTCCTATCTCCTGCTTCATCCTCTATATCAGCATACAGGAACAACAAAAAAAGTGCTACTCAAGTAGCACTTTTTTTGAACAGCTTATTCAATTCGTTCGAGATTTCCGTTCGCATCCATCTTAAAGCGAGGCTTGTTTTCATCCTCAGCATTAAGCACGGTTAAGCGACGGGCACGATCCATTATTTGAATCAGTGTTTTGTAATCATCATTCACAGCATGATAATCATTTTGAACCATATTTACTTCTTTTGTTAATCTTTCATTTTCTACACGAAGTCGATGTAGTTCATCTTCTTTTTCTTTCAGAGATTTTTCGTAGTTACGAATTTGTCTGCTGAGATCTTGATACGTAACCTTCCACTCACGCAAATAACGAATTACGGCGTCGATCGATAGACTTTCCTCTAGTGAGGAAGATTCCGATTTCACAGTACGTTCATCCGTATCATAAGTAACTAATGAAGAAACCTGCGGCAATGATGCTGCCTGCTTTTTCATGTAATTACGCTTATGACGCTGCTGCTTCGCGATTTGAATCGCTTCCTCATATTGTTTTCTAACAAAACTGTTCCAGCGAAAGCCGCAAGCAGCAGATGTGCGACCAATTCGCTCACCCACTTCCTCGAAAGCTGAGAGCTGGGTGCTGCCCTCTCTAATATGACGCAAAGTAACCTCTGCCAGCATAAGATCATCATCTGGCGTCCATGCGTCCTGTCTAATTGCTGTCATGCTTTTATAACCTCCTAACGTAAAAGGCACTTACTTATCTCTATGTTCTTAGTAGAGTTCATAGAATCTATTGGTTACTATTTTGTATAACCATTTTCAAAAATTCTCATACATATAACTTCATAATGTTGAACATACTATGAACAAATTCACAATTCGGACGAAATAATTTCATTTTTTCGACATGGGGATAGTTTACACTTCTCACACCTAACGATATAATGAGATTTAGGAATTTGGGTCGTTCAACAAGAAAGGGGGTAGCGATATGGCACGTATGTATCGTGTACTTGGCTTCTGGTGCCTTGTAATTGGTTTGATGGCATTTGCTGGTCATATGTATGAATTTTCGTTGCTATTTCTAGCGCAGGCTGCTGCATTCGTTTTTCTTGGCTATTTGAAATTCTCAGAAAAAACTTACATAACGATGTTTTGGGGATATATGGCAATCTCGTTTGTGGGATTCACCTATTGGTCTGTCTTCAAGATGAGCATACCGTTCTAAAACATCTAAGTTGTCTAAAGGTCGTACAAGTTCCTCTTGTACGACCTTTTTCTATTCAGCGTTATGAAATATTAGTCCAACCTGGTGCATACAATGAGGATAAGGAGGGTCGGACGTTTTGAATAAATGGAAACTAATGAAGCTTGCGATCTGCCTTCTTGTCATTGTGTCGCTTATGCTAGAGTCGAGGCTCGTTGTAACCGCAGAGCCACCCTCTTCATATTCCGCACCTCCTCTCGTGTCAGAAGATGAGGAGCTGCAGGAGATCTTGCAATCCAGCCTATCCATTGTTGAAATAGATAAAGAAATTGAACGCATTCAAGCGAGACAGCTTATCCTGCAGGAGCAGCTTATCGATACAGAGCTGCGTCTCTATGAGCGAGAAATGGACATTGAGCAGAAACGCGAGCAAGCTGGCAAAGTGCTTGTCGCTTACTATAAGGGAGAACGAATTGATCTGTACCTAAGCTTGCTAAAATCCAGGAATCTGGAGCAATTCCTGTTTTCATTTGAAATGATTGAGTATATTTTATCGAAGGATCGTGAAGTGCTGGATCTGTTCATCAAAGAGCAACGGGATTTGCAAAGCCTTTATGAACAATTCGCAGCAGAAAATGAACAGCTCCTTTATGCTGAGCAGGAGCTGCAGCAGCAGCGAGAACGAGTATTAACGCTTGAGAAGCAAATAGATGACCAGTTAAGCGGTAGAACGGATGCCGAGCGAGTTGAGCTGCTAATCAAGCAGCTTACACAATTTTGGGAACAGCAAGGAATCGCGCATGTCGAGGCTTATTTTGAAGCACTTGCATATGCCATGAATGAGCTTCCAGGCTGGTTGCAAAAAAACAGCCAATACCTAAGCTATAAAGGCTTTAATTACACCATCACACTTCCAGAAGAGGTACTTAATCAGTATTTGCAGGATTATGATCCGATGTTTCGCTACTTCGAGTTTGATTTTAAAGAGGATTCGATTACAGCCCGAGGCAAAAAAGAGGATATTGATATCGAAATTAGCGGGCATTACAGTATTGTTGAAGAACCTTCCAATTACATTCAATTCACGATTGATGAACTGTATTTCAATGGGTTTTCTCTTCCAGATTCTACTAAGCAGGAGCTTGCTCAACGCTTTGATTTGAATTTCTACCCTAGCCTGCTCGTCAAGTTTCTGCGTGCGAGAAGTGTTGCTGTAACTGAAAATGAACTTAGCATCGAGCTAAAGCTCGCATTTTAAAGTCAAAAGAAGCATGACTGAACGCATTTTTCACGATACGCGCTGTCATGCTTCTTTCTTACTCCTCAGCATCTGCTTTTTCTAACAGCAGTGCAAGCTTTTCTTCAATGGTTACCGCGGCCTTCCAGGCTATGTCCAGCTGCTCATACTGATTAACCCAATCCAAATCCACAGCAAACAATTGACGGTTCAACAACTTCTGCTGCAGCAGCTCCCGTAATACATGCTGCATGGAATCGCTGCTATACGTCGAGTACATTTTACGATGGATGACAGTGGATTCAGGCTGATTACGATTCATTGTTTCGATCCATAGCATGGCAGCCTCGGAATGAACCGTATGCGAGCTCATCATGAAGCTTTTTCCATTCAGCCAAGGGAGTGGAGCGGCAACTGCACTGCTTGCATAATGAGCATCAATCCGATCACGTTTCATAAAATAATCAGCAACTGTAGTCATATAAAGCAATGGCAGCTCTTCTTCATCCCAATCAATAGATTGTCGTACGAACTCAGGGTGCTGCTTCAAGTATTGAAGAGCCTTCAGCTGCTGCTCACTGAGCTCGGAAAGCTTCATTGGTTGATCGTTATCCTCTCTCCATATACTAAGCCATGCAAGCATGCTGGACAGCTGATCTTCATCCCAAGATAGCAACGGACCATTAAAGGCAGTCGCTTCGTATCGCTCCAGCCACTCTGTGAAGCCCCACGGCAAGGTAACATCGCTGCCTTGCGCAGACTGATCATCGGGAAATGTAGAAGCACCTGATACATCCTTAAGAGCCAAGCTATTGTCAAGTACGACAGGTGGCGCCATCACGACAGGCTTAATGTTGAGACCCTCGTACGCTTTCTGATGAATAAAAATAAGATAAGGATTCGTTTCATAAGGAACAGCCCACAAATAGCCATTCCATCTAAGTGCGTCTATTACTGAAGGCAGTTGATCTGTGAGCACATCATTATTCATAAGACGATCAACCGGTTGATAGAACCCTTTGATAGCTAGTGGAACGACCCACTCATTCGGAACGAGTTGAATATCCCCAAGCCTTCCTAGTTGAGTTTCACTCTCCCACTCCTTAAAGCTCATCTGTTGGTCAACCAAATTGTTGAATGTAACGTGAATATGCGGATAGCGATCACTAACCCTTTGGGACAATAGCACTAGTTCATCATACTTTTGTTGATCCAGCATGACTGAGACTTCCAGCTCGACCGTTTGAACCTCTACCGCTTCAGGCTCCATAATGATCGCGGGTTCGTCCTTGTATAATTCAGACACATAGGTCCAATCAAGTGCACGCGTTAAAAACAGAAACGCAACAGCTACTAGCAAAATAGAACCAATAACAAACGGAATCGTTTTTCTAGTAAACACAGCTCGTCTCCTTTTCATACGGATACACTAAGTATAGCAAGATCCCGGCAGAATGTATATCGCTTTCATTCCATTATCATCGTCTGCATCCAATGATTAACATGTCACAAGCGTAACGAGATTTTAAATTAGAAAAAACCGTTCCTTAGTACGGTAGCCATTGCCACATACGTAAAGAACGGTTTAATACGTTACATCTACAGCAAGTCTGCTGCAAGCTGTGCAAGCTTGGAGCGCTCTCCTTTTTCAAGCGCAATATGGCCGCTTATGCCTTCTTGTTTGAATCTTTCTACCACATAGGTTAGACCATTACTCATGGAGTCGAGGTATGGATGGTCAATCTGCTCAGGATCACCCACTAGTACAATTTTACTACCTTCACCTACACGTGATACGATTGTTTTAATTTCATGACTGGTTAAGTTTTGTGCCTCATCAATGATAATAAATTGTCCGGGTATCGATCTTCCTCTAATATAAGTGAGCGCTTCGACATGAATGCTTCCAAGTCCCATTAAAATTTTATCAATATCGCCCGATTTTTTCGTATCAAAAAGATATTCCAGATTATCGTAAATAGGCTGCATCCACGGGCGAAGCTTTTCTTCCTTCTCCCCTGGCAAATAGCCGATATCTTTCCCCATCGGCACGACAGGCCTAGCGATAAGCAGTTTTTTATACTTATGCTCATCCTCCACCTTTAGAAGTCCAGCAGCTAAAGCAAGCAATGTTTTACCTGTTCCGGCTTTTCCAGTAAGCGTCACTAGCGGGATTTCATCATTCATTAATAATTCAAGCGCCATACGCTGCTGAGCATTGCGCGCCGTAATTCCCCATACAGGATCATTGCTTAAAAATAACGGCTCCAGCTTGGTTGCGTTGGCATTTACCTTAAGAAGTGCGGATTTGGTGGTGCCAAGCTCATCCTTCAAAATGACAAATTCATGAGGATTCAATTGATGCCTTAATCCAAGATTGTGAACCATCAAATATCGGTAGGTGTAAAACTCATCGATTATAGATGGATGAACATGCAGCGTGAAATACCCATTATAACGGTCATCCGCTTGCAGATGTGGATCACTTATGTAGTCTTTTGCCGGAAGACCGAGCACATCGGCCTTAATACGCATTAAGACGTCCTTGCTTACAAGCACAACCTGCTTTCGTTCTTGTTCCGGCAAAGCCTGCTGCTCGACATGGTAATTCATTGCAACTGCAATAATTCGGTGATCGTTCGTTATTTCACCGAAAAGATCCTGTACTTGAGTAAAGTTCCGATGATTGAGCTCTACACGAATAATACTGCCGTTTGGCAGCTTAATGCCGCTATGAAGCTTTCCTTCCTCCTTGATTTTATCTAATAAACGGGATACAGAGCGAGCATTGCGACCAAGCTCGTCTGCAAGCCTTTTTTTTGAGTCAATTTCCTCCAATACGATAGCGGGAATGACGATTTCATCCTTCGGATAAGCGAAAATCGCTTGTGGGTCGTGCAATAGCACATTCGTATCAAGAACTACAATTTGGCTCATGGAGCTCCCTCCTCATTCTCTGCAATGTACATAGAAAGTAGCTGCGATGGTCACACTACAATCGATATTAGTATGGTAACTATTCGAGGTGAAACATATGAAAAAGGAACTTGTTGTATTAACTACGATGCTCGCTCTGCTTGCTGGCTGTAATTCGAATGCAACCCCACCCTCCAACAACAATAATAATAATGATCAATCCATGCAGATGCAGCAAGTTAAGCCCCAGTCAATAGCTGCTAATCAAGAGGAAGCAATCGCTCATCTTGAAAATCTTGCAAAAGGCATTGAGGGTGTACAGGATGCACATGTTGTCATCATGGGCAATAGCGCAATAGTCGGTATAGATGTTGATCCAGATCTAGAGCGTACACGCGTCGGAACGATTAAATACTCCGTAGCTGAAGCCTTCAGTAATGACCCATTAGGGGTTCAAGCCATTGTGACGGCTGACCTTGATCTTAGAGAGCGCATCGCTGAAATGGGTGAAGACATTCGTGCTGGCCGCCCGTTTCAAGGCATAGCCGAGGAGCTAGCTGACATCGTTGGACGTATCGTGCCGCAAATCCCATCTGATCTCATCCCTGCACAAAAAGAACACGAGATTGATACCCAGAATGAAACAGGCACCTACTCCACGCCTGAAGAATTAGTTAACGAGCATGAGCAAAGGATTAAAGGAAAATAAAAACACAAAAAGCCTAGTCGCTTGTACTAGGCTTTACGTGTCAGCTTATGACGCTCTGTCCTTTTCCAGTTCATCTTCATCATAGCTCTGCCTCCTCACTCACGATCATTAGTATGACTGTAGCTGCTTAACTACTACAGTATATGATCAAATGAGGAGACTCATTCTGATATTATTGATTGCAATAACTGTCTTGCTTCTTCAAGAGAGGCTTCGTCCGCAACAACATAAGGATTTTGCCATTTCCCTTGCAAGGTCATAAACGTAATGTTGTCTACATCAATATTGTAATAAGTACTAATTAGTCGAGATAGTTCTTCACTTGGCATATCCGTGTGAACATCCTCTGCTAATTCATCAATGACTTTATTAATCTTCGTCACGCCGCCGAACGATATCATCTTTTTCATAATCGCTTTAATGACAACCGTTTGGCGTGTGTTACGTTCAAAGTCACTTGAAGCATTCGGATTCGAGTTGGATTTTCTAAAACGAACAAAATCGAGCGCTTCTTTTCCATAAAGCGTTTGTTCGCCTGGTTGTAGGTCAATATTGGTGCCATCATGAGAATCCTTATACTGCATCCGCATATCTACATTGACATGAATACCTCCAAGAACATCAACTACATCCTGAAATCCTTGAAAGTTAATTGAAGCTGCATACTGCAACGGAACACCATAAAACTCACCAAAAATCGTTTTTGCCGTATTTTTAGCCTCGCGCATCACTTCCACTCGGTCTGCACCGCCCCGCTGGGCAGCTACATAGGCATTCGCATAAAACGCGTTTGCTTTGCGCGTTTTACCGTCATAAGTAATACGGGTATCACGCGGCATTGCAATCACTGCGCCCTTTTTAGTCGTAGGATTCAGTGCAGCTACCATAATAACATCCGTGTTCAAACCACCTCCACCACTACGCTGATCAATACCAAGCAGCAGCATCGTAAGTGGTTTTTCCTTTACAGACTCGCCTACAGGAATGGAATTGACCTTGCCAGTTTCGTCATCTACTTTAGCAATACTAATCGTATTCATGAACTCATTACCCTTTGTTACTATGTAGACACCGCCTGCTACAATTGCTAAACATACTACTATAATAATGAATATTAATACCTTTATAATCGGATGTTTCTTTTTCTTAGGTTTCTTTTTTCCTCTTGTTGCAGCTCGGCTCGCCAGTTGTTGTTCGCCAGCATGCTGAGGTTTATTTGCAGCCATGCTTTCACCTACAATCATTTAGTCTTAAATTCTTAAATAAAAAGCAGCACCCTTCATCCAACGTGGTTATGTTGGTAGATGCTGCTTGCTTGTACACCATTTTTACTCTGCCGTCGTTGATTTGCCTTTCCATTTATCATAAATTTGACGTGCACGCAGCATAACCATCATTACAATTGCTACAGCCATACATTGTACGATTGGCAAACGGTCAAGTTGCAATATCAGCAAAATTCCCGATCCGATGATCATTGTCAAATACATGAATATCGCCTTCAACAGCGGCAGCCTAACTTGCTGAGGTCTAAACACATTTTGAAAAATGTAAAACGTCATGCCAAGAATGAGTAGATATGAAATGAGCGGATGCTCACTTAACCATGCTTGCATTCTTTATGCCTCCCTCAAGCCATTATAAATTGGCTTGTGCCATTTTACGATGTTTTTCAGCACGCTCGCGCTCACTTTTGTTCAAGATTTTTTTGCGTAGTCGTACTGTTTTTGGCGTGATTTCACAATATTCATCATCATTCAGATACTCAAGCGCCTGCTCCAGCGAGAACAACACAGGTGTTTTAAGCTTAACCGTATCGTCCTTGCCTGATGAACGTACGTTTGTAAGTTGTTTTTCCTTACAGATGTTGACGATGATGTCGTTATCGCGGTTGTGCTCGCCCACGATCATTCCCTCATATACTTCTGTTCCAGGCTCAAGGAAGAGTACACCACGATCCTCTACGCCCATCATGCCATAGAAGGTGCTTACGCCGTTTTCACTGCTAACAAGCACACCTTGATGTCTGCCGCCAACTGTTGAAGGAACGTACTCACCGTAGCTGTCAAATGCATGGTTCATAATGCCGTAGCCGCGTGTTAACGTCAAGAACATCGTACGGTATCCGATCAGGCCACGAGCTGGAATAATAAACTCAAGACGCACTTGTCCAGAGCCATCATTGATCATATTGACCATTTCAGCTTTGCGTGTGCCAAGAGACTCCATTACTGCACCCATGCTTTCTTCTGGAATATCAATCAGCAAGCGCTCATACGGTTCACTTCTTACGCCGTCAACATCCTTAACAATAACCTCTGGCTTAGAAACCTGAAGCTCATAGCCCTCACGTCTCATATTCTCGATCAGAATACTAAGATGAAGCTCACCGCGACCTGATACGATAAAGGCATCTGGCGATTCAGTCTCCTCTACACGAAGCGCTACGTCTGTTTCAAGCTCTTTGAATAGACGTTCACGCAGCTTGCGGGATGTTACCCATTTACCTTCACGACCGGCAAATGGTGAGTTGTTTACAAGGAAAGTCATTTGCAAAGTAGGTTCATCAATTTTCAAGACAGGCAGCGGCTCAGGGTTAGCCGGATCTGCAATCGTTTCTCCGATATTAATGTCTTTAATACCAGCAATCGCTACGATATCGCCAGCACCTGCTTGCTCAATTTCCAAACGCTTCAAGCCTTGGAAGCCAAACAGCTTTTCAATTCTAGCCTGCTTCACAACACCTTCGCGGTTAATGACCGCAATTGGTTGTCCTTGTTTAATAATACCACGGTTTACACGACCGATAGCGATACGGCCAAGATACTCATTGTAGTCAAGCAGCGTGACTAAAAATTGCAATGAATCATCTACGCTCTCTTTAGGAGACGGAATATGTTCAACAATTGTTTCATATAACGCCAACATATTTTCATCTTGTTTTTCAGGATCAAGACTTGATGTACCCATCAGAGCTGATGCATAAACAACCGGGAACTCAAGCTGATCATCGTTCGCGCCCAGTTCAATAAACAGATCCAGCACTTCATCGATAACTTCTACAGGACGCGCATTAGGACGGTCAATTTTGTTCAGGACAACGATTGGAGTCAAATTAGACTCAAGCGCCTTGCGTAATACAAACTTCGTCTGCGGCATGCAGCCTTCGAATGCATCAACAACAAGCAGTACGCCGTCAACCATTTTCATAATCCGCTCTACTTCGCCACCAAAATCAGCATGTCCAGGCGTGTCTACAATGTTAATAAGGAAATCCTTATACGTAATAGCTGTATTTTTTGCAAGAATGGTAATCCCACGTTCACGTTCAATATCGTTGGAATCCATTGCTCTTTCCTGAACGCTTTCATGCTCCTTAAATGTGCCTGACTGTTGAAGAAGTTTGTCGACCAGCGTTGTTTTACCGTGGTCTACGTGTGCAATAATTGCAATGTTGCGTAAGTTTTCTCTTGCTTTCATATTAGATGTGTCCACTCCATTTTAAAGTAAAATTACCAACGTACTCGAGATCCGAACATTAAATACAGCCCAACTAACACGCAAATTAATGCTACGACATAAATGCCCCAGCCCCAAAGCGCTATTAATAACAAGCAAATCAATGATGCGGCACCAAGCCCTATGGCGGATGTCTTTATATAACGCTGCTTAGGCGAGCCGAATAGATGATATTCAAACAATCCAACGGCAACTCCAAAAATAAACAGCGGCCAAAGATAACGCAAGCTATCCCAACCAAAAATATTACAGAAAATAAAGAGTACAGCATACACTACCAGCATACCAGCTGGAATCAATGTTATTGCTGGAAGCACTCTGCCGAAATAAAGCACATGAATTAAAATACCAGGAATAAGTACCAGAAGCGGCCAGAACATCATTCCCAGAAAGCTGAATAATCCTGCTTTTCCTAACAAAATTACAATACCAACAATCAACAAAATAATTCCAGCGGAATATCTATTGTTCATTTTGCATTCCGCTCCTTAAGCTTCTTACATTTTTTGATCTTTTTTAGTTTAACGGAATTGAGATAAAAAAACTAGGCTTTAGACTATGTTTGCACAAAAAAACATATTCCCATTCAAAAAATAATGGAAATATGTTTTTTATGGTTTTTCAGTTTCACTGCTGTTTTACTTGTTGGCCCATTACCGCAACGATTATGACAAGCGGAATGCACATGAATGGAATGATCGAGATCATACTTTCCATTTTATACAAAAGCAAGGTGTACAGGCCTTGATCCTTAATAATCATCTCACCTGCAGCAAAAGCCAGGCACCCTGCTCCAACATAACCTAAAAACGAAAATCGCTTGAGCAGTAGCTCCAGCAGCTTGCTTCCCCAGATAATCATAGGAATGCTAATTGCAATTCCGAGCATAATAAGCACTAGATCACCTTTTGCAACTGCAGCTATAGCAAGAACATTATCCAGGCTCATAACAAAATCTGCTGTTATTATTGTCCAAATTGCACCAAGCATCGTTAACTGCTGACCTTCCTGCTCGTGATGATCGCCTTTTTGCAGATCAACGAGCAGTTTCATCGCAATAAACAGCAAAATGAGTCCTCCTGCCGCTTGAAGAAAAGGAATTTTCAGCAGAGGAAGCGCTAGAAAAACAAGTACACAACGCAGCACTACGGCAACCATCGTTCCTAACCAGATCGCTTTATTGCGTTGCGCAGCTGGAAGCCGGTTACTTACCATTGAGATGACAATAGCATTATCTCCACTTAGCAACAGATTAATTAACACAATTTGACTAAAAATAATGAAGCTGTCCACGGATTCCCCTCCCTGTATTAGGGGTATGAGGAAGCTTGACCATTTATGATATGAATCTAGCAATATTTCACTTCACGAATAACAGATTTTGGTGTAAGCTTCTCTATGGACATTTATTAAGGAGGAACCGACTTATGGATATTACATCCGCAGAATGGTGGTTTGCGCTGCTGAACATTATTTTCATCGACCTTGTGCTTGCAGGAGACAATGCCATCGTTATTGCATTGGCGGCACGCAACTTGCCAGCAGACAAACAGAAAAAAGCAATTATTTGGGGAACAGTCGGTGCCATAACAATAAGAATATTAGCTACACTTCTTGTCGTAAAACTGTTAGATCTACCTTGGCTGCATTTGGCTGGCGGCATTCTTCTTGTTTGGATCGCCGTAAGGCTGCTCGTTCAAGAAGAACAACACGAGGACATTAAGGCAGGAGCTACGCTTTGGCAGGCGATTCGTACTATTATTATTGCAGATGCTGCGATGGGATTGGACAACGTTATTGCTGTTGCAGGTGCGGCAAGCGGACATATGATGCTTGTTGTTATCGGTCTTATTATTAGTATTCCAGTTGTTGTATGGGGAAGCACGCTATTTATCAAGCTCGTTAACAGATTCAACTGGATCTTGTATGTGGGTGGAGGCGTTCTTGCCTTTACTGCAGCAAAAATGATTGCAGGCGAAAAGGCAGCTGTTTTCAACCTAAAAGGGTATTTTGCAGATCGCCCCGTTTTATATTGGGCTTTCATTATTCTTGTCGTATTAGGCGTGCTGGTAGGCGGATACTTAACGAATAAACGCAAGCAAAACAAAGCGCAGCCTGCAGCTTAAACTAATCTAGCTATAATCAAAAAGCACCTCGTTCTGTATAGATGCTTGGAAGGCAGCGAGCCTCCAAACCTCTGACAGACGGGTGCTTTTCTTATAGGAATACTAGAACCAATCCTCTTCGTCACGTTGCTCGCTTTGTGGCTCGTTGTAGCTAAGCAATACGGTTTCCGTACCTTCTACCGCTTGCTGAATGAGCAAATCATAATCCTCCATGCTGCTTTCAACACGCTCTACAACGCGCAGGTTCGGGTTCGTGCTAGGAGATTTCGGCAAAAATAAGGTGCAGCAATCCTCGAACGGCAAAATCGAAGTTTCAAACGTGTCAATTTTACGCGCGATTTCGATAATTTCCTGCTTGTCCATCATGATGAGCGGCTTAATCATGGGAAGAACCGCTGCTCTGCCAATTACATTCATGCTCGACAGGGTTTGACTTGCCACTTGCCCCAAGCTTTCACCTGTAACAATCCCGTTTGCTTTCACCTTCGCAGCAATCTGCTCCGTAATCCGAAGCATGGCTCTGCGCATAAGCGTTATCGTTAAATTTTCTTGATTGCCGTGTGCAATTTTCGTTTGAATATCTGTAAATGGAACCAAGTGAAGGCGAATCGGCACACCGCTATAGTAAGAAAGTCTTTTAGCTAATGTTTTCACCTTCTCAGTTGCCTGAACGCTCGTAAACGGATAACTGTGAAAATGAACAGCCTCCAGCTCCAGTCCTTTTCGGAGAGCCATCCATCCAGCTACAGGGCTATCTATGCCGCCTGACAGCAGCAGCATCGCCTTGCCGCTTGTTCCGTAAGGAAAACCGCCGGCAGCTGGAATGCTATCCCAGTACAAATACGTCGCTTCTTCATGAATATCAACTTTCAGCTCCAGCTCCGGCTGTCGCACATCAACTCTCAGCTCTGGGAAGCGCGGCAAAATATGCCCGCCGACAAGATGATTCATTTCATGCGAGCCATGGGCAAATCCTTTCCAAGCACGCTTTGTATTCACTTTAAAGGTTTTAGGCGTCCAGTCCAACGATTCCATCACCTCAAGAGCAGCAGCTTGTATCGCAGACAGCTCCGTCGGTACGGAAACAACCGGACTTACAGAAACGATCCCGAATAAATCCTTCAGTCTATCTATAACAGGCTGATGAGGGGTGCCATTAAGCAAAACATACAATCTTCCATACGTTCTCCAATAGGTCACCTGTTCAAATGGCTTCATCGCCCGTTTCACAGACTTGAGCATTTTATCTTCAAAAACTTTACGATTGCGTCCCTTCATGGTCAAATCACCATAACGCAATACGATGCGATCATAATTCAACGTGTATTTCCCCTCTCAAGCGGTTTCAATGAATGTATAATATCTTTAATAGCAGCAATAAGCTGATCCACATCTCTCTCAGTATGCTCTTGCCCAAAGCTGATGCGAATACCTCCCGTTGCTTCACTTCTCGTTGCACCGATGGCAAGTAACACTCGGCTAGGCTTATCATCTTTGGATGAGCAAGCAGAGCGTGTAGAGGCTAATATCCCTCGCTGCTCAAGCATATGAATCACAACCTCGGGCTTCATTCCCGGATAAGAAAAATGAACAATATAAGGTGATTGAGGGGCTCCGCCGTTCAGCTTCAGCTCGGGCAGCTTGCTAATCTCTTCTTTTAAATAGGAAGAAAGGGCCTCTGCTTGCTCATAATTAGCTTGTTGAGCATCGATTGCAAGACGCAACGCTTTCGCGCTTGCCACAATAGCAGGAATGTTTTCAGTTCCGGCGCGAAGACTAAATTCCTGTGTACCACCAGCTTGCATTGGTGATAATGGCAACCCGTTGCGAATGTACAAAAAGCCTACACCGCGTGGACCTCTTATTTTATGAGCCGATCCGCTTAACAGATCGATGCCCCATTCTTCAATCTCAAGCGGAAGCTTGCCAAGACTTTGCACAGCATCAACATGAAACTGCAGCTTTGGATATTGCTTCAAGAACTTGCCTATGTCAGCAATCGGCTGCACGCTGCCGAGCTCATTATTGACATGCATAATACTTACTAAGATCGTATCCTCTCTTAGAGCTGCAGCAAGATCATCGAGCGATACATGACCAGTCTGGTCAACAGGCAGCTCGGTAATTTCAAAGCCTTCTGCTTTTAGCTGCTGCATCGTTTCGTAGATGGAGGCATGTTCGATGCTGCTTGTAATAATATGCTTGCCTCGATTACTGAACGTACGCGCAACTCCTTTTACAGCCAGATTATTGGACTCCGTTCCTCCGGAAGTGAAAATCCACCTGCCTTGTTTTGTTTTCATCAAGGAAGCAACCTGCTCTCTTGATTTCTCTATTAGACGAGCGGCCGCAACACCGCCACTATGCAAAGATGAAGGATTTGCATAGTGCTTCGTCATCACTTCCATCATCGTTCGCACAACATCCTCATGTGGAGGAGTCGATGCACAATGGTCAAAATAAAGCATCCTTTTACCCTTCTTCCGTTCAAAATCATGCTACAACGTACAATATACAATAAAAAAGGGAGCTACGAAACCCCACTCTAGCTCTCAAAAAGTGGAACAACGTATTCCCGTCCTCAATTAAGCCCTTGCTGCTTGTACCTTGCTAATGTATCGCTGTGTTTCGACTGGCAGCAGATTGTATTTTTGCTGTAGCTCTATTTCCGAAGCTATTCCAAGTCGATCGATGCGACCTGGACCTGCGTTATATGCAGCTAATGCGACATTTTCATTTCCATTGTATTTTTTAAGCAGCATGGCTAGATACTTCGTGCCGCCTTCTATATTCTGAGCAGGCTCAAACGAGTTCGTCACGCCAAGACCTCTTGCCGTACCATCCATGAGCTGCATCAAGCCCTTTGCACCTGCTGAAGAAACAGCATTAGGATTAAAATTGGATTCCGTCTGAATGACAGCTTGTATTAAAGCTGCACTCACTCCATATTTTTCGGCTGACGCCTCGATCAATCCATCAAAGCTGCTATTAGCAGATGCTTTGTTTAGCTGAGTCGCATTCGCAATCGTATTTACGCCACTATACACGGCAGATGCCTCATATTCGCCATACTTTTGAACATGGCTTATACCAGTTGCCTGCAAATAGCCCCATACACGCTGCTGATCAAGCGATTCCGTCTGATTCGGGTCCCATACCTTCTGCTCTGATTGCTCCAGCAGCTTGTCAAACACTGCCGACTCCGACTTTATAACCTTTTTGCCTGTATAATAATCAAGCTGAGCTGTCAGCTGTTGTTGCTTTAAAACCTTCAGGTCATTCGCTTCCACTTTTTTACCTCCATCTCATCCAACGATTGCAATATATGAATGCGCTTCATGTGAACTACCGATGTACATGTAATCTGTATTATAGCATATTTTCCATAAACAAGCTGCATCGTCATTTCTCATTTCAACAGCATTTCAAAAGTAAAATTTAACCAGTCAAATCCATAAAAAGAAGCTTTCGAGCGAAAACTATAGGGTTTTGGAGTGAAATAGCACTGTTTGCCCGTATTAATCAGTTATTCATGCTCTTTATTCCCTATAATCCACGGAATTTGGCCTTTCTTAAGTTGATAGACAATGGATTGATTCGATATAGTATATATAATAGGTAAAAAAATTTATATAAAAAGGATAGTGAATATTAGAAATGGACATAGGTCTGAAGTTGTTCATGATTGCTTTATTAATTTTTTTGACTGGATTTTTCGTTGCAGCAGAGTTTGCGATTGTTCGGATACGTTCAAGCCGAATTGATCAGCTCGTGCTAGAAGCTAAGAAAGGTGTCGCTTCCGTTCAAAAAATAACAAGTAATCTGGATGCTTATTTATCTGCCTGTCAGTTAGGTATTACTTGTACCGCACTAGGATTAGGTTTTCTAGGTGAACCGACAGTAGAGGCTATTCTCTCGCCAGTATTCCATGACCTTGGATTGCCTGTTTCTTTAAGTCACCCGTTATCGATAGGTATTGCTTTCTTCGTCATTACCTTTTTGCATGTTGTCGTCGGTGAGCTTGCACCAAAAACATGGGCGATTCAAAAAGCAGAGCAGGTAACGTTCCTAATTGCCCGTCCACTTATTTTGTTCCATAAGCTGCTATATCCATTTATATGGTCCTTAAACGGTTCTGCTAATGCACTTGTCAGAATGTTTGGACTTCGTCCCGCCAAAGAGCACGAGGACGCGCATACCGAAGAAGAGATTCAAATTATATTAAATGAAAGCTTTCAAAGTGGAAAAATCAACAATACAGAGTATGGTTATGTTAGCCGAATTTTCGCATTTGACGAGTTGCTTGCCAAAGAAATTATGGTGCCTCGAACCGATATGGTGTGCTTGTATGCGAATCACACATTGGAAGAAAATCTTGACATTATTCAACGAGAGCAATATACACGCTTTCCTGTGGCAATGGAAAGCAAGGACAATATCGTTGGCATGATTCATACCAAACAGCTTTTTCTCGAGTATCAAAAGGGAGAAAACTTCGATATGAAAGCACTCATTCATCCGGTGCTTAGCGTTTCTGAGGTGACTCCTGTCAAAACATTGCTGAAGCGAATGCAGCAGGAACGTGTACACATCGCCATATTGGTCGATGAATATGGTGGAACTTCAGGTCTCATTACAATTGAAGATATTATTGAAGAAATCGTTGGGGAAATTCGCGATGAATTCGACACTGACGAAAGAAAAGAAATTGAGCTTCTCGATGAAAATTGCTATTTGCTGGATGGTAAGGTATTGCTGGATGAAGTCCATCAGCTTACGGGAGTTTCCTTCGAGGAAGAAGAGGTCGAAACGATTGGTGGTTGGATCTACAGTAATCTGCAGGAGCCAAAGCCAAACAAGAAGCTTGAATATGAGCATTTGACCTTTATTGTTCGTGAGACGAGTAAAAACCGCATTCGTAAAATTGAAATGCAAATCAATGAGCCGCTTGAAGCAACGAATGAAGAAACCGCATAAAACGTTCAATACCGCAGACTATGCATGATCTTTGAATCAGCATAGTCTGTTTTTTATTGATAATCGTATCAATTTTCAGTGGAATTTTCCGAAAATTTAATCTTTACTAAGAGGGGTTGATTATTTGGCATATCTGTGTGATAATACTTTCTGTGTTCAGCGCGTGCCGCTTTAGCTCAATTGGTAGAGCAACTGACTTGTAATCAGTAGGTTGGGGGTTCAAGTCCTCTAGGCGGCACCACTACAACATAATCAAGCATCACAACACGCCGCTTTAGCTCAATTGGTAGAGCAACTGACTTGTAATCAGTAGGTTGGGGGTTCAAGTCCTCTAGGCGGCACCATCAGTTCCTGTTACTTCTTCTGCCGCTGGCGAAGAAGTTTTTTTGTATACTGGATTAAAGCCAATAAAAAAACTACCGCATTTGCGGCAGTTATTGAATTTCATTCTTATCCGATTCATCCCATTTTTTAGAATAAGCTTTTTTCGTAACCCATAGTGTGATCCAGGTTATTAGGGCTATAATGACAACGCTAAAAAACCAAACTGAACCCGGTACATCCGCCATAGTTCCCCCTCCTTTCTCATCTTATAGTCAGTGTACACGAAATCGGGTTCGAAAATTATTGGAAATTTGAACAAATTTCGAACGAAGGAGAAACGATATGGAATTCAGACTTGATTTGTTAGAAACTAAAATTGAATTTTACGAAGCTTTTTCACTGAAAGAGCTGGAGGCGAAAATCGCTCAGCAAATCGACAATAATAAAGCGCTTATGCTTGAGCCGGCAGCTGTGCAGCATCAAGCTGTTTTTCATCCGCTTCATGAGAAAATGCTATACACGGCTTCTGTTCATTTTAAGCTGCGCTCTAGTCGCTCATAAGCCTCTATAATCAGATAAAGCGCTCAGTATCGTCGCAAGTGTGACAAGCTGAGCGCTTTTCTATCCATTACTAATGCAATGTAATTTCCTTGCTCCAAATTAATGAATCTCCTTGTTCATTCTCAAATGTAAAGGATACAGTTCCAGTTTCACCTGAGAAGGCTTTATCGTAGAAAAAGCCCATAAATTGGCCGTTGCCGCTAACGTAAAATCCATCCTCTCCGTCCCCGCCATGCTGGATCGCTTCTTCAAGGCTGTTTATAACATTATGATTAGCTGAATTCCACTCCATCGTTGTTAACATATAGCCTTCTGGACGTTTTTGGACAGTAAAATCAAAGCTGTTTTTGCTCCCCTCAATCGGCTTTTCTGTTTGGTCGATAATAATAAGAATGTCATCGTTGCTCGCTGCTGGTTGCTCCTGCTCGTTTTTGTGCTCTTGCTCGTCTCCAGCTTCTCCATTAGTCGTCTCTCCTGCGCCGTTCCGATCTTCATGTTGCTCTTCACCATCTATGACAGACTTACCCTTATTTCCATTTTGATGCTCTACATGAACTGTGTTGCATCCGCTTAGCATAATGGCTAGCGCGATAATTCCGATTAATCCCTTATTTTTCATTGTCATGGTTTGCACTTCCCTCTTTTAGTGTAAAGTAAAATTCTACGCCATGTTCTGTATTCTTGGCTCCGAATTGACTCTCGTGTAGCTGTAAAATATGTCTGGCAATCGTCAGACCTAACCCTGTTCCACCAGAACGTCGATCTCGTGCTTGCTCAACGCGGTAAAACTTCTCCCATATCAGTTGGAGATGCTCTACAGGGATCGCATCTCCCTCATTGTACACACGAACTTCAACCTTATTAAGCGGGAGCGTTGTTAAGGTTATACGTAACGTAGAGCCTGCCTTAGCATGGCGAACTGCATTGCTTAATACATTCACAACAACCTGTTTAATTCGCTTTCGATCTCCTATAACATTCAAATTGCTTAATGCTGTAGTATCAATCTTAACATGCAAATTTTTATCCGTAAGCTGAATGGCTAAGGCATCAACCTCATCCTGTACTAATCGAATGATATGAAAATGAGCTGGCTTCAACGTTATCGCGTTCACTTCGTATTTCGACAATTCCAGTAAATCCATAATCAATTCATTCATAACATCCGTCTCGCGAACGATATGAGCGAGATAAGCCTCTTGCTTATGGCTTGCAATCCCGTCCTGCAAGCCTTCTGCATATCCTTTCAAAACGGCGAGCGGCGTTTTCAGCTCATGCGCAATATTCGCAACCAGCTCTTTTCTAAGCTCCTCCAAATGAATCTTCTTGCTTATTTCTACCTGAAGCTGTTCATTTCTCTCAGTTACCTCTTCTAACGCCTTCTCTAAATTGTGCGACAGCGTTACAAGATGCTGAGAGAGCTGCCCATACTCATCCTTCGATTGGATGGGGGGCGTTGCCGAAAACTGTAATTGTGCAAGCTTTTCTGCAAAGGCATTGATTTTCACCAATGGTCGGGCGATATATCGCGAGTACACTACAGCAAGAATGATGACAATCAAAACGATAAATGGAAACAACACCAGTACATACTTCCGCAATATCGAAATGGCTTCATCAACAGGCTGAAGCGAGGATAGCATGATCACATAGGAGTCAATGTCACTCATCTTGGCGAGCGTTGCAATATATTGTACTCCGCTCCATGCATCTCTCCATTGCATCGTCATAGATTGAGCTGATTGTATATCAGTAAGCTCCCATGGCTTCCAGTCTGCAAGCACATTGGAAATTAGCATATCCTGATACATCGGATTGTAAGATCGCTGCTCTGGCAGCAATAGGCTCGTAATGGTTCCTTGTACACGAACCAATCCGATTTCTGGCTCTACGGTTTCAGGATTAAAGTGAACAGGATGCAAAACGGCATTGTGCTGATCCATGAAAATCCCGTCAACGACAAGCTTATCCCCAGGCAATAGTTCTACAGGAAGGTCCCCGTATCTTAATCCTTCTTCATTAATGATAACTTTGATCGTTTGCTCACCAGAAACGAGATGAATAACATAAATATCCAACTGCTTGATACGATAGTCTTCATTGAGCAAAGCAATGCTAGCATCATATTCGTTCATTGCTGACCCAATCGTGTAGGCTATCGCTTGTTCATCAGCTTGCATGACTTCTAATTGACCAGTCAGCTTTGTTATTGCAGTCTCTTGCTCGTGCTGCTTGACATGTCGATAAAATGATTCAAAAAACAAGCTTTCAAAAACAAGCACAAGCGATAATAAGCCAATAATAATAAGAGAGGTGATGATAAACAATTTGCGCGCTATGGAGTGGTGCTTCAACATCTTGAATCAAATTTATAGCCTGTACGAATGACAGTCTTAATCAAGTGTCCTTCGCTTCCTAATTTGGCTCTTAATTTTTTTACATGGGTATCCACCGTTCGATCATCTCCTTCATAATCAAAGCCCCATACTGCCGTAAGCAGCCGCTCACGACTCAACACCTTCCCATGATGCTTGGCTAAGTACACAAGCAGCTCATATTCTTTTGGTGATAAGTGTATTTCATCCTCTTGCACCTTTACTTGATGAGATTGAAGCTGAATCGATAGCAATCCGAAATTGAGCCGATCATCTTCCGCGCCTACTGTTCCTTCGACTCGTTTGATTAATGCATTAGCTCTCGCAACCAACACTTTCGGACTTAGCGGCTTCGTCACATATTCATCTGCACCCAGCTCATAGCCATGTACTTGATCCTCATCAGCTTCACGAGCGGTAATCATAATAATCGGTATATCCGAACGCTTGCGTATCGAACGACATACTGAAAACCCATCCAATAATGGCATCATGATATCAAGTATAAGAAGATCAAACGACTGGTGATCGAATGCTTCCAGTGCAGCCACCCCATTGTCAGCCTCCACGACTTCCCAATGATCTGCTGCAAAATAATCATGAATAATTTCTCTTAAATGCACATCGTCTTCTACAAGTAGAAGGGTTCGTTTCATCTTTTCACCTCAAACGCTTCGATCTCATTATTATTGTACTTTGATGTATTGATTATAAAAAAAAGATGTGTACGCTATGTGTACACATCTTAAACTTTTTAATTTTGTTCTAATCTAACGAGACTGTAGTTTTTCTTGCCTTTACGAATAATAATGAATCTTCCACCAATCGCCAGTTCATCCGTTACTGCGTAAGCAGTATCCGTAACCTTTTCACCATTGAGTGTAATCGCGCCTTTGGTAACATCCTCTCGTGCCTGACGCTTAGAAGGCTCTATGCCTAACTCGACAAGCCAATCAACCAAATTTTTCTCCTCACGATTCGCTGTAAAGGTCGGCATTTCCTTAAAGCCTTGCTCGATCTCATCAGCAGTCAACGAACGAATATCTCCGCTGAACAACGCAGCTGTAATACGTTTTGCTTGCTCCAGCATTTCTTCACCGTGTACAAAACGGGTCATCTCTTCCGCTAATGCCTTTTGCGCATCACGCTTATGAGGCTCAGCTGCTACCTTTTCAGCTAAAGCATCAATTTCTTCCTTGCTCAGGAATGTAAAGTATTTCAAGTATTTAATAACGTCGCGATCATCTGTATTTGCCCAAAATTGGTAAAATTCGAATGGAGTCGTTTTATTGGGATCAAGCCAAATCGCGCCGCCTGCTGTTTTACCGAACTTCGTACCATCAGATTTCAACATCAACGGAATCGTCAAGCCGAATGCCTTAGCCTCTGCCCCTTCCTTTTTCCGAATCAGATCAAGGCCAGCTGTAATATTGCCCCATTGATCAGAACCGCCAATTTGCAGCTGTACATCCTCATGCTGGTAAAGGTGCAGGAAATCAAGTGACTGCAGAATTTGGTAAGAGAATTCTGTGAAAGAAATCCCACTATCAAGACGACTTGCTACGACATCCTTGGCAAGCATCGTATTAATGCTGAAGTTTTTCCCATAATCGCGTAAAAACTCAATCACGTTAATACTGGATATCCAATCATAGTTGTTCACCAGACGTACCTGATTATCACCCTCTGTAACAAACAGCTTTTTCATTTGAGCGGTTAGTGCCGCTACGTTTTGCTCAATTTGCTCCAGCGTTTGCAGTGAACGTTCGGATGCGCGTCCACTCGGATCGCCAATAGTACCTGTTGCCCCGCCAATCAAAATCACGGGACGATGCCCGGCAAGCTGGAAACGCTTCAGCATCATAAATGGTATCAAGTGACCAATATGCATGCTGTCTCCAGTCGGATCGACACCACAATATAGTGAAATTGACTTTTCGCTTGTCAGTTGACGCAAGCCTTCAGCGTCTGTTTGCTGATTAATAGCTTCGCGCCATTCCAATTCATCAATAATATTCATCGTAGTACACTCCTTTTCTTTTCTCGATTGCAATAAAAAAGTCCCTTTATCTGCATTGCAGACAAAGGGACGATTAGAACCGTGTTACCACCCAAATTGCATAGAACAAGAAACATGCCTATGCCACTCTTAGCGAGATATCGTTCGCTGCTTCCGCTTGGCATTACCCAAGTACTCCAGAGTGTAATTCGCAATCTTTGCTTGTATCAGGTTCCATCAACCCCTGACTTTCTAGAACAGAGACAAAAATGCTACTGGGCTCTTTCACAGTATTGCTCATATAAGATTACAGACAGTATAGCCGAATTCCAAAAATGTTGTCAACTAACTCATATAAAATAAAAAATATGTTACACTAGGGTGTGAAATGAATGCCTATTGGAGTTGAACATATATGGATTCATCGTTAACAGCCTATATTGCACTTGTTAGTGTCTCAGGCGTATTGAATTTATTCCTCTGCTTATATGCGTATTCACGTAGAAAGCATTTACGCGGGTCAAGTATATTCATCTTGTATACGTTTGCAATAACGATCTATTGTTTTGCTTATGCGATTGCATTAACGAGCAGCTCGATGGAACAAATGCTTTTCTGGACGACGATTCAATATATTGGCATGCCCGCTGCCTCGCCACTTGGTTTACTTATTGTCCTGCAATTTTTAGGCGTCGAATGGAATAGAAAAAAGAAGGCTGCGCTGTTTATCATACCGTCCATCTCCTTTCTGCTCGTCGCAACAAATGAGTTTCACCATTTATTTTACAAATCAATGAACGTAAGAGAAGGCATGTCCTTGCCTTTCGTAGATATTGAAATCGGGTTATGGTATGTCGTTCACGGCATCTTTACGTTTAGCTGCATGTTTTATGCATTTTTAAGCTTGCTTATAAAATGGAGGGAAACCTTACGTTCTTATCGCCTTCAATTACTTGTCCTGTTGTTTGGTCAATTAGTACCGATGACAACCGCGTTTTTATACTTAATTGGTGCAACACCAGCGGGTATTGATCCTGTTCCGCTCGTTATATGGCTTACGTCAGCTCTATATATTTGGGCAATCGTTTCTTCTAATATGTTTGCGCTAATGCCAGTTGCGAAGGACACTCTGTTTAACAATATGCGTGAGGGCGTAATCGTCCTTGATGATAGGTCTCGACTTATTGATTATAACTCATCCGCACAAATAATTTTTCCCAAGCTAAATCTTTCGATGATCGGACAACCACTTGATGAAACGTGGAAGGAACTAACAGACTCAAGTTTTCCAATCTCTCCTCAGAAGGAGCAGGCTTTGTTTGATTTTTCACTTGAGCATGATAACGGTCATGCCACTTACTACCAGGCCAGAACCTCCCTCATTCGACATAGAAACGATAAGATTGCGGGTTCTCTCATCATGATGATTGACATAACAGAACAAGTGAAGCTTCAACAGGAGCTGGAATTGCTAGCGTATTACGACGGACTTACACAAGTTTATAGCCGCACCTATTTCTTCAAGCTTGCTTCCGAGGAATTTCAGCAAGCGTTGCATGCAAACAAGCCCTATAGTCTAGTGTTACTGGATATTGATTACTTCAAACAGATTAACGATAATTTCGGTCACGATATCGGAGATCAGCTGCTTGCATACGTAGCAAACTTATTAAAGCAAGCTTTGCCTGAGCCTGCCTGGTTAGCTCGGTACGGCGGAGAAGAGTTTGTTATTTCATTAATCGGCCATTCTTCTGATCAAGCATTCCAACTAGCTGACAGGCTTCGCGAGCTTTTAGCTAACCAGCCTATGTCAATCGAAGATCATACATGGAACGTTACTGCAAGCTTTGGTCTATCTGAACGTAGTAGTAGACATGATCAATCGCTTCAACAGCTGCTTATTCAAGCAGATCAAGCCTTGTATGAAGCAAAGCGAAAGGGCCGTAACCAAGTTGTTATGCATCATCCAAATTAAAGCTGTCTTTATTGGTCATTGCTGATTTAATCCAATCAATGACCAATAGCAATAGCGGTATGAGCAATAAATAGATAAGCGCGAAGGTAAACCAGCCTTCTGAAGAAAGTGTTAAAAACGAAGCCGTGTTCTGATAAATAAAGTTTGAAAAAACGGCAATCACTACACCGAGTGGCAGAATAAGCGGCTTGCAGTCTTTAATATTCATGGCGTGACTGATTCCTGTCAAAGCTGAGTGATAGATAATGCAGCTTTTAATAAATACAGCTAAAAACCATACTGCAATCATGAGGACCTCGATGCGTTGAAAAAAGTCTCCAATACTTATTTTTTGTACGATAATAAACACGGGATACAACATGTTGGCCGTGTTATAGTTGCCTAGTATTAGGATCGTAAAAAGAGAAAAAACAATTAAAAATATAGAACCAATCATTGTACCGACTAGGAGTGATCGATTTGCTCTATACTTGCCATTTCTTTTGACAAACGGTATTAACATGAGCAAGCAAATGTGTTCCTGGAAAGGGGACATTTTTAATCCTGCCACAGTAATCGCCATTATACCATGCTCACCAACAGGCTTTATATTGTTCATATCGCTATCTTTAATCAGCATCACCATAATAATGGATAGGAAAACGATGACGATAGGAAAAAAGAGCTCCGCTGAGCGCGCAATCGTTTCAACACCATATCTCAATGCGATGACAACGACCAAAAGAAATGAAAGGTATATAAACCATGGAGGTGTTGCTGGAAGCATCATCGTCTTAATAAAATCCCCCAAAAACTTTACGATAAAGATGGTCAGCATTATAAAAAAAATAATGTACACCCAAGAGACAGCTTTACCTATCCACTTCCCTAATATCGCTTCTATGATTTGGATAAAGCTTTGATCAGGATACTTATTGAGAAGCTTAATATATAGCAGCAAATACGCAAAATCGAATAAACAAGCGATCATCGATCCAATCCATGTATCCTGCTCTACATCAGTGGCCAATTGGGACGGGATGACAAGTAAAGAGGTTCCGATCGTAAATAGAACTGTCAGAATTGTAAATTGTCTTGGACTAATTTGTTCCATCATTCATCCCTCGCTTGTTACGTTTGGTATAAAGAAGTAATCATCTGACTAATCGGTGAAAACATCGTATTCAGCCACTCCGTAGCATCGAAATTAATCATTTTCAGACTGTAAAGCATACACATCAGCGTCCCAATGAATAAAAAGAACGATGCTAGCAGCAGCTCCTTGTATTGCTTGTTTTTAACGAGAGTTGGGAAGGAGGATTTCATAATCATAATCACAATGATTATAACGAATATTGAACTTAACAACGTTATTCCTCCTTCATATGGATATACCGAGTGTAGGATCCAATATTTTTTATTTGTACATCTACCTGCACCTTGACCTCTAATTCCTTAAATAGTCTGTCCCATTCCGTCTTATGACTGCTCCAATACGTTGGATTTGACCGATGAATTGCTTCTCCGAATCCAAAAATATCACTGCCAACCGTTTGAATTTGTTGAATTGCGCCTGTTAAATGAGTTTGCATTAACTCCTCGGTTTGTTGTTCCAATTGCCGAATGACATTCGGATTAGATAAATCAAGGGGGCACATTACCTCTGCAATATTAGCTGTTATGTCCAATGATATATGTATACTCGGCTTATTGTTTCTGATAGCTCCTTTTATTTTGCTGGAACTTCTTCTCACCTCAAGTCCAATTTCTCCTTGCATATCCATGCAAGGGACAACTGCCAATGTGCTCCTGACATGTCCCTTTATATAATTGTAGGCTTTGCTTTGTTCTGTTGTCAGCCAACCGATTAAGCGATCATCTTTAAACATCGCCATCCCATCAAATTGCAGCATGGTACGCAAGGCAATTCTGTTTAAATTTTCGTAAGATGAGCCTTGCTTTATATCGCCTTTCACTACAATTCCAGTAAGAACAGCCTCCTCCCCTACACTAGCGATGTCATGGATAACCTCATCAATCGTAATTTTTCCTGTTGCCGCCCATCGTCCTTCAGAGGTCTCAAGCGAGTCAAACATTTTATTAGAAGGAATCTTATCAACGAGTGTTGCTACATCTAATACATCTTCTGCGCTATGACCGTGACTAACAATCAAGTAAAAATCGGTACGTACTTCATGATCTCTTGCCAGAAAGTCAAGTAGCGGCGCTATTCCTTCTCTCGCTGCTTCTTCGCCAATAATGACCACTCTTAGATGCGATAAGTATAGCTTGCGAGGAGATATTGTCGTTAGCTTCCGAATAACCTCCATAATGGTCTTGCCCGTTTCCGTATAGGTCAATACAGGTGCACCTTGCGAGCCGGCATTTCGTTGGGAAGACACACTGCCTGGATTGACAATTTGAACGGACAGTTTAATCTGATCTTCTTGCTTATCAATGCCCATGCCTACCACAATAGCAATATCATTCAGCTCTTGCCGATCCCAGCAGCCTGACAGTAGCAGCATACTAAAAAAGAGCAGGATGAGCTTGCACCATTGCTTTCTCAACTATATCACTTCTTTTCAAGCTTATTTTCCAATATATTTTTCGATTCACGGTTCTCATTCCAGTTACGAAAAGGCGCAGGACGTTTTATCATCATCCAGCGAGGCAACCGAATCAGCACATCCTGCTGATCATCTTTATAATAGGGTGCCAAAGAGCTTAAATAAGGGATGCCAAATGATTTTAGGTTGCATAAATGCAGGATCATTACAATCAACCCTACTGTGATGCCATATAACCCTAATGTTGCCGCTAACGCCATAAATAAAAACCGTATAATGCGCGCAGCAATTCCCAGATTGTATGACGGCAGTACGAAATTGGAAATTGCTGTAATCGCAACGACAATTACCATCGCAGCGGCCACAATACCGGCTTCAACAGCAGCCTGACCGATGACCAACGTTCCAACAATTGAAATGGAGTTGCCTATCGCCTTTCCCGTTCGAATTGCGGCTTCACGCAGCACCTCAAATACGAGCTCCATAATAACGGCTTCAATAAAAGCTGGAAAGGGTGTGCCTTCACGCTGTGCTGCTAATGTAAACAGTAATGGCGAAGGAACCATCTCCTGATGATATGTCGTAATTGCGATATATATAGCAGGTGCAAAACTGGCAATAAAAAAAGCAACGTAGCGCAATAGACGAATTAACGATGAAACATCCCAACGCTGATAGTAGTCTTCACTAGCTTGAAAAAATTGATTGAACAAGGTAGGAACGATCAACACAAAAGGAGAGCCATCTACAATTATGACTACTCTTCCTTCCAGTAATGCTGCTGCAGATGTATCAGGACGATCTGTATTTTGAATCGTTGGAAATGGTGTTAATGTTTTGTCTTGAATATACTCCTCTATATATCCGCTTTCCAGAATGCTATCGATTTTAATATTCTGTATTCTTTTTTTAACTTCCTCAACAATTGACGGTTGTACAATACCATCAATATACATAATGCTGACCGCTGTTTTCGAAACCGTTCCAAGATGGAACGTTTCGAGCCATAGCTTGGGCGACCTTATTTTTCTCCGTATCAAGGCGGTGTTTGTAATAATGGATTCAGTGAAAGAGTCTCGTGGTCCACGAATAATCATTTGAGTCGTAGGCTCAGTTATGTTTCTTCGTTCACCGCCGGATGAGTTACCCGTATAGGCGATTGCCTGACCATCCATTAAGATGATGGTGTGTCCCTCATACAGGCTAATCAATGCGGCATGCAAGGATTGAGCAGTTTTAAGTTCGCTAACCGTTACCGCCTGCTTAACACTTTCCAGAATAGAAGCCTGATACGCTTTCATTTGTTGCAGCGGTTCAATAATATTGTTCATAATCGTATCATTTTCCACTAATCCTGCAATATAAATAATCGCCATTTCCTGGGCATGACCGACAGGTTTTAATCGTCTAACGACAACATCCGTGCTATGACCGGAAGCAGCCATCAGGGCATCAAGATTTTTCTCCAAGCGATCATGAATCACTTCGAATTCACTTGTTTGCATGGAATCAAGCTCAGCTAGGGAATCTGAGTGCGAATGCAAGTTATTCCACTCCTGCCTGTTATTATTCTGGTAATGTTAACTTAACCATCGATTTATTTTTTATTCCTGAAATTTCAATAAATAACAAAAACCAGCTGGATAACCAGCTGGTTTTATAATTCACCAAAACAACTCAGTATGACCATTCAATTGAGCAATCGCTTCTGCAAAAAAGTAGTCTCCGTAAATGAGCGGCACATCAACATTGCGTAGTTCAGGAAAATGACTCGTGCCATGCAGCAGCAGCCCTTCCTCTTCCGGCTGTTCCCACGTTCCATAGCATGTATATAATGAATAGAGCATGTTCTCAGCCGCACGGCGATACAACCCCTGTTCTTCTACAGGAACAAGTCGAGAAAGCAGCAGCAAGCCCGATGCTGCACAAGCACCTGCTGAAGAATCTCTTGGTCTTGCAATCGATTCTGGCAGACGAAAATCCCAATGCGGCACATAATCCCCTGGCAGATTAGCGATAAAGAAATGCGCAACACGCTTTGATGCTTCGAGATACTTCCTCTCATTTGTATAGTGATAAGCAAGCGCAAGTCCATACAGTGCCCATGACGTCCCTCTTGACCATGCAGAGTTCGGGGCATAGCCCTGCCCGCCTATCACTTCAAGCTGTTCTCCGGTAAAAGGATCGAAACGCACAATATGATTGACTGAGCCATCAGGTCTTATGAAATGCTCAAGTACCGTATTGGCATGTGCCTTAGCAATATGCTTGTACCTCAGGTCTCCTGTTTCTTGTGAGGCCCAAAACAACAGCGATAAATTCATCATGCAGTCAATAATTGCCCATCCAGCGTTATCTTCTGATGGATTCCAAGGATTCCATGCTCGAATGTAGTTGCCTTTCAGATTAAATCGAGCACTAAGCAAATTAGCTGCAAGCAGCGCCTTTCTTTTCGCTGAACCGTCTCCCTGCAGCTTGTAGCGTGCGACACTTGTCAGAATCCACATAAATCCGATGTCGTGATCTAATTTTTCATAATCCAGTATCACTTGATCTAATTGCTGTTCACATGACTTAGCATAGCCGCTTAGACGCTCATCCTTCGTATCACGATAAACCAACCAGAGCAAGCCGGGCCAAAAGCCAGCTGTCCACCATGAGGCTGGCTCAAGCTGATAGACGCCTCCTACACTCGCATGTGGAAATTGATTTTGGATTCTCTTGCTTGTTTTCTCGACTTTCTTAACGATATGCGCCCATGCTTCTTCCTGCCATGCTTGATTATTCATTAACGGTTAACTCCTTTTGCTGTTCGTTCTTTTGCAGTCAGCAGTCAGTACAACTTGATACCAATTAGTCATCTATTACAGCACCTGCCAAAGAGCCGTCTTTGGCTGTACATTTCGTCCGTATAATCTGAGCATCTCTAAATTCTTGTGGCGAGCAGCCTGTCAAGTTTTTGAAAAATCTCGTAAATGAAGTAGCGGTTTCATAACCAACCTGTCTTGCAATCTCATTGATTCTCATATTCTCGTTAACCAACAGCTCTTTCGCTTTTTGAATTCTGGCAGCATCAATAAACTCTGTTAAATTTCTTTTTGTTTCTTGCTTAAAAATTCTCGATAAGTAGGATGGATTCAAATACACCTGCTCCGACAATCTAACGAGAGACAAATCCTCACCTAAGTGATTAACGATGAAATCCTGAATAAATGAAATCATGTTGTCTGCTCTTTTTTTCTGCTCACTTTTTTGTAAATCAAACACACACATGGACAACTCTCTTAAATAGGTTGCAGCATCACTCCAACTATGAAAGATTGCTGTATTTAATAGATGAACTTCCCCGAGTTTCAACTTTATTTTTTCATGAAGCCCCCATCGATTCATATAGGAGAGTAAGTACATGGAAATAGAGCAATAGGCTTGTTGTGCGAGTAAGTTGTTTTTATTTTTAATGATCGCTAATGGCTGTAACATCTGCTCTAATTCTTCAAAATATTTCCCCTTCTGTCCAGATTCCAAATATTGCTCCAGCAAGGAAACCAGATTTGACGTCGTCATAGCTAACAATTTTTGTTCTGCTGTATTCTCTTCATAGTCAGAACTTTCTGATGTTATCAATTGTTCGTCTTTTTGGTTTACTTCATTATCTACCAATAATATTGACCTTTCTGAACCAATTCGATAATTTATGAGCGAATGCAAATCAGCGTACTGCTTGGCTACCTCATTCCACTTTGTCGGCATGCTTCCTACCGTAAAGCTAATCGAATGATTAAGCTTATCCATGCAGCTCTGCTGAATGGATTCCAGCATACCTTTCAAAAATTGGAGTGTTTGCTCATAATACTCCCCTGTCAGGTCTTGCTTATATTCCTTAGGCTGCACAAGTATTGTGAATCGAAAGTGATCTAAAATAATGACACTTTTCAAATGAACGGAAAGGTATCTCTTGATCATTTGACGGACAGAGTAAACTTGCTGAATTTTTTGCATATAGTCAGCTTCTTCAATAATTGTATCTAATTTGCCTACAACAATAATGACCGGAACATTTACAGAAAGTGGCAAGGAGAGCTGATCAAATTGATCCTTTGTTGCTTGAACATATTTATTTCCTTTCAACAAGCTCAACAAATAATCCTCTTGAAACAGTTCTAATGCCATATGAATGTTTTCTTTCGCTTCACGAATCAAGTCACCCGTCTTGATTTCTTTACGAATCTTTGATGCGGTTTCTTCTACGACTTGTATAACTTTGTCGATATCCTCTACTTTCAACAGATAGCTTACATCAGGATGCTGAATTGCCTTGTAAATATAGCTAAACTCACTATGTCCTGTTAAAAAAATAATTTTACATTGCGGCCAGCTTTTAAAAATCTCCTCCATCAGTTGCAAGCCATTAATGTTGGGCATATCGATATCGGTTAGGACAATATCTATTCTTGTTCGATGCAGCCATTCTATCGCTTCTTCTCCACTATATGCCTTGTATACGTCTAATGCTAAATGCTCCATACCTCGAAAAACTTCAAAAAGATGATTAACGATGATTTCTTCGTTATCTACAATTAAAAGTCTTAACATGACTACTCCCTCATCCCAGGATTAATTTGCAGCATGACTTTTAATCCTCCCAAGCTACTTCTTTCGACCTGCAATCCGTATTCATCACCGTATATTAGCTGTACTCGTCGATGAATATTGTTCAAACCGGAAGATTCACTCATATGAGCTTGATTAAACTGCTTCTGTAATTCGATTAGCTTCTCATTCGTTAATTGTGTTCCATCGTCCTCTACAACAATCGTTAATCTATCATCAGTTAATTGAAAATATACTAAAATGAAAACTGGCCCCTTAGAGTGCTCAACTGCATATTTGAATGCATTTTCTATAATAGGCTGAACAATAAGTCTGGGAACATGAGTCTCCTTAAATTGATCAGGACAGCTTTCAAACTCAATTGTTAGTTTACTCGGGTAGCGCATTAACTGAATATCTGCATACGTACGAGCATGCTCAATTTCCTCATATAACGTGACAAAATCAGCATCGTTTTTCGTAATAAATTGAAAGTACTCCCCCAATAATTTGGTGAAAGGAATTAAATTGTCATCCTTGACTCTCGCCATCGTATTAATTAGGAAAAAGCTGTTATATAAAAAATGAGGGCTTATTTGAGACTGAAGATGCTTTAGCTCGGCTTTTTGTTCAAGAATTTTATGCTTATACACCTGATCGATTAAATTTGATACGTTTTGAACCATTGAATTAAATCCTTTGTTCAAATAATCAAATTCGTTGTTTTGATTCACTTCAACTTTGACATTAAAATTCCCTTTTTCAACACCACGAAACGCTTTAACTAGCTCTTTCATTGGGCGCTGAATTAATTTATATGTATAGACATAAATAAATACAACAAGCAGGATTACAACTCCAGTAAATACCCATAGCCAAACATAAAAGTCTTCAATCGGAACCAGAACAACATCTTTTGGTATATATCTAAACAGCACCATATTCAAGTAATCGGATTTCGCAGCAACAATAAATGTATCACCATAGCTGTACACTTTCCCATATTTGAAATCGCTTTCATTCGATTCGAATGTATCAATCAATTCAACAAATGGTTGAACGGTTTCATTACTATGTATAGCTAGACCATTTGTTACATCCAATAAAAGGGAGCCGCTTCCAGGATAGGTGTCGAGCTGCTTCAATGCTTCACGAAATACGGAAGTATTCAATTCGATTTCTATCATATACAGTGGATTCAGCCCCATATTGCCCATTAAAAAAGTGGTTAGATGAAGGTTCTGATTATAGACTAATAATTGAGCGCCCTTCATCTCCTCAGGTATTCTTAATGACTGAAATTTATCGCGATCCAATATGCTTACCGATTTCTTGGATGATATCGTTTTTTGGATCGGCTCAATATGTGCGCTAACATTCGAAATATGTGCATTACTGTTCTGAATGGACACAAGGCGATGTAGTAATTTTCTCATACTTTCCATCGTTTCATATTCGTCCATAATCGGATACCTAATCGCAAGCTTATTGAGATCCTCATCATTCAATGCATCATATTGCAATATTTTTATACGATCAATTTCTGCCTCCAGACCTTCCAGATAGAAGGTTGCTTGAGCTGTCGTAGACTTGAAAATTTCATCCTTAACCGTTTTCAAGCTCCAATTATACATATAAATCCCTAATGCAGCTATGACGATAATTGCAGCAAGAAATGTTGCCATCAATCTAACAAAAATGCTAGATCTAATCGTCACCCCCTCCTTTATGATAAAATCGTATCATACAATTTAACATATTTTATCATAATACATAATTTTGTTAAATCAGTCTTTAGCCTTTCACACTACCTAACACCATGCCTTTTACAAAATACCGCTGCAAGAAAGGATATACGCAAAGGATTGGCAAGGCACCTAAAAAGATTTGAGCGGACTTTAACGTTTTATCTGAAATTTTAGCCATAATCTTCGCTTCTTCAGGCGTTAATGTCGTAAATGATTTTTGTACGACGATTGTTTGTATATAGCTTTGTAGTGGATAATTGCTAGGGTTGTTCATATATATTAAGCCGTCAAACCAGCTATTCCAGTGACCTACTAAAGAAAATAATAATATTGTAGCAATGGCTGGCATCGAAACGGGTATATATATGCTCCATAATGTTCTCCAGTGACCCGCACCGTCTATAAAGGCTGACTCACTTAGCTCTTTAGGTGTAGTTCTGAAGAAATTCAATAGGATGATCACACTAAATACAGGCACTGCACCTGGTAAGATTAATGCCCAAATCGTATCTATTAACCCTAATTCCTTTACTAGCATATAGGTTGGGATCAATCCGGCACCAAAAATCATCGTAATAAAAAATACCCATGCATAAAAGGTTCGTAGCCTAAACTCCCTCTTCTCCTTCGACAATGGGTAAGCGATCGTTGTGGCAAGAAATACATTGATTGCTCCACCTATAGCGATCCTCTCTAAAGATACCAGCATCGAATCCCAAAACGCTTTACGCTGTGCGACAAATTCATAGGAGGTCAACGAAAACTCTTTGGGCCAAAACGTTACCGTCCCTGTAGCCGCAACTGCACTTGAGGAGAAGGATATCGCTAAAATATGAATCATTGGAAGCACACAAAGGGCCGCGACCAAAATGAGAAATATATTGTTAATGACAAGGAACCAGTCAATCCTTTTTTTGATTCGCATGACGAACCCCTCCTAAAAAATTCTGTAATCAGCAAATTTATAAGCAAAATAGTATGAAGTCGAAACTAGCACTAGCGCAATAAGCGATTTAAACAAGCCAACTGCGGTTGCTACGCCAAACTGTGCATCTAGCAAGCCAATTCGATAGACAAACGTATCCAAAATATCTCCACTTTGATAGACCATTGGGCTATACATGTTAAAGATTTGATCGAATCCCGCATTTAACAAATTACCAAGGCTAAGCACCATTAACAGGACAACGACCATTTGGATTCCAGGCAAGCTAACATGTAGAGTCTGCTTCCATCGATTAGCCCCGTCAATTTGTGCCGCTTCATATAAATTCGGATTAATGCCTGTTAAAGCTGCGAGATATATAATCGTTCCATATCCAAAGTCTTTCCAGGTATCCGTTATGATCATCGTAGTCGGGAACCATTTATTGTCGCCCAAAAAGAATATGGACTCTATGCCAAGCTTATTTAAAAAGGTGTTAATAAGACCATCCGTTGGTGAGAGCATATCGATAAAAATTCCACCTAATACTACCCATGACAAAAAGTGCGGCAAGTAAATGGCGGTTTGAATGCTTCGTTTCAATAGTGCGTTCTTCATCTCATTTAAAAGCAGTGCAATAATAATCGGTACGATCAGACCTAAAATGACTTTCATGGACGCAATGTAAAATGTATTCCACATAATATTGCCGAAATTAGGCAAGCTCATCACATATCTAAAATTGTCTAAGCCTATCCATTGTTGATCACCAAAAAGCTTTTTAGCTGGAATAAATCGCTGAAACGCTATAATAATACCAGCCATAGGAACATAGCTAAAAATGATGATAAATATAAACCCTGGCAATATCATGAGATTTAACGGCAATTCTCTCTTAAACTTTTTCATACCCATTTCAATCACCTTTTCCTATGGTTTGAGAAGATGGAAAGCAAGGAGCAGCTCCTTGCTTTCCATTAACGAATTATTTGGTTGATGCATACCATTCATTTACTTCTTTCGTAATTTCGGTGCCGCCTACTTTGTACCAGTTGTCTACGAATTTATCGAATTCATCCAAAGGAGCCGCACCCATAATAATTTTCACAAATGTTTCCTTTTCCAACGATTCCAGTGTCGACAATCTTTCAGCCATCGTTTCTGTTGGTGGACCAGCAAACGCTTCATACATAAATAGGTCATTGTCCATATAATTAACCCCGTGTCTGTAAACGCCTTCTGCGCCATAGATTTTAGGCCAACCCCATTGTGAAGTATCTCCATTTTCGAAAGCTGTAATATTACGATAAATAGCTAGTGCTTCACCCGTTAAGCTCTCAAAGCTATTATTTTTTCTAGCCTCTTCAATTTCTTGGAAGGCTCGAATGTTCTTAAATGCTGACGCTGGCTGTACTGGAGAATACTTCCATACTCCTACGCTATCATTGGCTGCTGGCATGTAATAATAGTCGAAATCTCCTGTTTCACCCCAGTTAAGCTCCACATGTAAATTGAACATTTTGACAAGCGCTTCAGGATTAGAGAAGCCCTTTCTTACTACCCAATAGCTATCGGCTTGGAATCTCTGAGGAGAAAGTGCAGGTTTATCATCAATCGAAACAAGTGAATACCCTACCCAGTTCGCATCCGGATCATTTTGATAATTGCTGATTAGCGGATACATTGGATTCCATTGTGCGCCAAAATTGATACCAATTTTACCAGCTGCAATACTTTCAGCTACTTTACCACCATCTTTAACCCCAAACTCTTTATCCAACTGGCCCGTTTTGTACATTTCTGACAGAGTCTTCAATGCTTCCTTTACTTCAGGAAGCGTACTACCCCATACCAGATTGCCTTCGCCGTCATCAATCCACATATACGGATAGGCATGCATGCCGGCAAAAAATCCATCCAAGCCCATTGCACCGCCGTATAAATCTTTTGTTATTGCTAAGCCATATGTGTCATTGATATTGTTGCCGTCTGGATCCTGCGTTGTAAACGCTTCCGATATTTTCAATAAATCCTGCATGGAAGTTGGCTCTTGAAGTCCTAAGTTATCTAGCCAATCCTTGCGAAGCCATAAGTAAACACCATCACCATATACGTCTGCCTTACCAATCCCCATGATCTTTCCATTAACTACAGCTGAATTAATGACCGCCGGTCCTTGTTCAGCATACAGCTCCTTCAGATCATCAGACGCGTACTGTTCCCAATATGGTGTTAAATCCTCAATCAGATCTGCTTCTGCAAGCTGCTTCATTTGTGCTGGGGTTACTCGCAGCATATCGGGTAAATCACCAGATGTTAAGGTTACGTTCATTTTTTGCGTATAGGCATCGCCGCCGCTAACGGTCCAATCATATACTACATTAATACCAAGTTTTTCTGAATACGCTTTCAACCATCTGTTGTCTTCAACCGTCTCACCAGGTGTTTTAGGAATAATATTGTCCTGCATGTCATTATCGACATCGCGTGTAAATCGAATTGTAATCGGGGTTTCATACTTACCTAAAGGACTAGCATCCCCAGAAACCGTTGGATTCGAGTCATTGTTGCCGGTATTACTATTGCTTGTGTTTGTCTGAGTTGAGGAATTCGTTTCTTTGTTAGAATTGGTACTGCAAGCGGAAAGCACCCCTGTTGCGATCATTAGTATAATCAGAATAAGACTTGCTTTTGAAAACTTCACATTTATACCCCTCTCTCATTTGCATTTTTTTGTTGCTCGTTTTTTATTTTAATTTAAGAAGAATGATACGTATATTTTCAAATTGTGACTTCACTTTCATCTCTTTACTAAATTGTTCCAATTAAGCGTTCACTTCTTTAGATGATTGTCATTTCTTTACTATCTTTTAAAATGCAATCCCCAAACCTTTCGTTAATCGTCATAATAGACTTAATCCCGCTTGGGTGATTCGTAAAATCAAGAAAGGTTGTGGCTACGTGGCAAAATTATTTGTACGTGCAGATCGAAAACTATCGGTCATTAACAAGAATATATACGGACATTTTGCAGAGCATCTAGGTAGAGGCATTTACGACGGAATCTTTGTTGGCAAGGACAGCCCCATACCGAATATTCGAGGCATTCGAACAGATGTGTTGCAGGCGCTAAAACATATTGCCGTACCTGTAATCCGCTGGCCTGGCGGGTGCTTTGCCGAATATTATTATTGGAAAGACGGCATTGGTGAGCATCGCAAAAAAATGATAAACAGCAGCTGGGGCGGTGTTATTGAAAACAATTCATTTGGTACGCATGAGTATTTTGATTTATGTGAGCTGCTTGAATGTTCAAGCTATATTGCAGCTAATATTGGATCCGGCACGCCAAGAGAAGTCAGTGAATGGGTCGAGTACATAACCTTCGATGGTGAATCCGAAATGACCGAATTAAGACGTAAGAATGGTCGTGAAAAGCCTTGGACGTTAGACTTTATCGGAATCGGGAATGAGAACTGGGGTTGTGGCGGACAAATGCGTCCTGAATATTACTCAGACCTGTACAGACAATTCGAAAGCTTTATTCGCCACTATGGTAAGCGCATTCAACGAGTGGCATGCGGACCTGATGGAGATGACCAAAATTGGACAGAAACCGTCATGCAGCTTGCGGGCAATCGAATGGATGGCCTATCCCTGCACTACTATACAATGCCTGGCTACTATAAAACAGATAAGTACAAATGGGAATCGAAAGCCTCCGCTACAGCTTTTGATGAAAGCAATTATTATCGAACGCTAGATCGAGCTTATTTTATGGATGAGCTAATAACGCGACATAAACATATAATGGATCAATATGACCCTGATAAAAAGGTCGCTTTGATCGTTGATGAATGGGGAACTTGGCACCTTGCTGAGGAAGGGACAAACCCGGCATTTTTATATCAGCAGAACACAATGCGAGATGCGATTGTAGCTGCTCTTACGTTGAACATTTTTAACTTACACAGTGATCGCGTTACGATGGCAAATCTTGCGCAAATGATCAATGTTTTGCAGTCTGTTATTTTAACAGAAGGGGACAAGATGGTTCTTACGCCAACCTATCATGTATTCGACCTCTATAAAGGGCACCAAAATGCTACCTTAGTCGAAAGCTATATTCAAGCAGATGACTTGCACATCAACGATGCTCAGCTTCCTCATTTACATGTGAGTGCATCAGAAAGAGAAGATCACCGTATGCACCTTACGATTGTGAATTTATCCGCTAATGCAGATGTGGCCTTGCACAGCTATCTGGAAGGAAGAAGCTTTACAAAGGCTCATATACGATATGTAACGGGAGCCATTACCGACCATAATACATTTGAACATCCAGATCAAATTGCCATTCAAACAGCTGAATCAATGGATATTCATAACAATGAATTGCAGCTCACAATCCGTTGTTGCTCTGTATACGAAATAGTTTTGGAATAAGCTGCTGCTTTTTAATGTTGTAATAGCAAAGCCGGATTCAAGAATGAATCCGGCTTTGCTTGCTTCTTAGTCTATACCTGCATGATCAGCTGAATGATGATAAGGATGGCTAGTTTCCGCTTTTTCTGTCTCAATTGCTCGCATGCCAGCTTCAAGTACAGAGATAATGCGCTCCGTATCGTATACGCATCCCTTCCATGTACCTCCACTCGCTGCTTGCAATGCTGCCCATAATCGAGTGTCATCCGGCAGATTCGCATCCTCTCGAATCGAATCAAGCATCGTCCGACTCGATAAAATATGTGTGCCTGCTGCTGGAGTATCCGGCGACTCGCCACACCCAACCATATTAATTTCCCCTTCAAGCTTATGGGTATCGATGCGTATGTCGATCCAATCTCCATTACGAAGTCTGCCGATCGGTCCTCCTGCGAGAGCCTCTGGCCCGATATGTCCGATACAAGCTCCAGTTGAAACACCGGAGAAGCGTGCATCGGTTAGAAGCGAGACGTGCTTCCCATATGACAAATGCTTTAAGGCTGAGGTCAGCTGGTACGTTTCTTCCATTCCAGTGCCCGACGGTCCTCGACCTACCAAGGCCAAAATATCACCCGCTGCGATACCGCCCGTTTTAATTGCCTTAATAGCTTCTCGTTCAGTAGCGAAAACTTTTACTCTGCCAACATGGCGGAATACGCCATCCTTATCAAGCATTTCTGGATCGATCGCTGTTGATTTGATAACGGAGCCTTCTGGCGCTATATTCCCAACAGGAAATGTTAATGTAGGCGTCAATCCTGCAACCTTAGCCTGTTCAGGGCTATAAATAACGGTGTCAGGATCAATTCCCTCCTGCTGCTGAAGATACGCTCGCATTTGCTTGCGGCGCTCTGAAGCTTCCCACCAGTCAAGTGTTTCGGATAAGGTAACACCTGAAACGGTCATTACCTGCTCTTCCAATAATCCTAGTCGTCTTAGATGGAGCATAACCTCAGGAACACCTCCTGCTAAAAACAGACGGATCGTTGGATGTGGAATAGGACCATTAGGCAGTACACTGACTAACCGCGGCACACTACGATTGATTCGAGCCCACTCGGCAGCATCAGGAACTGCTAAGCCCGCTGCTTGTGCAATGGCTGGAATATGAAGCAATAAATTAGTAGAGCCTCCGAATGCTGCATGCACAACCATCGCATTTCGGATGGACGCATCGACAAGCACATCAGACATCTTCATGCCTTTATTGGCAAGCTGCATCGCAGCACGAGCAGATTGACGTGCCATCTCCAGCCACACTGGCTGACCTGAAGGCGATAACGCAGCATGAGGGACCGTTAAGCCAAGTGCCTCGGCAACGACCTGTGCTGTTCCAGCCGTTCCGAGAAATTGACAGCCACCGCCTGGTGTAGCGCATGCACGACAGCCCAAATCAGCAGCTTCTTCCAGCGATAACTCTCCGTTAGCATACCTGGCGCCAATCGTTTGAATTTTGCCGGCATCCTCACCATGAGTAGGCGGAAGCGTCACGCCACCTGGCACGATAACCCCCGGTATATGCTTCATTCCTGATAATGCAAGCATCATGGCGGGCAGCCCTTTGTCACAGGTCGCCACGCCAAGTACAGCTGCGCGATTCGGCAAAGAACGTATCAATCTTCTCATGACGATTGCGGCGTCATTTCGATACGGTAAAGAATCGAACATGCCTGTCGTGCCTTGTGAACGACCATCGCAAGGATCACTGACGTATCCCGCAAAAGGAATATTTCCGCTCTGATTAATTTCATCTGCTGCTTCACGCATTAACAATCCAATTTCCCAATGACCAGTATGATAGCCTAATGCAACAGGTTGACCATCCTCAGAGCGAATTCCACCTTGCGTTCCAAGTAATAAAATTTCCTTGCCATTGAGTCGATTCGGCTTCCAGCCCATGCCTACATTTTGACTCCAACCAAAAAGATCACCACTTGGCGCATTTAATAGCATATCATGCGTTAACGGCAAAACACCTTCAGGACCAGCTGCATGGGTTGTGATATTAAAGAACGCTGTACTCTCGTTCCCCATGACATGATGAAGAGGATCATTCATTGCACATCGCTCCTTCTATTAGGGCTTGATAAATACCGTCTTGATCGCTGTATAGAATTCTATAGCAGCTTGACCTTGCTCACGTGAATGTGAGCTTGAATTTTTCAATCCTCCGAATGGTGCCTGCAGCTCGACTCCTGCTGTTTCCGCATTTACTCGAACTAGGCCAGCTTCAGTCTCATTAATAAAGGCAAGCGCTTGCGCGATGTTTTTCGTATAGATCGATGCGCTTAAACCGTATTGCGTATCATTCGCCAATGAAATTGCTTCTTCAAAGCTGTCTGCTTTAATTAACGCAAGCACTGGTCCAAATACTTCCTCTTGAGCAATCGTCATACGCGAGGTCACTTGATCAAAAACGACAGGAGCTACAAAATAACCTTGCTGTAAGCTGGCTTCTTGCTGAGGCTCGCCTCCGATTACTAGTTCTGCCCCCTCTGCTATACCTTTTTCGATATAATGCTGCACTGTTTCATACTGTTTTTGATTCGCACAAGGCCCAAGCCATGTATCGCCATCGAGCCCATTTCCTACTTTTAACTGCTTAACTCTCTCAATCAATAATTCCCGGAAAGATTCATAGATATCGCGGACTACGATGACCCTGCTTGTTGCTGTACACTTCTGTCCAGTGGATCGCAAGCCACCGCTAATCGTTGCTTCAACTGCAAGCTCCAGATCAGCATCAGCTGCAATAATGATAGGATTTTTCCCACCCATTTCAAGCTGATACTTTGCTCCTCTTGCTGCAGCAGTTTGGCCAACAACCTTACCTACTGCATTAGAGCCTGTAAATGTAATACCTTGTACTTGGCGATGCTCTGTTAGTTTTTGTCCGATAAGCTTTCCTTCGCCGATGACCATATTCAAAACACCAGCTGGTAGACCCGCTTCATGGAAGCATTTCATCACTAACGAGGCTGTAACAGCTGTTTCCCGAGCTGGTTTCCATACGACTGTGTTCCCGTATATCAAGGCAGGAGCGATCTTCCATATCGGGATAGCAACTGGAAAGTTCCAAGGGGATATAACGCCAACAACGCCCAATGGTACTCGTGTTGTATACATAAGCGCCGTTGGATCGGTTGCAGGAATGACATCTCCAACTGGGCGCATGCCTTCACCTGCATAATATTTCAAGATGGCAATGCCTCGTAAAACCTCTCCTTTCGCTTCGCCTAATGTCTTACCCATCTCTCTTGTCATCATAGTTCCGATAATATCTACATTTTGCTCCATAATGCTTGCGACTTTGTAAAGGAAGTTTCCTCGCTCTGCTCCTGCCATGCTACGCCAAGCTTTGCGAGCGCCAGAAGCGGCAGCAACTGCCGCATCCAAGTCCTGCTCGTTCGAATCGGGTACATTGCCTACTTCCTCAGCTAAATTAGCAGGATTTTTATTAACAATATACTTTTCAGATACTGGCTTGCACCACTCTCCATTGATATAATTCTCGATTGTCACTTGTACCTCACGTCCCATAATTTCGCCTCCTAAATTTTTAGTTAAACCCTAATTCTTGTTCATAAACCGCAACATTAACGAGCGTACCGATGCCTTCGATTTCGATTTCAATGATGTCGCCAGAATTTAATGTGAATTGATTAGGCGGAACGAGACATGTCCCCGTCAGCAACACGGTTCCTGCAAACAATTCATTGTCTTTTTTCAAGTAATCTACAAGCTCAGTAAATTTACGCTTCAATTGATTGGTATTCGCTTGCTCATCAACTACTTTTTCGCCATCTCGATAGATTCGGCAAGCTATTGATAGCGCATAAGGGTCCTCAAGCGTTTCTGCTAATCGTATAAAAGGGCCAATCGAGCAGGATCGTTTCCAAATTTTCGCTTGCGGCAAATATAGCGGATTTTCACCTTCAATATCACGGCAGCTCATGTCATTCCCAACGGTGTATCCAATAATGGCACCGTTTTCATCCAGAACCAGACCAAGCTCTGCCTCAGGCACTTGCCATGTTGAATCGGTTCGAAGACAAACCTGATCACGATGACCTACCGTACGAGCGGCTGTTGATTTCATAAACAATTCTGGCCGAGGCGCATCATACACTTTATCGTAAAACGTAGTGCTATCCAGCTTTCCATCGGTTGCTTCATAATTTCTTGCTTCTCTGCTGCGTTGATAAGTAACACCTGCTGCCCATACTTCTGGTGCGTCTACCGGTGTTAGTAAGTGAAGCTCCTCAATAGACTGTGGGATCGGTGTCGCTTGCTGCAAGGCAGCACGCACATATCCCTCCGTTGTCTTACCATTTTGACGTGCTGCAGCAACAAGCTCCATTACATTCGATTCTTTCAGCTGATATAATTGTCCTTGCTCCACCAATGCCCCCAAATAAACATTGCCCTCATCACGGTAACGGAAAATCTTCATAGTAATCCAACTCCTGTCATTTGTTTTATAATATAAAACAACGTTCTTGAATCATAATAAAATAAAGAGGGAGAAGTTTGATCTCCTACCCTATCTCTCTGTAACCTAAACCATTCGATATTTGTTTCGACGTTTCAATTAATCGCAGCACTAAGTCCTGAAGCTCTTGATCATTAACGGACGTAACTAACGTAGACATGCTTATTGCTGCAACAACCTTCCGACTATGATTATATATCGGGGCAGCGATGCAGCGTACTCCAACTTCATTTTCCTCCCTATCGTAGGCAATCCCTTTTTCTCTTACCTGCTCCAGTTCGGCTAGAAATTTGTCTTCGGTTGTTATCGTATTCGAAGTATGAACGGAGTATGTATAATTTTCCAACAGTTTTTCGCGTTCAACATGTTCCATATATGCAGCGAGCACTTTTCCTACTGCACTACTATGAAGCGGAATTCTACGACCAATCCAAGAGTAGCGAATGGCAGCTTTGCTTCCTTCCACCTTATCGATGTATACACCTTCAGCTCCATCCTGAATGACTAGATGAACCGTTTGTCCTGTTTCCTCTGATAGTTTTTTCAGATACCCATTAGAAACCTCTCTGATATCTAAACCTCTTAACAATAACTGACCCTTTTCTAATAATTTCATGCCGAGTCTATACAGTCCATTATCATCCTGTTCAATATAACCATGTAATTGAAGCGTCTTAAGAAGAGAATGAACAGTACTTTTATGCAAACCCAGGCGCGAACTAATTTCAGTAATTTTCAATTCCCGATGCTGGTCATCGAATAGATCTAGTATGTTAAGCGCCCTGTCTAACGACTGAATAATCGGCACACGACTCACCCCCTATGTTTTATATTATAAAACAGTGTTCTTATATTATATTGTATCAAACGGTTCCAGCCCTCGTCTAGCATTAAAATTTTTTTGTAATACCCTGAGGTCAAAATCTACTCTAACATAAAAATCAAACTTCTACCGTTCCCGGTTTTAAATCGTAAACACTGCATTTGATTTGAAATTTTATTTTTCACTTCATGCTTAAAAACAGACAACTTCGCTCTTTGGGGAAGGACTACGACATCATGTTTTTGATGAAGTTCATGGATCGTGTTTTGCTTCTGCATTGTCCTACAAATCATAAAGAAAGGACAGCCCAAAATAGGACTGTCCCAAAAAATCATTCAAAAAATGTATGTTACATGCTACGGTTATACTGCATAGAGCTATTGTAGATGATTGTAGATGTTACCTGTGTACGTTCATAACAGTCATCATTTAGTCTTTTTCTTTCTTCTTTTTCTCTTCCTCCTTTTTCTTTTTCTCCTCCTTCTTCTTTTTCTCCTCCTTTTTCTTTTCCTCTCTTTTCTTTTTCTCTTCTTCTCTTTTCTTTTTCTCTTCTTCTTTCTTCTTTTTCTTCTCTTTTTTCCCTTCTTCCCCATTTCCCTGATCTGTCTTACCCCCAATGCTCGTATTTTCTTTCGATTTTTCGAGCAGAGGACGTTTAAACTCAGAAGCTGGAACGTCCTTTAAGGCCAAAGACATCATTTCTCTGAAGATTAAAGCAGGATATTGCCCACCGGATGTTGTCAAATAATGATTTTTATCCGTCTGATCGTAGCCTATCCAAACTGCCCCTACCAGTTCTGGCGTATAGCCGACAAACCAAGCATCTTTGGCACCGCCGGTGATCCCTTCGAATTGACTATTCCGCGGAAGCTGTGTCGTTCCCGTTTTCCCGGCCACCGGACGATCGATTGCCGCATTCTTTCCTGTGCCTTCCTTGATAACATTTTGCAGCATTTCGGTCATCACATATGCGTTCTCCGGAGACATAACCGATACAGGTTGATGCTCAGCCTCAGCTAAAACTTGGCCGTCCACAGTTGTAATTTTCGAAATGGTATGCGCTTGAACCTGTACTCCAAGGTTAGGGAATACACTATAGCCCTGTGCCATTTGAAGCGGAGAGACCCCTTGAGATAATCCACCAAGCGCCAAGCTTAAATTACGATCTTCCTCTCCTAGCGGAATACCAAGTTTCTCTACAAACTCTATGCCGGTATTAAGTCCAATTTCGTTCAACAGCCATACTGCTGGAATGTTTCTCGAATGGATAACCGCCTCTTGAAGCGATACTTGCCCTAACGTTCGATTGTCTACATTATTAGGACGGTAACCCCCGATATCTAATGGACCATCATAAAGCTGTGAATTTTTGTCATACCCTCTCTCCAGAGCAGGAGCGTAGACGATTAATGGCTTGAATACCGATCCAGGTTGTCTTACAAGCTGTGTTGCATGGTTGAAACCACGGAATGTATGCTCTCCTCGCTGCCCCACAATTCCGCGTATCCCCCCAGTAGACGGGTCCATGATGACTGCCCCGCTCTGCAGCAGCTGGTCGGATGTGCTTTCTGGGAATAGCGCTTCATTGCGGTACGTTTCTTCCATTGCGTTCTGAACCACTGGATCCAGCTCTGTGTAGATGAGTAGATTCCCCGCCAACAATTGGCGCTCGGTAAATCCATATACTGAAATCGCCTCATCGATTACTTGATCCATATAAGACGCGTATTGACCGAGCAAATGGTTGACATGCTCTTGGGGAATTTCCTTGAGCACTTTAATCGGTTCTGCTTTAGCGTGTTGATAATCGGTTTCAGAGATAAAGCCCTCATCTTTCATTAAGCGGAGCACAAGATTGCGACGCTCTAAAGCAATCTCCTTGTTTTTAAGCGGAGAATATCGAGTTGGAGCTTTCGGTAATGCAGCAAGCAAAGCACTCTCGGCCAACGTCAAATCCGTCGTTTGTTTGCCGAAATACCGCTTGGCAGCTTTTTGCACTCCCCATTGGCCTTCTCCGAAATAAATTTGATTCAAATACATTTCGAGAATTTGGTCTTTGTCATAAAGTGCCTCGATCTTGATTGCATAGGCAGCTTCTGTCAGCTTACGCGAGAACGTTTTTTCACCCGTCAAAAATACGTTTTTGGCAAGCTGCTGGGTAATCGTACTACCACCTTGTACTGCACCGCCTTCCTTTACATTACGGAAAGCTGCTCGAACGATTCCGAAGATGTCCACTCCGGTATGATCATAATATCTTTTATCTTCGACCGCTACGATCGCTTGCTGGAAATGCAGCGGAATGTGATCGATCGACACATATTCGATCTTTTCAGAAGTGACCTCGGAGCTAACCTCGCCGTACCGATCTATGAACTTTGTTGGTGCAGATATCGGAACAACTAGCTTTTCGATATCAAGAGTATGAATCCAATAGGCCCCGATTGCTAATAGCGAAAAAAATAAAAGAACTATTCCGATAAGCCATATACGGAATCGTTTTAACAGCTTAAAGAATCCGGAGAGCCTGCTTTGACTCTCTTGATTTTTATGTAAAGGTTGATTATTCATAGTTGTCTCCCCCTGTAGCAATAAAACTCTTGTAGAGCTGTCAATATCAATACTATGCTGTCAACATCATTACTATAATGAAGAGCAATCGTATGTTAGTCAAATTAATATTTTGCCATAAAATTTTCTGATAGTGTTTCGCCCCATTCATTCCATCATTTGTTGCGAGTTCAAACGAGTAGTTTTAAGGAAAATAAGAAAACCACTACGTATGCACAGTCATATCTAAAATGACCCTGTATACGTAGTGGCTTCGATAGTTGTTTACACCTTAATTACATTTGCTATAGCCGCAAGAGCTGCATTGCTTGCAGCCTTCAATATTAATTAAAGCAGCGGATCCGCAAGAAGGGCAAAGGTCGACACTTTCGGGCGTCGCCGCATATGCCTCAGCCGTTTCTCCGGCAGGCGCTACCGTATCCTCTGCGAGGAAGTGTCCCGGAAGCTCGACTGACGAAGCATGCTCCTTTGCTTGCAGGTGAAGCTCAAGCGCTTTTGCTACCGCATCGGCAATCGATTCAACACGATTTTGTCCAAAGCCGATTGCGCCTGTGCCGCCGATTCCTTTCAAGTGCTTAATAAGCAGCTGCACTTTATTGCCATGATCCCCGTAACGAAGGAACAACGAGCACACGCGTCCAAGCGCTTCTGCCATAGCAAAAACGTCTGACCCTGCTTTGCCGACAATCAAGAAGATTTCAGAAGGAACATGATCGAGATCATTTATAGTAATGTACGCCATGCCTAACGGTGTATTCATGCGATACGTTGCACCATGCAGCACTTGAGGACGACGCTTGTATTGACGGTCAGCCTGACTAACAGCAGGCAGAACGTTGCCGCCTGCATCCATCGCTCCAGTTGTTTGTACAGCAGGCTCCGTAGTATGGTTAGTTGTTGATACAAGGTTTGTTTCAGCTTTATTGCCCTCGTTGCTCTTATCACTCTTTTCAGTGGTAGACAGAACCTGAACATCTCGGCTACCATCACGATAGATCGTAACCCCTTTGCAGCCTAGCTCGTATGCAAGCTCATACAGTTTTTCGGTTTCTTCAACAGTGAAGTCATTCGGACAATTCGCAGTTTTCGATATCGAGCTGTCCACCCAGCGCTGAATCGCAGCCTGCACGCGAATGTGATCCTCTGCTGTCAGACTCATCGCGGTTACGAAGTAATCAGGCAGCTCCTCGCCAGGATGCTCATCAAGCCACTGCTGTGCAATCGGCACATACTGCTCGTCATAGCCTAAGCGGCTTTGACGAAAATACTTAAATGCAAAGTACGGCTCGATTCCAGTCGAGGTTCCAACCATCGTTCCTGTAGAACCAGTAGGCGCTTGCGTAATAACGGTTACGTTTCGCATACCTGTAGCACGAATCGCGGCCTCCACCTCAGGAAACTCGGCAATCATATTTTTCATAAATCCGCTTTGCAAAAATAATTCCTCATCGAACGCCTCGAAGCTGCCTTTTTCACCCGCAATTTCAGCAGAAGCCAAATAAGCCTCCTTCGCGATAAAGCCGTACAGCTTATCCAAAAACTGCAGTGATTCTGGCGATCCGTAGCGCACCTTCAGCTTAATCATCAGCTCCGCAAGCCCCATTGAACCTAATCCAATACGACGTTCCTTTTTCTGATTCGCTTCATTTTCCTCGAAATGATAAGGGGTGCGATCAATCACATTATCCAGGAATCGAACAGACCAACGCGTTACCTTTGCTAGCTCGTCCCAAGCTACATCATCACGCTCCTCATCATAAAACTTGGATAAGTTAATCGCCGACAAGTTGCAGACACCCCATGCAGGAAGCCCCTGCTCACCACAAGGGTTCGTGCAGATAATCGGATTGAAATACCAGCTGTTGGACATGTTGTTGTAGCGCTCCATAAAAACAACACCCGGCTCGGCTGATTTCCAGGCTGATTCAATAATGGTATGCCATATCTCTCTTGCCTTAACCACCGAATGAACATTGACTGGCTTGCCCAGCTTGCGCCAAGCCTCGAGATCACCGTTCCACAGCTCATCATACTCTGCATCCGTCGTATCAGGGAACACTAGCTCCCAATCGCCATCCTGCTTGACAGCTTCCATGAACGCATCGCTAACGCACACAGACAAATTCGCATTCGTTATTTTCCCCATTGTTTGCTTCACCGTAATAAATTCAAGAACATCGGGATGCCAGTCATTAATCATAAGCATCAAGGCGCCACGACGGCTCCCTCCTTGCTCAATCAGGCCAGTCGTATAGCTGAACAGTCCTCCCCACGATACTGCACCGCTAGAAGAGCCATTCACCCCAACGACAACGGTTCGCTTCGGACGAAGCGAGGATAAATTAATACCGACACCGCCGCCACGCGCCATAATTTCAGTCATTTCAGTTAAAGTAGCCATAATGCCGCCCCGACTGTCATGCGGTGAAGGAATGACATAGCAGTTAAACAGCGTTAATTCATCGCTTGCACCTGCACCAGCCGCTATTCGCCCGCCCGGTACAAGCTTCCAATCATCCAATATATAGCGGAATCGATCCTGCCACTGCTGCTGCACGTCTGACGCTTCAACACTAGACATTGCGGCTGCTAGGCGATCCCACATTTCATCAGGAGTTCTTTCCAATGTATGAGTCAGCTTGGCGATGGTCGTTGTGATCACATCCCCACTGCGCATTTTCACATCAACCTCATCACCACGACGCGCTAAAATTTGACCAGCCTCTTTCACAGGAAAAGCCAAATCATCCTTTACCAGCACAAGCACCGTGTCCCCGGGCTGTGCTTGAGAAGCCTCAGCATTTTTGCGTGCGTATCGATCCAAAAATATTTTTTCACTTAAGCCTTCTAAAGTACTCATCCAGATCACTCCTCCACTAATTTTCAATATGTAGTATCTTCATATATCATAACACACAATATATAGTTTTCGTAAATGACTTTTGAACATTTTAGTACTAACCTTTCCTGTTTCGAAAAGATTATGATTACCATCGTTTGGGGAATACTAGAACAGAAGCAATGTTATGAAAAGGAGCAACTATGAATAATCGAATCTTTCCTACTATTGAGCAAATTCAAAAACCGATTCACGCATCTGTCGATGTTACATTTCAACGTGAGTGGTTTGGCGAGCTTCAGCAGCGAATTGAACAGAACGGTCCTTGGGATCAATGGAGCATGTATCAGCTTGCTATGGAAGCGAAGCAGGCTTCCGTTGTTAGTTCATTTGATGAATTGATCTGCTTGCGTACCCTTCCTGCCTTCGAGCCTATGCCGCATCAGCTAGACACGGCCAAGCGTGTCTTGCATGAAATGGGAGGCCGCGCGATATTGGCTGATGAAGTCGGACTAGGGAAAACAATTGAAGCTGGTCTTATTTTAAAGGAGTATATTGTTCGCGGCCTCGTAAAAAAAGCTTTGATTCTAGTACCCGCTTCACTTGTGCTGCAATGGGTGCGAGAGCTCAATGCCAAATTCGGAATTGCCGCTGTCGCGCAAAAAAAATCTCACAGCTGGGGCTACGACATCGTTGTCGCCTCAATCGACACCGCGAAGCGCGATCCGCACAAGGAAATTGTACTTTCAACCGATTATGATCTCGTTATTATTGACGAAGCCCATAAGCTGAAAAATAAAAAAACAACAAATTACCAATTTGCTACCCAGTTAAGTAAAAAATATTGCTTGCTGCTGACGGCAACCCCGATTCAGAACAATTTGGAGGAGCTGTTTAATTTGATCTCGCTGTTAAAGCCGGGGCAATTGGGCGCTCAAGGTGAATTTAACAGCAATTACGTCGTAGACAAAAGATTGCCTAAAAATGAAGAGCAGCTTCAGGATGTGCTTTCATCTATCATGATCCGAAATCGTCGCGGCGATGGCGGCATACACTTTACAAAGCGTATTGTGCGAAATGTCACCCTAGAGCTTTCCAAGGAAGAGCAAGCGCTTTACGACGCCGTCACCTCCTTCGTGCAACAGATGGCAAGTCAGGACGGAATTGATCTAAGCAGTATTTTGTCTTTGGTAACGCTGCAGCGGGAAGTGTGCAGCAGTCGTGATGCCGTCTTTTTAACACTGGTCAATATGTTCAAAAAGACAGCTGAGGATTCACCAATTCGAGCGCAAATTTGGGAGCTCGTTGAGGTGATTCGAGCCATTACGTCCAATACCAAAGCAGAAAAAGCACTGGAAATTATCAATCAATGCGAAGGAAAGGTCATTTTATTTACCGAGTATCGCGCAACACAGGAGTATTTACTGCAGTTTTTCGACAAGCATCAAATTCCGGCAGTTCCTTATCGCGGCGGTATGAATCGTGGAAAAAAAGATTGGATGATGGACTTGTTCCGCGGCAATGCTCGCGTGCTGATTGCAACTGAAGCTGGCGGCGAGGGCATCAATCTGCAGTTTTGCAACAACATGATCAATTTTGATCTGCCCTGGAATCCAATGCGAGTAGAGCAAAGAATTGGCCGTGTGCATCGATTAGGGCAAACGCAGGATGTAAATATTTATAATCTTTGTACGAAAAACACGATTGAAGAGCATATCCTGAACCTGCTTCACGAAAAGATCAATTTATTTGAGCTCGTGATTGGAGAACTCGACCATATTATTGAGAGAATTGAATCTCGTGACGGCTCGATTGAGCAGCGTCTGGCCAGAGCGATCCTGCAGTCACAAAATAGTCAGCAGCTGCAAGAAGAAATTAACTCGATTGGGTCAAGCATTTCCAGCTTTCAGCAGCAAAACAGTTAAACAAGATACAAGACTCGAGGTGAAGTATGAATACAAAACAAATCCATCGCTTCGTTCTAAAATACTTAGAAGCAACGCAATGTGAGATTTTAGACAAATCTCCTTATCATATTAAAGTCAAGCTTTCGCCAGCAGCCGATCGCGAGCTAACGAATCGTCCCTACTACTGGAGCTTCATCGATCGATTGAATGAAACTCCTGAAACAATGAGCTTTTTGTTTGTAACAGATGAAGACAAGTACAACACCATGCTCGAGGAGCAGCCGCCAGTTGAGCCGGCTCCGCTTACAGCAGAGGAAAAGGCGATGGAACGCGCTTATGGCCTCGTACCTAAACCAGTGGCGCGTGTACCGCGCGAGCATCTGCACTTTGGCTCTAGCAGACTTCAGCAGCTGTTTGAATCGACGCAGCAGAACGGCAGCTATGTGTGCCTATACCAGGAGCCGCAGGCACGCTCGCTTCATCCTTATGCTTCAAGACCCTATACAGTATGGCTTGGCATCAACTACCTGGTAGAGTTCAGCTGCGACCGCAAACGTGAGGAAATTCACAGCCTGGGCATTTCCCTTGTTACGGGGCACTGTCAAGAGCAATTCCATGATCGACTGCAAACGCTGCGCTTGTCGCCACGAATACCGGCGAATGTGCATATCGCAAAAAATGGAATATCTTATCCGAAGGCACTTTCGATTGCTGAAGCGCATTTGGAACGCAAGCTGAAAACCTATAGCTATGAGTGGGCAGAACAGGCACATGCCCAGTTAAAAGAAGAGCTGGAGCGACTGGAAAGCTTTTATAATCCGATGCTCGAGCAGGCTGAAGAGGATAAAAAGGAAGGCATTCAGCAATTAAAGGAAAAACGCGAGGAAGAAATTCGCTGGCAATATGAGCCTAGAGTAACGGTTTCCGTCATTAATTGCGGATTATTTCATTTGGACGGTATTGATTGAGCGTATGTGACGGTTTCCACCGCCGCTCAACAAAAATAGAAGTTTTGCTCGGCTCCTCGCATGACAAGAACTAACACTCTTTTTATGGCCTGTCCGATACGATTGAAATGAGGTGATTAGATGAAAATGAAATGGCTTCAACTCATTGTAGTTCCATTACTTTCTTCGTTGCTGCTATCAGGATTACTGCCTATTCATACGTTAGCGGGAGTGAACCCGCCAGCAGAACGAGCTGATTTGCTTGAAACGGCCGAGCATTGGAAGGAGCAATTAGCACAGCAGGATCAGTTTCAGCAATGGCAAGCCGCTAAACTGTCGATATCGGCTCTTGGTCCGGGAACACATAGCTGGCTTGCACTTGTCACATATGAGAATGAAGTGATCGGCTATATGATTATTCATGCCCTTGAACAGGGCGGATATGAATTAGGAGAGTATGGAGTTGGAGATGTAGCATCACTTCAGTATCTTGCTGATAATAGCAATCAACTGATCTATTATGGCCCATTTCACAGCATTATCAAGCAAGAAATACAACAAACCGTTCAATATATTGAGCCTTTTTTACAGGAGGCTTTCCCGATAGACCGCACAACCATTGAGCAAGCTGCTGAGCACGCAGCATCAACAAAGAAAGGGCATGGCACATATAAAGTGCCTGCCCTAATCACTGGAGCTGATGCTGTTGCATACTTTTCTCCATATGCGGTGATGCCATGGCTAACAACTAAACCATTGAATAATCGTTTTGAGGATGATACGTCCATTGAAGTGATGATTGAGCTTGGCAGCAAGCTGCGATATACAACAGAGAGCTGGAATCATACTATTTTTTCTGTTTACGCTATAACAGGTTATCATGAATGGAACGAATTTGACTTATATATCGCACTGCAGGATGAAAACGAGAGCTTAACTCGCTTCATTCCTTATGAGGCTTTAATGTTGCAAGGTTCCTTTTATGATCAGGCAGCGGATTAACTTTTGTTCTTCGCTTATTAAGCCACAACAGTAATGACGCTCCGCCAACTCCAAACCATCTAACCAGCCATGGCTCCTTGTGAGCTTTGGCTATTTTTTTTGCTTCGTTTTTTTGATTCGCTGGTGTTTCCATATATTCAACAAGCTGTTCGGTTAAATACTGTACATATTCCTGGCCGGATATTTTACCCATCTTTTCCTACCTCCTTCATGTGATCAGTATTCACTATTCATTATTCCCAAACATTTTAGTTTCAATCTATGTATGAAATAACAATCGTAAAGCCATGATAAGGCAAGTATTTGAGTTGTTAAGAAAGGCAGTGTTTGTTATGGTTCAACTATTAAGATTAGGATATAAAGCGGCTTTGTGTGCAGCGCTGCTCACTATTTACTTGCCAGCACACGCTCATGCAACTGAATCAACCCCTTCGGTACAGCAGGCGTTTACGGTGCAATCTGGTCAGCATGAGGAGGATCGTAAGCAATCTTCTCCTTATTTGCCAACGACAGCCGTCATTATTGATGCTGGCCATGGCGGGATCGACAGCGGGGCGTTTTACGGAGATATATATGAAAAAGATATTAACCTCGAGGTTGGAAAACGATTGTATGCGATCCTTCAAAGTCGAGGAATTCCTACTATTTTGAATCGTACTCATGATTATGCATTAAGCGATGACAATCGCTGGCATCGAACATCCTCTCGACACTTAAGGGATTTATCGCAGCGTATGGGACTGGCGCGTGAAATCGATCATGTTATTTTCATCAGCCTTCATGTCAATGCTGTTGGCAATCCAAACGCACACGGCCCTCTCGTGCTACATCAGCAAGGCGGGGAAAGCGCGCTGCTCGCGCGCGTTATTCAAACACAATTAAACGGGGTATATCATACATCCAAGCAGCCAATTGCCGTCAACAGCTTCTACGTCTTGAAATATGTGAAATCTCCTGCAGTCCTAGTCGAGCTAGGTTTTATAAGCAATGCCGAGGACCGTACACGATTAACGACACCTTATGAGCAGAAAATAATCGCTGAAGCCATTGCCAACGGAATCTCACATTATTTCTGGATCAATTAAATTGGATTTGATTAACTCACTCAAATAAACGAGCTTCCCATACCGCTGAAGATTTGGAATTGATTTGACCAGTTCTTCAGCGGTATATTCACCTGCTGGTCCAACATGACCTATAATAACAGTAGACGGTCTTTCCTGAAGCAACTCAACTGCTTTCTGCATTTGTTTATGTATGTGCATTGCGGTATGCTCATCATCTAAAAATAAGGAGTTTTCTGCATAAGGAACTCCTAATTCCTCTGCCAGCTTGCCTACAATTGATCGATAAGCGGTTTTGCTGTCCAAATAAAACAGATTGCGCTCCTTGCAAACTTCAAGCACGATTCGCATGATACGCTCATCCTCTGTGATCTTCGAGCCCATATGATTGTTCATCCCTATTGCGTGAGGCACTTGATCAATTGCAGCCTCTACTCTTTCTCTTACTTCTGCATCGCTCAAATCACTCGTTAACGCCCCAGGCCCAAGCCATTTCTTCAATCCCTTTTTAGGCTCCATCGGCATGTGAATAATGACTTCATGTCCAGCAGCGTGAGCTGCTTCTGCATCCTGCTTGGTTGTCGGCAAAAAAGGCATAATTGCCACCGTTATTGGGACATCAATATCCATAATAGCATCTGTCCCTTTCATATTGTTGCCTAAGTCATCAATAACGATGGCCATTCGATGGACAACGCTTTCCTGCTGTAGCTCCTTGTCTTCAACAGCTGCTTTATACGGCTGACTATATCCAATTAATAATGCACATACAATCATTGCACCCCATTTTTTCATTCCCACCGCTCCTTCAAAATCGTTGAAATCCTTCATTATGTTGTCCAAATCATAGTGGGTTATGTATATTTCGGTATAAAAAAACGAGAGGCTGAGCCTCTCGCTTTAGTCAAATAAATCCTCAAGCATATGAAATACCGTTTTTTTCTTCTTATATGGTCTGCCATACTTGTCATAATGAATTTTTTTATCACCTTTATAAGGATGATACCCTTGCTTCTTATAAGGCTCATAGCCATAAGGCGACTGGGTATGAGGCATTGGATCATAGTGTGAATGCGGCATTGGATCGTATTGTTGCTGCGGCTGATGCGGCTTGCGTCGTGGATCAGCAGCGTAGGCCTGAAGCTGGTCATATTCAGCATGAGCAGCGTGAACATCCTGCATCAGCTTGTCTAGCTCACCTCGATCAAGCCAAACCCCTTTACAAGATGGGCAAATATCTATTAACACACCATTTTTTTCAACTTCACGTAATTGCGTTCCATCACATACCGGACATAACAAAACAATCATCTCCCCTTATTCTACAAGAGTTGGTCTTTCTTCGGATGCTGCTATATATATATACGTTCGACTTAGCTTTACGACTCGTTTATTTGGTCGGCGTACCATGACGCTTTCTTCGTCCCAAGCGACAACGATTCCTTTTACATCATTACTCTCCATATTGTCGCGCACGACACGAACAAGCTCTCCTGATATACGAAACGCATTCAATTGATCATCTGAAATCATCGACTCCGCCTCCTTTCTCTTAACAAAAAGTCTTAATGAACGGATTTCCATTCATTAAGACTTTTCAGACAGCCTATAAAAGCACTATTCATTTATTGCATGTTCTCTGGAATCATTAGTTTCATACCATTCATCCAGCACCTTAGACGACATGACTCTTCCTTCAATGTAAGAAGCCTGTTTATCGGTAAACTGTTCCTTCCATGCGATGGATAGCTCGTCACATAGCTTCACGATCGTAAGTAATTCGGACCAAGCTACATAGCGCTTATACCAGAAAAATTGAGGGTGCTCAATCATATATGGGTATAAATCATCAAATTCGGTATGCTTACAATCTAACGCTCGTTCAAACGAGGTTTTCGCACTTGCAATTTTATCACTCATAAATTGGTTAGTTAGATGTTCCATTACTTACGTCCCCCCTTCGCTCTTACTTTCATTATATAGGAAGTGGAAGCGAACTCTCAACCTAAATCAGTTGGAAATTAATCTTCAAATACAATCTCGCCTGATTCAAGAGAAGCGATTTTTACAAGTGATTCTACGCGAATCCCTTGCTCGCGGAAATAATTAGCTCCTGCTTGAAATGATTTCTCTACGACGATTCCCATTCCAATCAGCTCAGCTCCAGCAGTCTGAACGATTTTCACGAGTCCACGCGCCCCGTCGCCATTCGCAATAATATCATCGATGAATAAGATTCGATCCTCTTTATTCAAAAATTGCTTGGATATGACGAGATCCGATACCATACCCTTCGTAAAGGAAGGCACACGTTCAACATACGAATCAGGATCATTAATAACCGTTTGCTTGCGACGTGCAAACACAAGCGGCACATTTAGATCATATGCGGCTGCGAAAGCTGCAGGTATCCCTGATGACTCGATAGTCAGCACCTTCGTTACACCTTCATTTCTAAATCGTGCTGCAAACTCCTTACCAATTTCCATTATTAGCGAAGGATCAACCTGTTGATTAATAATCGAATCCATACGTAAAATATCGCTTGATACAATCGCAGATTCTTGTAAAATGCGCTGCTTTAATTGTTCCATAATGTTCCCTCCGCTTCAATTCTCTTTTACGTAAAATAACATATGTACGCTAATCTAGCAAGCGATGTGAATAGATCTACAAAAATTTACATGGTTAATCCAAATAAGATATACAGGCTTGTCATGCTTGTCAACTCCCTCACATATAATGGGTAGCAGTAAAGATAAAGTGAGGGAAAGGTATGAAACTTCAAGACTGGATTAGGACGCTACAGATCGCAGCGATTTATATGGGGACGATCGTAGGTGCAGGCTTTGCAACCGGACAAGAAATACTTCAGTTTTTCACTCGGTTTGGCAGTTGGGGCACATATGCGATCATTGCCGCAACCTTTTTATTTATTTGGCTCGGATACAAAGTCATGCTGCTCGCTCATCAGATAAAGGCCAAATCATACGAGGACTTGAATGTCGCTTTGTTCGGCAAGTCTCTTGGTTCCTTTATTAGCTTATTTATGCTCGTAATTCTGTTAGGCGTCTCTGCAGTGATGCTGGCAGGAGCGGGAACTGTTTTCGAGGAAAATTTTGATCTTTCCTATCAACTTGGTTTAATTGTGACGTGCATCGCAAGCTTCTTTTTACTTAGACATGGTATGCATGCCATCATCGCCGTGAACGCTATTGTTGTTCCCGTTATGCTACTGTTTACCATAATTATGTTTTTCCATACAGTTGACATGCCCAATACGATGAGCTTTATGACGATTCAAACCGATCTTCCGCTGTGGACTGCAATCAGCACTCCTTTCTTATATACCGCATTCAATCTCGCTTTAGCGCAAGCTGTCCTTGTTCCTATCGGTGCACAAACTCCCAATCCATCCGTCATTAAATATGGAGCATTGCTTGGCGGTCTTGGAATTGGCTTTATGCTGATGGTCGGTCACATTGCACTATCGGCACATATGCCTGGCATTCAGCAATTTGCCATTCCGATGGGTGGCATTGCCCGCAATATGAGCACGATTGTATATTATATATATGTCACGATTATATTTGCAGAGGTTTTTACGACACTGCTTTCAAATATTTATGGACTCGCGCTTCAGGTTCACGAGCGTTCCAAGCTGTCAACGACAATTATCATCTTTTTTGCCTTGATCTGCTGCTATCTGATGAGTCAGCTCGGCTTTGGCAAGCTGCTTGCCATCCTTTATCCGTTGTTCGGCTTTATAAGCTTAGGATGGTTCCTGCTTATTGCACGCAAACGTCTAGATCCGATTAATAAATAAAACATTGTAGGAAAAAAGCTGACCGCTTCCTGGTCAGCTTTTTCGATATGATATACGGTTATAATTCCTCGCGATAAACCTTTTTAAGCTGCGCAATGACTCGTTCCAAGGAATAATCCCTTTTGGCTTTGTCAGATGCCGTACGAGCCAGCTGATAGCGATAGTCCGGATCAATAATGACCGTTTCGAGCGCATCTGCCAACGCTTTATCGTCCTCTACTGGTACGAGCAAACCGTTTACACCATGTTCAATTTGCTCCGCGATTCCTCCAACATTTGTTCCGACCAGCGCCAGCTGACACAATGCAGCCTCGGCAAACACAGAGCCAAACGCCTCCGCACGAGATGGAAGCACAAACACATCAAAAAACGGCATGAACTCCTCCGGATGAAGCATGTAGCCATAAAAAATAATGTCATCGTAAAGCCCAAGATCTTGTGCCATTTTCTCCAAGTCCTCACGGATCGGTCCATCCCCAATCAGATGCAGGACGAAAGGATGACCCTTTGCTTTTATTCGTGCGCAAGCTTTAAGTAGTACATCAAGCCCTTTGGCAGGAACTAAACGACATACCGAAATGAGCTGTGTGACCTCATTCTCATGCGCAATCGGCCGAAATCGTTTTTCATCGAATCCGTTATGAATAACTTTAATGCGACTCACATCTTCCACATATTCAGCCAGATATGATTTGAACGCATTCGATACGGTCAATATGCGATCAGCGGTTGCCTCAAGCTCACGGTAAATCTTCGTTAAAAATTGATGCTCTATACTTCCAACCTTAATGGCTTTGTTCAGCGTCAGCTCTCGCTCATAGCTGGAATGCAAGGTCAATATCAGCTTCGTATTCGGAAACACACGCTTCATGACCATGGCAGCTATCGGATGATGCGCATGAATAATGTCGTAGCTTTTATTAATACGCATTTTTGTCCACCATAGATAGTCGCGATACGTTTGAATATACTTATCAACAAGCTTATTGCCGATATACGGTGTATGATCAAATGTGTGGAACGTAATTTCCTCTGATCCTTTGTTGCGGATGCGCTTAGGGAGAGAGAACAGCTCCATTTCTACATCCATATCATTAAAACGCTCCTGTATATATGGTACCATCGAGGAGACGCCGCCTGGCTGTTCTGGTGGGAAGAACAACGCTTGTAAGATTTTCACTGATACCAGCTCCTTATTTCGGTTATACCCGTTCTATCATACGACAAAATATGATATAGTAGAACATATGTTTGTTCCAGTAACTAAAACTAATAATAGAGGTCTTTCTTCATGAATGATGCATTCACTAATCTTTCACTTATTATCTCTAGCATTTGTGTTGTTGTTATTGCTATTACATGGCTCTCAACCATTAAAATTATGAGCAGCTACCGCAATAAGCAAGCTTTTATCATGCTTATTAGTGGACTGAGTATTGCAGCTATTCCACAATTATTAACTGCTTTAGCGGCGATCAAGCAGCAGCCGCTTCCAAGCATGTTATCTATTATTTCGACAATTGCTGGGGTAATCTCCTTCATCATTATTAATTTTGTTCTTATGAAGATGTATACCCTGGGCATCAAGCTGCGTTTTGCTCCTATCCTATTACTTGGTTTCGGTGCGCTTGCCGCAATCGTTGCAAGCCTGTTGTTTACACCTTATGAAGTCAAGCACGGACTTGCTTATCCTATCCTTGATTTCTATATGTTTATTCTCATTATTACGATGCTAGTCGTAACGCGGCAAATCGATATGCCGAGTTCTTACTTTATTAGCCTGCTCACTTTATTTTCTTATCAGCTAGGTCTTATGCTGCATCGTTATGTATTCGAGCAATCACAGCTATGGCTGCATATCCTGGTTGAGATTCTGCCCTTTTTCTATTATATACTACTCTTCTACATACTGCTTGAATGGATTATGGATCGTTTGCTTTCAACCTATCAATCGGCGATTTTGGATGGCTTAACAGGGCTTTATATCCGCAGACATTTTCAGAAAAAAATGCTGCAAATCATGTATAAGAAACCTGCAGCGATTATTTTTTGCGACATAGACAACTTCAAGCTATTAAATGATACGAAAGGACATCAAGTTGCAGATATGGCCCTGCAGCAGGTTGCAGCGATTATTAAGGAGGAAGTTTCCCCTTACGGTATTGCAGGAAGATATGGTGGCGAAGAGCTGCTTGGCGGAATCGCTATTGATCGAATTAAACCTGCCAACATAGCTGAGCGGATACGCGAGCGCGTTGAACAGGAAACGATTGTAACGGTAAGTGTCGGCTTTAGTACGACGAAGGAGGCTGATGAGCTGATGCTGCTCGTTAAGCAAGCAGATGAAGCAATGTATTATGCTAAAACAACAGGAAAAAACAAAGTTGCGAGCTATCGCTCCATCCCCGCCGCATTAAAGCAGAGAACATAGAAAGCTGCCTCAACACTCCATCCGTATTGATGAGAATGGTGAGGCAGCCTTTTTATTAAAAGCATGTAGTTAGTTTAGTTATTCTGCAATCGGAATTAACAAGTCAACAGCTTCTTCTTCCCAATGCTGCCCTTCCAAGTAGAAGATTTCCAAAGAAACCGCATTTTCAAGCTTATGATATCCATTTTCAAGAATCCAATTGTTCAATAGCTCATAACCTTCTCCGATTCGCTGAGATGTGCTGCTAACAACTGCGTATCGATGCGGAGGAATTGTAATCGCAACCATTCCTTGTGGCAATTGTTCGTCTGAATATTCCTTTTCAAAACAAGCCCAATATGTAGCGAAGGCTTCATTTCCAAAATAAGGACAATACATAACACTTGGCTGGATAACATGATTCAATTCATGCCTTCTTGCCAAAAAATCAGACTGCAGGCGAATCGCTTCATCTGGAAATGATGAGTACGGTCCACAATACGGAATACCGACTAGATGCAAGGTAGATTTATTCACAATTGAGCAAGCTTCCATGCTGTACTCCTCCTCCTGTTCCATCGTTACAACTTTCTAGCTAGTCTCGGACAATATTGTAGCACAAGTTCCCATAAAAAGGATAGCTTATAAGTTACTTATTAAGCATTGCCAACTCAATTATAATTAATTCATGTCTAATCGTTTAATAAAATCTTCCATTGCACTATAACCCTGCTGCTTTAGATACCAATTATTGCATGCCGCTTCAATGAGTCCGGCTACATCACGTCCTGGCTGAAGTTGAATTTCGATATGCGGTATTTTCACACCCATATACTCCACAAAACGAGGCTCCAGATCAAGATCGTTATTTAATGCATTATCCTGCCAGCGTGTCAATTCAATATCCAGTGTGATCCGCGTTTCTTCTTGAAATGCTTTTCTTCCATACATACGTACAACATTAATCAGCCCGACACTTCGCAATGCAAGAAATTCCTTCGTTTTTTCATTATGTGTACCGAGCAGTGTATGCTGACTTAGCTTTTTTAATACGATAATATCATCTGCTACCAGACGGTGACCGCGTCCAATCAGCGTATGTGCTGTTTCGCTTTTACCAACACCTGATTTTCCGCGAATAAGCACACCTATACCGGACACATTCATGCAAACTCCATGGATCGATTGCTCAGGAGCAAGCGCATTTAACAAATAATGATCCAGCTTGCCAATGAAGGGTGACGTCTCATCCGTTGTACGAAGCAATGGGATGCTTTCTTCATCACAATATTTTTTTAAATATTTCAATCCGTCCTGCCCAGCCGTCACAATAAAGCATGGCGGATGATATTTTACGATATTGCCGATATGATGATTGCGTTCATTCTCAGCCAAACCATGTAAATAAGTAATCTCTTTCCGACCGAGTATCTGGATATGATGCTGAGGGAAGAAGTCAAAGTAACCGACAAACTCCAAGCCAGGTCGATATACTCTTGCCTTCGAAATCGTACGGTCTAGCTGAGACTCGCCAGCTATTAATTCCAGATTAAATTGCTGAACAAGATCCTTAACTTGAATGGTCTTCATCGCAATTCACTCCTCCTCTTCGTCAAAAAACGCTCTCGTAGCATGTACGAGAGCGAGATGAATTGAAAATAAAACCTTCTATTAAAAATTAAACACAAAATCGTCATCTGTCAATGGTTCAACATTTAATGTACGAATATAGCCATTTCCTTTTTTGGAGAAGAAATCATGCTGCTTTGTATGTGTACTGATCCCATTGAATACGATAGGGTTAATTGGCTCCTCAGGGAAATGAGGCTCAAGACCAAGATTCATTAATGCTTTATTCGCATTATAACGGACATATGCCTTTACTTCTTCTTCAAGTCCAAGCGGTGAATAAAGCTCATCGGTGTAGATTACTTCATTCTCATACAGCTCTAGCAGCAAGTCAAGCACCTCTTGTGCCAGCTTCTCCTGCTCCTCTTGCGGGAATGTTGCCATTAGCTCCTGTGCAAGCACACCGACATACAGGCCGTGAATACTTTCGTCGCGTAGAATCAAGTCAATAATTTCACCACTGCTCGTCATTTTGCCTTGACCTGCCAAATATAACGGATAGAAAAAGCCGCTATAGAACAAGTAGCTTTCCAGCAGCACGGAAGCTGCCATTGCGCGATACAAGTCGCGTTCCGATGAAATATTGTTGTACCATGACGTAATAATAGCGGCTTTTTTCTGAAGCTGTGGATTCGTTTCCACCCAGCGGAAAATCTCATCGATTTCCTCATTAGAGGCAAGCGTTGTAAAAATACTGCTGTACGATTTAGCGTGAATTTGCTCCATCATTGCCATAAAGCCTAGAACAGCCTTGCGCTGCAAGCCATCCACATGCTCTAAAATTTTAGGCATGCCGACACCACCCTGAACCGTATCGAGCAGGGTAAGGCCTCCTAAAACATTTTTATATAAAGTACGCTCTTCAAGCGACATTTGTTCCCAATCCATTTTATCATCTGATAACGGAATTTCTTCGTCCGTCCAAAATTGCATTACATTTTGCTGCCAAAACGTTTGTGTAAAATCGTCATCAGGACGGTTCCAGTTAACTGCTTTCATATTTTGCATACTCCTTTATAAGATGAAATATAGCTGCGCTTATACAGCGCAGCTTGTACATTCCTCAACTGAAAGTCGTTTCGTTCTTGTGTAATACAGTGACTTCAAGCCCTTTTGAGCAGCATAAATGTAGAAGCGCGATAGCTCACGAGTCGTCACGTTACTATTAACGTGAAGCACAGTTGAAACGCCTTGATCGATATGCTGTCCTAGCTCTGCAATCATATCAATCAACTTGAATTGATCAATGTTATAAGCAGATTTATAGAAGAAGAAATTATCTTGCGACAAGTAAGGCATCGGATAATAAGTTGTAGAGTTCGCATACGTACGCGTTTCAATATGCTCTACAATTGGCATAACACTCGATGTAGCATTTTGGATGTAGCTAATGCTTTGCGTTGGCGCGATAGCCAAGCGATACGCATGGTATAGACCGTGCTTCTGCACTTTTGCTTTAAGCTCTGCCCAATCCTCAGGGCCTGGGATGTGCATATCAGCGAACAGCTCCTGTACTCGAGGCGATGTAGGACGGAAATCTTTTTCAAGATAACGGTCAAAGTACGTGCCTTTTGCATACTCAGAGCGTTCGAAGTCCTTAAAGGTTCTACCGCGTTCTTTGGCGATTTCCATGCTCTTCTCAAGCGAGTAGAAATTCATCATCATGAAGAATACACCAGCAAATTCGCGCGCTTCCGGACTTTCATAGGAAAGCTTGTTTTTAGCTAAGAAACCATTCAAATTCATCGCGCCCAAGCCTACAGAATGAAGCTCGTCATTCGCCTTGCGGACGCCCGGTGCGTTGTCAATTTTGGACAAATCACTAACGGTCGTCAATGCTTCGATTCCGACATGCACAGAATCCTTGATCGCCTTATGCTCCATAACATTGACAATGTTAAGGGATGCCAGATTACAGCTAATATCGCGACGGATAATATCCTCATAACCGTAATCTTTGATTTCGGATGTTTCTTGTAGCTGGAAAATTTCTGTGCACAGATTAGACATCTTAATGGAGCCGATATCTTTAAGTGCATGTGATTGGTTCGCATTTGTTTTGTTCATGATGTAAGGATAGCCTGATTCAAGCTGGATCGATGCGATTTTTGTCAGCATATCGCGAGCACTCATGACAACTTTTTTCTTTACTTTATCATTAGCAAGAAGCTCATCGTACATCGCATCCAAATCCATATCGTCAAGATGCACGCCGTACTCTTTGTATACAGAAAACGGTCCAAACACATGAAGCGGTTTGTTTTGAGCTGCTAGCTCATAAAATTTATTCGGGATAATTAAACCGATGGATAAGGTTTTAATTCTCAATTTTTCATCGGCATTAATTTTTTTGGAATCCAGGAACTCAATAACGTCCCAGCCGAAAATATTGTAGTAGCCGGCTCCAGAGCCCTTGCGCTGCCCCATTTGATCGGCATAGGAGAAAGCATCCTCCATTAGCTTCAGCACTGGCATAATGCCCTTTGCAGCCCCTTCAACGCCTTTTATCGGCTCACCACGACCACGCAGCTTGGAAAGGTTAACAGCTACGCCGCCCCCAATTTTAGACAGCTGCATGCAAGTTCCAATTACGTAGTTGATGGAATTCAGGGAATCATCCATTTCAAGCAGGAAGCAGGAAACCATTTCACCGCGACGGCTTTTACCTGCATTCAGGAATGTCGGTGTTGCAGGCTGCAGGCGCTGCTCAATCATTGCTTTTGCAATACGAGTCGCTCTCTCATAGTCGCCTTCTCCAAGATGAAGAGCTACGATTGCAACACGCTCGTGGTATTGCTCCAAGTATTGCTTTTTATCGTTAGTTTTCATTGCGTAATCTTTATAAAATTTGGAAGCAGCCATATAGGATTGAAATTGGAAGTTCTCGCTTGCAGTCAGATCAAAAATAGCCTTTACTTGATCATATGTATACTTGTCATATACGTTATCGTAAAAATCGTTATCGATCAGATATTGCATTTTTTCCTTGAAAGAACCAAACTTCATCGTTTTTTCGTCTACTTCTTCCATAAACGCTGCGACAGCTTCTTTATCCTTTTCAAGCTGATAAAAGCCATCCGCGCCGCGTTGCATTAATTCATTATTTAATTCAATGTGCTTCAATGGATTGCACCCTTTCAATAAATTGTAGCGTGTCTTGATTCGTTCCTGATAATTCGAACTTCAGTATAACAGGTACATTATAAGTTTGAGCGATCGTGTCGGCGCTTTTAGCAAATCCTGTTCCCCAATTACGGTTTCCGCTTGCAGATACCCCTCTCAACATCTTGTGGTTGTGCTCCAGGAAGCTCGTAACCTTTTGCGGGACTTGACCAAAGCCTGTTGTATATGTAATCAATACATAGGGCTCGTCCACCTCTGGCATTTCATCAATGGACACTGCCTGCATATTCAATTTTTTCACAAAACGTTTTACATTCCCCGTTTTGGAGTCATATACAACTAACATGTCTCTCTCTCCCTCAACCATTAATCGCAATCAAAAAGCGCTCTACCTTACTCTAGTAATGGTAGATGCGCTTGTATGCCTAATACTAGATGACTGCTGCTTTTCAGACCATTATCAACTAGATATAGTCGATGAATAGAATGATACATCAATATATAGGAGTAGTCAATTCAATTTCGATACTTTTATCTATGAAAATATTTTCAAGAATGTTCCACTCCACAAACTAAAAGGTTACTAGCCGCTACACGGGTAGGACTAGTAACCTTCACACACAACTATATAACGGATTATATCTGAATCTCGGGTTATATGGACTGCGCGTGATGCCTTTTCAAGAGCTCAACCAATTGCTCGAAAGGAATCGGACGAGAGAGATAATATCCTTGAATGATATCACAGCCAAGCTCAATCAGACAAGCAATTTGTTGCTCCGTCTCCACTCCCTCAGCTACTACATCTAGTTGCAGATGATGGGCGAGTGAAATGATAGATTGAACGATATCTCGGTCGGTTTTAGATTCTACAAGATCCTGGATAAAGCTTTTATCGATCTTTAACTCCGAAAGCGGCAGCTTTTTCAAATAAGCAAATGAACTAAATCCGGTTCCAAAATCATCAATGCTTAGCTTCACGCCAAGTTGCTGCAGCTGGGTTGAAATTTGAATACCCTGACCAGCCTTCATCGTAATACTTTCTGTAATCTCAAGCACTAAATAGCGAGCCTCTAGCTGCGACGTTTGCAAAGCATCCTGAATCGTGTCGAGCAGTTCGTGATGCCAAAATTGTTTAGCCGACACATTTACAGAGATCGGAACAAACAAGTGATGCTCGGTTTGCATCTGTTTTGCAAGCCTGCAAGCCTCATACATCACCCATTTTCCAATTGCTAAAATAAACCCATTCTCTTCAGCTATCGGGATAAAGTCAGCAGGAGGAATAATTCCCAGCTTGGGATGCTTCCAGCGAATCAAAGCCTCCACTCCGATAATCCCATTAGAGCTTAGACTCAATTGGGGCTGAAAATAAAGCTCAAGTTGATTATCGATTAGCGATTTTTTCAACTCAGATGCCAGCAATATTTTTTTCTTAGCATCGTTGTCTTTGTTCACTTCATCAATAATATATGTTACGCCAACATCCTTCGCGTGAAATAATGCCGTGTAGGCATGATGAATGAGTTTGTCTGTGTCTGCCCCATTCACAGGATATTGGGCGTAGCCAAGATAAACCTCCGGCCAAACTTCTTCACCTTCGATACAAATTGGTTTCTCCAGCTGTGCTTTAATGTCAGCTGCAATGCTTTCGACATAAGCGCGCTGGCTGTTATTCACAATCATTGAAAATGAGATATTATCCATTCTGAAGAGCTGGCAGTCTTCTCTCACACAGTGCTTTAACAACTCCGCGATTTGTACCATAATGTTATTGCTTCCCAATCTGCCGAAAGCATCTTGAATCAATTCGAACCTTTCAATGTGAAGCACAAGGACTGAAAACTCCGCTTTATCATTTATTTTGGAATAGAGCATGTCGTAAAAGGAGTGACCATTGGGCAGGCCCGTAGGCACATCATGATAGGTGATATAACGTGCATGCTCTTCTGTGCGTTTACGCTCCGATATATCTCTAACGACAGCGACGATCACATTTTCATCGTGCCGCTGAAACTGTCTAAAGCTAATTTCGACTGGCAGCCGTTTATTTGCTCTGCTGAAAAGAGAAACCTCCGCCGTGCAGTAGCTTTTTTCTTTGATAGCTCTTCTGATATCGTTTAGCTTATCTTTTTCCACGACATAGCTGTCAAATGATCGGTTTGCAATGACAATCGGCTTGTCGCCAACATATTTTGAGAATACCTCATTCACTTCCAAAATCCGCATGCAATATGGCTCGTCATCCTGAAGCTGCAAAATTACGATGCCATCATTTGCAGTATGAAAAATCTCTATATATTTTTCTTCGCTCGCTACCGCATTATGTTTTGCCTGAACAATTTGTCCGATGTATTTTTTTAATAATATTGCGAGCAAAGCTGACGTAACAGTAACAAAACTTACGCCTTTTATCGTTTCAAAAATGTTAATACGATGATTAATGATCCAACCAAGTGCCAAATCCGAAGCAATAACCCACATATAGCCGGTCATGAGGTATATAAGTACAATCTTTTTCAAGCTCAAGGAATCGTGATCTTTCGTCTGCTTATGCATGTCCATACCTCGCCCTCATTCACTGGCTTCCTCTCACAAAAAAATGATCTTGTAGCACTAACTTCAATATAGTATGAAAGGTTTATGTACTGATGTTTTAAATGATCGAGTTGGACTAATTTTCCATCCGGTCATTTATTAATTCTACTTACACTCTTATGTTAAATTGATAATAAAAGTATTAATATTTATCCATCTCATATTCTATTCGTAAAAATGGGCTTTGTCTATATGTCACATATTGGAGTAAGTATGGTACGATAACATTAGATGATAGGTTTTGGCATTATCAAAAAATAAATGAGCAATTCACCCGGAGGATGCTATGAAGCATGACATGACAATTGAACAAGCTGTTGCAAGACTTGAGCAGTTGATGCAGGCAGCTAACATAAAAGATGACCCGCTGCTAGACTATGTTGTTGAGCTCGCCAACGAAAACGAGCGGCTTAAAAAATCATTATTAAAGCTTCGCCAGACGTCATACACAAAGGCTAGCATGCATTCCAAGCTGTCGGATGCATTAAGAGAATAACGTTGTACAACAAAGAGGCTACTGCGAGCATGATAAGCTCGCAGTAGCCTCTTAATCATCGATTAGATGTCGTACTTTAACTTTCAATTCACTTTACTGCTACAAAAAACAAACGGTTAACATCGTTCGGTCTGGCTGTATGCTCTGAATCAGAGTATGCTATAACCTCTCGAAAACCGACTTCTTGCAAAGCAGCCTTCAGCCACATCTCGGAATACGCTTTCTGGATATGAACCTCATCAATTCGATTATAGCGTCCGTCTTCGTCAGCTACGAAAATCGTAATGTGATGCTCGATAATATGCTCATCGTGGTCATAATCAGATACCCACAAATAAGAAACGTCCTGAGTATCGTATACAAATGGCTGTTCTTCCGCGTACTCTTCGAACGTTGCGATGGAGTGCATGTCAAATAAAAACGTGCCGCCATCCCTCAATCCGTCATAAGTAGCCTGAAACGCAGAAAGCAGCTCGTCCTCATCAATAAGATAATTGAGACTGTCGCAAAATGACAACACCGAATCAGCCTTTTCATCGGTTCGCCAATTACACATGTTTTGCTGTACAAGCTCCAATTGCCCTGTATGCATCGAACGATGCCTCCACTTTTCCCGCGCAATGTTCAGCATATGATTAGACAAATCAATTCCGGTTACATGAAGTCCTTCACTAGCCAATGGGATTGCGATTGTTCCAGTTCCACATCCCAGATCCACGATCCGCTGAGGGGCGCCGTGACGGCTCCACACCTGCTTAGCAAACTCAATCCATTGCTTATAGGGCATGTCAGCCATTAGCTTATCATACACCGTTGCAAACTGTTCATATGATGCCATTAATGATCACCTTCGGGCTGTTCCTGTTTCTTAGGTGCTTGCTCCGCCAAATAAGTCCAGCTGCCCTGCTGTATAACGATGCCGTCACGCATTAGCTTGCCAAGCGCCCTTTTGAAAGCACTTTTACTAATACCAAAACGATTGCGAATAAGCTCTGCCTCTGTTTCGTCAGAATAAGGCATTCCTCCGGTAGGCCGCTCCTTCAAAAAAGCAAGAATACGATCGGCATCCTCAATGCGACCATGTTCCTTTTGCTGTGTCATCGACAGATTGACTCGACCATCCTCACGCACGAACGTAACGCGAGCGCGTACACGCTGACCCAAACGGAGTGATTCGATTCGCTCAGAGCTTGGAATTAACCCATAAGCTCCAAATCCAACGACACCTCCGTCAATCACAACAAAAGATCCCATTTGCAAGCTTTTCGTGACCCAGCCTTCAACCCATTGGTTTTTCCAAGCTGCAGGAGCAGTAAACATTAAAGGTGCCAGATCCTGTTCTTGTGCAAGCTTGGCAATTTGTCTGCCGCTCTTATCATGTGTGAGAAAGACAAAAACCTCGTCCCCTGGAATTGGGCGATACTCCAACTTTTCAGGAAGCTCGCTAAGCGGCAGCAAAAGCTGTCTGCCTAATCCCATCTCCAGGAAGCAGCCTAATCTTGGATGAACATCCGCCACCACCAAACGAGTCATTTCCCCTAATGTAATAAGCGGTTTTTTCATCGTAGCACAGATTCTGTCTTCGGAATCGTAGAACAGGAATACATCAACCATATCATTGATATGTGGTTTAGAACCGACAAGCTCCGTATAAGGAAGCAGTACATCGTCTACCCCATCAGTCAAAAAATAACCATACGGAGAAACCTCACGCGATACCTTTAAGGTATCAAGCGTACCCGCTACAAAACTCATCCCAAGTCCACAACCTTCGCATCAGACCATATTTTTTCAATGTTATAGTACTCTCTCTCTTCACGATGGAAGATATGCACAACAACGTCTCCAAGATCGATGAGTACCCAGCGTGCTGTATTTTCTCCCTCTACACCGCGAACTTGTAGACCAAGCTTATCTGCTTGCTTGCGAATTTCTGTAGAAATCGCCAACACTTGTGTATCAGAATTACCGCTGCAAATCATAAAATAATCCGCCACCAGCGAAACACCGCGAAGGTCTAGCGCGACAATATCATGTGCTTTTTTATCCTCCGCAGCTGCAACTACAGCATCCAGTACTTTTTCAATCGTTACATTCATAAAAGTCCTCCTATAGTCAAATTGTTAGTATCAAGCTATTTCTTGCTGTGACCGTACCAGGATAGATGATACGATTTCGTTCAATTAATATTGTAATAGTAGCATTTAGTCCATATAATATCGCGGTATCCAGGCTTTGCTCAGCAAGTCGTCTTGCTTCCTCCACTCCAGGGAAATCCCGACCTGGCTCTATATAATCCGCAAGCCATACAATTTTCTCGATCAAGCTCATCCCGGCACGACCAGACGTATGATACCGAATCGCATCGCGAATTCCTTGATCCTCTATTCCGTATTGTGCCCATGCGACATGGGAACCAATCTCAGCATGCCACAATTCTTTGTTGTAATCCAACAATTCACAATTCAATTGATGCTTCACAATATACTGACGTTGTTCTTCAACTGGCCAATACTTGGCTACATCATGTATAATCGCCGCAAGCTCAGCTCGCTCCGGGTCCTCCCCGTATTTTTCAGCTAAATAACGAGATGTGACCATTACACCCTGTGTATGAATCCAGCGACGCTCTGGCATTTGCTTGGAAACCGATGCAATAATGTCTTCTTTATTCATACAACCGATGCCTCCTTATATAAGACTCGACTTCATCCGGTACATAATAACGCAGTGCTTTTCCTGCTTTCACGCGTTTCCTTAATTCCGTTGATGAAATTTCAATTAGAGGCATAGGCGCTATCGTCAGCTTGCTCTGCCATTGCGTGGGCAACTGGTCAAGCTCAAGTGGCTCAGAGGGACGATTAAGCCCAATAAAGCCAACAAGCTGAATCAGCTCTTGAGCACGATGCCACCTTGGCAGATCATGAATTCGATCAGAGCCGATAATATAATGAAACTGATGCATCGGGTACATTGCTCGCAATTCCATGATCGTATCAATCGAATAGCTGGTACCGCCCCGATTAAGCTCAATATCCAATCCGCGAAATCTAGGCTCACCTTGAATAGCCAAGTTTACCATAGCAAGCCGCTGTTCTTCCGTTGCAAGCGGCGCATTGGGCTTTAGCGGTGGAGAAGACGTTGGAATAAACCATACCTCATCGAGAGCAGCAAACTCCATCGCACTCTGCGCTGCAATTAAATGAGCATAATGAATCGGGTCAAACGTTCCTCCCATAATTCCGACTTTTCGCATAACGCCAGCTCCTTAGCTTTCCTCTGTTGCCTTTTACGGCAGCTCAATCGTTTTATGATCTTTCGACTCTTTATATAATACGATTGTTTTGCCGATTACTTGAACAAGCTCGCAGCCTGAAGCTTCAGCTACTTCTTGTGCAATATCCTTTGCATCGTCAAGGCAGTTATTTAGCACTGACAGTTTAATCAACTCACGCTTTTCGATTGCTTCTTCAATATGTCGAACTAGCTGCTCATTCGTACCGCCTTTGCCAATTTGAAAAATCGGTGTTAAATGATGAGCCTGTGCACGTAAAAATCGCTTTTGTTTTCCTGTTAGCATAATATAAAAAACCTCTTTCCTTTAATCACATTCCATTATCGTTTTGCTAAAGCTTCCATAACCGCTTCTCGCATCGCTTGTACTGGTGCTTTTAACCCTGTCCAATATTCAAATGCGTATGCGCCCTGATATATAAACATTCCAAGACCGCCGTGCTTCATGCATCCGTGCTTTTCAGCATCTTCTACAAAGCGGGTATATAGCGGATTATAAATTAGATCGCTTGCAACAGCCCCTCGTTTTAGCCACGAGCCTAAAGCTGGCTGTTCCTCTTCATTCGGATACATACCGACAGATGTTGTATTAATGACAACATCTGCATCGGCGCATACAGATTGCAGCTGCTCCAGTCCACATACCTGTATAACACCGTTGTGTTGAAGAGAAGAAGCAAGCAGCTCTGCTTTATCTATTGAGCGATTCACTAATACAATACGAGCGGGCTTTTCTTTCAGCAGAGCATGAACAATTCCTCTAGCTGCCCCCCCTGCTCCAATGACAACAATCGCTGCGTGCTCCAGAGAGGCAATCGCCTCTTCCTTAAGGGAACGAACATAGCCAATTCCATCCGTATTATAGCCAATTAACCGACCATTGTCGTTCACGATTGTATTGACTGCTCCCAGTTCTTTTGCATCCTGATCAATAGCATCCAGATACTTCATTACATTGAGCTTATGCGGAATTGTAACATTTAATCCAGCAAGATGGCAGTCTCTTGCTTCCTTTATAAATGCTTCAAGCTGGTCTTCCTTTACTAGAAAAGCGCCATAGGCACTCTGTAATCCCAGCTCCTGAAAAGCCCGATTATGCATGAGTGGGGATTTCGATTGTGCAATCGGATCGCCGATGACACAAAACAACTGTTTCTTATCCCCTTGTTGCTCTCGCCACTTTGTAAGCTCCATTCGAACCTCTCCCAATTTATTCGCTATCTAAATCATGGAGTCGCGCTGCAGCACCTTAATTCCTTTTGGCGCATAAACATCGACCAGCGCGCCACTATCACGGTTGACTTGAATCCATCCCAAGCCTGAAATATAGATGTCGCTAAAGCTGCCGCGTTTAATGCGGATCGTGTGGCGCGTCCAGCCGGGAATTTCTTCAAGCTCTTCTAACGTAGGTCCACCCAGCAATTCCCCTTTATGCTCAGCATACAGCTCATCTGCACGCTCAAGCTTGGTACGATGTATATTCATTCCATTTGCCACATATAGCGTGAACGATTGGCGCTCGCCTTCCACAAAGTCAAACCGAGCAATGCTTCCAAAAAACAAGGTTTGTCCTTCATTAAGCTGATAAACTAGCGGCTTAATCGGCTTGTCAGGCAGCAAGGTTCCCAAGAAGGAACGCGGAACAATCTCCGTCATGCGACTGCTGTATACGATCCCTGGTGTATCTATTATCGCCTTACCATCATCAAGCGGAATACGCACCGCATCCAATGTCGTGCCAGGATAACGAGAGGTTGTCAATTCCTGCTCCAAATCACTATAATCATGTATCAAACGATTAATAAGCGTAGATTTGCCTACATTAGTTGCACCAACAACGTACACATCTCTTCCGTCCCGATGTTTTTCGATTTCTTCAATTACACGCTCAAAGCCGATATTGCGTTTTGCGCTGCATAGTACAACTTCAACCGTTCGGAGTCCTTCCTCCTTCGCCTGACGCTGCACCCAATTACGAATGCGATTCATGTTGATTGATTTTGGTAGCAAATCAACCTTATTAACAACAAGTAAAACAGGATTGTTACCAACGAAGCGCTGCAAACCAGAAATCATGCTGCCTTCAAAATCAAAAATATCAACAATATGCACCACTAACGATTGGGTATTGCCGATTCCGCTGAGCAAGCGCAAGAAATCATCCTGATCAAGCGCAACGGATGAAGCTTCATTATAATGCTTAATCCGAAAACAGCGCTGACAAATGAGCGGCTCTTTTTGCAGAGCTGATTCTGGCACAAAGCCTGGCAGCTCCTTTTTCTCAGTTTGGATGCTAACTCCGCACCCTGCACAGCTTAGCTGTTGCTTATCCTTTTCATGCTGCACGATAATTAATCCTCCTCTTTCCACAAGCCGCGTTTACGCAGCTTTGCAATCGCGATACGTTCCAATCTACGATTGATCCTCGTCATAACGCCTTCATCATTAGGTGATATTGGAGCAACAAGCACCGTATAAAGTCCCATGCGATTGCCGCCAAAAACATCAGTCATTAACTGATCACCGATCATCAATGTTTGATTCGCATTTAGCTGAAGCATCCCTAACGCCTTGCTGAACGCACGTTGCGCTGGCTTTCGTGCCGCATGAATATACGGCAAGCCTAATGGAGCAGCGAATGCCCCAACACGACTGTCGTTATTATTGGATACAATGACGACATCAAATCCTTTTTGCTTAACGGTTGCTAGCCACTTCACTAGCTCATCAGTAGCAAGCGGAGCCTTTGCTCCAACTAGCGTATTGTCCAAATCCGTAATAAGCCCTCGATATCCTTGAGCATACAGCTCGTCCAATGGGATATCATAAATCGAATTCACTCTTAATTTAGGTAGAAACACTTCAACCATTTAATGAACTCCTTCGCTTCTTGTATCTTACGAATATACCATAAATTCAATTCGTTGCAAAACAAGTAAAATCCCGTCCGCATGCTCTACATACACGGACGGGAATCAATGACGATGCATTCCTTCTATTGTATCACTATATATAATAGAAGAAATACGTGGAAAAGACTACTCATTTTTTGTTTTTCCATGACAGCTTTACTCGTTCTATTATGGCTCTTACTTTTTCAACATCTTGGGTTGTCATCTCATGCTTGCTATAGTTTGCAGCTTCAAAATAGGTAAGCAGCTGTTCGAGTTCCTGCTGCAAGGATGGATAATACTCCTTCCATGCTTGAAGCGTTTCACGCATAGTCGAGGTATCGCTTGATGGAAGTCCTAACCTCTTGCCCTTGCGCAGCAACTGATTGACTTCAAATATAATCAGTTGTTTATCCGAGTAAGCGTAATAGCGAAGCTTGCGCCAACGAATCTGTAATGTTAGGCGGTAGCGAATGACAATCGCTGCGATAATCACAATAAGCAATGCTGCGCAGCTCCACCAGATGATGCTTCTTTGCGTATCAGTTAAGTTCCAACCTCTTGCTGAAACCTGTTCCTCCACTTCAGTAGAATTTTCAGGCGTAAGAAGCTCATTTAATAGATCCTCTGCAGATTTAGCCTCATACTGTTGAGGAAGCGTGAATCCAGGCGTTGGCTCAAATGGAACCCAGCCATACCCTTCAAAATAAATTTCTACCCATGAATGGGCATCCGCATTGCGCACAGTATACGTTCCGCTAGTGTCTAACGAATTACCCATTTGCGATTCCATGAAAGGATTGTTCATATACATTTCTTCTACCACGTTCACACCCGCTGTATACCCGATTACCCAGCGAGCAGGCATGTCTAACGCTCTTGCCATGATGACCATAGACGTTGAAAAGTAATCACAATACCCCTCTTGCAGCTCAAACAAAAACTGGTCAACAAAATCATCAGAGCTGCCTATAATTCGGGATAAATCCGGCGAGTTCGTATACGAATAGTTCATTTTTAAGTACTGCTCAAGTAAAAGCGCGCGCTCATAATCATTCGTTCCCGATTCTGTGACTGTTCTTGCCAGCTCATGAACACGTTCAGGTACGGTTTCAGGAATTGTAACATAAGCTCTCGTTTCAGCTTGGTCGTTAACATTGTTCGATCCAAATGCAGCACGACTCTGCTTCAATCCGTCCTGATCAATAATAAGTGCACTGGATTGCAAGGTGTAGTGCGTAATTGGTAGAGACGTTTGCTCAGTAGGAGCGAGTAATGAAGCCGTTGTTTCATTCCATGAGTATCCGATAAGTGTCGAAGACGGATCCATCTCAAAAACATATTCCTCATTCTCGCTCTCGGAATACGTATATTGCAATTCACTGATCATACGAGGCAGGCCATTGCTAAATATGGCAGGCAGCCATTCATTCCGATGGACGGTTACCTGCTGTTCAATATCTGCGTATTTCGCTAGCGGTGCCTCAGTACTGGAGATCGCATCCATCAACCGTACCGGCTCAGGACTCCCTAAACTTCCATCAATCCAGCCCTTACCGTTATAGTAAGCTTTCGTCTCACCCTTAAGATATCCTTTTTGATTCGTTGTCACCGTTAAAACGGTAGAATAATCATAATTGAACCCGCCTCCCAGCTCTGAGCTGTCTCTGCTGTAGCCGGAGGTCGTGACGAGACTGGAGGGCGAAGACGCACCGTAGCCTGTATCTCCTAGAAAAGCTGGAACCGACTCTCCCCTGGACTTTTTCCATAATGCATAAGGGTCTTCAAGCAAAGGAGGTCCATGCGGCAAACTGATGCCGATCATCGTGATAATAGCCAATACCGCAGTAAACGGGACAAATAAGGACAGTGGCCGCTTCAAAAGATTGGTCATTGTTTTGTTATCTAACGAACGATAATGAATAAGCGTGTGCCATAACAAAAAGATAACGACTAGCACTACCACGTTAATCCATAGCTTGAGCGGTGAGAAAGAATCTCGAATCGTTATGGTCAGCAACCCAATTGCGAACACAAGCATGAGTCGGGATTTGCTGGTTGTGAAGCGTTCAACCAACATGAGCACAAGCACAACAGCCATCGTAATTTCAAGAAAAGGATGCAAAACAGGCAAACGCTCGATGAACCGCTCTACCGTCTCCGGCTGTCGATGCCAAGTTACGCAAAATGTCGTGATTACTGCAATGCACAAATCAAGCGGTATGCGCAGCATAAGATGACGTTTAGGAAACAGCAAATTCAAGAAGGCGATAATTGCAAGCGTCCAGTATACCGATCGGAACGTGTCCTTCCACCAATAATTTTGGAATACACTGATAATATCTACAATAAAAAGTACGGCTAGAAGTGAGATTAATCTTGATAAATGCTGCTTAGTTGCATCCACTAACCTTCACCTCCTGCAGCAGCGGACCAGTGCGTATCACTTGTCAGATCATAGAATGGTATGCCTGTATACACGAAGGCATTGGCAGCTGTGCTTCCCATTCCTTGATTGCGAGATAAAGCAGAACCGCTATAAAAAATGATCGGAGCGAAGCCTCGTTGCTTCAGCAACGTAGCCGCTGCGAGCATATCCTTTGATGCATCAGAGGTTATAAGCATAACTGTGCTTCCAAGCGGAAGTTCAAGTACAGCACGCTGCAGCAGCATGCTAAGCGGATGTTCGCTATCAGGCTCAACCGTCACAAGATGCTTCATTGATTGCCAGTAGCCAGTTGTTCCATGATAGCTGCTACTGCTCCATAGCTCCTTGCCTGGCGACAGCAGTGTGAACAGCTGCTGTTGCTGCATCCCGTACTGCAGCAACGAGGCACTAATCGAAACAAGTGCCTCAAAGGAATCATCCTCTTGATGGGCCGACTTACCAGGCACATATCGATCCAAAATAACAATCCCTTTTGGCATTGCCTCTTTTTCAAAATCTTTCGATTTCCATTGACCCGTTCGAGCAGTCGCATTCCAGTGAACACGGCTTAACCGATCCCCATGCACATAATCGCGTATGCCACTTTGCTGATTGCTCTCTTTTGCATATCGATCCATAGATTGCAAATGGAATTGTCCTTTTCTGCCGCTAAGCAGTTGCTCCCAGTTCACATCTTTCATAATGCGAGGGAGTACTTGAACCTGCGACTGCTGTTTTAGGGATCGCTTGTATTCCAATAAGCCAAATACATCATAGGTCGAACAATCTAACTGCTCAAAATGATAAATTCCACGTTTTACACCACGGATCTCATATGTCCATTCAACTTCTCCCAATAAATTAGGCGAAACCGTTCCCTTAAAGCGTCTTTTTTGACCATCATGCCTGGTCATCGAATCCTCCAAAACCATATAAGGCATTGGTATAAAGCTGCGTTGTTTAAGACCAATTGCCACTTTAATGGTTTGTCCCGCCATATACTGCTGATCATTGGTACCAAGTGATCGCGTGCCTTGCAGCTTCCTCATTCCAAGAATCTTCACGAGCAGCAAATAAAGCAACAGTGCGTTCAGGAAGCCAAAAAGCAGAATCGAGCTTCGACCTCCTTGAAACAGGTAAAAAAGCAGACTTGAGCAATAACAGGATATCAAGGCCAGCCATTTTGTTTTACGCATTACATCCCATCCCCTCTACCGAAGTACAGAGAGCGGAATTGGAGTTGTTTCCAGCAGCTGCGTCAAAACTTGTTCGGTCGTCACTCCTTGCATTCTCGCTTCCATGCTTGGAAGCACACGATGACCGATAATATGAGGAAATAGTGCTTTAACATCATCAGGAATGACAAACTCTCGCTGATTCAAAAATGCGCGAGCGCGTGCTGCTTTGGCCAACGATATTGATGAACGAGGACTAGCACCAAGACGCAAATGAATATGTCCTCTTGTCCCCTGGATGAGTGTTAATAGATAGGAAGCGACAGAATCATCTAAGTGAACAGCATCTACATATTGTCGAATGGAAATAAGCTGACTGATTTCAATACATGGGGAAATGTGATCTGAAGGGTGTATGCGATCTATATTTTGAATCATTGCCTGCTCGTCCTTAATCGAAGGATAACCAAGCGATAATTTCAACATAAAGCGGTCTAGCTGGGCCTCTGGCAACGAATATGTGCCTTCGAATTCGATCGGATTTTGCGTCGCCAGCAGGATAAACGGCTCTGGCAGCTTATAGCCTTCCCCATCAACCGTGACATAGCCTTCCTCCATCGCTTCAAGCAATGCGGATTGAGTTTTGGTCGTAGCTCGATTGATCTCATCGGCCAGTAATACATTGGTGTGTACAGGACCGCTGCGGAACACAAAGCGTTGCTCGGCAGGATGAAAAATAGATACACCTGTAATATCTGTCGGCAGTAAATCCGGGTTGCACTGAATTCTTCTAAATTGACCGCCCAAAACAGTAGCTAGCGACTTCACAAGCTGTGTTTTACCGGTGCCGGGCACATCTTCAAGCAATACATGTCCGCCAGCAAGGATTGCTATTAATAATCGCTCAATTTCACTTTCTTTTCCGAGAATGGCTGAGCATAGCTGCTGATACATTTGATTACAAGCCTGCATGGCAATTGAACGATTGTTCATAAGAAATTCCTCCTAATTCCTAATCATTTCAAGCATCTTCTTCTAGGCTGTTTATTTAATTATAGAGCAATTAATAAGCGAGATATATCAAAAACACGTTAAATCTTATTTCTTGTAAGACATTACAATTTCATTTGTTACTTTATCTAAATGCTTAAAGTTAGATCTCTTTAATTGGACGATGTACCGTTTGCGAATTAGGTAATATGATGTAATATTCCCCAAATTCGATTAGAAAGGTGTGTGAGCACTTGTCACATCTACGCTATTTTTTAACGGGCAATACAGCAGGAGGCTATCAAACTCTTATACCAGAGGCTTTGAAATCGATAAACAATGTATGCCTGGTCGATGGTCCTTATTTATCAGACAATAGCGAAATTATGGAGCGTATTTACGAGGCATTCCGTCAAGATGACGTTCAGCTTGAGCTTGTCCATCATCCCTCTGATCCCGAGCATCTTCAGGCTATCATCTTCCCCGATATTAACCTGGCGGTTCTAAGCTCTACTCCACCACATCGTATCTCGATTGATGACCATACTAGATCCATTACGACCCTTAATGTTTACGATTTCTATGATATCGCTAGTCTTAGTACACATCAATCAATAATTGACGCATGGACGCTTAAAATAACCGAGCTGCATCAAGAAGCATATCGCGGTTATGCAGAAGCATTAAACATACATGACGAGTGGGAAAAAATATATATTGAGCAAAGCAGCTTTGCTGCAGCAAATGCCTTTGCCCAGCAGCTTGCCAGCAAGCTGATTCCTGAAGAGCGATTGGGTCAGTCTGCATCGATCAAGACGCGCTTTCTGGGAGCGGCTACTCCGAAGGGTGCTGTAGACTTTATTCCAGAATTGACAGCAGGATTAAAACGATATTTAATCAAAGGCCGCCCTGGATCAGGTAAGTCCACCTTGCTTCGCAAGCTCGTTGCAAGAGGTCAAGAGCTGAATTATGATATCGAGGTTTATCAATGCGGTCTGGATCCTAACAGCTTGGACATGGTCATTTGTCGTGAGCTGGGCTTTGCGATATTTGACAGCACCGCTCCGCATGAATACGAGCCTACGCTAGACAATGACGAAATCATCGATATGTATGAAATTTCAATTGCACCTGATACAGATGAACGATTCAGCAAGGAGCTGGCTGAGGTAGCGAGCCGATATCGCGAGCAGATGAAGCGCAGCAATCAAGCACTTGCTCAGGCAGCCGAGCTTGAAGAAAAGCGATCAGCCTTAACGAAGGCAGCATTGAATGTAGAGCGTTTAAAGCAGGTTGAGCAAATTTTAATTCATAGCATCGCTACCCTAGCCGAGCGACATCACAACAATAAATAGCTGTAGTTAACAACACAAACAGGCCAATCAGTTCGAGATTGGCCTGTTTACGTTGTTGTATTTATGCTGTTATCTTGTTTGCTGTAACTTATACGTTCTGAAAATTGCTTTTATGGCGCTTACCCTTTCGGTCGAACGAACAGCGCTGCTAAAAACGAAAAGATAATCGCTGATGATATCCCCGAGCTCGTAAGCTTAAATATTCCTGAAATTACTCCAATCCAGCCTGTCTCATAAAGCTCCGTTAACGCGCCGTGCACGAGTTGGTTACCGAAGCTGGTAATTGGCACAGTTGCGCCTGCTCCAGCAAACTCAACAAGCGGTTCATACCAGCCAAATCCATCGACAATTGCCCCAGCTACTACGAGAATTGACATGGTATGGCCAGGAGTAAGCTTGGCTACATCAAACATTAACTGACCAATCATGCAGATTAATCCGCCTATGACAAATGCCCACACATAGATCATCATCTACTCCACCCCCTTGCCTTTTAATGCAACGGCATGAGCAATACAAGGCGCACTTTCCCCTTGCTGATAGGATACAGGAGAAAGCAATGCACCTGTAGCAACAACTAGTACTCTACGCAAATGACCTTTATTTAATTCATCAACGATATGACCATATGTTACAACTGCTGAGCAGCCTGCTCCGCTTCCACCAGCCTGGAACGTATTCTGATCATTATTGTAAATCATTAGACCACAATCATTAAACTGCGTGGAGTCGATAGGAACCTGCTCTTTTTTCAGCAAATCTGTAGCGATAGGGTGCCCCACACTTGCCAAGTCTCCGGTTACAATCAGATCATAATCACTTGGCTTGCGGTTCATATCGTTAAGATGCGCGATAATCGTATCCACGGCCGCTGGCGCCATTGCCGCCCCCATATTAAAAGGATCCGTAATACCCAGATCAATTACTTTACCAATCGTCGCCGCTTCAATAGCTGGTCCATCCCCATCAAGCGCAACAACCGCAGCACCTGCACCCGTAATTGTATACTGGGCGGTTGGTGGTTTTTGTGCACCATATTCCGTCGGATAGCGAAATTGTTTCTCGGCAGTACAATTGTGACTGCTCGTTGCAGCCATGCCCTTTTTAACGGCTCCAGTACTTACCAGCTGTGCAACAATCGCTAGCGATTCCATTGAAGTGGAGCAGGCGCCAAACACACCTAAGTAAGGTACAGCTAATTCTCTTGCAACGAAGTTATTTGTAATAATTTGATTAAGTAGATCTCCACCAACATAAATTTGCAAATCTGTATTGGTTAGATTTTTTTTGGAGAGGGCAAGCGAAGTTGCTTCGGAAAGTAATTGACGTTCAGCCTTTTCCCATGATTTTTGATTAATATCCAGTGAATCATAGCATTTGTCAAATGTATCTTTTAGCGGTCCTTTTGCCTCATCCGGGCCGACAATCGTTGCTGTACTAATAATATGAGGCTGTCTATCGAATTTCCATGTTTGTTGACCCGCAAGCATGTCAATGTCCCCCTATTCCAAGCACAATGTAGGCAATCCCTACAAAGAAAGCAGCAACGGTACCGAATACGATAACTGAACCGGCAAGCTTAAACATATTGCTGCCGACACCTAAAACAAGACCTTCACTGCGATGTTCGATAGCCGCTGAGCACACGGAGTTCGCAAACCCTGTAACCGGAACGGCGGAGCCTGCGCCAGCAAATTGGGCAAACTTGTCATATACCCCGCAAGCAGTCAAAATAACAGCGATCAAAATTAAGGTTGCAACAGTCGGGTTAGCGGCTTGCTCCTTTGACATGTGGAAAAAATGCATATAAAGCTCTGTAATTCCTTGCCCAATGCAGCATATCGCACCTCCAATTAAAAAAGACACAATACAGTTTTTGAGCAGGCTTCGCTTAGGTTCTTTGGTCTTAGCAAAATTTTGATACTCTTGCGCACTTAAGCTGGACTTTGAGTATTTTGTTGGTTGACGTTTTTGTTTACTCATTAATTAACCTCCTTACTTTACTCTTATTGTTTACCACTTAAAAAAAAGTATGTAAAAAAAGATGCTGTCCCATCAGTTGGGAACAGCATCTAAATAAAGAGGTTATTTCCTTTTGCGTACAGCTATAGCATTAATGCTTAACGATCATGACGCCTTTGGCTGCCAATATATGCTTGCCGCTAACTTCCTGATCCGTAAGTAAATCTGTACCTGCAAGGTTTCCTAAGTCCACCTCGGTTGCATCAGCATTATGATTCAAAACGAACAAATAACGATGTTCACCTTTCACGCGTTCAGTAACTTCAATTCCTTGTACGGGTGAAACAAGCGGTCGAATGCCTTGCTCATCAACGATTCTCTTAATCAGGTCTGATAAAAACGCTTCATCACCATTCGTAGCGACATACCACGCCTTTCCTTTACCGAATGCATGACGTGTTAGTGCAGGCATTCCTTTATAGAAATCAGTGCCGTATGTCGCAAGCACTTCTGCTCCTTCACTATGAATAAGATCACACAAAGTATTGCAGGAATATGTTCCGTTCAATTCTCCATACGTTGCATTCATTACAATTTCATTACTCTGCGACGGTAGCAGGGCATCAATTTCTTCAGCCCAAATGCCGAGAACGTTGCGCAGCTTTCCAGGATAACCACCTGTTGTCACGATATCATTCTCATTGACAATTCCGCTGAAAAATGTCGTAATGAACGTGCCGCCATCAGCAACAAATTGTTCAACCTTTTCCGCAAAGCCAGGCTTCACCATATACATGACGGGCGCTACGACAATTTCATATTGATCAAATTGTTCCTCCACACTGATCATATCCGCTTGAATATTGTGCTTGAAGAACGCATCATAATAACGATGTACTTGCTCGACGTATTTCAGATCTATCGTAGGTCCGCTTGTAAGATCAAGTGCCCAACGATTTTCCCAATCGAATACGATACCGACTTTCGATTGATGACGAGAATCAAGCAGCTCGTCGCCAAGCTTGACCAGCTCTGCCCCTAGCTCTGCGCACTCACGAAAAACGCGCGTATGCTCATGGCCAACATGCTCGATAACTGCCCCATGATACTTCTCACATGCTCCAATCGATCTGCGAAGCTGAAAGAACATGACGGTATCTGCACCGTGTGCCACTGCCTGATAGCTCCACAATCTCATGACGCCTGGACGTTTCAATGAATTATAAGGCTGCCAGTTTTGCTGACTTGGCGTTTGCTCCATCAGCATGAATGGCTTGCCGCTTTTTAACCCGCGCATTAGCGCGTGAGACATCGCCGTATAGCTAATCGGGGTATCTAATGAAGGATAGTTGTCCCATGATACGACATCCATCGCTTGTCCCCATTTAAAATAATCAAGCTCAGGATACGTACCCATCAGATTCGTTGTAATCTGTACGTCTTTTGAATATTTGCGAATCGCATCATACTCCAATTTGAAGCAATCAAGCAGGCTATCAGATTGGAATCGGCGATAATCAAGAGAAATGGTTTGAAAGTTCGTACGGTTCCCTGCCCACTCTTCACTTAGTGCATTAGGAGGTACAATTTCCGCCCAGTCATAGAAGGTATGTCCCCAGAACGCTGTGTACCAAGCCTGATTCAACGCTTCAATCGTGTTGTAGCGCTGCTTAAGCCAGCCACGAAACGCTTCTGCACAGTTATCACAATAGCAATAACCGCCATACTCGTTGGAAATATGCCATACAACCAATCCTTCATGCTTGGCGTAACGCTCGGCAAGTCGAGATGCCAGCTCCGCTGCGTACTTACGATAGGTCGGACTGTTTGGACAAGAATTGTGTCTTCCGCCAAACTTGCGCTTGCGACCTTCATAATCGACACGAGTTACATCTGGATAGCGATGCGCCATCCATGCTGGATGCGCACCCGTGCTTGTTGCAAGACAGATATAAATGTTGTCCTTCGTCAAGCGCTCGATAATCGCATCAAGACCTGAAAAATCATAGCTGTCCTCAGATGGCTGGATCAACGCCCACGAGAACACATTTACTGTCGCAATATCGATATTCGCAAGCTTGAACATGCGAATATCCTCTTCCATCGTTGCCGCATTCCATTGCTCCGGATTGTAATCGCCACCATACCACATCTTAGGCAATTTCTCATTAATCATAACCAGATCATCTCTCCCCTGCTTAATACAGCGAAGAGCCCATCGCTGGGCTCTTGCCTAAACCTTTATTGTTTATTTGCTCCACATATCAACACGTTTTTTGATTAGCTCTGAGTACTCTGCGTTCATCTTAGCTACGTTGATTTTATCAAGCTCAGCCATAAACTCATCGTAAATCTTATCAAAATCAGCTGGATCAGCAAGAATGGCTTGTGGAATGTATTTCTTCATTACGTCTTGTGATTTTTGAAAAATTACGTTTGCGTCAGATGCAGTGTCAAAATTGATTGTCCAACCTGCACCATACGCACGCTCTTCGAACTCATCATCAGCCGGCCAGAAATCTTTGTACACCGTTTTACCGTATGCAGCAAGTGTTTTCTTATCAGCTTCCGTATATTGAGCAATAATTTGCTCCGGGAAGTTCGTTGTGTAGTAGTTGCCTGTAGAATCCAACACACCATCACCATAACGTGCGGACATAAAGTAGTTGCCGATACCTGTTTGTTTTTTGAATGTGTTATTATCATTTACTTTCTGTTCCAAAACCTCAGGAATAATGACGCGTTTGCCGTTCTCATCAACTGTATAGTGTTGACCCTCGATACCCCAGTTTACAAGAATTTGACCTTCATCAGAAGCTAGGTAATCTAGGAATTTAATGATACGTACTGGATCCTTCGCATCAATCGTAATACCAATACCGTAGCTTGCTAGGTAACCAGTACCCATGAATGATGCTTCTTTATAGGTTTCATCAAGTGTTACAGGGAAATTTGCGTAGGTTTCATTGAATTTGCCTTGAGCTTTCAATGCATTTTCAGCTTCCGCATAATCCCAATCCTGATCAATGATGCCTAATACGCGACCAGAAGCAATTTTTGATTTGTATTGATCGTATTTTTGAACAAAAGACTCTTTGTCAAGCAAGCCGATGTTGTTCATATGGTTCAACCAACGGAAGTACTCTCTCTCTTCTGGACGTTGGTAATGCATCACAACTTCATAATTTTCTTGGTTAACGTAGAATTCACCATCATCAGGTGCACCAGTTGCATAAAATGCTGGATTCGTTACAGAGATTAGAATTTGCCATTCGCCACCGTTCAGAGAAAGACCGATGCGAGGCTGCCCGTCCTCTGTAGTAGGATTTTGCTCAAGATATGTTTTAATCGCGTTTTCATAATCTTTAACCGTTTTAATCTCAGGGTAGCCTAGCTCTTCAAGCACTTGGTGCTGAATTTGGAAACCGCCGCCAGCATCAAAATATGTTTGACCTACGCCATCAAGCGGCAATGTGTAGATGGAATCGTCTTCAGCGCTATACACAAGACGATTTAGGTACTCACCATATACTTTCATAATGTTTGGCGCATGCTCTTCAAGTAATGGACGAAGATCGATCAACGCCTCTGCATCAACCAGCTTGTTTACGTTACCCTTTGGCATAACAATATCCGGATACTCATCACTTGCTACCATAAGTGCGAACATATCAGCATCAGAACCGCCCACCGGGAACTCTTGCTCAATGGTAATGCCAGTTTTCTCTTTAATGACTTTACCAATATCACTTTGCATATTGTCCCATTGCGGGTTAGCATCACCGGATGCAAGACGAATTGTCATCGGCTCAAGACTAGCTTCTTCACCAGTATTGCCGTCAGAATTTGATGATCCGGCATTATTGCTGTTGTTGCCGCAAGCTGCCAAGAACAACATCGTCATCACGAGCAGCAAGCTTAAACTCAATTTCACTTTCTTCATGATAGTGCCTCCCTTTTTCTTTGTGCTTGTATATTATGAGATGCTCAGCATAACGTCAAGCATCACAGTAATATCGTATTGATTAATTGATTTACGTTAGCTTTTAACAGCTCCAAGTGTCATTCCTTTAACGAAATACTTTTGAAGAAATGGATAAATCAACAGGATCGGAACAGTTACTACGATAGTAATCGCCATTTTAATCGACTCAGGAGAAACGGATGCAATCGCTTGCTGTGCATTCTGATCGCGGTAGTTCGTCCCCGAAGTGGTCGACTGCAGCACCTTCATTAGCTCGTATTGCAGCGTGGTAAACTGCGGCTTCTGGTTGTTATATAGATACGTATCAAACCAAGCATTCCAGTGGCCTACTGCTATAAATAATGCAATCGTTGCAAGTACAGGTGTACATAGCGGCAAGATGACCTTCCAAAAAATAACGAAGTCATTCGCGCCATCTAGTTTAGCGGATTCTTGCAGCGCTATCGGCAAGCCGTCAATATATGAACGAACAATAAATACATTCCAAACACTTAGCAATGCCGGCAAAATGTAGATTTCAAATGTACCAATTAGCCCAAGTTGACGCATAAGCATGTACACAGGAATCATACCGCCTGAGAAATACATCGTCATCGCGAAAAGTGGCGACATCCATTTTCGTGCTTGGAAATCAATACGACTAAGTGTGTAAGCGAGCATGGAAGCTGTCAGCACTCCGATTACCGTTCCTAGTACCGTACGTAGAACTGTATTGCGCAAGCCGACTAACAATGTGTCATAAGCAAATATTGTTTTGTAATTTTCAAGCGTAAACTCTCTTGGATATATTGAGATGCCTCCGCGAACGGTATCAACGGAATCGTTAAACGAAATTGCCAGAACGTTCAAGAACGGATATAGCGTAACGATCCCGACAGCTATCATAAATATGATGTTGAACGTATCAAACGCCTTATCACTCAACGTACGCTGATTCAATAAACCTTTTTGTGTCCCCATCGCTCTCTCCTCCTAGATGACAGATTCTTTCGTTACTTTTTTGTAAATAAAGTTGGCAAGGAATACGAGAATGATGCTGACCACTGAGTTGAAGATACCGATTGCCGTACCGTATGAGTATCGACTCAGGTTTATCCCATAGTTCAGTGCATACAAGTCTAATACCTCTGCATAATCAATGACTAACGGATTCATCAGCAAGAACTGCTTTTCAAAACCGATGCTGATCAAGTGTCCGATGGACAAAATGAACAATACCATGAACGTTGTCCGAATTCCCGGCAGCGTAATGTGCCACATTTTCCTGAATCGACCAGCTCCATCAACAGTTGAAGCTTCGTACAGCTCAGGATCTATACCTGACATCGCTGCTAGGAAGATGATCGTATTCCAGCCTGTTTCCTTCCAGGCATCTGCAATCGTAACAATTCCCCAGAACCATTCACCCTTGGCCATAAATTGAATTGGTTCGTCGATCAAGCGAAGCGCCATCAATAGATCGTTTACTGCGCCTCCATCCGTTGAAAGCATTTTCGTAACGATCCCTGATACAACGACCCAGGAAACAAAGTGCGGCAAATACGCAATTGTCTGAATCGTTCTCTTGAAAACTTGTTGCCTCAGTTCGTTAAGTAAAAGTGCGAAAATAACGGGAACCGTAAAACTGACAATTAGACCCATTGTACTCATCGCGAGCGTATTTCTTAGTACGAGATAGAAACGCTCGTCTGAAAACAACTCAATAAAGTGCTTAAATCCAACCCAATCCTGATTTAGAATGTTGTTACGTGGACGATAATTTTGGAACGCCATCAACCAACCCCAAATAGGTACGTAGTTAAAAATGACAATCCATATAACAAAGGGCAAAGACATTAGATACAAATATTTCTGTTGAAGCATTGTTCGAAAGAACCGCTTCGTCTTGCCTGGTTTTACTGCTTGGATGTGATCTGATGTTTGCGAGTTCATCCGTCTTCCTCCTACCTCAAGATGCTCAATCTGTCTGTTATGATTACCCTCATTTTAGTACAATTGTAAGCGCTCTAATACCCAAATAATTTGTCATAAAATCATATAACTTTATCGATTTTTTCGATCGAATTCAAAATAAATATAGGATTACCCCAAAATTTTCACCGCTCGTCCCACTATTATTTGAAAAAAAGCAAAAAAAATGCCTGAACCCAAAACATGGTAGATGTTTGGATTCAGACATTTCACTTTTAAGGACGTTATTCCTTCAGTGTATTCTGTTTTCCCCCAGGCTTGTACGCAGACGGAGATACGCCCTTATACTTTTTGAATTTGCTATGAAAATAATCTACGTTGGCGTAACCGACGAGCTCCGCTACCTGATGAACCTTTTTCCCTTCCTGAAGCAGCTCGATCGCGCGTTCTATACGTATATGATCTAAATACGTATTAAAGCTTTCGCCAGAATGATTCTTGAACAGCTTACCTAGATATCCGCTGTTATAGTTAAAGATTTCAGCCATCGTTTCAAGGCGCAGCGGCTCCATATAATGACGATCAATGAAATCGATCATTTGCTTCATAACGGAAATGTTGTTGTTTTCTGATTTGTTGATTCGCTCGATAATGGAATGCATCTGATCCTTAAGCTGTTCAAGCATTAAATGATTATGATGAGCCAAGTACAGCTGCGTTACAACCTTTAAATCCTGTTCTAATTGAAGCTTTGGGTGAAGCGCGCTAAGCCGGTTCATAACAAAGGTCATGAGCTGCGCCCAATTGCTTTTAATGTGCTGCTCGATCATACCATGTGCTCGAAATTGCTCGTCTACTTGCATAATGAGTTCATTTACTACATCCTTGTTGCCAACATCGATACTGTAAAGCAACCGCTGTGAAGCCTGCTCTGTAATCTCTGAGATGCTCGTCTCCTCGGCTAGCTGCGGCTGCTTCAGCAGTTGTTCTAACTCGCTGACTTCATACAATGCGTTTTCCGCCAGAAAGAAGCGCTGCTTCAGCAGCTCCTTCATTCGCGGTACATGACGATATAAAGCAGCAATCGTCTGCTCCTCCTCGCTTTTTAAAGCGAGATAGAAGGTCCGTTCACCACAGGCAGTCCGTAGCTGCTCAACGATCCGCTCCTGCTTAAAACTGTTCAGGCTAACATGATACGATAGAATGGTGATCAAATGATCGTTCGCGACAATCTCTCCCCATCCCTCTTCCTGAACAAGCTCAGCCAGCTGCTGCTTGATCTGGTTTCTGATCGTTAAGGAGTGTTCTCTGCTGTACGTATCGATTATCAATAATGTCAGTTCCTTTTCTTGAACCGAAAACAGTCGCTGCCAGTGCTCGCTTGTAAGTTCAGCCTCTGTTAGCTCAGATGATACGAAATCCTTTAGCCATTCTTCTTTAAGCAAACTGCGAGTATGCTCACTAATCTCCTGTTCCTGCTGCTGTGCTTGTAGTGCTTTGCTAATTTTATCAATAAAATTCGCAAGCTCAATCTCATCAATCGGTTTTAGAATATAACCATCAACATGGTAGCGAATCGCTTGCTGGGCATATTGAAACTCTCCATAACCGCTAAGAATCAAGATTTTACAGTTTGCCCCCAGCTTACGAAGCTCGCCTATCGTTTTCAAACCATCCATCATCGGCATTCTAATATCGATTAGGATCAGATCCGGCTTCAGCTCATTATATTTCTCGAGCGCTTCCAGTCCATTGCTTGCCACTGCACATATTTCAAATTGATAATGCTCCCACTCAATTAATGATTGCAATCCCTGTCTAATCATCGGCTCGTCATCAACAATCATTACCTTAAACATTTCATTGACCTCCCACTGGTATTGAAAAGGAAACGAGCGTCCCCTCCCCTCGTTTTGAATGAATCTGTAGCCCCGCTTCCTCGCCGTAGATCATCATAAGTCGTTGATGCACGTTGCGAAGACCGATTCGAGCCCCCTCCTGCTCCTCTTGTTTGCTGATCGCAGCTCTAACCTGCTCCAACCGTTCAGGCTCTATGCCTAAGCCGTTATCAGCAATCGACACATGAAGCTTTTCGTTACGCTGCTGAATAGTTATCGTTATTTTGCCCTCTTCTAATACCTGATCCATGCCATGAACAACTGCATTCTCGACAATCGGCTGGATTAATAATGGAGCTATGTTGACATCAAGTGCCGCCTCATCTACATGCAGATCGTAGGTCATACGCTCTTGACCAAACCGGAATTGCTGAATTTCCAAATAATATTGGATGACCTCTACCTCGTCCGACAAGCGAATCGAGCCAGTCCCTACTTCCAAATTTTTACGAATAAGCTTGCCAAGCATGCGCACGATATTAGCAAGCTCTTTGTCCCCTTTAATGTGAGCGTGCATCCGAATCGATTCAAGCGCATTGAATAAGAAATGTGGATTGATCTGACTTGCCATCATCTTAAGTTTAATTTCTCCTTGGCGAAGCTCGAGCTGATTTCGCTGATTTTCTGTAACTTTAACTCGCTCCATTAGATCGCGTATGCTGCTAACCATATTATTGAATTGCCTGGATAGGAGTCCAACCTCATCATTGCCTGAAATCGTAGAGGTAACGTTCAAATCCCCCGTACCAAGCTTATGAATGTTTTTGACGAGAGACAGGATACGCTTAGACAGCAAGGAAGATGTCGCATAGATTAACACCATAGATACGAGCAAGCTTATAATCATAATGGCAAGCCCTTCTGTTGAAATACGATTCGCGCCATCCACAATACTGTCTATTGTAAAAATGGACATGATTTTAAACCCATTCTGGCTATATTGTGGTTTGAGTTCTTCCACGATAATTCGTGAAGGCTCTCCATCAATGTCCATCTCATATTGTCCTATATCCCATATATTTCCTATTGAGAAATCCAGCTCTGACAGCGTTGCGCCTACTAACGAGGCATCCTTCGCTGCAACAATGATATCAGAGCTGTCAATAATAAACGTGTCAAACGTCTCTTGTCTTACAATGTTTTGAAGCGCTTCCGGATTAATATTCATGACTAAAACACCGTTAGAACGGTATAGCGGAAACTCTACTTTTCGTACTAACGAAACAAATGATTTGTTCTTCTTCGTTTCATCAGGAATAAAACCCCAATAAATTAAACCGCTCTTATCGGAATAATTAAACCAAGCTGTAGATTGAATATCCTTTGTCAGCTGTATAAATTCCCAGTTGTTTAGCAAGGTTGGATTTCTCATATAAAAACGGATATTGTAGATTTCACTGTACAGCTTAATATACTCCCTAAAATCACGATAATTCTGATAGGCATCGACCACTTCATAGGTATTGGCATATTGCGTGTTTATTATAGTAGACAGCTGATTGTCACTCATTAGAGCGCCAGAAATATCGATAGGTCTCTGCAGCACATCCTCCAGCTGCAACTTGATTCGCTCTACGTTATTGTAGGATTGCTCGGTTGCCTGCTCCAACACATGATCGCGAAATTGAACCGTTAAATACACGCCGACAATAATAATCGGAACAAATGCAACCGCTATATAAGAGATAAACAGCTTCTTCTTCAGCCGCACATTATCAAGTGAGGAAAGTGCATGCTTTATAAAACGGTATAGCATAGAAAAACCTCTTTTGTCTCGGATTTTGGTATACAAGAAGGAGTAGCTATATCGTATCATATCATAACCCTAAACAAACGATAACCCATTACGGCAAAGCGTTAGCTATTGCGTAATGGGTTATTCCTATTACTCTAAACTACAAAAGCTGAAAGCCGCTAAGCCTTACCGTTCCTTGAAGCTGAATCGTAAACTCAGAGCCAAGTGCTGCTTGAAGTGGTGCTTCAACATCGATCCACTCCTGATCTCCTGAAGCTGCAAGTTCAATCGTTGCAATGTGCTGATTGTTAGCGTAAAAGCTTAGCTTGCCGCCTTCACTCCCGCCCGCAGCTCTTGCTTTGACGCGGTTAGCTGCTGGAGATGGCTCTATATTCTGGAACACAATGAGACCTTGCTGTTTTGCTATGACGCAGGTCGTTCCTTCCTTCGATTCATCCAGATATACCTCCTGATACGCATCATAGTTTTCTGCGCGAGTCCAGGTCGTTAATTGACGCGGAGGAATCACTTCGCCTTCAAGTGACAGTTCTATTCTGTCATGAATCAGCTCAGACGTTGAACCAACTGCAAATGTATAGGAGGCTGCTTCAAGCACAAAGCGATCACGAGTCACATCCCACATCATAAGATAGTCCTTCGGAATGTGCAATGCTACCGTTTTCGTCTCGCCAGCCGCAAGAGTAACCCGAGCGAATGCAACAAGCTTTTTACGAGGACGTTTTACGCGAGAGTTCGATACCGTCACATAAAGCTGCACGACTTCATCCGCGGTCCGATCAGACGTATTTGTAATATCGACAGAGCCTAGCAGCATGTCGCTGTCGTTAAATTGCTCTGACATTTTAAAGTTTTGATAGCTGAATGTTGCGTAGCTAAGTCCGTGACCGAATGGATACAATGGCTTGTCCTCAAGGTACATATACGTTCTTTTTGACGACATAATATCATAATCCATCAAATCAGTAAGCTGCTGCTCTGATTGATACCATGTCATGTTCAAGCGTCCCGCAGGTGAATAGTCGCCAAACAAGACATCCGCCATCGCATGACCCAACTCTTGACCGGCATGAGAAACATAAACAATCGCTGGAATGCGTTCTGCCAAATCACCAAGAACAAATGGATATCCTCCAACAAGCACTACGACAGTGTTTGGATTAACTGCCAGCACTTCCTCAATCAGCTTGCGCTGCTCGGGAGCCATCTCAAGACTAGGACGATCAATTTCCTCTTTACCATTTATTAATGGATTATTGCCTACAACTACAATGGCTCGCTGGGCCGCAGCAGCTAGCTGCTTCGCTTCAGCAATACCATCCTTCACCTGCTTCAATACAACCGTATCCGACTTAGAACCCTCAGCTTGCTCTGCTACTGTTGCATACTCCTCTTGTGTTTTCGGCAGCTTAATAGCCTGATGATTCCAAGATTCTATCGCGTATAGGCTGTCCTTTTGCTGTTTGAGACGAATAACCTCTTTTACAAACCAACCATAAGCTTCGTCTGCGCTTGCTGCAAGATGCTTATCATCCGCTGTGGACAACAGCTTGCCCGTTGCTGTATTCATGAAGGTATAGCTGCCCCAGCCCCAATCTGTCATTTCAAATACTGCAGCTGGCTGAGTACGATCTGCAAGCTTCAGCTTATGTTCTGCAGCTTCATCGACAACGATATGTGTATCAGACTCAGCTTCAAAAACGACATGATCATTGCCGGTTGCATGCGTTACCCTGCCATGTGAAAGCTTCTTCTTTATGCCATCCAAAATGGAAACCTTATATGGAAGTGTGCCTGCATACCAGTCACGATACACAATATCGGCTAGTGGTCCTACTACTGCAACGGATTGCAGATTCTGTGCATCAAGCGGAAGCTGCTGATGATCGTTTTTCAATAATACGATTGATTCCTTTGCAGCACGAAGCGAAAGCGCAGCATGCTCTGGCGCCATTAGTTTGGATTCAGGTGTATTTGCATACGGATTAAGCTCAGCAGGATCGAATTCACCTAGCATAAAGCGTACACGAAACGTATTGAATAATGCTTGATCTAGGTCTGCCTCTGTCAATAATCCTTCTGCCAAAGCCTCACGGATCGCTGCACATGATTTTTCCTTATCGTCTGTAATGCTGTCAATACCAGCTTTAATCGAATGTGCGACTGCGTGCTTGTATTCCTCATAGTAATGATGATCGTTGACAATCCCTAATAAATCCCCCGCATCGCTTACAATAAATCCATCCATATTCCACTCTTCCTTAACGACCTTCTTCACATCGTCAAGCAAAATAGTTGGCGTTCCATTGACCGCATTGTAGGAGGTCATCATAGACTTTGCTCCGCCTTTTACGAATGCAGGCTTGAACGCTGCCTGATAATATTCCTTCATATTGCGTGGATCGATGCTAGCTGAGCAGCTGCCGCGATTAACCTCATTATTGTTGCCGATAAAATGCTTTAGCGTTGCAATAGAACGGTAATAGGTCGGATGATCGCCCTGCATCCCTTTAACAAGACCGGCAGTCAGCTCCCCTGTAAGTACAGGGTCTTCTCCGTATGCCTCTTCTGTTCGGCCCCAACGCGGGTCACGTTCCATATCTACCGTTGGCGCCCAAAGCGTAAGACCATTCACTTCAGGATTGCGCTGATAAAACACGCGAGCCTCGTCCCCAATAGCCGCCCCAATTTGCTTCATTAGCTCTTCATTCCACGTACAGCCTAATCCAATCGGTTGTGGAAAAGAAGTCGCTTCACCTAACCACGCCATACCATGTGCTGCTTCTGTGCCATGCTTGTAAGCTGATACGCCCAGACGCTCAATGGCTGGTTGATACTGGACCATAGATTCTATTTTTTCATCTAATGTAAATCTGGAAATTAAATCCTTCACCCGTTCGTTTAATGGGCGGGTATGATCTTGAAATGGATAATGATTCGTTGCTGTCATCGATATTCTCTCCTTTGTCCTGCAAAATGGTATTGAGTTCATGCGATATATCGTTATATTAATTCAACGCGATAGTGATGCCCCGCGATTGTTTCAATCTGCTCATTGCTGCTGTAGCGTTGACCGCTAGCTTCATGAATAATTGTAAAGGGGTGCCTGTAGCTGATCTGCAAAGGCTGTCCGTATAACGATTCAACGCCTGCATGTACGAGCTCGCTATTATGCCAGCTTAGATCAAGCTTAAAGCCTCCTCTTGCCATCAAGCCAATTGCCTCTCCCTGCTGCCAAGGCTTGGGCAAAGCAGGCAGCAATTCGATTGAGCCCCGATGACTTTGCACAAGCGCTTCTGTAAATCCGGCAATTCCTCCGAAATTCCCGTCGATTTGAAAAGGGGGATGCGCATCGAATAAATTGGAATAAGTCGAGCGCGCAAGTAGTGTACGGATAAAGGAGTACGTCTCCTCTTGCATTCCTAAGCGTGCGTATAAATTAATGAGCCAGGCACAGCTCCATCCTGTATGACCACCTCCGCTTGCAATGCGACTGCTTAGCGAACGGCGAGCCGCCTCTATTAACTCTGGTTCCTGAATCGATGTACCCGGATACAATCCATACAAGTGCGAAACGTGACGATGTCCCGGTTCATGTTCTGCAAAATCAACATCCCATTCTTGGAGCAGCCCCTTATCATTGATCTTAAGCTTGGCAAGCTTGTCCAGCGCTGCTGCTACCTGTTGGCGAAACGGCTCATCAAGCTCCAGCTTTTCTGAGGCTTCAATAACATGCTCAAACAATTCTGCTATTAACGTCATATCCATTGCAGAGGCTTGCGCAACACTGCTCACTTTACCATTATCGTACTGGAATTTATTTTCTGGTGATGTGGATGGCGACGTAATATAACGACCTTGTTCATCTTCTACTAACCAATCCAGGCAAAACTGAGCCGCACCCTTCATAACCGGATATGCTCGCTCTTTTAAATAGGTAGGATTAGGATGAAACAAGTATCTTTCCCATACATGCTGTGTTAGCCATACCCCGCCCATTGGCCAAAACGCCCAGCTTGGATGTCCGGCTGTTGGGCTCGACATGCGCCATAGATCAACGTTGTGATGAGCGGTCCAGCCATTGGCACAATAATGAATTTTAGCTGTCCGCGCACCTGTAATCATTAATTCGTCTATCATTTGCAGCAAAGGCTCGTGGCATTCGCTCAATGAAAGCAGCTCCGCTGGCCAATAATTCATCTGTGTATTAATATTCGTCGTATAATCGCTATTCCATGGCGGCTGGACGCGATGATTCCATATGCCTTGCAAATTCGCAGGCTGCGTGCCTGGTCTTGAGCTTGTTATTAATAAATATCGACCGTAATGGAAGTAAAGACTTTCAAGTTCAACATCGTTACTGCCTTGCTTGTATTGCTCCAGGCGGGTATCTGTTGGCAGCTCATGAAGCTGAATCTCATGCTGCTGTGTATCAGTAGAGCGGAGTGAAAAGCTTACCCGCTTATACAGACGTTGATGCTCGACGGTATGCGCAGCAAGCAGTTCTTCATACGTATAGCCTTCTATCGAATTCAACACAGACCTCGCAGCTTCGGTCAATTTGTCCAAATCCTGATGCGGCATTTGATCAAATGCGATAAAGCTCGTAGCAATCGTACCTATAAAATGAACATAGGTCGCTTGCTTTACCGTAACTCCAGTTTCATCATAAGCAATTACACCGTCGCTAATCGCACGAAGTCTGGATTGAAATCGTATGCCCTTGTCATCCTCGTACTGCACCGCATAAGGATGATCGCCAAAGTAATTATCAGCGATATGAGTTGGACAACGTCCGTTTATCGAGTAATCCTGCATAGAACAACTGGCTGTCGCAGGGTGTGGCAGCTCGAAGCCTGCTTGCAGGTCCATCTTGTTCCCTTTACTGCGATAGGATAAGACATAAATGTTGTGCGCAGCGCTAACCCAGGCATGTCTACTATAAAAAGCTCCGTCAGCCTCAAGCTCTGTGTAAGCAACGGCAGTTTCCAGATCCAAGCCTCGCTTGTAGTGATCGGGCTGCTGTGGTGCATTCAACCAATGGACATACAAATCTCCAAAAGGCTGATACGCCTGACAATTAAGCGCTAACATTTTGCTTTCGATTAATGCCTCCGCTTCTTCATATCTTCCCTCGGCAATTAGCGCTCTAGATTTTTTTAGATAACGGAGTGCTTCATAGTTATTCGTATCACGCGGAAAACCAGACCATAGTGTGTCCTCATTCAACTGCAGCCGCTCGCTAGCAATTGTCCCAAACACCATCGCCCCAATTCTCCCATTACCGATCGGCAATGCCTCTTCCCATTCATTGGCAGGCTGCTTGTACCATAAATGATGATTGTTTTTCATCCAACCGTTCTCCTATAAATTGATATTATTTTTATATTACTGTACGAGCGGATCAAGAAACACCCGTTACTTTCTTATAATTTTCATATGTAAATTAGTCTTTCCATACTAATTACTCAATCGAGCGCATTCTTCTATAGATCATAAGTTATGAACCACCATACGTACAATATGAGAAGATCGCAGTAATAGCAAGAGCCGTATATAGAATTAAGGAAACAATCTTAATCGTTTTTTTACTCATTGGTACATACCCCTCTCATCCATATAGACTAATATATGAACGAGAAGGACGAATCGAGCCTGTATACAGACTGTTTTATGGACTTTATCCCTTATGTACAAGCTGCTTTACGCTGCTATGTTTTTGTGCAATAATACAATGATATGTTTGGACATGTGCTCAGATGAATGGCTTCAGTAAGCAAGCACATCCATTGAATAAAGTCATTGAAAACAAACAGCTAACTATTTCATTTCCATACATCACCTTGGAGGGTCATCATGTCTTTACTACTTCGTAATCGCGGATCTATTCTGCTGTTAATGATCAATATTTTTATCGTTTTCGTCGGCATCGGTCTCGTTATCCCGATTCTACCGAAGTATATGGAGCTGCTTCATATTAACGGAAAAACCATTGGCTGGATGGTTGCCACTTTTTCATTGACACAGCTCATATTCTCCCCTGTAGCTGGTCGACTGTCCGATCAATATGGAAGAAAGCCTATTATCGTAATCGGCATGCTTATCTTTGCAATCTCAGAATGGATGTTCGGCGCATCCAACACGGTATGGCTGCTGTTTGTAGCCCGTGCACTAGGCGGAGTTGGCGCCGCTCTCATAATGCCGGCAGTGCTTGCTTATGCGGCTGATGTTACAACGCAAAAAGAACGTGCGCAAGGTATCGGTTTTATTAATGCCGCGATAACAACTGGCTTTATAATAGGTCCCGGCATAGGCGGGATCGTTGCACAATTTGGCGTGCGAGTTCCATTTTACTGTGCAGCAGTAGCTGGTCTGCTCGCAGCTGCTATTACCTTTTTCCTTTTGCCTAATCCAGTTAAAGTTGAAGATGCTGCGCCTATGCATCATAATCAAGGCAAGGAAAGCTTGCCATTATGGCGACAGCTCGTTATGTCTGTAAAAGAACCCTACTTCTTCAGCTTAATTATAATCTTTATAGCATCTTTTGGGCTTGCTAACTTTGAAACGGTATTTACGTTATTTGTTGATGAAAAGTTTGGCTTTAGTACACTGGATATTGCCTATATCATTACATTCGGCTCAATAGCAGGAGCTGTCGTACAGGCTACGATATTTGGTCAGTTATTGAATACATTCGGCGAATACCGTGTTATTACAACCTGCTTGCTTGGTGCAGCATGTTTCATTGTATTAACGTTGTTCGTTCATAAATATTGGCTAATTTTCGCAGTAACATTTTTAGTTTTTCTAGCGATGGATATTCTTCGACCTGCACTCGGTACGCTTATGACCAAAATGACGACCAATCAGCAAGGTTATGTGGCTGGGCTTAACTCGGCTTACACGAGTCTGGGAAACATCGCAGGTCCTATTATTGCTGGTTCTCTCTACGATATTAATATCGATTATCCGTATTGGATGGCAGGCGGTGTCCTCTTTATCTGCTTCCTGCTTGCTCTTGCAACAGGCAAAAAATATTTGACAGCACCGAATCAAGCTAATCACGCAGAGCCTCGTTAACTAAAAAAAGCAAAGGCGTTCCTCTTGCATAAGATGAACGCCTTTAATATACTCGTTATTTTTTTATTTTTTCAATAAGTTTTGTTTATGTAAAAATGTTAAAACATCATCCCGCTGCTTGCCCTCCAGGCGTTTAGCCATCGCCTCGCTCCAATTAAACTGTTGTCTGCCTCCGCTCCGATCAAACACATAAGCTGCCATCCTATCATTATATTGCGCAACATGAGAATCATTTGAAGTATAATGATTCTCATGCAATACAGCCGCGATAGGCAATCGTGGTCTTAAAATCGGCTGTTCAAGTGGATACCCTATACACATGCCGAATAATGGCGCAACATAGCGTGGAAGCTGCAGCAGCTCGGCTACCTGATGAATATGGTTCCGAATCCCGCCAACATATAAAATTCCTAATCCCATTGACTCCGCGGCAACGGCACTGTTTTGCGCTGCCAAAGCAGCATCCACAGCAGCAATAATAAAATGCTCTGCCAATTCGAGATGATCATTAGGAGCGATCAGTTTAGCGCCAATCGTTGCATGATGAATTCGTGACAAATCCGCACACCAGACTAGAAATTCTGGCGCTTCTTCAACATGCTGTTGTTGACCACTTAGTTTCATAAGCTCCTGTCTGATCGTTTTGTCCGTAATTCGAATAATGCTATATGCTTGCATATTGCTCGAAGTAGAGGCTTGCTGGCCCGCTGCGATAATGGTATGCAGCTGATCTGACGTTAGTGGAGTGTCAGCATATTTGCGAATCGAGCTATGTTCCATAAGCAGCTTGATTGTATCATTCATTTCATTAAGCACTCCTTTTTGCAGCGATTAGTGATGCTACCATTGTACGCTTGTGATTATCCCAAGTAAAGCCAGCGAAATTATAAAATAGGACAGCCATGGCAAGCGGTGACTGTCCCTCCATGAAAACGAATCTATTCGTTCTTTTTCTTCCATTGGTTGTACATATTGTACGAAAGCGTTGATAATGCAGAAACAAGAATGCCCTGGATAATTCCATCTACTACTGTTTCGACCAGTGCAATTCCACCTGCGATAGCGACAACTGTATTAACATACGGGATAACCCAGTTAGGAATACTAGGCGTTTTTTTCATCATCCATCCGAAAAACAGCAGGATCGGTATTAGGATAAGCATTTCCGGTTCTACATATTGCTTAACCAAGGAATAAAGCTCATCTTGAATAATCATATCTATGCCTGATCACTCCCCTGCTAGCAATGAACTAGCTTACAGCTTGCCATATTAATACCCTATTCATGAACGAACAAAGGGGATTGGACAGAAGCCTAGCGCGAAGCATAATGTGTACAAGCTGATCATGAAATCAAAAAGCGAGAACCCGCACGCGCCGAATTAATCGTGCCCGTGCGGGTTCTCGCTTTTTATGACTACTCCAGGAAAAAGCCAATGTCCAATACAAGCTCTCCTTGCTCATTGGGAGTAAAACGAGAGAGTACATAACGTTCGAAGAACCATAAAGCATTCTCGTCATCTGTTCCAATCTTAAACCCTTCCTCAGCAAGCCTAGCCATGCATCGATCTTCTTTTCCATAGATATCAGGCTCCTTGCCTTGAAGCCAGCATATCCCGACTTCCGAAGAATCGAAATCAACCGATTGATAGCCTTCCGGCGCCTGTGCATCAGCAGGGGCAAACATACCGATCCAATATTGGAATGGCTCGCCCTCTTTGCACCTCATCAGACCGATTGCTGCGTCTCCATCTGTAAATAGTTGTTGACTCACTTCTCTGCCCCCGTATGCCTCCTCAAGCGTATCGAACCACTTATTCTGAAGCCATTCATTCCACTTGCTACCAAATCCACCGTCAACACGATCTTCATCACCGTATTTCTTTCCTATAAATGTAACTTTAGGCATGCTTTGCGTGTATGAATTTACAATTTCAGGCATAATCCTTCCCCATTTCATTAAAATAGAAAATTTTGTAACCTATACACATAATTCGAGCTAACAAGGGGTATTCCTTCTGTAGAGTGAATAATATGTGCGAAATATATAGGATGCGGGTGATGACTAAACCTGTCTTCATATTTTTTCTTATACAGCATCTAGTTTACGCTTGTTAACAATATATAGATACAGTGCAGTTGATAACATACCGTACAATAAAATAGCCCCTATCGGTAGCCACTTAACTGCTAGTTCAGTAGCTTCATAGTGGAATAATACATATAAACTCCGCTCCAACGGTGGAAGCAAATAACCTGCAGCCTTTAATGGACCTGGCAGAAGATCGATAATCGGTCTAGCGCTGAAGGTCAGGACAATAAGCAAGCTTAATAATAGAAAAGAGGTTAGGCGTGAGCGAATAAATTTGGAGCTAAACCAGCATGTGACTGTAACCGCGAGCCAAGCAGCTGTCAAATGGTATAACAGAACAAGAACGATCTCCTCCACGGTTGGATTCCGATCGAACAGCTGAAGTGCAGCAGGGTAAACGACAGCCAATAAGGCAAAAGGTACCGTGAATAACCAGCTATAGAGCAGCTTTGCTACGTATAAGACAACGATACTCCTTGTATGGGTCATTGTGATCGCTTCTTGATGATTGGATTCTAACTCCATAATCACGTAGCTTATCGCTGATGAAATAACGAATAAAAAAGAAACGGAAAAGGCATAGCTTTCCATCACTGGATTCGGCTTTACGCTATAAACAAAGATAATACCCGCTATAAATACTAAGCTTGGTGGCCCGAATCGATAGGATCGAATAAAACAAGTATGTATATAAGATAGCAAAGCAATCAAGCGCGTAGCTCCTTTCTTTGCAGCGATATAATCTCGATCCCGTTAGTCAACATCGTCTGCATCAACCTGTTGTAGTCCAACTGGTTGAAGCTAATACTAACGTGACCTTTATCTTTCCATTGATAGGAAATTTGCGGATATGTATCCAGCAAACGATTGAGCATGTCCTCTTCTATTTCGCATACCAGCTCAAAAATACTAGAGGCTTTTTCAATTTCTTCACGCAGCTCTCCTTGATAGATCCAATACGTTCGACTTTCCAATTGTGTTGCCAAAAAAGGATCATGAACGGCAGCCATAATGGAGGTTCCTCGGGATTTGAGCTGCTTGAGCGAATCTAGCAAATGTTCAACTGATTCTGAATCGAGCCCTGAAAACGGCTCATCCAGCACAAGCAAATCTGGCGTTACGAGCGTGGCCTGCATCATATTCACCTTTTGCAGCATCCCCTTTGAATAATGCGTCATATGAATTGACGATTGTTCAAGCCGATAGAACGCATGCAGGTCAGCAATTCGTGTTTGAAGCTGCTGTTTTGGCATTTGAGAGATTCTGCCCATATGCATTAAATATTGAGTAGATGTCATTCTGAGTTTCGGTAGACGGTCTGGCGCATAGCCGAGCAGTAGTTTAGTTGATTGAACAACTCTTTCGCCAGAAGAAACAGGAACTATTCCACACACAATACGAAGCAGCGTACTCTTGCCTGAGCCGTTGCTCCCGCGAACAACAATCGTTTCTCCTCGCTTGATTTGAAAAGAAACATCTGACAGTACCTTATGTCTACCATAGCTTTTTGAGGCATAACGTAACGATAAGAGCGTTTCAGACAACTTATCCACCACCATGTTTCATGTTTATCATACGATCTAGGGCGTATCTGACAGTGACAACTTTCACCGCCTTTTCTCCCCCTGTTTTAATCCATTTGCTTGACGTATCCCGGTACGCCTTTACATCGCGCCTTGATGGTCTTCGGGCACATTGGCTGTCCTCAGAGGTCTCAGACACAATCTAGTATAACATATCAACAGAATAGCCTAGTAGAAAGCAGCCCATGCTGGCTGCTTTCTGCTTCGTATGACTTTTACTAGACTTTCTATTATATCAGTTTCACTAATGTTCTTCCTCTTGCTTGTCCTGACAATAAAGTAGGCAGAATATCTGGTAGCTGCTCCAAGTTTATTTCTTGTGCTACAATCGACTCCAAGTTTGCTGGCTTATAGTCAGAAGCCAAGCTCTGCCAAACACTTAGCCTTGTCTCCATTGGACAATATACAGAGTCAATGCCTAACAAGTTTATACCTCTTAAAATAAACGGAAAAACCGTTGTTGGCAATTGTGCTCCGGCTGTTAGTCCGCTGACTGCCACTGAACCGCCGTATTGAATTTGACTTAACACAGCTGATAATGGCTCTCCACCTACTGGATCTATGGCTGCCGCCCATTTTTGTTTTCCCAATGCCTTACCTGTTCCGTCGTATACCTGTTCACGAGAAAGTACAGCTGCGGCTCCCAGTTCTTGTAAATACTCTGCCTCTGCGGTTTTGCCTGTGCCTGCCTCAACCTCATAGCCTAATAAGGAAAGTATCGACACGGCGAAACTTCCAACACCACCTGTAGCACCTGTAACAAGCACCTTCCCTTTTTCAGGCGATAGATGATTTTCCTGCAAACGCCGCACAGATAAGGCTGCAGTAAAGCCCGCTGTTCCGATTATCATCGCTTCTTTTAAAGTTAGACCTTCAGGAAGTGGAACGATCCACTTTGCAGGAATACGCGCATACTCACTATAGCCACCGAAATGAGAAACTCCAATGTCGTAGCTTGTTGCAATCACTGCATCGCCTTTTTTATATCGTGGGTCATCGGAAGATACAACTTCTCCAGCCAAGTCAATGCCAGGTACGAATGGATACGTCTTCACAATATTCCCTGCAGGAGTTGCCGCGAGGCTATCCTTGTAATTCACGCTAGAGTAATGAACACGAACCAATACCTCTCCTTCTGGCAGGTCATGGGTAGTCAGTTGCTCAATTCGCATAGTAAATCGTTCCTCTTCTTTATGAACAACCAATGCTTGAAATTTTACGGACATGAGAATTCCACCTTTGTAACGATCGTGATCGTTGTATTAAGTCTCATTTTATCATCTGCTTATAGGGGGTTCAAATACATCGCCCGTTTGACGATGGTGACCATTGTATAATTTTCTAATTAAAGGTTACGCTTAAGGTACATAGATTGATTGAGGCAGGGCATGACCAATGACGAACTTTCAAGACACAAACCACCCAACTACCGACAATTTCTCTGGGCAAGCTACCGATCAACAAGAACAAAAAGAAATTGTTCCTCCAAGTCTGCAGCATACCTTGGATAATTTCAAGGATTGCGTTGATCTCGCGCATCGAACTTTCCCGAGTATTTCTGTGGACATTGTATATTTCGACCATTTGATCGGTACTGAAGAGTTCAATAACAATGTCATCGTACCATTGTCGAATATTCAATTATGGAATATTCAAGAGCTTTTCAAAAGAAGTCAATTTCAAAAGGTTACAGATTCTAAAAGTCTTATAAAAGGAATACTGGACGGACAGGCAGCTATTTTTCATCAAACGAATTGTTATTTAGTTAATGTCAATAAACCAAATGCTCGATCCATTCAGCAATCCGAAACTGAGACGGTTATTACTGGACCGCATGATGCCTTTAATGAGGTTGCCAGCATTAATTTGTCCCTTATTCGCAGAAGGGTAAAAAGCTCCCACTTAAAGGTGATCAAGCTTCAGGTTGGCGAGATTACCAAAAATGATTTATACATTCTCTACATAGATGGCATCGCTAATATGGAATACGTACATGAATTAGTGAAACGTATCGAGCTGATCGAGGTTGATGCTGTACATGACAGCAATATGATTACCCAGTACATTGACGATTTCCCAAATTCCATCTTTCCGTTATTTACAACAACTGAAAGAACAGATGCAGCAGTGTCTAAACTGACTGGGGGAAGAATTGTCGGGATATTAGATGGCAGTCCTTCTGTCTTTTCAGCACCGTCCTCCTTTTTTGAATTTTTGGAGTCTCCTGATGATTATTATCAAAGGTGGGCACTAGGCACTTCACTTAGAATATTGCGGTTTGCAGCAATCGTAATTACATTACTGTTTACTGCATTATATGTTTCGATTACAACGTATCATTATGAAATGATACCCGAGTCGCTATTGCTAATTATTACCGAATCACGAAGCAGAGTTCCTTTTCCCCCTCTATATGAGGCACTATTCATGGAACTAACGATTGAACTGCTAAGAGAAGCAGGAGCACGGCTTCCGACCAAAATCGGTCAGACCATTGGTATCGTTGGCGGTATCGTAATTGGCCAAGCAGCGGTGCAGGCAGGCTTTACAAGCAACATTTTAATTATTGCAGTTGCTTCATCTGCCATTGCTTCCTTCGTCATTCCTAGTTACGTCATGAGTGCGTCCCTTCGATTAATCCGTTTCGGTTTAATTGTATTGGCGGGTATTTTGGGTGATTTGGGTATCATGCTTGGTATTTCATACCTTATTATCCACTTGTCAGGACTAACGAGTTTAAACACGTCGTATTTAACACCTGTCGCCCCTCATCAATTCAAGGATTGGCGTGATGTTTTCATTCGTGCACCATTTTGGGCAATGCGTAAAAGACCTTCACAGTCGAGATCACCTAATGAAGTTAAAACTAGACAAAAGAAATAAAACTGGGGGACTATGATGAAAGAGAAGCTGCATCCTTTTCATATCTGCTTGCTTGTATATATGAACCAATCAGGCGTTGTACTGTTCGCTCTTCCAAGACTACTGGCACAGGAAACGGGATATAACGGCTGGGTAACCATACTAATCTATTCAGCGATGGCGACCTTTAATATTTGGCTCATCTCAGTTGTATATCGACTTAGTAAGGGTAAATCCATCTTTGTCATTATTGAACAAGCACTACCTAAGGTGTTCATTATCCCGCTCTACACCTTTTTAGTCAGTCTGTGGACGTTAACGGGATGTCTGATAGCCAAACAATACGTTATTATATTTCAAACGTTTGTATTTCCGACTACGCATCCCATGTTCATTAAATTTCTCGTAGATTTTCTAGCTTTTCTTCTAATTTCAAAAGGAATATACAATATAGCTAAGGCAGCTACTAGTTTTTTTTGGATTCTTATTTGGCTCCTCCTTCTCCTATTGTACTTTATCAAAGATTTTGAATGGGTGAACATGACGCCATTCTTTTTTCACGAGCACTCTCCTAATGTGCTTGTAGGTGGTCTGACCGTATATTCAGCGTTTTTAGGGTATGAGCTAGCGATACTGCTTTTTCCATATGTGGAGAAGGGCAAACGTTTTATAAAGTCTGTATATTTAGCAAACGTTATGGTTACCCTCTCTTATTTGGCAGTATGCGTCGTTTGCTTTGGTCTATACAGCTTTAATCAATTAAAAAGGCTGAGCTACCCTGTCATTGATCTGTTAGCACAAATTAGCTTCCCGTTTGTTGAACGAATTGAGACCTTTACCTTTTCCATGTTTATATTTACTAATTTAATTAGTATCACCTTCTATATATGGGCTGCAAAAGAAGCCGTTCTGCGTGTTGTTCCTAAAATAAACGGCAATTGGATCACAGCAGTATTAATAAGTGCTGCATATGCGGTTTCATGGATACCAGATGTACTTAGCAAGGTTGAGGCATGGCTTACATTCCTTGGAATAACGGAAATAGCAATCGCATTTGGACTTCCCTTGCTGCTTATTGTTATATTGCTGCTTAGAAAAGGAGAGAAGGAGTCTTGCATAACCGACTACGATTAGTACTAATCATCGTGAGCATCGTGCTTCTAACTAGCTGTGGTGACCAGCGTATATTGGAAAGACTCGGGGTAACTCATACGGCAACGTATGATCTTGCAGAAAACGAAGAACAATCCGATAAAAAATTGATCGTGAGCGTGACAATTCCACGACCTGAATCTGCTGGAGGAAAGGGGAATAGTAATTCAAATCGAGAATTTTTGCAAGCTACCTCCGCTACGAGCAAAGAAGGAAGAATCAATCTTTCCAAACAGACTGAATTAATTCTTGTAAGCGGACAAATGCGTAATACGCTATTCGGAATAAACTTAGCCAAGGAAGGCGTATGGGAATATATTGATGCGTTATTACGTGACCCTTCCGTTTCTCCTCAGATTAAAATTACAGTTGTAAACGGAAGCGCATATCAGCTTTTGAGTAAAGATTATTCTCAGCATTCAAGAACAGGCCAATATATAGAACGCATGCTTGAAAAGGAATCTCAATCACAAACTATTCCTAAAATGAACCTATTTCGGTTTTCCAGGGATTATTGGGATGATGGCATTGATTCCGTAGCGCCAATGATTAAGGACGCTGGGAATCATGTTGAGATAGACGGGATTGCCTTATTTCGAGGCGATCGATATATTACGAAAGTCGAAACTGACCAAGCATTAATTTTCGCTTTTTTGCGCGGACCATTCAAGCGCGGGGAGCTCAGCATTGATCTTACAAAAGTAGGTCGAAGCAATGAACGAATGATGCTCAGCTCAATAAGTAGTGAACGGAAAATTAAGGTTACTTCTAAAAACGACAACAACGAGTTTCATATCGATTTGCGTATAAAAGTATCAGGTACAATCCTTGAGTATATCGGTACAATAAACCTGAATTCTGAAAACGGTCGCGTGGAAGCGGAAAGGTTAATTGCAGAGTATATTAAAAATCAACTTGATGACATGATTGCTATGATGCAAGAAAATAATGTTGATAGTATAGGTATAGGCAAGCACGTCAGAGCGACACTTAACTATCAACAATGGAAGAGCATGGATTGGCATGAAGTGTTCCCCAATATTAAGGTGAACACTGACGTTAAGATTAGCATTAAGGACATTGGTGAAGTATTGGAGTAACATGGAATGTCTTCCGCAGAATTATAAGAATTCTCTAATGAAACGAACAAGTTGATGCTGCGTACTACATTATCAAATCATATGGAGGAGGAATCGGGCAGCTAAATCATTTACATAATTGTTCACATTAGTATAGCCATATTTTGGAGGTGAATCCCTCATAGAAGGGAAATTTTGGACACGATAACAATTATTAATCTCTTTATCCTCGTATTATTGCTTGCTTTGACTGCTTTTTTCGTCGCATCTGAATTTGCTGTAGTTAAAATAAGAATGTCACGAATTGATCAGCTTATAGCCGAGGGTAATAAAAAAGCTGTACTTGCAAAGAAAGTTGCGAGTGATTTGGACTATTACTTATCCGCTTGTCAGCTAGGAATTACCGTTACTGCTCTCGGGCTTGGCGCACTAGGAAAGCCTGCCGTTGAGCGAGTCATGCTGCCGATTTTTGAGCTTCTCCAGGTTCCTGCTGCGTTAACCTCTGCAATTTCGTATGCCATTGCCTTTATTTTAGTTACATTTTTACATGTTGTTGTAGGTGAGATGGCACCAAAAACATTAGCAATTCAATTTTCTGAAAAAGTAACTCTCTTGTTATCCGCACCCCTTTATTGGTTCGGTAAAGTGATGTATCCATTTATCTGGTTATTGAATGGTACTTCAAGAACGATACTAAATTCATTTGGAATTAAACCTGCAAAGCATGAAGATGCATACTCTGAAGAAGAAATTAAAATCATTATGCTTCAGAGCTATGAGGGTGGGGAAATCAATAAGGAAGAGCTTGCATATATGGAGAATGTGTTCGCATTCGACGAGAAGAGTGTCAAGGAAGTCCTAGTACCGCGAACAAAAATGGTTGCACTTGACGAGTCCCTTCATCCCAAGGAAATCCTTGCAATTATGAAGGAAAATAACTACACTCGTTACCCTGTTACCGAAAACAATAATAAGGATAAAATTATTGGCATGCTCAATGTTAAAAAGGTATTGCCTCAAATTTTATCGGGGCAGCATGGTAATAAGACCGAGCTAAAGTCCTTTATTCGTGAAATTCCTTTTGTCTTTGAAACAACGCCTATTAAAGAAGTGATGCTTACGATGCAAAAAAAGCAGGTTCATATGGCGGTCGTATTTGACGAATTTGGAGGCACATCCGGCATTGTTACGCTTGAGGATATATTAGAAGAGCTAGTAGGCGAAATTCGCGACGAGTTCGATGAAGATGAGCTAAACAAAAGTAACGTCAATCCTGCTTTTGTAAAATAAACGTTGTTTTATACTATGCCTTGGAGGTGAATCCCTAACGTTTAGGGAAATGATTGGACAGTACAATTATAATTAATCTCATTTTAGTCGCAATTTTTATTGGGCTAACCGCATTTTTCGTAGGTGCTGAATTTGCTATTCTAAAAGTTCGTGGTTCCAAGCTTGATCAGTTAATTGCTGAAGGGAACAAAAAAGCAGTTATGGCTAAAAAAGTAACTGAGCAGCTTGATTTTTATCTATCAGCTTGTCAGCTGGGCATTACGATTACAGCGCTTGTGCTCGGTGCCCTCGGTGAACCTACCGTGGAAAAATTGCTTCATCCGCTGTTCGAAAGTCTCAATATGAGCGAGGCGCTTTCAACCTTGCTATCCTATCTAATTGCGTTATCGCTTGTATCCTTTTTGCATGTTGTTTTTGGTGAGCTGATGCCAAAAACACTAGCCATCCAGTTTGCAGAAAGGCTGTCATTAATGCTTGCTGGTCCACTATATTGGTTCGGCAAAATCACATACCCTATTATTATGGGGTTAAATGGCGCGTCACAGCTATTGTTAAAGATGCTAGGCGTTAAAGCAAGCACGCATGAAAGCGTACATTCAGAGGAAGAAATTAAGTGGATTGTTGATCAAAGCTTTGAGAGCGGCGTAATCAATAAATCAGAGCTGGAATATATTCAAAACATATTTGAATTTGATGATCGAATGCTGAAGGAAATCATGCTTCCAGCTGATCATATCGTCGCTCTTCCCATCCGCATCGAAATAAATGAGATGGTCAATATCATTTTAGAGCATGAGTATACACGTTACCCCGTCATGGACAGTGACCAATGTGTTGGCTTTATTAATACGAAGGAAATGCTTACCGATATTGCAGCCGGTGATTACACTGAAATGAATGATTATATTAGAGAACTGCCGAAGTTTCATCCACAGACTCCCATTAAAGATGTGCTGTTGAAAATGCAACAAAGTCATATACATATCGCCATCGTTGCAAGCGAGCAAGGACAGACACTAGGTCTTATAACAATGGAGGACATATTAGAGGAAATTGTTGGAGAGATTAAGGATGAATCTGATTAGTCGTAAATTGGCTCAGGCCTGATTAACGTTTAGATAAGAAGCTTGTAAACTACTTTCTAGAAGTGGTTTACAAGCTTCTTTCATTTATTGTTTATTGTTATTCCCCGGTAACCTTATCTATGACTTTAGAATTTGTAGACAAACCCGTACTATCCACCGTAAATTAATTTCGAAAATTTATCACATTCACAACATTGCAAGATTCATGTTTTTTGATATTTCAGTTTAATGGAATTTAACTTGCCGTTTGCAAATTAAAATTACGTTTATTTCTTAATTGATGTATATATTATTGTGTTTTATATGTAATACTTATTATTTATCTTAATTATTAATCCCCTACTCGTACCTATTTTCTTGGTACAGGCACAACTGGGCAACTACCCACATACATTAGAGAACAGACTACAGCGGCCAATTTTAGGCCCTTGCCAGTTCATCAGGAGGTGGAGCTATGCCCGGTTTTTTTGCATCAATCGCCTTATTTATTAAGCAGTTGACCTTATTAGTGTCTTATGTCAAAAACAATGCTTTTCCACAGCCGTTGAAGGAAGAGGAAGAGCAGTACCATTTGTCGCGGATGGCTGAAGGAGATGTTGAATCACGCAATATTCTCATCGAACATAATTTGCGGCTAGTCGCACATATCGTCAAGAAGTTTGATAATACCGGCGAAGATCAGGAGGATCTAATCTCAATCGGCACGATCGGACTGATTAAGGCCATTGAAGGCTTTCAAACTGGCAAGGGCACCAAGCTCGCTACCTTTGCCGCTCGCTGCATCGAAAATGAAATTCTGATGCATTTGCGTTCATTGAAAAAAACACGTAAGGATGTTTCGTTGCACGATCCAATTGGCACCGACAAAGAGGGGAACGAATTAACTTCTGCATGATAGACATTTCTATTTTCTGCAAGCAGATTGCTGAATTAAGACTACAAATGCAGTGTATTGGCACTTCTAACCTATATAATACTGAGCAAAAAATCAATAACATTAACAAGTAGAAAATTGGTTGTAAAATATTGTAGAATTATAGAAGGAGTTGCAAATAATAAACGGTGGTGAAATCAATGCTTGATAAACTAAAGAGATCGAATGATCCTATAATAGAAAAGAAGTTTTTTCTTGAGGACAAGCCTTTAGAGAACTTGAACGAAGACAAATTTCAGTACGCTCAGGTTGCAGAAATTTTATTTGAATTATTGAAACAAAGAAATTTCCCTATCAACATAGGATTATTTGGACCATGGGGATCAGGAAAAACTTCAATTGTAAAACTTCTTCAAAACATAATTGCGGCAAATAGTCAAATGAAAGATCAATTCATCATTAAAGTAATTAGTGTTTGGAAATTTGCTGATGACGCTCCTTCTTTACATAGAAAAATTGTCCGTGAGATTGAAGCTGAATTAGATATTCGAAATGACGAAGGATTAGACAAAGATTCAACTATAACAGAAAGTGCAGCCGGCACAGGTATTTTCTCAATTCTATTCTTTAATAAACACTCTAAACTTACAGCAATTGGTTTCATCTTGATTTTTCTTAGTTTAATTACACTAGCTTTCTTTTACCCTAATATTAGTAGCGCTTTAAACGGAGTTTTATTACTTGCATCTTTTACTTTTATTTATAAAGTAGTACAACCCCTTTTAGGCAATTACCAGCGTGGAACTCAATTAACAACAAAATCCTTACCATTAATTCACGGTGATCAATACGAAACAAGGTTTAAGATGAGTGTTGATCGATACTTAAAGAAAAATAAAGGACAAAATCTTATACTTGTATTTGATGATATGGATCGGTTACCTCCCCCTCAGATGTTAGCTGCTTTAAATACTATTAAAACATTTTTGAATTCCAAACATGTTGCATTTATAATTCCTTGTGATGAAATAATTCTTAGAAATGGAGTAAAAACTGCGTTCGAACAAAAAGAAATTATTGAGGATCTAAACGGCAACATTTCCACAAAAAATCATTATGTTTCTGAGTTTATAAATAAAACATTTGACTATCAGATTCACTTACCGATTTTAGAACAAAAAAATATGAAACGATATGCAAAGAATTTAATAATAGATCAAAAGATATCTTGGATAAAAGATGACGATATAAACATTGATAGGGTTCTTGGTGCGTTAATACATTCTTCAATTAAAACACCACGACAAGTGAAGTCATTAATTAATTCCTTTTCTGCGAATTGGCAACTAGCAAAAAAACGCGATCAAGAAACTGGTAGAAATTTGTTATCGGCTAATCCACTAGCTATTGCCGTATTTACAGTATTACAAACAGATTTTCCAGATTATTATTCGGAGCTCATTGTTAATCCTTACCTCATTACTCAAGAGCATAAACACCTTGACGAAGCTCTTACTGGTTATCTAAGTAAAATAGATAGTTTTATTCCAAAGGATGATCCGAGGCCTTTCATTTATTTTAGTAATGAAAAACTTAACCCTGCTACAGGAAAACCTGAGATAGTAAAAATAAAAGAGTATCTTTTAAATGCGGAGATTGAACAATTTAAAGCTTCATTTGAAAACTTAAAACTCGAAGACAAACAAGTTGTCCTAGCTGCAGTAATCTCTGATATCGATGATAACCCTGGATTAGAAGTAGATAATACAATTAAAACACTTATTGAATCTGAAGTTGACTTATCAATGATTTCCGAAATGGATCTTCATAACTGGGAGATATTAATTCGAGAAAATCTAAATTTTCTACACAATTTTCCTCCTACAAAAGTATGTTATTTCTTAGACTATATTTTACATGATGATAGGCTCTGGATTGAATATGGTGCTGAGGTTAACATTACTTTATATAAAGAAGACATATTATATTTATGGATAGAACGGCCCGATTATATTAATAGATTAAATAAACCGGACTTCTCTATTTTACTCGAGAATTCTTTTATTGATGATAATGATGGTTATACATTGCTATCAGTAATTTTACAAATTCCTGCTAATCACAGTATTAATAAAAATGTTAATTGGATCAGAGTTTTAAAGGATTCGTTAGATTTGAATGTAACCCCTGAATTTACTTTAACAGCATGGCTTGAAAAATGGGTAATATCAACAGACTCAAATTTGAATTCTGAATTGATAAATGAGTTACTGGAAATATACGATTTTAAATCTGAGGAATTTTTAGATGGTATTGGATTACTTTGGTGTAACCATCATACAAATGACGATGAAGTACTCGGAAAGTTAATATCGTTGACAGTTCATCCTTCATTTAGCGGTTTTAATGAACACGATTTATTTGAAGTAAACAATTTCATGAAAGAAGTTTCGAATTACGACTTGATTCGAGACAACGTACGCTCAATACTTGAAGATTGGAGAGAAAATGAAAATAATAAAAAACTAAACTTTTTCATAAAAAGGTTTCCTGATTGTCCTGGGATACCAGGATTCTGTCAGAAGAATTTCTCATTTGATCTAGATGAAGTCGAACAAGAGCTATATCTTAATATTCTCATCAACCGTTCGGATGTTTTAAATAACTTTGGAGATTTAATTGAGACTTTAAAAACAGAGATTGAGAATGCGGCTTCAAATTCTGCAAAATCTCTGACTCCAGGTGTAATTAGGAAACTGAATACTTCTCAAGACATAAAGGAATCTATTCTTGCAAATAGAGAAGCTTTCTTATCAATAACAGACAAGTTTATATGGTTAAAATTCAATGAATTGGTCTTTGAAGATAGATTAGATATCTTTTTTGAACTTTGGGCTGACGATGAAGAAGCTTATAAATGGATATTTGAAGGTATTAATAATTTTGCGAATATAAGTAAAGGATTCCTATCGAATCACTATCAATACAAAAATAACTCAACAAACTATCTCAACCAAATTGTCAATAGAGTATGTGATTACTATACTGATGCAAATTGGGACGAGATTCTAGAAAATTGGTATAAGATACCACAATCTAATAATCCAAATATAACGTTTGACCTCTTCACTTTATTAGACTCGCAAACCAAGATAAATATTCTCGGCCAATTGAGTAGAAGGTGTAAAGTCAATAGCAAAGTTTTTAATAATATACTCTTTAAACATTATGATTCTTCTGTCACTGCTCTTCGAAAAGCTTTATTTAATCGTTGGGAGTTTATGGGAACCGAAGAAAGAGTATCAATATTATCTAATCTTAATACAGAGGAAAGTAAATTATTAGAGTATCACTTTAAAAGTAATCCACTTATTGAATACTTAGATGAAATTATTATTTTTGAAATTGATGAAGAATACAGAAATAATTTTATAAAAGTAGTTATCAATAATTTACCTAAACAGGAAGTTATTAAATGGGTAAATGACTCGATAGACATAATGAACCAGGAAGGATTTCAAAAGTGGAGAGCAGCTGCGATAAAAATTGCACTTGAAGATCAAAAAGTCGATATAACAAATGCTCAAAGAGCCATCGAAACATCACTAGCTCTTGGTAATGAGCGTGCCGAAATTGCACTTATACTTCTATTAAATTCAACTTATACTAAAACAGAATTGAGGAAATTCAAAGATAAAATTATTCCATTGCACAACCAATTTCCTGAATATGTAGATCGTTTTGGATTTAGATTTAAGAAAAAAGAAATAATCTGAACAGAAATGAGGCATTCCCAGTTCTTCTGGAAATGCCTCATTTAAGCTTAGCTCAGAACCTTTTGTTTCAATGACAACACTGACAGTAAGTACTTTGCACATTACCTTGACGGTCTTCTGATTCCGTCGTTTACGGATATAGGCATAGAGCTGGCAGGTCTTTACCGTTTCCAGTCTTTTGCGAACCTTCAGAATTTCATTTGTGCGGCGCAACTCGACTATTTCTTTTTCTAGTTCCATTTCGCATGTGGTTTTATTGTAGCTATATAAACGCGTCTGCTTCCGATGTGATCCTTTGCCATACAAGGTTCTTCGCTTTCTCCACTTCTGCAGAGTGTAGAAGGATATGCCTTATTGCTCAGCAGCTTTCTTCTTCCCAAACTCATCACTCAATCTAACAGTCTCTTTCTTAAATGCTTTGTCATATATTAGCGCTCAACTCCCTCGTCAGCTTTGTTTTTTCATATGTGGGAGTTTTGCGACTGCATTTTTATCGTAGTACTCCAACCGTCCTGACGTTTTCTGGTGCAGTCGCTGAAACTATACATGCATGCGTTAGGCTAAAGAAAAAGTACCCGAAGGTGACTTTTAATTTTGCTTCAGTAACGCTTCTGATTTAATATAACTTACCGTATGATTCTAATTTCATCAATTGTTCAGCTAACTCATTAGACGCCTTATATGCTTCTTTTTTAACATTAGGATCTGTATCGTACTTTAAACGAGTCACTTCACCCGTATCATGTTCCATCCAAGAAGAACTGTAGTGATCTAAGTATATTTGCCAGATTTTTTTTATACACTCTATTTGTTCATCTTTAAAAAACTCCGCAAACTCACGTGGTGTAGGTAAATTAATATAATACCCCTTTTGAATTGCAACCAAATTAGGCTTACCATCCCCAATACCCCGTAATATATTATAAAGATACCTGGCTTCTTTCAAAAATCTATCTTGATATTCTCTGCTCATTATGCTTCGTTCTGTATCCAGTTTTTCTTGCTGTTGCTTATAAAAACTCAATGTTTTTTCTGCTATTTCAACACTTTTTATTGCTACTTTAACACTCTCTTCAGTGGCAGTAGCACTACCTTTAGCAGCATCCGCACTCTTAATAGAAGTTTTCCATAAAAGAAAGCTGAAGATCCCTGTAACAATTATACCAATGTAATTACCAATAAAGTCCATCCAGTTTCCATTTACTCCAGGTGCTCTCCAAGAGAATATTAAGTAATTTAATAATATTGGAAATGTTATTACTAGTGTCACACTACCTAAAACTAACCATTTTCTTTTAACCCAGTCCTTCAATTAAATCCTCCCCTAACTGAAGTTATTACTTCCAGTATCAGACAAATACTTTTAACGGTCAAGGAAGAATTTGCAGAAGAATTAGTTTCCGTCGCTTGCTTAGTCCAATCTTGTGAAAACCTGCTGAAAAAAACAAAAGCAGCCTCCTCCTCTCTTAGTCAATCTTTATATTCAAAGCTTACACGCTTCCAAGCTAGTAAACGTATGCAAAAAGTATGATGATTTTAAAAGAACAACGGCTATGCAGCATATGGCCACATAACCGTTAGTTCTTGATTCTTTATAAGCTTTGGTGCAGCTTATAAAATTCCGTCCAGTTCCCCTTTATCGTCACGGTCATCATGAGCATTCAATAATATTTAGTACATCTCACATAGCAACCCAAAATATAATTTTTCGTATTATGAATATATCGAATTATGTAGGAGGAAAAACGATGCCAAGTTCTAATAAACGTAGTAAAAAGAAACCTTACGAAAAAAAGCAAGTTAATAATAATGTATTTGATCATCGAACCAAATCAAAACGAGGCTATACTCTCCTTAACCTACGCAACAAACTTGAGCCATTTAATAAGTTTTTTTCTTTAATTCCAATATGGGACAAACGATTGGGACTTTTTTGGATTCGTTTAACTCTTGTTGTTATACCTTCACTTTTACAGTTATTCAATTCAGGTTTTTCTATTTTAACCGGAATACACCTCCCTACAACAATATTTTCATTCTACAATCGAGTTTTCATGACTATTAATGCAAGCGGATGGTTACAAATTATATTATTTATGGCAGCTGCTTTTTCGTTACCTGTTGCTTTAGGGAAGATCATTAGTATTGAGAAGAAGTTGTATAACAAAGTAACTAAATATAGGACTATATCAATCTTTTATAGCATATTTGCAGTGTATACTTCTGCAAGATTCTTTCCGCCACATACAGAAACGTTCTTTCAACTCGCGTCAATCATTTTGGCGATACAGATGCTATTACAGCTGGTTGCATTAAGCAAATATCAAAAAGAACATGGTCCATATAGACCTGATCAGTTATTTAAACGATCGCATCGATATTTCAGACGTAAAAAGGAAAAGCTGGCTGCAAGGAAATAATACGATACTGATACAGAAACATTAAAAGAGTCCATAAAAAGCTTAATTCTCTTTCAATGTAAGTAACTAGCTGCTTACCGTAACAGAAGGCGATCTGATTGCTGTGCTATCGATTTCGGAGAGATCCAGAAATACGAGTAGAAACATCGAACAGTGACAATAAGCTACTTGAAGCCGGTGTCGTTCCAATCTCTCCAAACTGGAGTTAGGGCCACAGCTTTGCTGCGCGGCTGGCCCGACTTCACTGGTAGTGCCTATTCAAATAAGAGAATATATTACTGGAGTGTATATAAAAAGTATGATGATAAAAAAAGAATCAATGGTTATGTAGCAAATAGCCACATAATCATTGATTCTTTACCAGCTTTGGTAAGCTTATAAAACTTCATCCACTTCCCCCTTATCGTCGCGATCACAAAACCCTCTTTCAGATGCCATTAGAGTAAGTAGCAGTGAAGGTAAACTAGTACTGTCCGTCACTCAAGCTCTGCAGATTCATGTCTGCATTCTAATTAGTTCTTTTTTGTACTCAGTCAATAACAATTGGTTTAATTCTGAAAAAGCCTCAAGTTTCTTAATTCTCGAATTTATAGTCTTCCGTTTTTGTTCACTGTGTTTTTGGTCTTCTCCCCAAATATCATCGATATCACTATGCAGATTTCGAAAAATTACAGAAAAATGGTCGCTATCCTGGAGTGCTACTGAATTCTCTAACCATTCGATTGTAGAGTCATCGGTTGCAGCCAATGCAGCTTGTTCAAAAACATATTTCAACCATACGCGTGCGGCTTCATCTATTCCATTGGCTACATTCAGCCACTTTTGAACTTCTTCTGGAACACCTTCCATTGCTTCCCTTTTATTTTCAAAGAAGAAATGGCGATCATTTTCAGGATCAAGTCGAGTTAGTGTACGTAGTATAGGCTCAAAATCTTCAAATGGCCTTGAGCCACTTGGGAACGTTGATCTGTGATCCCATAACTTTAATATCGTTTCAAAACAACGTTGTTCTGCCTCTTGTTTTTCAGCTCCAGTGCTATTCTCAGCTCTTTCAATCTGCTCAGCAATATAATGCGCCATCCAACGAGCAAGGGTGTCAACACCGGGATCCAATTTAAGTTCTTTGACCAGTGCTTTGCCCAAGGTCATAGTACGATTCTGTATCTCTGAGTCTTCCATCTGCTGATAAGATAAATATTTTGCTAAGCGGTGGTTTATATTCATTCGACTCTTCCCTCCACATATTTGATTTCTCTCTATATCTTCTTCTAATTTGAACTTCAATAATTAATTCACTTTGGAATTCAGAACAAAGTTTTTTTAGAAATGAAAGCGATGCTGTTAGTCTATTGCCGCGGCACATTTCCTCATCTTCATGACTATCATGAATAGGCGCCCAGATTTCACAAATTATTGATGCTCTACTCTCATCCGCCAAAGTCCATTCCCTCTTCTCATAATCACATGATATCTTCATTTTCTCAGCGATAGAGTTCCCTATTCTATAAGGAGGGTAATCTACTTTAGCAGAATGTGGATCGAACTCATCCAGACGTTTAGATGCTTCTTCTTGATATACCCAACCTTTAAGTTTAAAGATATCAACATCTATTTCCATTTCGTCTTCTTCGTAATCAGGCAACTTAAAGTCATGCGGATTGGAACATGTACTTAATGCATGTAAAAGTGATTGAGAAGTATTAATTGAGACAAGAGAGCTTGCAATATAGAAACTTTCCGATCTCTCACTATCTCTATCCTCCCAAGATCCGAAAACGTTTAGCCATAGTTCTCCGTTTCTTTCAGATAATATGCCATCAAGAAAATCATCATTTGATATCTCTTCACGCCAATCTGGGTTTCTTACTTCATTAATCCAACCTCTTCTATACAAAGGAACAGGATCTCTACGGTCATATAGCCAATAACCATCACTCCGAGTCAATAAGTGTCTGTGCAACCACTCATACCACTCATCTTCATACCAATCTGAGCTGTGAACAACAGGCATCTTCTCTAGCAGCCTTGAAGCTACAACAAGCATGGCATGATATGATAGATAAAAATTATAATTATCTATTCGCGGGTAACTTCCATGGCTATGATAAGTTCCTTGTTGTTCGCTCGACGATCTCAACAAAGAATAGCGCGGATCATTTCTATAACTACCATCATGTTGCATTTTCCACTCATTAACAACCACATCAGTAGCAAGTTCCTCCACTTGCTCCCCGGTAATTCCAAATAACCGCCCTAATGGTTCAAACCAGTATCTATCAAAATCATACCCATGATGAAAAGTTAAACTAGTATCAATCGTCTCACTAGCATGCCAATAACTATCTCTTGTTTCCCAACGGTCCTCTAATTCAATCTTATCAAATTGACTTTTCCCCACTTTTTGAATCGAGACAACTACTTCTTCCGGGTAAGTCCCTGGCTGAGCCTTCTCGATATTGAGTGCAATATCAGCTGAATATTTTTGAATAAGGATATGAGGAGAAGATTTTAAGGCATATTTATAAAAAACATTACAATGATGCAGTAATATGTTTGGATTATCAATTGATACACGAGCAAGTGAAATTAATAAATATAGCCTTGCATGTAAGTTGTAGAACGGAAATTTATTAGCCCCAAATGCATCAACAGTATCCCTTTCCATCCAATCAATTAAAGCATCGACCTCATCCCTGCATTGAGCTTCTGCGAGTCTACGAACACAGTGAACGGCACGCCATCGTGTTGAAGATCTTGGAGATCCTAAAGCAGACCAAACAAAACCTGAAAAAGCATTTCCCATGTGAACCGGTGGTAACAACAATTGAGACCATGGCCCATCAGCGTACTCAGACTCAATATGTAGTTCGAATCTCGATAACGCGAAGTCAAGTAAATCAGTTGCTTCCTGTGTCGAGACATGTTGCGATGCAATAGTTACAAAGCCAAAAAATGTAGTTGCATGAACTAAATCTCCGTGGGTTGCTAACCCTTCAATAATTCCTTTTTTTATAAAAGGTATATTTTCCGCCCCCAAATGAAGTCGCCTAGTGAAAAAAGAGATTGTTCCCCTTTCCAACAGAGAAGTAGCAAATCTTTTTCCTACGAGTTGCATGATTTGGGGCCACTCTATTTTAATGCTCATTTTGCGATGCCATTCTTCCGGTACTAACATAAGTGCATCATGTATATCATAGAAATCTGCTTCATCTACTTTAAGAAGCTCATAAAAAAACTTCTTTGCTTCACTATCGGGAATTCGATTGTAGACTTCACGCCATAAGTACTCGCTGTTTCGCACAGTCCGAGGAAGTCCATCATAGCGTAGGATAGCTTGTCTTAATCCAATAGATGAAACCAAGTCCAAATCATGAAGCAATTCATTCCAATTAATCGCACTTTCTTCCGACTGTACACGGAGCGAGGCGGTACTTTCTTGGTTAATAGTATTTCCTTCTTCATCAGCAATGTGACGCTTATACGCAATAACTTCTTCCAGCAGGTTACTATGTAATGAGTATTTTTTAGCCATTTCATCAATCTGGTCCCAAACTCCCCCTTCAACTCCGTTTATCCTGAGTTCTCTAATAGCTGAATCAAAAATATACTTTCGGTTAACATGCGATGTTTCCTTCTCTATACATAGTCTTGAGAAATCCCCTATTTCAAACTCAGTCATAAACGCAGAAAGAGACCATGCTACCGTTGGTGCAACGTAGCCGTTTCTTACAAGCTCCTCAGACAAAGCAATTAATTGATGATCAAACCAACCAATTTCCCTGTCCCGCCATCTGCTTAGTGCAGCGATTCCAGTAACCGGAGACAATCGAATACAAGTCCTAACAGCCTCCTCTCTGTCCCAATACTTTTCACGAGCTACATTTTCTCCGATAAGCTCTGCACAACGTATAAATCTGTAAGCTATATCATAAGGCGCAAATTCATCTACTTTTCTTTGGTTAGCTAGGGAAACAACTGCTTCCCATCTCTCGACGATCTCATCACCATATTTCGAAACGGCATCGATAGCGAAATTAAAGTAAACTGCAGCATCATCACGATTTACATTAATCAATGCTCGCGCAAGATCAATATAATAGTTCGCCCTTTCATCTGGCCCAATGTCTGTAGCAGAATGGATTACGTCATAAGCACTTTGTTCAAAATCACGCTTATGTTCAGCTAAGTGGTCTAATCGGAAAGCAGAACGAACTAATTTCAGATGATCAGGAAGAAATATTCTGTTATTTTTTATATAATTTTCATAAAAAGTTCTGACTGACATTTGTCCGGAAAATTTATGAAACATTAAAACGTCACAACATACTCTAGCTACTTCCGTTGGTAAACTATCATAGTCTCTATAACGACTCGCTGTTGCTGATCCTGACTCTTTTTCCACTTTCGCTACTTCATTATCAAAATCAAGAATTCCCCCTACTAAACATCGTACCCGCAGCATATACCAAGGTAACAAACCGTCTATTACTTCTTTTATTTCTCTTATTTTTTGTTCATCCTTATATTTGGTGTTATGTTGTAAATCCTTTGGAAGTAATTCATTAGTATCGATTTCGAGATCTAAAAGCAATACTTTTTTTAATGCCTGGGCACGCATAAAAATTGCACGATCTTTATTATCGTAATCGCTTGTAATAGACCGTGAAGCATTTTGAGGGAAATAATGATTTAGAACTCGTATGATTTTCTCCTTCGGTAACTTGTTTGCTGCGCAAGATTCGAGAAAACAGATAACAGATTGAAGTGTTGTGTCTTGAAAGGTGTCTTCTATTTTTGAAATTCTAGCTCGCTTTGCAGTTAGTAAATCAAGGCAAGTGCAAAGAACATCTGAATTAGGAATATACCCAATATCTAAAGATTCATGTGCGAAAGCAATTATTAAATACTGATTACGTTTACCCAGTTTTGCAAACTGCCTTGCAGCAGATACTTCCCCTAGGTCCATTAGCCGTTTAAACAGCTGCCTAGAAATATGATATATTACTTTCTCAGGGTACCAACTAATAAGGAATTCGAAGGCCCTCTCCACCCCATGTAAATTAAAATGTGTGTATACGAGTTCCATAATTTCTTCATTTTTTAGTTCTTCATGATGAAATCGAATATCTTCTTCTTTTTTCTTATCTCTATCTTCGAAGTATAGAGTTAACCAGTTCTCAGCAGCCCTAAGAAAGCTTCTGGCTTCCCCCCTAAAATTCTTGACTGTTGATAACAACGCTGCTGAGTAAACATTCACTGATCCTTTCCAAGAACCACTAAACAAACGACGAAAAGCAAACTCCTGTACACGTTGTTCATCTTGTAAAGGCGCAATCAGATCAATATTGCTCGTAAGAAGTTCGAGCTGTCTCTTATCACCAGCTACCTCTTCACCTGCTCGTAAAGCTAATTTTATTGCCTTGACAAAACTTTCTTGTTTCAAAGAAGCCTTAAATGCAAATTGAAGGCGGTACACTCGAACATTGCGCTTATCAATCGGATTATCGGGAAGATAATTGTCAGATAGAGCTAATTCAACGAGATCAGTGTACATCCCTGCTTGTAATAATAGAGAAGGCATAGCAGAAGCCACATATGAATACTCGCTAGCCAATGGTTTGATTTGATCAATAAAAAACTCTATTTGTTCCTTCGATGCTGCATAAGTTTCCCTAAACCAAGTCTCCGTAGGCTCATCTCTAAACTGAACCGAGGAATCAGAAAGCCATAAAGGACGTCCCATTTCTGCGACAAAACTTCTTATAGTATACTCCTCAACATCAGCCGCCCTAGCTAGGACCTTCAACGGAATAAAGGGAGGTAATGTCGCAAGACCTACGCAGATAGATTCAATTTGTTTTCTGTAATCATCATGAAGTTTATCCCTTATTGAATCAATTGCAGACATTAATTGTCCTTCTATTTGTTCATCAACAGTGCTTCCAACACTTCCAAGTTTGGAGAATAGTTCAACAATCGTACTACTACTTAAACTTAAAGCATTTGACTGTACACGTGGATTGCCACTAGTAAGCCTATAAAATTCCACTCCATCCTCTTTAGATGCTTGTGGATAATGAGATCTTAAATAATCAAAAGACTCTTTTTCCGAAAATGGCTTCAACTCAAGCTGTTTGATGCTACTAGGCGGCTGGAGTAAATGTATACGCTCCGTTCTACAAAGGGCAACCATTTTAACACCTTCGATTATACGTTCACGGAGAAGTTCATGAGCAAAGCAATTATCATTGAACTCCGCCGCGGCCATTTCAGCATTATCGGCTGCATCTATTAGGATCACTAGGACTGCATTACTATTTGATTTCTTCAAAGCAATAACTGCTGTTTCAATTCTGTCGAGGAACTTTCTTAATATATCTGTTTCAGATGCGCCAGAATTCACTATTAGTGGATCGCAAAGACCTTGTGTAGCCAATTCATTAGCAATCTGAACAAATGCTTGGCGATGGTGATGCCGTACTTCACTTCGATTACGATAACGTCCCCCACCAAAGCAATCATAAGTAACACCAAAAGATCCAACAGGTAACGATTGAATTATTTGACGGGAAAAAACCGTCTTTCCTACACCTCCAGGTGCATGGATGATCAACGGTGCTGCTGATTCTAAAATGGTTTTCAACAGGTCATTATGCTGCTCTCTATGCAGAAGGGTTTCTAGTTTTTCAAACTCAGGTGGAGCTGGAAAGAGATCACGTTCAGATGCAACTTTAAATTTCTCAAGTATTTCTTCACGAACAATTACACCATTGTTATCAGGTAAAGCCTTATCACGAACTAAAGCCGTAATATGCTCTAGCTCAGGATTATCAATACTGCCAGCAATCAATTGTGATATTTCGACATGAAGTTGATGCTTCTGGGTATTGTAGTCTCCCTCTCCGTCCGAGAAGCTAAGACAAGCACAGAACTTTCTTAAATCTTCATCAAATAGCTGTGTATACTTTGAAAGTGTATTTTTATATTGTGAATTAATTTGCTTACCTGCAGCTAATTTCTCTATACTATCTTTAAGGTTTTGATTAATTGGCCGATTGGTGACAATAGTAAAATTCATCTTACCTTTTGTAGTTGTTGTTTCACTAGTAAGTTCTTTAAATCTTGCTGAAAAACCCTCAAATGTTTCTTTGAGATCGCTAAGGTTAAATGGATTATTTTTATGAACAGTTGTGTGCTTCAACTGATAATAGGCGACATCTTGATATCCTTGAATTAAGGAATCCGAATACTCAGATACATCAATTACGTATTCACCTGCCAGCTTACTTTCCCTAGATCCCTCGATTACGATATATTTAATTCGAGATTTAGGGTGTATTAAACGCAGGCAACGTCGAGCAGCCCACCGATAGTGAAAAATGTCGCCGGCTCTTGAATATCTAACAAGTTCATTTTCCATAGTATCCACCTCTGTTTAAATAGCTTTGCAGTTGTTTGAATTTATGAGCATCATCAATGAGTTCGGAACTTATGTGGAATCCCTCTTAGTTGCTTAACTTTCCATAGAAAATCACCATCAACAAATACTTTACACTGGCGTATTGTGGCGGAATATTTTTTATGCCTCGCATCCATAAGTAGTAATTCAAAATCATATTTTTCATCACACAATCCGTATTCATCAATATTAAGCTTTAATGGTTGAGATGAGCTAAACCCAACAAACAGGTGTCCTACAACTTCTGACTTGGGTGATAAGGCTAATTTAAAATCAGCATTATCAGCTCGTTTATTCAGACCGTAAATAGGATGATTGGTTAGTTCTTCCCCATGCTTATTTCGTATTAATAGCTCTCCAGCAATAATCGTAATCGGTAAATTCGTTGTATTCGAAAATGCTACCTCTATAGATGCACACCCATCTGCATCATATATTGCGTGCAAAGATTGTTCCAGAAATCTTATTTCGAATTGACCTTTATTAAGATACATATAATCAAAGTCACTACGCTTTGCTAGGGCATTCATACTACCTTTCCTGATCATGCAGTACCCTTCATTTAGTCGCTCATACTTCTTTTTCAGCATATACGGTTTATTTTCTGTTCCGTGAATTTTAAAAACGCCTAACACTGTCCCCTTATATTCATACTTGAAATAATCAAACTGAATCTCAGGTTCAATGTTATTTAGAATTACTTGTTGGTAGTTTGACGAATCAATAAACTCTTCTGGCTTTATCCCCTTGATTTCTTTTCCTTCAGGCCTATCCTTTACTCCTACTATGATAAATTTATCTCCATCATAACGAGAGTTTGCCATAGCCATTATGTCCACAATCAAGTCGGAATTTTTTCTTTGGAATATTGTTTTTCTTTAAAGTCCAAGTAGTCGCACTCGTATCCGTATTCTACTAATTCATTTATCCTGTCCATATGGATCTCACCCTAAAGTTGTAAATTTGATTTGTACTCAATATGAACCATTCCTAGTTATTAATTCGACATTTTATACTAATATCCTACTTTTCCCAAATCAACAAAAAAATTATCTATATCCAATCTTTCTATAGCCGGTCACATGCTTACTCCAGAGCAATTACTGACGCGCGGCTCGCATAATCTCAGTTTCACCATGGAGAGCTTTAGTTTGATCTGTTGTGCTCCAAATCAAGCTGCTTTTACCATTAATTTAAAACAGAACAACGGTTATGCAGCACATGGCCACATAACCGTCAATTCTTGACTCCTTACCAGCTTTGATGTAGCTTATAGAACTCCGTCCAGTTGCCCTTGATCGTCAAGATCACAACGTCCTCTTTCACAACGCCATTAGAGTAAGTGGCCGTGAGAGTGAACTGGTACTGGCCATCACTCAAGCTCTGCAGATTCACGTCTGCATTCTGGCTGCCGATAAAGCCAGACCAACGTACCTTATTGGTAGAGGTTAGATTTGTCCTACCGATCTTTTTGGCCACAACTTCGACCTTGGTCGCTTTTGTTTGGCTACTGCCGGTATTCGTTGTATCAGCGTCCAGGACAAATCGCTCCCCAGCCCAGAAGGTTAGCTCATCCCGTTTGTTTTTCGGATATTTCTCATTATAGCTTAGTCGATTCTTTTCCCACTCTTCAGTATGAGTCACGTAGCCTTTGACATCCAGTTCACTCACGTTAAAGCTGCGCGTAAGGCTTACAGGATCACTCTTGCCATCAGTGACCGTTTGCTCTACGGTATAACGGCCAGGCTTATTGCCCGTACCTATTTTCTTGGTACAGGCACAACTGGGCAACTACCCACATACATTAGAGAACAGACTACAGCGGCCAATTTTAGGCCCTTGCCAGTTCATCAGGAGGTGGAGCTATGCCCGGTTTTTTTGCATCAATCGCCTTATTTATTAAGCAGTTGACCTTATTAGTGTCTTATGTCAAAAACAATGCTTTTCCACAGCCGTTGAAGGAAGAGGAAGAGCAGTACCATTTGTCGCGGATGGCTGAAGGAGATGTTGAATCACGCAATATTCTCATCGAACATAATTTGCGGCTAGTCGCACATATCGTCAAGAAGTTTGATAATACCGGCGAAGATCAGGAGGATCTGATCTCAATCGGGACAATTGGATTGATTAAAGCAATCGAAGGCTTCCAGCAAGGTAAAGGCACCAAGCTGGCGACTTTTGCTGCGCGCTGTATTGAAAATGAAATCCTTATGCATTTGCGTTCATTGAAAAAAACACGTAAGGATGTTTCGCTGCACGATCCAATTGGCACCGACAAAGAGGGTAATGAAATTACATTGATAGATATATTGGGCAATGAGACGGATGACATTGCCGACCAGGTTCAGCTTGAAATGGAAAAAAGTAAAATATTCCAAAACCTTAGCATATTGGATGATCGGGAGAAAGAAGTGGTCATTACCCGTTTTGGTCTGTTGAACGGTGGCGATGAACGTACGCAACGTGAGATTGCCAAGGACCTCGGCATCAGCCGCAGCTACGTCTCTCGTATTGAAAAACGTGCGCTTATGAAGCTTTATCATGAATTCTATAAGGAAAAGGATAGAACGAAACGGAAATAAAAACAAGCGAAGCCATTGTGCTTCGCTTGTTTTTACGTACGTGTGAATCTTGCTGGAGTTCTCTATGATGCATGGCTATACCGACATCCACGCACTCGCATGGAGTAGGACTTTGCATCGGAACGCAAGCCCCGTTAAAAATTTCAATGCTTTCAATCCACGCACTCACGTGGAGTGCGACTGCCCACACATTTAACCCTTACGCAGCAAGCCTTTGCAAACGCTTTAGTGCGGATCGATTTAAATATACCATAAAATGGACTGTTTCACACCTTGAAAATGCTACAAACCCTTATTTTATACGTGGTGCGGATCTCCCAGGTATTTTATGTGAGCTTCCGATCCGCACCTCGATTACCTACTTTCACCACTTACAGCCATAGCGCCAACTATCTAGGCCAGCGATAAGAAGGAACATGCTTCAGCATCGCATGGAACAACGTACCCCATTGTTCCAATGTGATCTCTTGCGCGGTGTTCTCTCGCGATAACCCCGCTTCTGGCAAGACTCTTTTAAGCTGTGCAGCTGTAAACAATCCTCGTAATGCCTCGCCCACTACTAGTTGAGGTGCGCTCAGCACATAAGCTGCAAATGCTCTGAACCTTTTGGCTTCTTGCATTGGAATCAAAGGCTCTTGTCTTCGCGTAATGCTTATTAGAGCCGCATCCACTCGTGGTGGAGGGGCAAAATGCGTTCGGGGAATTACGCTGTCCAGCTTAAAGATGAAAAACATTTTCCACATCAATAAACGCGTATCACGTGGAGCCTCCCCGGTGAATCGCTTCGCTGCTCCTTTTTCCACAATTAACACGGCTTTCTGCATAGCCTTGCCCTCTGCTCCAAGCAGCTTTTCTAATATCGGAGTTGTAATCGAGAACGGAATATTCGCAACGACGGAAAATGGCGAAGTGGGCAATCGAAATGTTCGAATATCGGCTTGCACAATTGATACATTAGAACTTTCAGATGCCAGTACCTTATTCCGTAGCAGCTGTGAAAAGGTCGCATCAATTTCTACTGCGATCACCTTGCCTGCTTGCGCTGCTAACGGAAAGGTAAGCCCTCCTTTCCCAGCACCAATGTCAACTACTGTATCATTAGGCTTCAATCCCGCAACTGCAAGCATTCGCTTAATCGTTTTGGGGCTGTGAAGCAGATGCTGTCCCGTAAAATTTTCCTGAGGACGTTTATTTCGATGAATTCGTTTAGCTTGCTTATTCATATCAATCAACCCTTCCTATATTGGTTTGAACCCGCGACAAAAAAACCGCAGGCATAAGCCTGCGGCGGGTAAACGAAAATATAATAGGAAGCCATTACATGTTGATTGCATACGCAAACAAGCCTTTGCCTCTAAGCTTGAAAGGCAAAAGTTTAATTAAGATAGAATGCTAGCAAGACACAAAAAAAGAGACATAGAAATACTGTCCCTCATTATCCGTATATGCTTTCAGATATCCTAAAATGGGCAGACCGATTCCGTTTTACTCCGCTCGCAGGCAGAGTCTTTGTTCACTATTTAATTAGTTAGACAAAGTAACAAAACGTAATCTTCCGTAAGTTATAACACCCATTGTTAGGACAACCCTCCATTCCTATAATTGCATTTAGCTTAACATAAATACAAAGGTGTAGCAATGCTTTTCGTGGTCTGATCCACCTCTATTGAAAGGGATTTATACATAAACCTATAGCTGCAAACATACTTTTTATGTATCCATCCTTCTTAACCATCCGCCGACTTGCTCAAGCCCACAAGGAAAACTATACTGTAGTTATGACTTGATACAGAATGGAGAGTTGCTATGAAACGAATTGCTGTCTATTGCGGTTCCAGTCTTGGAGCTTCTCATGATTACGAAAAAGCAGCTATTGCACTTGGCCATGAATTAGTGCAAAACGACATCGGGCTAGTCTATGGCGGCTCTCGCACTGGTTTAATGGGGGTTATCGCTAATGCTGTTTTAGAAGCTGGCGGCGAAGTGATTGGCATCTTACCCACCCATCTCGCGCAACGTGAAATTGCACATGAACAGCTTACTCAGCTTATTACAGTCGATACGATGCACGAGCGCAAACACCAAATGATCGAGTTATCCGATGGTTTTATTGCGATGCCAGGTGGTGCTGGCACGATGGAAGAATATTTTGAAGTTATTACGTGGAGTCAGATCGGCCTGCATCACAAGCCATGCGGTTTACTAAATGTTAAAGGGTATTACGATCCGTTGCTTCATTTCTTTGAGCATATGGTACAAGAAAAATTTGTACGCCCCGAGTATGCTGTGCTGAATCTGGTCTCTGATAAACCGCAGGAGCTTCTACAGCTAATGCGGCAATTCCAACATCCTGATATAGGCAGCAACTAATCTTATATAAACGAATCTCAATCAAAAAAAAACGCTGAGTAGCTTTTTAAGCACTTAGCGTTTTTTTTCTCTAACCTCATTGCTTCACACAATGCTGCCTACGGCCGACTTACATATTTTTTTAATTCTAGTTGCTTCAGATAGCTGGCCGCAAATTGCTCGAGTATTTTTACATTTCAACCTGTATACAATAATTTCCCAATTCAGGGTGAAGCTGCAACTTTACGATTGGGTTAACGTCTAACCATATAATAAGCATAAACAACATCAACCATCGTACTGGAGGAAGAATACCTATGAAAAAGTGGTTTGCTGCAACACTTGCTTCAGCTATGCTGGCAACTTCTATTTTGGCAACCTCTGTATTTGCCGAAAGCTCCATTGAACCTTTGAATGTAGGAAAATTGCAGGACAGTCGGTTACTTATTCCGATTCGTTATATATCCAATCAATTGGGCGCTCAAGTTGTTTGGGATAACGACACTAAACGTATAACCGTTTATAATGACGCGAATACCATTGAGCTTACCGTTGATTCTCAGAAAGTGTTAGTCAATGATTCAGAGATTACGCTTGAGGTGCCAGCTAAACTTTACTATGGAGGCTCTACCTATGTGCCGTTGCGCTTCGTAAGTGAAGCGCTAGGAGCAAAAGTTTCCTGGAATCAACAGACTCAGCAAGCTACCATTACAGCAGCTAATAAGCAAATCGTAGTAGTTGGCATTGCTCCAGTCCAGCCTGTGCCCAAACAAGCAGCTACGACAGCACGTATGCAGCAATTGAATGATAAGCTGAACGAAGCAATTGATGTTTCGACTCTTACTCAAATTCGAGTCTACTTCCAGCCGTATTTCACTGACCGTTTTATTAATCAAATTATTCAGAACAAAGGCCTGCTTTACAATTACAAATATACAGGGTTTGCCGAATATATGCCTTTTTACTCAAGCTCTACAACCGCAGATGCTACTCAATCTATAGAAATTGGAACCAATCATTTTAGAGATATTGTAACTATGGAGCGTGTTAGCACGTTGGTTTTTGAGAATGGGACATGGAAGGTAGATTCTGTAGCGTTTCGCAAGGTTGAAACCCCTATTTCACCATAATAGTGTCAAGCATTGCAAATAAGCCGTCGATTGCCCCGCAAAACGCAGAGCAACCGACGGCTTACTGTTATTTAACGACTTATATTATAGACGGCTTATCGCGCTAAAGGACGATTAGCAAGATGTTTAATCAACCTTAATCGGAACTTTGACATCATAGCTTTTCAGCAAATGCATACCTTTAATGTGCAAGTATTCCGGTGTGTCCAACGTATCGAATACAATTGTGCGCTGCTTAAGCAGCTTACCATCCAGTTCCTTTTCCAATCGTTGATTCACCGTCGTGTTCAGCTCGATGCTGTCTTGTTTAGTCTGAATATAAACGCCCTCAAGCATCACATCTTCTTCTGTTGTAATGGTAATTTCCAGCTGCTCCGATGTCGTTTTTAATTCATCAATCCACAACTTCTTGTCATGACCCAATGAGTAAGGGCTATCATCCAAATTCGTCAGTGGAATTGCTGTATTCATTTCCTCATAACCTACAAACTTGGAAACATGCAGCTCCAACGAATGAAGCGGCTGTGGCAATGCATCGTATCGAAGCTCAAACGTTCTTCCAGTTAGTGAGGTACTATAACCACTCCCAATCACCTCTACTGGCTTGCCATTAGCAATTAATAGGATTTCGTTATTAGCTATTGGCATTCTATCGAAGTTTTTAACCTTCATTTTTCCTTCGACTAATGTCATCGTTGGTGTCGCCTGTATCGAGTTGAATGTAATCGAACCTTGGTCAACCGCAACGGTTTCTTTGATCGACTGTTTCAGCACAGACTGCATCGCCTTATTTGGATTGTATGAAAATTTAAGCTGTCTATCCACCAACTGACCGTTAGGGGCGTTTTCCCAATAATTGAGCGTCAACGTTTTGGCAAAAGGGTTTACATTCTGGAACGTGTACATTCCTTTTAGCTCCGTTGCATCCTCGTTCAGCATAGCAGTTCCACTTATCATCCGCGAATTGGTAAAAAACCCTTTAATGTTGTGCGGTCTAAACTGACTGCCACTCGTTTCGCCCAGGCCATCTTCATTAGATAAGGTGTAATACAGAATCAATTGATTAGAATCTGCCATTATGCCATCAATCGTTAACTCCGTCCCGTCCAACAGTTGAGTCGAGATATTGATCACCTGTCCCATTCCTTGCTCATTTAATTCCTGTAGCGTGCTGTTGAATAACCCATCAAATCCAAGCAGCTTTTTGCTATAGTAGGCTAACGCATTATAGTTGCTGCTCAAAACGACTAGACTAAGTACGATCGCCGCGGCTGCAAATTTCCAGAGTGCCGGCCGCTTTTTCGCTGTTCTGGAGGGAAGCTTGTCGAGTGCATTTCTTAATCGCATGTCCATATCCTCAGGAGTCTTTAGCGCTTGCAGCTGCTCACGCTGCTCATGTAATCGCTGATCGATTTTATCCAAATTGACCACCTCCATATCGCTCTTTTAATTTTTTTAATCCTTGAAAAACTCTTGATTTCACTGTACCGACTGACGTATTAGTTATACTCGCTATCGTTTCATAGTCTAGATCATGCCAATACTTCAATTGAATCGCCTCTTTTTGATGCTCATTCAGTGAAAGCAGCATCTGATCCATGTCCATTTGCTGGTCACTTTTCTTATAAGGATCGTAGGATGCTGCAGCGAGCTTGACATCTTGTCCTTCCAACAGGAGATCATCCTGAAAAACCAGCCTATTTCGCTGCTTCAGCATACCTTTGCACGTATTGACCAGTACCGTCTTGCTCCAGCTGTAAAATGCTTTTTCTGATTTTAATTGATCTATTTTTTCATATAGAATAACAATCATTTCCTCCAGTGCATCCATTGCGTCATGCGGATTTCCCATATAGGTGTAAGCCAGACGGTAATAAGCATCCTTCTCTGTCATAATTAGCTCTAGCAAGGACTCTTTGTTTCCTTTTTTGGCCTGCTTCACCAGCCGTACTACGTTCATGCCTTCACCTCTCTTTTATATAAGAGTATTAAGCCGTGCAAAAAGTTCATTTTATCTCATAATTTTAATACACGTTCTAAAATTAAGCTAAAAACACTATATATAGGCCTTTTAGTTGTATGATATACTATATTTTGTTTGTACACAAAAAAGGAATAGAGGGAAATTAATGAAAGCAATTGCGGTTTATTGTGGTTCGAGCGTTGGCGCCAGCCCGATTTATCGAGAGATGGCCGTTCAACTAGGCAAGGAGCTTGTGAAGCGTGGGCTTACACTCATATACGGCGGAGCAAAGGTTGGCATTATGGGTGTCGTGGCTGATACTGTGCTGGAAGGCGGCGGAGAAGTAATTGGTGTCATTCCATCCTTGCTTGAGCAGCGAGAAATTTCACATCAAGGGCTAACGAAGCTTTATAACGTTGAAACGATGCATGAGCGCAAACAGTTGATGATCGAACTGGCAGACGGCTTTGTTGCTTTGCCAGGCGGACCCGGCACAATGGAAGAGTTTTTCGAGGTGTTTACATGGAGTCAAATCGGCTTGCATCAAAAACCATGCGGCCTGCTCAATATCAACGGCTACTATAATCATTTAATTTCATTTTTTGAGCATATGCACCAAGAGAAATTTCTTGCTGAAAAATACTTTGATATGAAACTAGTCGCTTCGGAGCCAGCCGAGCTGCTGGACTTATTTGATAAGTTTGTCCACCCAGGGGTAAAAGAGTATCAGTCTCAATCACCGACGTTATAAATTTGTGAAAATAGTATTGTATTATTTATTAATATATTGTAAATTAATCAAAGTTGCATATTGAACCGTCCGGGTGCTTGTGGAATCAGGCTGAGATAGTAGCTAGTAACCGCTACTGACCGTTGATCTGAACTGGATAATACCAGCGTAGAGAATGGTGTTTAGAAGAGGGATTTTCTGACCGTCTGCGTGTTTCCAGACGGTTTTTTTTTGCTTCTAAACATAAATCCATATTAAAGGAGATCTATGCATGAAAAAGTTACAGCTAGTTGATATCGTAGTTATTATTGTTATTGGTATTGTATTTGGCGTCATAATGAAATTTTGGGATGATCTATACAGCGTAGTTAAGCCCATGCTTCCAACTCTGCGCCAGCTCATTTATGGCATGTGGTTTATGGTTGGACCTTTCGCTGCTCTACTTATTCGCAAGCCTGGTGCTGCGCTGTTAGCAAGTCTTGCTGGTGCAAGTCTATCTGCCATTGTTGGCAACGGCTTTGAAGTGTTAATGTATGGTTTTATTCAAGGTTTGGGGGCAGAGCTTGTCTTCCTCGCATTCCGTTATCGCAAGTACTCGATTGCTGTTGCCGGTTTAGCTGGAATCATGTCCTGTGCTGGCGGCTTCCTGCTTGATCTGAGCTACGGGTATGCAGACCTTGAAGCATGGGCCTTGATTGTCAAGTACGGCTTGCGTGTCATTAGCGCATTTATCTTTACTGGAATCTTTGCTTATTATATTGTGCAAGCACTAGAGAAGACGAAAGTGACATCATTAATTCGCCCAATTGATGATTCTGAAATCGAACAGCTTAAGCAATAGAAGGATGAAGGAGCCAACCGCATGTCAACCACAACAGCATTAAGTGTTACGAAGCTTCGTGCCAAATACAGCGGTGAGAAGCAGCTTGTGTTTAATGATCTTACCCTAGCGATCCCTCAAGGTCAAAAATTGCTGCTGCTTGGACCAAGCGGTTGCGGAAAATCAACCCTTTTACAAATTATGAGCGGCATTGTTCCCGATGCTGTTCAAATGCCGCTTCATTCGGAGCATATAACGAAGCCCAGTAACTGGGGCTTCGTCTTTCAGGATCCTGACACTCAATTTTGCATGAGTTATGTCGATGAAGAATTGGCATTTGTGCTGGAAAATCTGCGCATACCTCGAGAGCAGATGGAGTTACTTATGAATGAGGTGCTCAATCAGGTGCAGCTTAAGCTGCCTGCGCTGCATACTCCAATAGCAGAGCTTTCACAAGGAATGAAGCAGCGCCTTGCACTTGCTGCGGTACTCTTGCTGAAACCAGATGTTGTGTTCCTCGACGAGCCTTCAGCCTTGCTTGACCCTGAAGGCAAGCTGCAAATATGGCAAGCCATCCGTCGAACGCTTTCCAACCACACTGTAATTGTTGTAGAGCATCATATCAATGGCATTCTTGAATGGTTTGATCGTGTTGTCGTATTTAATCGTCAAGGTGACATTATAGCAGATGACCAGCCCAAAGTTGTATTTGAACAGCATAAACCTTTTCTCATGCAAGAGGGCATTTGGTATCCGAATATATGGGAGGAGCATTTTCAAGCCCTCCCTAATTCGGCTATAGCTCCATTATTGGATGGTGTGGATCATCGGCCTACATTGCTTGAACTCGAAAATTTTTCGATTGAACGTGGCGGCTTCCGTCTGCATGTAGATTATGCCGCTGCCAAACAAAGCGACTGGATCACGATCATTGGGAGAAATGGAGCTGGCAAGAGCACATTGCTCTACGCGCTGGCTCGTTTGTTAAACAGCAATGGAAGCTATCGCATTTTAGGTGCGGAAGCCACGGATGACATTCCAGATTCGATTAGTTATGTATTCCAGAATCCTGAGCTGCAATTTATAGCAGATCGGATTATTGATGAAGTAACGCATTCCTTACAAGTGAAGCATGCCAGCATTGAGGGCGAAGCTACTACTGATCAAGCACCAGAATCGCGAGCAAACCATTGGCTCCATCGGCTGCTGAAACCAAAACGTAAAAACAAAACTGCGCCAAAGGAACAGCTAATTGCTGAAGCCTCCCAAGCGCTAGAGCAGCTTCACCTGAATGTTCCATATGAACGCCATCCATATGAGCTGAGCATCGGGCAAAAACGAAGGTTAAGTGTGCTGACGGCACTTGTTGAGAAACGCTCTATTATTCTATTGGATGAACCTACGTTCGGTCAGGATGCCCGAAGCACGTTTGTGATGCTGGAGTGGCTGGCTCGCTTGCAAGCAGCTGGCATAACCATCATCATGGTCACGCATGATGAGCAAATTGTAAGACGTTTTTCAACGCAAGTATGGGAGATCGATCAGCAAATGCTGACCGTAACATCCCGAAAAAGATAAGGGGGCAGATGATGAACAACGTTCTGAACTGGTTTACACCTAGCTATCAAACCTGGCTGCATCGCTGCAATCCTTCTTTGAAATTTTTAATCTTATTCGCCATTATGCTGTTTGTCTTTTTTAGCCGAGCGCTTGAGCTTTATATCGGATATATCGTATGCCTTAGTATATTGCTTTGGAGCAGCTGCGGCTTCCCTATACGAAAAATTGCATTGCTCCATATCCCTATTCTGTTCTCAAGCTTATCCTCTGGTATTAGCTTAACGTTATTTGGACGAGGAAATGATGTACTGTGGCAATGGTGGATCATAAAAATATCAAGTGAAAGCATTCATTCTGGCATACTAATCGGTACAAAATCATTGTTGATCGGGATTATTGGCTTACTGCTGCTGTTGACCTCACCGCCAGTCAAGCTGCTTTATTCCTTTATGCAGCAGCTTAGATTCCCTGCCAAGTATGCGTATGCCTTTCTTGCCGGACTGAGACTTGTACCCTTTATGATAGAAGAGGTCCAGCTGCGCAGGCGTGCATTGCGCATCCGTAGAGTTCAACGTCCTACAGGCATTACAGCGGTATATACAACAATTAAGCTGTACAGCATCCCGCTTATTGCACAAGCCATTCGTCGTGCACACCGTATAGGCATCGCGATGGTTGCCAAGCAATTCAACCAGCAGCGAACCTATTATTATATCACAGGATTTTCTTGGCACGATGCAGCATTTGTTATCTTTGCGCTGGCTTGCACCTTTGTTACGATGCTTTTTACCGCGCTATGAGAAACAGTCCTCCTGCTTTTTGCAGCAGCCTTGCAGACGTTATATATAAAATGCCTCAACTACTCAAGTACTGCACTTGAATAGTTGAGGCATTTTTATGCTTGTTCACGATCAAATTGAACGAGCCATACATCTCGCTTGAAATGTGTTTTTTGTACATGTCCAACATCCAAGATCGTAGCTCCGATTGCATTCAGCTCCTGTTCGATCGGCTCTACCGATACGATAACGGCTCGTTTTGCTATGCGTGATAGCGCAAGCAGCATCTCTCTACGCTCTGACTCAGGCAATACCGAGCAATGATTATATGGCAAATCCAGCACGGCAACATCATACGTCTCTTGCAGCAGCCGCATATCGGCAATCTTGATTATACATTTCATGTCAAAGGCCGCCATATTCTCTCTTGCGCCAACCACGGCAAGCGGATTAATGTCGTAACCTTCAACGTGCAGCCCTTGATCAATAGCCTGTAGCAGCACGGTGCCGATTCCACAGCAAGGATCAATGAAACGAATCGAAGAATCAAGCTGTGGAACGGCAATATTTACAATCGCACGCGCTACCCTCGTACTAAGAGCAGTTGAATAATGACGAGGCTTGCGATCATACTGCTGCCAGGTTCCATGGTGAGGCTCATAGCTGCCAACCAGCCATTCCCCCTCCAACTGAATGATCCCTAGCAGCAGCTCAGGCTCCTGCAGATTGACATTCCCACCGACTATAGTGCCAAGCTCCCGCTCCATCCTCCTGCGCTGTTCATAAGGGAACCTAGTCGCCTGACCATTTAAAATCGTTTCAACAGCGACCATTTTGTAAGTCTTCTTTGGCTTCAGTACTTTGGCTTGCTGAAGCAACGCATCATAGCTGCCTGCGCTAAGCCAGACGTGAAGCCGATACTTCATATATGGACTTCGCTGCGCTGATATGTCCAGCCTGCTTTCAACCACCGCAGTGGATTGATGCCAACTAGCTTCCTTGCCAAACAGCTGTCTAATTTCAAGACTGCAAAGCGACAGCTCCTGCTCGTGGGCAATATATCGGTAAATAAAGCGCGTCATTTGCTCGTTGTCGCTCTTATTCATCATCACGCGAAGAAGGCTTTGGCTGCTTCGGCAGCTCGATATAGGTTGGCTCTATCGTGCTCCGCTCTTGTACGATAAAGCTGTTTCCACAGTGCGGACATTGCAGGGCATCAATCGGATTGCTGCGTTGACATGCCGGACACTGCTTCTCATCTGATAAATTTGTAATTTTCAGCAGATTCTGCTCAATTTCCGTTTTAAGCATAGAGATCTTCTCCAGTTGATCGCTAAAATAAGAAAGCTGCAGCTCCTGACCCAGTTCTGCTGCCAATGTTACTTTTTCGCCTATTTCCTTGTACAAGCCATTAATTTCATTCTGCTTGCCAACATTAATTAATTTCAGCCTGTTGATCTCGACAAGCACCTTTGCTTTCATGCCCGCTTCTGAGACACCACTTTTTAATTTATCAATAAAGCTCAAGGCAATCGCTCCTTTACTTCCTAATAGGGTTGATTCTTATTGCCTGCTATAGTATGTTCAAAGTAGATTTGTCAGGAGGGATTACTACCTATGCAGCTTCCTAATAATGATTGGGGAAAACTACTAGAGCCAGAGCTAACTAAACCATACTATAAGCAACTACAACAATATATTATAGCAGAGTATAGCTCATCCATCATATATCCTAAGCAGCATCAAATTTTCCGAGCATTAGAGCTTACGGATTATGATCAAACTCGTGTTGTTATTCTTGGTCAAGATCCATACCACGGCGAAGAACAAGCTCATGGCCTTGCCTTCTCAGTTGAGCCACCTGTATTGCCACCGCCTTCACTTAAAAATATGTTCAAGGAGCTGGAGCAAGATCTCAACATCCTGGCACCACAGCATGGCAATCTTGCGAGCTGGGCAAAGCAAGGTGTCCTGCTGCTTAACACTGTTTTAACAGTGCGGGCGGGCGAAGCAAATTCCCATCGCGGAAAAGGATGGGAAACCTTTACGGATAGAATAATAGAGCTGCTGAGTGAACGAACGCAGCCGCTCATTTTCGTACTATGGGGAAAGCCGGCGCAAGCTAAAAAGAAAAAAATTGCATCGCATCACATCATTATTGAATCCGCTCATCCTTCTCCACTTTCTGCCTACCGTGGATTTTTGGGAAGCAAGCCATATTCAACAATAAACGAGCATCTGATTCAGCTCGGACAGCAGGAAATCGACTGGCGCTTAAATTAGCCATTATCCCTTTAAAATATCGGGTTTGACCTAATAACCAGATTGGGCAACACAAGCGATGTAATACCATTCTATAAATGATTCGCCGGCAAGTAACGTACTTTTTCGCATGTCTGCATTAAACCTAAAAAGTCTGGCTAACCAATGCGCAATCATTGGATTAGCCAGACTTTTTCATTATTTTTTGTCTATAATAAGGGCAACCTGCTGCTTCACTGTGTAGGTATCCTTTAGCTGCTCTTCCTTCAATGCCCCAACTCGAATTAAGCCCGTTATTTTCCCTTGATCGGGCTTGGACAGCATCCGCCACAGCTCCGGATCAGGGAGCGCATTAAACAGCAGCGTCTCATGGTATTCCTTCCGTTCGGATTGAATGAGCCTTACACGATACGATCCAACAGTTTGCTCGGTTACACTTTCACTATTCATATGTTGAACAATTTGCTCCTTCAGCTCTGCAAGCTCCTGTTCAATCGCTTTATTTTTTTGCTTCAATTGATAATAACGACTAATTAGCTTATTCATTTGATCCCTCCTTTATGGACAATCATATGAATAAACTTGGATGAACATTCCAATTGCTTGCAAGCTTTCCTCATTAACTTACCGCAACATATCAAGCAGCGGCTGATACACGCCATGCAGCAAACCATACAGCAGCGCACCAATGACAGCACCAATTAACGCACCGTTAACGCGGATTCGCTGCAGATCTACATCGACCTTACTCTCGATAAATTCGACTAGGCGCTCCTCCGAAAACGTATCGAGCGTGCTGCGTACAATTTGTCCAATTACAACATGCTCCTTTTCGATAAGATGATGCATAAAACGTTTCAGCTTTTCCTCTACAAGCGCTTTGGACAGCTCATCAGACTTAAACCACAGCCAGTATTGATGCAATAATCGAGCAAGCCATTTTTGCAGCTGAGAAACATCACCTGCTGCCTGATCACTAGGCTTTAGCTGCTCTAATAACGACTGCATCACCTGCTGTAGAAAAGGTGCAATTGTCAGCTCCTCCAGCAGCTGACTCTTCCAGCGCTCTAATGCTGCTTCTATATGTTCCTGCTCTAACAGGGCAGCAAGTTCTCCAAGCTGATCGCGCAGCAGCAATCGCAGCTCGTGATCATGATCCTTCAGCTGAGCAAGAAGCAATAGCAAGTCGCGATAGATGACGTCAGCCGCATCATCAAAGTTAACCGCATCTGCCGCTTGTGCGAAGGAAAACAGTGCCTTAGTCAGCCAGCTTCCGCCTCCTTCGCCCAGCATTTTATCCTTCTCAGATTCCAGTAATCGCTTAATTGCTGGCTTAACATCGCTTTGCAGCACTCGTTTTTGCGCTGCATCAATGAGCAAATCAATCAGCTGCTGGTCATAGCCCTTAGCCATCATCGCGCGCAAGCCTTTACTTGCCAGAGGAGCGAGCTTCGCTTGACCTGCGGCCATCATTAGTCGCTGCTCGATCTCGAGAGAAGCCGTTTCAGTTCTTACATTTCTCAAGACAACAGGCAGCAGCTTTGCAATTAGCTCTTCAGCAAGCTTTAAGCTCCACTTTTTTTCGCCCCAAGTGATGAGCAGCTCAGTAAAATTCACCTTGGCTAACTGTTCTTCGATCATTTCCTTATTAAGAAGCTGTTCTTCCACCATATAGACGATGCCTTCTACCAGCTTATCTCGATTTTTTGGAACAATTGCTGTGTGAGGAATCCAGCGCAAGCCTAACGGATGGCGAAATAATGCAGACACGGCAAACCAATCTGCGAGCGCCCCTACCATCCCGGCTTCTGCTATAAATATGAGCGCTTTGGTCCACCACGGGTGATCGAGCTGCCATTGCAGCATGAGTGCAATGGCGAACAGCAAAGCAAGGGCCGCTAAACTAATATTGGCTCGTTGTCTCATTGTCATGCGAGCACCCCTCCCAACGCGAATTGAATCAAAAACAGCAGTAAGCCGATCAAAGCCCCGACTAGTGTACCATTTAGACGGATATATTGAAGATCCTTGCCTGCCTTTTCTTGTACAAGCGCAATTAGCTGTTGCTCATCAAATTGCTCCAGCTTCTCTCTTACCAGTCTCCCGATATAACCATGATTGCGTTCTATAAAGGAGGTCAGAGATGTGATGACATACTGATTGAGCTGCTCGAAAAGATCATGCTGCTCTCCTAAGCGGTCGATCAATTGATCCAGCTGCTGATGAAGCCAGCCAGTCAAGCTCGGCTGCTGTCCTTCTAACGCTGATTGGTCCAGCTGCTCAATAAGCGACTGAATCATTACCTTAACGCGCTGCTCATCCATTACTCCGTTCACAAGAGCCATTCCCAGCTTTCGCAGGCGCTCATCCCACAGCGTAGCCTCCTCAGTCTGGTTCTCCCAATCTGCAACAAGCTCCAGCAATGAAGCTCTCATCTTCTCAATCCACGCATGCTCTCCCTTCTCGATAGCCGAAAGCGTGCTGGAGGCCGTCTGCATTACTTTCGCTGTAAGCTCATCTGCATTTAATCCAGCTATCCCATTAACGAATTGACGCCCTTTTTTATTGTTTTCATACGAACGCAGTGCTGTCGCGATAAACTCTTGAACGAATTTTGTCACTTGCTCCTGTGCAATGAATTGCTGAAGCTGCCTAGCCAGTACCGCTATAATTTTAGAATCATATTGCTCTCGTATTAGCCATTTGATAATTATGCCTGCAAGTACTGTTGGGTGTGTACTATTCATTCCTTGTTTAAGCAGCCGCTTTAACGATACGCTTACAACAGAAGGGTTGCTTACTTTAAGCAAATCAGCAACTAGCTTAACAGTCAGCTCCTTGATCGCTTGCTTGCCGTGAGCGCTTTGCGCATAGCTCGAAACAGCCTGCGCAACATTATAATTTCGCAGCTGTTTCGTAATCATTTCGGGTGAAAGCAACTCGACCTGAACCATATCCACAAGCTCATTAATTAATCGCTGTCGGTTGCGGGCAATAATATTGGTCCCCATCCATTGCGGCCATTTTATTTTTAGCGGCTGTCCGAACAATGCACTTACTGCAAAGGAATCGGCAAGTCCACCAATCACCGCTGCACTACAGGCAGCGAATAATAAGCCACCAATAAAGCTACCCTGATAAGGAAAACTAACAAGCACACCAATGAATGCAATAATAATTGATGCATTAACACTTTGTTTTAAGCTAATTTTCATGTTGTTGCTCCTGTAATTTAGTAATATATGCTATTATACTATCCTTTTTTGATTGAAGCATCCCCACTAACAATGTTAGTATTCCCAGTTAACGTAAATAAGGAGACCAACATGAAGCATTTAGAAGGTATTAAGATTTTACTCGTTGATGATGAAGAAAGTATTTTGCAGTTTTTGGAGCTTGGCTTAAGCAATGAAGGGGCCATTGTCCAAACCATTGCTAACGGAAAGGATGCCTTGGGCATTGCATCAACATTTAGGCCGCATATTGTTATTCTTGACGTCATGATGCCAGAGCTGGACGGCTTTGAAACTTGCAAACAGTTAAAAGCAACTGGTAGTGGAAATGAACTTGCGATTATTATGCTAACTGCAAAGGATGATGTACATGATCGCGTGCAGGGCCTTATGCTCGGTGCTGATGATTATGTAGTTAAGCCATTCAGCTTTACCGAGCTGTTAGCACGTATACATGCTCGTATTCGAAATCAATTTCCAGAGCTGCTTAGCACCGTTCGCTATGGCCTTTTCACATTGGATGATCGTCGCAAGGAGATTATATATGACTACTCAGTACTTGATCTATCGCCTACTGAGTACAAGCTGCTTAAGCTGCTGCTCATCAACAACGGCACTGTTCTAAGTAAAACTGTAATTCTCGACAAAGTATGGGGCTATGATTTTGGTGGAGAACAAAATATTGTAGAGGTCTACATTCGCTCGTTGCGGGAAAAGCTTGGCGATACAGAGCATCGCATTATTCGAACACTTCGCGGTGCCGGCTATAGGATGGACGTACAATGAATACGTTACACGGTAGAATTACAGCCATTACTTTGCTTGTTATAGCCTTTTTGTTTATACTTGTTGGAATTTTGCAATATGCGTTCATGAAGGATTTTTTGTACAACAATAAAGCTGAAGCACTTCAAGCGCAAATTCGCTCCTGGCCGCCTGAGCCTTTCTTCTTGCATCATGAAGAAACTCAAAATCTTCGACCTCCTGGCAGCAATCGCCCTGAGCCTGCCATTATGTTTCAGCCCGGCATGATCGTCAGCTATATTGATAATTCCGGAAAGCAGACGCTGCTGTCTGATACGGATACTGAGCTTACTCCTATTATTTCAGAGGAGCAGTACAAGCAAATTTTTGAAAATGCCCGTAACCATATAGGCGTGCCTTATTATATATTTTCTGACCAAGATGGAAATGAGTATATGGTTGTATTTCGGGAGCAAGCAGGCCGTACAGCTTCAAGGGGGATGCTTCAAGTAAGCATAGAGCTGCAATCTCTGCAAAATCAGCTAATGACACAGCAATTTATATATGTTACTGTCGCATTAGTGGCTCTCATTGCAGGCTCAATTTTGATGCTGTTTAGCTTGCGTAAAACGTTGAGACCACTTCATAGCATGATCCAAGCAGTAGAACGTACCAATGCTGAAAACTTGACCGAGCAGCTGCCAGCCATGCAGCAGCAGGAGCTGAAACAGCTTGCAGAAGCTTATAATAATATGTTGTCGCGTTTAGAGTCCTCCTTTGAATCCGAACGACTAACGAATGAACGCATGCGACAGTTCATTGCAGACGCCTCGCATGAGCTGCGCACACCGATTACATCAATCCATGGCTTTATAGAAGTGCTGCAGCGCGGCGCAATGAACCAACCAATGCAGCTGGAACGATCACTTAAAGCAATGGAGCAAGAGTCAAAACGTATGAAATCCTTAGTTGAAGGGCTGCTCGAACTAGTTAAACAGGATCATGTTAGTCCTCAGCATGAGAATTTTACTGAGATTGAATTGTCGTCGATTTTAGAAAGCATGCTTCTTCAGCTTCAAATAATGTCGGGAGAACGTAGTCTTCAGATTTATTATGAAAAAGCGATCTCCTACTGTATTATGGGAAGCAAGCATGGAATTAAGCAAACGATTCTTAATCTAGTGCATAATGCCATTCAACATACACATGTGGAGGCAGGATGCATCTCCTTACGTTTACAAAAAGATGAGCATCATGTCATCCTGTCAATTACAGACAACGGCGAAGGTATTGCTAAGGAGCACCATCAACATATATTTGAGCGGTTTTACCGTATAGATAAAGCAAGAACACGGTCGCAAGGTGGGGCAGGACTAGGACTTTCCATTACGAAATCTATCATTGATGCGCACCATGGTCAGATTGAAATAGAAAGCGAGCTTGGAGCAGGTACAACTTTCACGATCTTGTTTCCACTACCTAGGTCCGAGTAATATTCTCATTCATAACACCTATTGAATAATCGGGCAGGTGCACCACGATCAGCATACCTGCCCAATTTTAAGCCCCATTTTATTATTTCGTTATACTGAACTGATCCAGCATCTTTCCATTGATATCATACGCGGAATAGGTTAGTACATTCGGCGAAACCTCAATTACTCCGTACATTGGCTGGCCATTCTGAAATGCGATTGCCTGGTAGTCCTTTGCTTTCTTTTCCACATTAAATTTAGTTCCTGAAGCATTCATCGTCACATATATTGGGCCTTTCTCCTGTTCATTTACAGCCCTTCCTCCGATTAAAGGATAGGTACGCGAGTACTGATGATTGTGCCCTTGTAATACGATATCAACGCCATACTGTTCAAACAGCTGTGCCCAATCATCTCCGTCCTTAAACCGACTAGCTCCATATATGCCGCGATGTGTTGATACTATTATCCATTGAGCAGCATGCTCAGACAGTACTTGTTTCAGCCATTTTGTCTGCCCGTCAATATTGCCTTCAGTATTCAAGCTTATATACAGAGCATTTTGATAAACGGTATAATAAGTCGTGTCCTCTAGCGAGTCCTCTGCACCATTGCTAGGCATGTAAAACCGAAAAGAAAATGAGCTCGCATCTCCATCAATTTGCTCATGGTTACCGGTTGTTGGAAGCAACGGAATTTCAGCTAACGGCTGAGCATAGCGATAAAACCATTTCCATTGCTGTTCAATCGTTGGATCGTCTGTCATATCTCCACTATGTACAATAAAAGCAGCTTGTGGCGCCGCATCTACAGCCGCTTGCAGCGTTATCCCCCACTGCTTGAAATCTTCTTCTGTCTTACCCTGACTATCCGCAATATGAATAAATTGAAACGATTCTTCTTCTCCCGCTACCGCAAACGTGTAGTCTTCAGATAAAATGTCATCGCTCGCAGTGATTCGATAAGTATAATCGTTAGGTCCCTCCAATTGCTTAATTTGTACGTGGTACGAATATACCATCTTCCCTTCATGATCCTTATATGAATGCTGATCAGCTTCAAAAACCCTTGCATCTTCCCACCTTTCAGCTCGATGTTTTAACTGCAAAGCAACTCCTTCGATTGCCTGTGACGACAGCCACGAGATCGTACGTTCAGAATTATTCTCGAACGAGAGCGAAAAACCATAAACGTCATAAGCTGTTTGCTGATCTACTCTTAACCATTGCAGTGCAACTACTACTAATATCAGAATGACTACAAACCAACCCATCCACCAATTTTCCTTTTTCATATCTGTGCCCCTTGCATTTTTATTTACAAAAGTTTAACACAAAGATGACTTGACAAGCATTCAGCTATCTTTCAGTTTTGCTTCAGATTCCTATAAGCATCGTCTCCTAGAATGTAACTATCCAGTGAATATACAAAAAGAAATGAGGTGTACAATGAACGAATCCTTAAAATACCGTAATGAATTCAAATATTACATTAGCCCCCACCAGTACGTTCTAATGACTCAAAAATTAAAAGGTATTCTACAGCTGGACCAACATGCCTCAGAAGTCGGCGAATACCACATTCGCAGTCTGTACTTTGATGATGCAGCCAATACAGCTCTTCATGAAAAGCTAGCCGGCGTGCGGGATCGGGTTAAATACCGAATTCGTATTTACAACAAGCTGGATGATGTCATTCATTTCGAAAAAAAAATTAAATTTCGCGATTATATTGCAAAGGTCAAAGAACCGATTACAAGAGAAATGTTTGATCAAATTGTTAAAGGCAATATCGAAGTATTAAAGCAAGGCAATAAACCGCTATTACTTGAAATTTATAATCAGATGAAGCACAAGCTGCTGCGTCCTGTCGTTATTGTCGACTATGTGCGAGAACCCTACGTTCATCGTTACGGCAATGTGCGCATTACGTTCGATAAGTATTTACGGACTGGATTAACTCAAACCAATATTTTTGATCCAGACCTTAAAACGATTGCCGCTCTGGATGATGACAAGATTATTTTAGAAATTAAGTATGACGAATATTTGCCCTCTGTCATTCAAGCGGCCTTACAACTGGAAGGGCTGCATCGAATTTCAGCATCGAAATATGTCATTTGCAGAAAATATAATAAATGCAACAATTGGGAGGATTACTAATGGAATCAACAACTTTAGCTGCATCAGAATCAGCAACAACTTTCAGTGATATGATCAAAAATTCCGTACTGGAAAGCTTCGGAACAGATATTGCATTGAGCGAAATTCTAATATCTCTAGCTATTTCATTCATGATCGGTTTATTTATCTACTTCTTGTATCGTCGAATTTTTAGTGGCGTTCTGTACTCCAAAAGCTTCAATGTCGCACTAATTGGCATGACGATGATTACAGCTACCGTCATTATTGCAATTAATTCAAATCTCGTATTGTCACTCGGTATGGTAGGCGCCCTCTCTATCGTTCGCTTCAGAACGCCAATCAAGGATCCTACAGATCTAATTTTCCTATTCTGGGCCGCAGTTGCTGGAATTGTAACAGGTGCTGGTTTTTACACGCTTGCCGTTATTGGTTCTGTTATTGTTGGACTTATTTTATTTTTCTTTATCAAAAGCAGCAGCCCTGAATCACCTTATCTACTAGTAATCAATTGTGAGCACGATCAGGCTGAACGTTCCATCGAACAGCAAATCGTGAGAGCTGTTAAAAAATTCAACATCAAGCAAAAAACCGTAACGACTGGGAACATCGAAATTACGTACGAGGTGCGCATGAAGGAGCAAGCTGGAGCATTTGTCAATGGAATTTCTACTATTCCTGGTGTTCAAAGCGCAGTGTTGATTAGCTACAACGGTGACTATATCGCTTAATGAGGAGGGAACGTTATGAAGAAGCCTATTACTCGCTTTCTTACAGTGACGCTTCTGCTACTTGCTGGCTTATTAAGTGGTTGTGTATCCAGTTCTACTCCAACTACAAAATCAATTGCTATGATAGATGAGGAAGCGCTTGATGAACATATATTTCCAAAAGACCAAATCATTCATGTAAACATAAAGCTAGATGAAGCCGACTTTCAACAACTATTAGATAATCCTACTGACGAGAAGTATGTTCAAGCAACTGTCGACTATAATGGTTTTTTACTAGAAAACGTTGGTCTGCGCACCAAGGGAAATTCCAGCCTCAGAGCTGTTGCAGGGATGAGTAATTCTGATCGTTACAGTTTTAAGCTATCATTTGACGAATATGTAACACAAAGTATTGGAGGAATCACAAAAATAAATCTCAACAACGAATACTCTGATGCTAGCTATATGCGCGAATTTCTAGCGTATGAAATCGCGGACAAAATGGGCATCCCAACACCTAAGTACTCCTTTGTCAATGTCTATATCAATGGTGAGCTATGGGGGCTCTATACCGCAGTCGAGCAAATAAGCACAAGCTTCATTGAACGTGAATTTCAATCAACGGCAGGAACCTTGTATAAATCTAACGGCGGGAATGGAGCTGATCTTGCAGCTCTAGCCGAATTTGATGAGTACACTGGACTCGATGTCAAGCATGGCTCTGCAAATAAGGAAGCATTGCTAACTATGACTGATGTGTTGAATAATGGGTCCACTTCGCACTATGAAGATGTACTCGATGTCGAGGCAGCACTTAAATTCATAGCATTCAACACAGTAACTGCCAACATGGACAGCTATGCAGGCAACTTCAAGCACAATTACTACCTATATGAACTAGATGGTGTTTTCACAATAATTCCCTGGGATCTTAATATGGCATTTGGCGGCTTTGGAGGGTCGGGAATATTAATGGACGAGCCGACAGGTGTATCGCTCAGCAGCAGACCGTTAATAGCTAAACTTATTGCCGAAGAGGCTTATCGTGAAGAGTATCATGCTATTATTCAAAGCATGCTGGATCTATATTTTAGTGGCGATACCTTTCAGAATCGCGTACTAGAGCTTCAAGCCCTGATCAGTGAAGCGGTAAAACAAGACCCTACTGCCTTCGTTACCTTTGAACAATTCGAAGAAGGTGTTGCATCATTAATAAGCTTTGTCGACACTCAAACAGAATCGATCAGCAAGCAGCTTACGGGTGAAAGCCCCTCCTATGGGGATGGTTCTGGCAGCGGTGGCATGGGTGGTGGTATGGCATTTGGTGGTGCAAATCGTGAAAGACCGAACGGCGCGCAACTGCCTGGCGGTATGCAGATGCCTGACGGTATGCAATTGCCTGGCGGCGCGCAGATGCCTGACGGTATGCAGATGCCTGATCCCGCACAATTGCCTGACGGTATGCAGATGCCTGATGGTGCGCAATTGCCTGACGGTGTGCAGATGCCTGACGGTATGCAGATGCCTGATCCCGCACAATTGCCTGACGGTATGCAGATGCCTGATGGCGCGCAATTACCTGACGGTGTGCAGATGCCTGTTAGGGGCAATCGTGATCAAGGTGAAGGCTTCGGTGGAAGGATGGCATTTGAAAATATGAATGGTGCGTTTTCTTCACTATCATCCATATCATCAGAGCAACAAATCAAACATTTTCGCATGACGCTAATTAGCATAGCGCTTTTGATAGCAGGGTGCTTCATAGTACTTTTTTGGAGAAGAAGGTCTCTGTAAAGATAGAAAACGAGAATAAAAGGCTCTGTCATCATCTGCAAGAAATGATGACAGAGCCTCTATATTAATCTAATCAAATGCTATTCCTCATTTAGAATTGGCCTTTGCTTCAACAGCATCCTTCTCATCAAGTTCAAACTTCTCCGGTCTGATGAACAACAGAATAAGTGACTGTGCAGCTGCCATTAGTAAGATCACTATCGCGAGCCATCTAGATTGCAAATCGCTAGCCAGTAAAACGAGAATGAATATTGCCAATACCCGTCCGCTATTCAAAAATGCCTCTCGCATGACGACCGATTCTACTTTCAGCTGCCCTTTTAGAGGAAGCGCACTTATAAGTCGATAAAAATAAGAGGTCATCGAATTGACGGTTAGCGGATTACATACTGAGAAGACAACCATGAAGATAATGACTGACCACAGCTTGATATCAATCACAAGCAGACATGATGCAGCTATGATGCACATTGTTGCATACATAATATATTTTCTTGCCTGCTCCTTCTGAGCCTTACGAGAAATCACATAACCTGTCGCAACCGTAATTCCAGAAAATAATACTCCAAAATATCCGACCAAATCCTCGCGACCAAGTGCTTGAAAAAGCAAAATATTTGGCAAAAACAGCATAATGCCTTGGAATAACCCAAAAATAAAAAAGCTGCACAGGCTGTAAAACCACAATTTGTTTTTCTTGATAACCAGCCCAACATACTTTAGATAATACGTTTTGTGATGGCTAATAATCGCCTTAATTTTCGTACTTATAAGCGCTGAAATAACGAACATAATAAACGCGATAAGGAAGATAAAAAGATAGCCTTGCAGGCCTTCCATCCTCGCAATAATGGAGCCAGCCAATGCAGGTCCAACTAACCCAGCAGAGTTAAACGTTACCATATTAATCGCTAAATATCTCACGCGATTTCGATCAGTTGATACATCATACTGTAAAATTAAATATCCTGTCCAATAAAAACCAGCCGATATACCATTTAACAGCGCAAACCAAATGTAATAATTTGGTACCGTCTCGCCCGCCAAAATAACGAGCAAGTAAAAAGCGGCACTTAACAATATCCCCCAGCGATACACGACCATCCGATCAAGTTTCTTTGCAATGTATCCACCTACTGCGAAGGCGATTGGCGTCATCGCAAAGTTAACGATATTGTACACTGCGTTAATCGTAAAATCTTGTGTTAAACGCCATAGATACAAGTTCAAAAACAGACCTGACATTGATGCCCCAAATTGAAAGCTTGCATGGATAATTAGAGAAATAATTGCTTCTCTGCCCAATCTCTGATCGGGCGGTACAGAATTGTTGGAAAAATAGCGGCGAATTTTTGCAGTGAGGCTCCACTGTGACATACAGCTTCTCTCCCTTGTATGTAAGTTGATCTCCAGTTATTGATCAGTTTACCATACAATCCAGCCTCGTGAGCAGATAAAGACAAAAAGACCGATATTAATTATCGTTGATACATTCAATGACCCATCCAGCAATGAGAACAATCCAAATAGATTCGACGTCGAGTAATCCCCAACGCTAAGCATCGTCATCAAAGTCGGAGTTTTGAACTACCTCTAAACGCGTTGCTTGCCTTTATCCGATTCTCCGGCATTCCTATTCGCCAATTCACGATCCTGCTCCATTTCCGCTACCGTTTTCACCTTCAGCCTTGCTGCTCCTTGGTACGGCTTTGTCGGGATAAGCGGCCCTGCTGCTAGACGCTGCTTGGCAGCAGCAATCGCCTGCTCATATTGTGGCAGCCACTGCTCTTGCGCTGCGAGCATTTCATCCACAAGCTGCCAAATTTCTTTTGGATTGCAAACCGCTCCAACAAGCGGATCCATCATAAATGCTTGACGCAGCAGTTGGTCATCTCCATGCACTGCTGCCTCAACAGCGAGACGTTGCACGGAAATACTTGCATTGCACACTGCGGCTGGACCTAGCGGCAAGTCACCAACGACAGGCATCGAAATACCATTGCGATCAACATAGCCAGGCGCTTCGATAATGGCATCCGCCGGCAGATTTGTAATAATACCTCGATTGACAACATTAAAATGTCCTCGGTACACGCGACCTGTTTCCAATGCCTCAATAATATAGGAGCCATGCTCCTCTCCTCGATTTTCCTCTATAAATCGCATTGGCTCATCCTTCATCCAATTCGGGAAATCTGTTTCAAACCAATTGCGCCCTTCCGTACATACACGCAAATAGCCTCCAGTTTCACCGTTAATCCATGAGCTTAGATCAATCCAATCATTGATTTCATCACTGCGTTTGCGATACCACGGTACATATTCGCTCAAATGCCCGTTCGATTCTGTACTGTAATAACCAAAGCGGCGCAGCATATCGATTCTTACTTTTTCTGTACGGCTGAAATCAGCATGATTTTCGAATGCCTCAAGCAAGCCAGCTGTTAAATCCTTGCCTTTATGCTTGATTGAAATGTACCAGGTTTGATGATTAATACCAGCACAAATGATATCGACTTCCTTTTTCTCAAGGCCATAAACTTCCGCAATTTGACGATGTCCGCCCTGTACGCCATGACACAAACCGATTGTATTGACTCCTCCATATTGATTGCATGCCCAAGTAAGCATAGCCATCGGATTAGCATAATTGAGCAGCAACACATCTTTGGCGGCTACCTCGCGGATATCGCGGCAAATATTGAGCATCTCAGCAATCCCTCGCTGGCCGTACATGATGCCACCCGCACAAAGCGTATCGCCGACGCATTGATCAATGCCGTATTTGAGTGGAATATCAATATCAGTCGTGAACGCCTCAAGTCCACCTACACGAATCGTACAAATTACATACTTGGCGTCACGTAGCGCTGCTCTACGGTCGGTTGTTGCCGAAATGTTAATGCTCAAGCCGTTTTCATCAATATCACGTTGACAAAGTGCACGTACCATTTCAAGATTTTTCTCATTAATATCAGTAAACGCAATTTCAATATTGTGAAATTCCTTCACCGCAAGCAAATCGCGCAACAAGCCGCGCGTAAATCCGATTGAACCTGCTCCGATAAACGTAATTTTAAATGTGGACATTAAAACGCCTCCTTGTCATTTGTCGCCTTTATTGTAGCAACATTGACCAAGGAAGCGTTATCGGGTTTGTGACTATTATCTATACATACCTGTCAACTATTCTAACCTTTTTAGAGGTAGGTTAAAAATTGGGACTTTGATGACGATGTTGTGCGTTGTAGCAACTAGCTTACCATTTGCGTCCGCCGTAGTATTGGCGGTTGCTTTGCTCGCGGTACTGTACAGGTGTTAGTCCAGTATGCTTTTTGAATAGCTCATGAAAGTATTGGCGGCTGTTAATGCCGACAAATTCGCATATATCTGTTATTGCAATATCTGTTTCTCGCAGAAGCATCATTGCCTTGTCCAGTCGAAACTGGTTGAGATAGTGAATGATTGTCGTGCCTGTCTCCGCTCGAAAAACACGCTGCAAGTAATTAGGATGGACGTTGACAGATTGGGCAAGCTGCTGAACAGTAAGTGTACCGTCGTAATGCTGCTGAATATAGCTTTGCACCTGTCTCACATAATGCTGAGCTGCAGAGACACGTGGGGCCGAGTCAGCTGATGCTCGATACAGTCCTGCAATGAGCAGCATAAGCTGCGTGAACAGCAGCTCCTGCTTCAGACTTCCCTGATCAAGCTGCTGATCGAGCTCCAGCACCAGACTTTTCAGCGTCGCATACACTTCATCAACATCGCGCAGGACAACATATGCACCAATATGACGCAAAAGGTAGGCAAGCTCCTCGCTTTGCTCGGCGAGCTCGCTTATCGTTGGCAGCACTTGCTTGCTGCCTTCTTGAAAAGTAAACTCTACATTCAGCATTCTGCAGCCGCCTTCTTCCGTTACCAGCAAACGATGCGGTACCTTGCCATCCAGCAAAATGAACTCGCCCTTTTTCATTTGAAGCAGAGTCGGTTCAGATGCATCGGCTGCCAGCAGTTCAATATGGCAGACCCCATTAATGACATACATAATTTCAACAGAAGCGTGCTGGTGAAAGCTCATCTCATAATTGTTCCACTGTTTATAATAATAAGCGCTGAACAACGGCTGTCTGGCATGCTCTAGCTGATGCGCATGAAATAAATTGCCCATCCTACCTCACCTGCTTTATAATGCTAATGCTGCAATAGCCTCTAATGCTGCTTGAATTTCACGTTCAACGGCATCGCTTACTGCCGTTGTGTGCGGATCGTAATCTGCTGCCAGATCAGCATCAGCATAGCCGTCCAACGCAACGATAGCGCCTGCACGCACACCACGAAGCGCAGCTATAACATACAGCGCCGCTATTTCCATCTCAACGGCTAGCGCACCTGCTGCTTTATATTGCTGATGTGGAAATTCCACTACTCCGTTAAAGAACACATCAAGCGTGACCGTTAAGCCCTTCTTTACAATACCACCTTGAGCCTGCGCTGCTTGGTAAAGGGCTTGAACCACTTCACTATCCCCAATTGCGGGGAAACCATCAGGCACAAGCTGTTTGGTTAGGCCATCCGTGCGGATTGCGCCTGTGCTGACAATCAAACTGCCAGCTGGGTGCTCCGCCGAGTAAGAGCCAGCAGTGCCGACACGAATCAGCGTATGTACGCCACCCTTAATCAGCTCCTCAAAGCATACCGCAGCACCAGGACAACCAACTCCATGACTAACTACTGCTAGCTCTACTCCTTTATATGATCCAACAAACGTACGATATTCGCGCGCGTACGCCAGCTCCTTCACATTCTCCAGCTTATCGGCAATTTTTTTTGCACGTCTTGGATCGCCGCATACGATTGCCAGCTTTGGCAGCTGCTCCGCGTTTACTTCTAGAATGGATAAATACATTTAATCGTACTCCTTCCCATGCCATTCGTCCTCTGGCAAATCAAAGCCTTCTCCAGAGAAGCGCTGCTCGGCAAAAGGCTCAGCATAGTTATGGAAGCCATTCTGCTCCCAGAAGCCTGGCGCATCCTCTTTCATAAATTCAAATCCAGTGATCCACTTGCAGCTTTTCCAGAAATACAAATGAGGGACGATTAAGCGCATAGGTCCACCGTGCTTTGGTGTCAGCGGCTCTCCCTCATATGTATGCGCGAGCAATATATTATCGCGCAGAAGATCCTCCAGCGGTACATTTGCTGTATAGTCATTATCGCCATGTACCATGACGTACTTCGCGTCAGCCTTTACACCAAGTTTAGGGAATAAATCAGTAAATTTGATGCCTGTCCAATGTGTATCGAGTTTAGACCAGCGTGTTACACAATGGATATCACACGTCATATCTGTTTGAGGCAAGCTCATCAATTCGTCAAAGCTAAAGGTAAGTTCCTTTTCCACTTCTCCGAAAATTTTAATACTCCACGTTGCCATATCATACTCGGGTACTTCTCCCTCGTGCAGAATTGGAAAACGATCAGTAACTGTTTGACCTGGCGGCACACGATGCGCCAGCTCGGGTGGAACATTTACTGCCAATGGAGCTTTTGTTTTTTTCAATCGCTCAGCCTTCTTATGCATCATACATCCTCCTCAATTTGTGCTTGTATGCTGTTCAAGTTAACGTGCAAAAGAGTCAATGTTAGCGAGAACTGCCGCTTGATTTCTTCGCTTCATCCTTGTAACCGGAGTTTCTAAAGAATATCATGGCAATGATCGTAACGATAAACGGAAGCATTGATGTAATATTGGATGGAATCGAGAAGTTTTGAAGACGGTAGCTTATTGCCTCCATAAAACCAAACAGCAAGCTTGCTCCTGCTACGCCGATTGGATTTGATTGTCCAAGCATCGTTGCAACAAGCGCAATAAATCCACGGCCATTCGTCATACCTTCCGTAAACATCGTTACGTTTCCTAGCGACAGCTGAGCCCCTGCCAAGCCGCATAGCGTACCGCAAAGAATAACGGCAACATACTGAATTTTTTTGACATGCAAGCCAAGGCTTCTTGCAGCAACCGGATTTTCACCCGCAGCAAGCAAGCGAAAGCCCGAAACCGTTCTGTACAAGTAAAACTGCAGCAAGAACACGATAATAATTGCTGCATACACCAGTATAGATTGACCAGATAATATGCTGCCAAGCCACGGAATGTCCTTAATAAGCGGAAGCTCAAGCTTTGGCAAGCCAATCATGTTTCGATCATAGTATGCACCTTTTACATTAAAGATCGCGCGAAGCGCAAAGGTTGTGACGCCTGCAGCGAGGAAATTAAGAGCGATCCCGACCACGATGACATTTGCCTTTAAGTTGATGCTCATATAACCAAACAACAGTGAGAAAAGTATCGAGATGCCAATTGAAAATAAGATTGAAACCGTAATACTTCCAGTGAGGTAGTTGCCTAATATCGCCGAGAATGCTCCAACTAGAATCAAGCCCTCCAAACCTACATTAAAAAGCCCTACACGAGCACATATTGCTCCACCTAGCGCTGCAAGCAAAATCGGAGCAACCATACGTAAAGCTGCAGCGAACAATGACACATCAAACAGCTGATCCATCTTTTGCCCCCGCTTTCTTACGTTTAATAAATGATATGGTAAATTTCGCTGAAATGAACAAGATTAGAACAGCTTGGATGATACTCGAAATTTCAAGCGGAACATCCGTATTTCTCTCCATCCCCATTCCACCTGTTTGCAGTGCAGCAAGAAGAATAGAAGCAAACGCCGTTCCGATCGGATTGGAATTAGCAAGCAAGGTCGCCATGATGCCTGACCATGCATAGTTTGCAGCTGTAAGAGAACCGTCAAGGAAGCGATACTGTGTGCCCAGCACCTCAGATGCGCCAGCCAAGCCGGCAAAAGCACCACTGACAAACATACTAATGACCATTAATTTTCCGCGATTGACGCCTCCATAGCTTGCAAACAGTGGGTTTCCGCCCATCATGCGGATTTCATAGCCTTTCGTCGTATATCGTATGAACAGGTAAAGTGCAATTGTTGCTAAGATCGCTATTATAAAGCCTGCATGAAGCGTCATTCCTTTAATCAGCTTTGGAAATATCGCGGTCATGTCAATCATTTGTGTTTGCGACAATGCAGAGGAGCCTGTCCGATCCTTGAATGGATAAGCAACCATATAGCCCGCAAACAATGTAGCAATATAATTTAACAGCAGTGTTGTAATAAGCAGATTCATGCCAAAGCGCGAATCAAGCCAACCGGCAAATGCCGACCATAGTCCAGCTGCAACCATTCCAGCAACGATAGCGGCAATCATTTTGACCCAGCCCGGACCTGGAATATATAGAGCCGTTAATGCAGCGCTTAATGCTCCCAGAACCATCTGTCCTTCTGAACCCATATTGAAAAATCCAGCTCGAAACGCCAGCGCAACACCTAAGCCTACCAGTATAATTGGAGTAGCTCGAGCAAGCGTGTTTGTGAAGAAGTAAAGGTTGCCAAATGCGCCCTTCCACATTTCACGATACGTATCGAAAATATCGCCGCCAACAATTAAAATCGCAATGGCCCCTACAAGCAGGCCTACTACAACGGCAAGCAGCGGCTGTATGAGTGATTGTAATGACTCCTTTACCTTATCCAACCGCTTTCCCTCCAGCCATAAGTAAACTGATCTGTTCTTCTGTAGCAGTAGCCGCCTCCAGCTCACCGACAATTTTGCCTTCATACATAACGAGTATGCGATCAGACAGCTTCATAATTTCGGTTAGCTCGCTGGACACTAACAGGATTGCAGCCCCTTCGTCTCGGCGCTTTAACAGCTCTCCATGAATAATTTCCATTGCCCCGACATCGACTCCACGCGTCGGCTCAGCAGCAATTAGAAATGGCGTTTGCTGCGCAATTTCACGCGCTACGATCAGTTTCTGCAAGTTACCGCCTGACAAGTATTGAGCTTTTGTATGCAACGAGCCTGTTTTAATACCGAATTGATTAACCCAGCCCGAAACGAGTGTACGAATTGCTTTGCCATTAAGAACGCCGCCCTTGCTCGTAGCTGACAAGTGCCCCATGATCCCATTATCTGAAACGGTTGCTTCTTTCGACACGCCCCACAAATAACGATCCTCAGGTATATGTGCCAATCCACTATTACGTATTTCTTTAACTGAAGCACCAGTTACATTCTTCCCCAATATTGTTATCGTGCCTGTATCAACGGTCATTAAGCCTGCAACTGCCTGCAGCAGCTCCGATTGCCCATTTCCTGATATACCGGCTACGCCAACAATCTCTCCTTCATTGACATTAAATTGAATATCATCCAATAAAGGCTTTGTTTTATTTCCTTTGATCGAAACCTGGCTCACCTCTAGAACCTGCTTTCCGATCTGCTTGTTGCCTCGTTCAAGCTTAACCAGCTCACGCCCTACCATCATGCGGGACAACTGCTCTTCATTTGTTTCAGCAGCATTGACGGTTCCCGTGACAACCCCATCTCTTAGTACTGTGATGCGATCCGAGACCTCCATAATTTCACTAAGCTTATGACTAATAATAATAAAGCTTTTCCCTTGTGCAGCTAGTGCTTTAATCGAAGCCAGCAGCTCTTTTACCTCAAGCGGTGTTAATACGCCAGTCGGTTCATCGAGTATGATGATTTCTGCACCTTGGTACAGCACCTTTAATATTTCTACTCGCTGCTGCATGCCTAGCGAGCAATCTGCCACTTTCTTTTTAGGATCAACCGGCATGCCGTACTGCTGAGACAGCTCATTTGTTTTTTCAATCGCTTGCTTGCGATCAAAGATAACGCCTTTTTTCGGCTCGCCGCCGATCACGATATTTTCTGCAATCGAAAATGCTGGGAATAGCATAAAATGCTGATGCACCATGCCGATCTTATGTTTAATCGCGTCTGTCGGATCTTGGAATGATACGGGCTTTCCATCCACCTTGATTTGACCGCTTGTCGAACTTTCCATACCATACAAAATACGCATAAGCGTTGTTTTGCCTGCGCCATTTTCTCCTATTAGCGCATGAACCTCACCTTTGCGTAAGTTAAAGTTTACGTCTTGATTTGCAGTAACCGTACCGTATTTCTTTGTAATACTGTCCATCTCAAGCAGCATACAAACGCTCCTTTCAAACAATTAAACCGGCTGCATAAGCTGCAGCCGGCAAGTTAACTAAACTAAATCAGTCTTACTCTCCAGTAATAGAAGCGTCGATTGTTCCGTTTTTAATGCCTTCTGCAATTTCTTTAAGCTTAGCAAGGTTTTCTTCACCGATTGCATCGCTAAGAGGAGATTCGGATTCTCTAGTTACGAATGTAAGACCAACACCATCATCAGCCAAACCGTAATAAAATTCACCGAATTCAAATTCACCATTTACAAAGTCTTTAACTGTGTTGTACGTAACAGTATCTACGTTTTTGATCTGAGAAAGAATAACATGCTCAGGGTCAAGAACTGTACGGTCTACGTCTTGTCCAGACGTATAGAAGCCATCCTCTTTTGCCGCTTCAAACACACCAAAGTCACCTACTGCAGACATACCTGCAATAAAATCAGCGCCTTGTGAATGCTGTACTTTAGCTAGCTCTTTTGCTTTTGCAGTATCAGTAAAGCTTCCTACATAGCTTACAAGAACCTTTGCATCAGGGTTAGTATGCGCAAGACCCTTTTTGAAGCCAATTGTGAACTTGTCCATCAATGCGCCTTCAATTGCTACGACATTGCCGACAACATTTGATTCTGTAATCAAACCTGCAGCTGCGCCTAATAGGAATGATGCTTCATTTTCAATAAATGCAACACTGCGTACATTAGGAACATCAGGAATAACCTGGTCAATAATTGCTAGAGGCAATTCAGGGTTTTCTGCTGCAATTTTTCTAAGTACATCTTCCGCATTAAAAGTGGCAGTAATGATTAGGTCATAGCCATCAGCTACAGTTGTACGGAAATTTTGTTCAAATGCACTAACATCAGATGATTGGATCGTTTTAACTGTAACGCCGAATTCTTCACCAGCTTGCTTCAAGCCTTCATCCATAAGCTCGTAAAATGGGTTTACGCCAATTTCTTCAGGCAGAACAAGTGCGATTTTTATATCTTTATTTTCGCCCTCAGTACCTGCAGCATTGTTGCTGCCTTCTTTTGTAGCATTAGATCCTTGGTTTGTGTTGTTGCCGCCACATGCTGCTAGTAAGCCCATCACAAGAACCAGAGATAACAATAAAGCAAATCTCTTTTTCACAGTTTTTCTCTCCTTGTTTTGAAATTCGACAAAATCCTTTTTAATCTTACACAATTAACGAAGCTTTATTAAGCAGAATTTAATAATCTTCACAAACTAGCCACAATTACAAACGTTTACAATGTGTTAACATTGAAATTTTGACACTTACAGATGCAATACCCATAATTTGATACAAATCTACGATTTTCATTCCTTTTCTGGATCAAGAAAAGTAAATAAATTATGTTGAAGCTTCGTGAAGAGCTCCAAACCTAATTCCATTTCATCTCTGCTCATATTCGCAAACATGTACAGCATCAAATTTTTTCTAATTTCTTTAATTTCTTCAGCACGCTTTCGTCCCTGGTCTGTCAAGCTTAGCAGTACAACTCTACGGTCAGACTCGTCCTTCTTTCGTTCAATAAGCCCTTGCTCAATAAGCTTGTCCGCCAAGCCGGTGACCGCACCACACGTAATATGAAGCCGATCTGCCAAGTGCGAGGCCTTCAGTGCACCTTCGTTGGCAATTATCGTAAGCAGTCGTCCATGCGTAATCCCAATTCCATGAACGCTTGATCTGCTCCAATATGTGTTTATGGTGACCCTTAATTCACGAAATGCCTCATCGAGCTGATACATCAGCTCGATATCTTGCTCGTGGTTATGCTTCATATCCCAATTTCTCCTTTTTGATCATAAAACAAGTGAATGCTGCTGATCTTTATAATGAAACGTTCGTACGCTCTATGAAAAACTATCTCCTACTAGTATAGCAAAAAGTTCGACAACATGCTTTATTTCCTTGTATTATCCATCATAACTTTGTAGCCATAACGAATTCAGTATGATAATATTACTCTTATAAGCTTTGAGAATGTAAACTATGAAAGTTGTAGTGTATGGTACAAGGAGGAACTTCTAATGGCTAGACAAAGAATGCGTTCTGATATGATCAAAAAAGGGTTTGACCGTGCACCTCACCGCAGTTTGCTGCGAGCAGCAGGTGTACAGGAAGAAGATTTCGATAAACCGTTTATAGCGGTATGCAATTCCTATATCGATATTGTTCCTGGACATGTACATTTGCAGGAGTTTGGCAAAATCGTTAAGGAAGCTATTCGCGAAGCTGGCGGCGTTCCATTTGAATTCAATACAATCGGCGTTGATGACGGTATCGCAATGGGGCATATCGGCATGCGTTATTCTCTAGCAAGCCGTGAAATTATTGCCGATTCAGTAGAAACAGTTGTTAATGCTCACTGGTTTGACGGCATGGTTTGTATTCCAAACTGTGACAAAATCACTCCAGGCATGATGCTTGGCGCGCTTCGAGTCAACATCCCTACCGTATTCGTCAGCGGTGGTCCAATGAAGGCTGGTCGCACATCTGATGGTCGCGCGATCTCCCTATCGAGCGTATTTGAAGGCGTAGGCGCTCACCAGTCAGGTAAAATCAACGACGATCAATTGCTTGAGCTTGAGCAATTCGGATGCCCTACATGTGGTTCATGCTCCGGTATGTTTACAGCTAACTCCATGAACTGTCTTGCCGAAGGAATGGGACTTGCATTGCCTGGCAACGGCACCATTCTTGCTGTATCTCCAGAGCGTAAGGAATTTGTTAAACGCTCCGCTAAACAATTGATGGAATTGATCAAATTAAACCTTAAACCTCGCGATATTATTACGAAGGAAGCAATCGATAATGCTTTCGCTCTTGATATGGCAATGGGTGGATCTACGAACACAGTACTTCATACGCTTGCTATTGCACATGAAGCAGGCATTGACTATTCTATCGAAAATATTAATGAAGTAGCAGAACGTGTACCGCATCTAGCGAAAATCGCTCCTGCTTCTGATTATCATATTGAGGATGTTCATAATGCAGGTGGTGTAAGTGCCGTTATCAATGAGCTCCTGAAAAAAGAAGGCGCACTTCACAGCGAATGTATTACGGTAACGGGCAAAACGCTTCGTGAAAACGTTGAAGGCTGTGAAATTCAAGATACAGACGTAATCCGTACCATCGATAATCCGCACACTGAGCGTGGTGGACTAGCGATTCTATTCGGAAACATCGCTCCAAACGGCGCTGTTATTAAAACTGGTGCCGTTGATAAATCTGTTGGCGGCTATCATAAAGGACCTGCTGTATGCTTCGACTCACAGGATGAATGTCTTGCTGGTCTAGCAAACGGCAAAATCAAAGAAGGCGACGTAGTTGTTATTCGATATGAAGGCCCTCGCGGTGGCCCGGGTATGCCAGAAATGCTTGCTCCTACATCTCAAATTGCTGGTATGGGGCTTGGTGCTAAAGTTGCTCTTCTTACGGACGGTCGTTTCTCTGGCGCTTCTCGCGGGATCTCAATCGGTCACATATCTCCTGAAGCTGCAGATGGCGGTCCAATTGCATTCATTCAAGACGGTGATATCGTTGAAATCGATATGAATAACCGTACGATGAACCTGCTTGTTAGCGATGAGGAGCTTGAAGCTCGCAAAGCTGCATGGCCAGGATTTGAATTAAAAATTAAACGCGGCTACTTGGCTCGCTATGCACATCTTGTAACAAGTGCAAACACAGGCGCCGTTATGAAAATGTAGTTCACGTCTATAAAGTGTTCGTCAGCAGCGTTGATATGCATGTGCAGAAATGTACAGCATATCAACGCTGTTGTTTTATCTACACAAATAAAGAGCAAGCAGTTGAAGGTTTATTCCCTTCCCTGCTTGCTCCTCTATAAAAAATTGATTATAAGTGCTGTTGGAAATGCTTGTATAAATAATTAGTGGACATTAACAAGATTCTCGGCTCTTCTGCCGTTTGCTTCTGTGCAGCCTTATGTTTGCTGATTAGCTCTTTTTTCTGCGGAGGCGTCAGCACCTTCATGAGAATATGCAAGTAAATTTCAGTGCTTCTCTTAAAAAATCCGTCTGGCAGCTCATGAATGGAGAAGCCAAGCTTATCAGCGCCTCGATTAATCATCGTAATACCGTGTATCGCCTTAATATCTTTGGCTTGTTTTTCTGCTGCGAGCATAACAGCTAGCTTAGGCAGCGCCTTTTCTACCTCACGAATCGTTTTCACTGCGACAACAAGCGGATTTTTGGAAGTAAATGCGATTTCTGAGAGTCTTTTATTGTCAAAATGCAACTCTGCAATCAAATCTCCCTCATTCAGCTTCTCGTCCTTATGGAGCTCGAGCTCATTTCCCTTATACTTGATTAAACGATAATGCAGCATAGGATCGTCCTCAACATGAATATGGACTGGCTTAAGCTTCATCATTTTGTGAAATATCGTTTCCCAGCCAAGCCATAGCTTGATCAGTACACGTTTGCCTATGGAACGTTGCTGTTGCTGTTGCTGTTGCTGTTGCTTTCCTTCACTTAGCGCGATCAATTCAGGAATAGTAACCATTTTAAGGCCTTTATCGGTTGCCGCCTTAAGATAAGCTTCAAGTGCAATCAGCATGTTTCGAGGCGCATCGACGTCCGCACCTAATGTTCTACCGCAGTCATGCAGCAGCAGCACTTCGCCCGGCGCCACCTTTTTCAGCATACGCTTTGTAAGCTTCTCAGCGGTCAGCTTTGCAGACCAATCACCAAAAAGAGAAGACCAAAGCACAATATGCAGCTTCGATACATTACGATAATCAAACAAATTCATAATGCCCCATGGTGGTCTATAGTATATCGAACGCTCGCCTGTTACTTCCTCTATAATATCGTTCGTTAATTGAATATGCTTCTTGACCGTCTTTGGTCGCATAAGCCAATTCGTTTTATGCTCGTAATTATGAACACCAATCGTATGCCCTTCTTGCTTCATTCGCCGGAGCAACTCAGGATATTGCTTGGCATGAACGCCAACAACAAAAAATGTAGCCTTCGCATCGTATTTCTTCAAGAGATCTAATAATTGTTCTGTGTATATAGGGTCAGGACCATCATCAAACGTGAGCGCTAATTCCCGCGTGACATCCCCTTTTTTAAATACACGATATCCGAACACTCTGCTTAGCAATCCTGGAATAAAAGCGTAGAAGGTCATAAAATAAAAGCCCCATGTAATGAGATTTTCCATGATTGTCTTCCTCACCCAAATAATGATATAGTCTATATAAGCTTGAAAATTCACGAATGAAGCAAAATGCACTAGCTATCATTGTATCATAATCTCTCATTTTTCTCATTAGAATTTAAAGCTGTAAACTATTTCTGGTTTCGGTGAAAGGAAGGGTGCGCGCTTGCTACATTTTTATAAAAAATATTGGAGGACAATCTTCGATATTGGCTTAATTGTCATTACCGTTATTTTAGCGATGTGGCTATTCAGTCTCATTTATAATATTGCTAAACCGATCTTTTTTTCCTTCGTTATCTTTGTATGTATTGAGCCCTTAGCCAAACGGCTGCATAAGCTCGGAATGAAAAAAAGCATTGCAGCAGCAATTTCAGCCATTTTGTTCACTCTTATCATTTTAGGTTCAATTGGCGCAATTATTTTTATTGCGGCTATGCAAGGAACAGAGCTGATTTCTAATTTGCCTAAGTATCAAAAAATATTAACTGCGAATATTACCAACGGCACGCTATATGTTGAAGAGCTGCTAGGGAGACTTCCTTTTGAGATCAACATTGCCGATGAAATTGCGACTATTTTGCAAAATGCAACGGATCAGATTCAGTCCTGGCTTATGAATGGCCTGACGTTTCTCGTAAACTCTATTACATCACTGACATCCTTTTTGTTTAATGCTGCAATCGGGTTAATATTAGCTTACTTCCTAAGCATTGAAATTGTGGATTGGAAGCGTATAGCTAATGAAAAAACGCCTAATACCTTTAAACAAGCGTTTTTCTTCCTACGTGATAATGTATTAAAAGGGATATGGGTTTACATAAAAGCGCAAAGCAAGCTAATTAGCGTCACCTTCCTTGTAATCCTGCTTTCCTTGCTCATACTAGGCGTAGATAACGCTCTAATTATTTCTATTGTAGCCGCTATTTTTGATATATTGCCACTGCTCGGCGTAAGTACGATCTTCATTCCGTGGATTACGTATCTGTTTATTGTCGGCGACTATACATTAGGTAGCTGGGTTACCGTTATATGGCTAGTCGTCATTATTGCCCGTCAATTGCTCGAGCCGAAGATCACTGGGGACTCGCTTGGCGTATCAGCCTTTACGATGCTGGCATTTATGATCGTATCGTTATCGCTGTTTGGTGTTGCTGGGATGATTATGTCACCGATTCTGCTTATACTAGTAAAAGCATTATATGATCAAGGCTATATACAGCGATGGATTCGCAAGCCAATTGGTGAATATGACACGATTGAAAAAAACAAAGATGAATAAAAGAGAGCACAGACGTCGCGGCGTCTGTGCTCTCTTTTGCCTTCACATTCCAATGTTTTACTTTTTTTTGCCCTGCTGCTGCTCAAGCTTATCGTGTCGTGCAGCTTCTTCCATCACCTCTCGAAATAACAGCGCTGCTTGGTTGGACGTACCTTGCTTCGCTTTCCGTACCAACACAGCAGCTGTGTATCTAGGTTTGTTCGCTGGGGCATACCCTACAAACCATTGGTTATTCAGACCTGCCAGGCTGCCGCTCAATTGCGCTGTTCCTGATTTTCCGGCAAGCGGCCATGCTCCTTTGGCAAGGTGACTTGCCGTACCGCGAGCTGTTACACCTTCCATATAAGTCATTAGACGACGCGCAGTTGAAGGGTGAATGCGATATCGATGCTCATGTCCTGTATGAATCGGCATTTCCACAGCAGTAAGACCATCTGCATATTCGATACTCGACACCACCCTTGTTTCATATTGCACCCCACCGTTAATAATCGTAACTAGCATATTGGCTGCCTGCAATGGCGTAAGGCGTACATCTCGTTGACCGATACCTGACTGAGCCATGATTCCTCCATCATGTCGAGTTTGATCAAGCACGGAAGTGCCGCCCTCTTCCTCCTCAAGCAAGCGTATTGGCCCTGAAAATGGAGCAGTCGCCTGATCATGATGCCAGCCTACAGGATAGATAACTCCTAATGATGCAGCCGTATCATGAAGCTGCTTAGGCGTTAATCGTTCAGCCAACGTGGCAAAAACTATATTGCAGGAGTTTGCAAAGGCTTCTGCCAATGTTTGCTTGCCATGTCCGCCCTTTTTCCAGCAGGATAAGCCATACTTCCCGTATTCTCCATCACAGTGAAAGCTTTCATCCTCGGTTACTACGCCATATTCTAGTGCAGCCGCTGCAGTAACGATCTTGTATACTGATCCAGGCTCATAAGCAGTCAAGGCGTGATTTTTCCAGCTCGTTTCGTCGATATCGTTCCATTCCCCCGGAACAAGCGCTGGGCGAGATACCATCGCTTTAATATCTCCATTATGAGCATCAAGCATAACAACCGCACCCTCGACAATGCCGCGCTCATCGATTATTCGTTCGAGCGACGCCTGCAGCTGTTCATCAAGCGTAGTAATTACATGCATAGGGTAATATGGATTCTCTGGCTGTACGACTCTAGGTCCAATCCCGGACATGTACCTGGATTGACCATCCAACGTGTATGAAATATACGTTGGCCCAACACCTTGAAGGACCCGGTCAAGTGAACGCTCGAGTCCGCTTGCACCAATTTTTTTATTTCGATCCCAATTCGCTAGTTGCTCAATTTCCTTTTTATAATGCTCTTCCACCCATTCAGGATGCTCACCAAGAAAACCGATGACATGCAAATAGTCGCGGTGATGACCATTCCTCGCTGTATATGGTACAAGCTCCAAACCTTCAAAATAAAGACGATTCAACTTCAGACATTGCTCTTCGGTAAGTTTAATGGGCAGTTCCATTTCGTCATATAAAAAATCAGCTGTTTCCAAGGAACGAAGCCACGTAGAAAGCTCCCCTGCATTTCGCTTCAATATTGATGCGAGCTCCGAAATTTCACCTATCGAAATCTCCTGCCAATGTTTGATTGGAAAAAATGCTGCCGTTGTATAACGCTCAGTATGCAGTGGAACTCGATGCTGGTCAAAAAAAACAGCCCTTCCATCGTCCAACTGGAGCCTTTTACTTCGCTGCGAAACAGCGGTCCGTTTCCAGTTATGCTGCTTGTATTTGCTATATTCGCTCGTGCCTGGCATCGTTACAGGTGTTACCTGTATGACAAACAAGCGAGCAAGATAGATTACGATAACGATAGTAAATGTTAAACCAATCAAATAAGCTCTCCTAATCATCTGCCTTCCCCCTTGCTGTATAGTATTAGTATGTCCGAATACCTATACAGCAATAACAAAAAAGCAGGCTAATCATAATTAGCCTGCTTTTGCTGGAAGCTTGAATGTTTAGATTTTGAATTTGGATAGTGTATCTTTCAAGCTATTAGATACCTGTTGCAGCTGATTCGACAGCTGTACAAGATTCTCACTGATGCCTAACTGCTCCGTGCTAAGCGATGCAACCTCTTCGCTTGTAGCGGAAGATTGCTGCGCAACAGCACTTACATTGTTCATAGAATCGCTTAGTACCTCTTGCGATTTATTCAATTCAACAAAGGAATCTGTCACCAGATTCATACTTTCCTTAAATTGTTCCATTTGAGCCTGTACTGTCAGGAATAGTTGATTGGCTTCCTTAACCGAACCAATCTGCTCTTGGAACAATGGATAAGCTTCAGTGAGCACATTAACGGTCTCTTCAATTTCACCAGAGATTTTCGCTGTGATCTGTCCAACAACCTCAATCGATTGACGCGATTGATCAGCAAGCTGTCTAATCTCATCAGCAACAACCATAAAGCCTTTGCCTGCTGCTCCAGCACGTGCCGCTTCAATCGTAGCATTCAAAGAAAGAATATTCGTTTGCTTCGTAACTGCATTCAACACATCAAGAATTTTAACGATAGAAGTTGTACTTTCTTTCAACGCATTAACCTTTTCTACCATAGCGCGGGTCATCTGCTCTGTCGTACCCGTTTTATCAATCAATTCAGCCATATAGCTTGTACCTTGCTGACTTGCTCGCTCAACCTCTAGAGCTGAATTAGACATTTGATCAGCATATTGGTTAACCTGCTCCATTTGCTCGTTGATGCGATTCGTTAAATCTGTACCCTTTTCAGCTTCAACAGCAAGACTGGTAGCACCGCCTGCTATCTCATCAGTTGCAACAGCGATTTCCTTAGCTGCTATTGCCGTTTTGTTCGATGTATCGCTTAGCTCAGAGGCAGTTTTTAATACCTCTGCAGCAGAATATGTAGTCTGCTTTGCCAAGTTTGAAATTTGCTCCATCATTTCATCGAAGCTTTTTGATAGAACTCCAATTTCATCATTACGCTTCTTAGTAGAAGCACGTACTGTTAAATCACCGCTTGCGCCTTTTTCCATTTGACTGCTTAGTTTCGATAACGGTGCACCAACATAGCGTACTACGAAAATACCTACCGCGATTGCAATTAGTGCAGCAACAAAACAAATAATAACGGTAATATCACGGATTGGTGTAGCCTGTTCTGCGAGTACTTCCTCAGGTATTGCCAAGAGCACTCGCCACTCATCATTGTTTTGAAGAGTCTGGAATACAGCAAGATAGCTTACTCCATCCGTACCAACAACTGTACGATTGTCTGCAGTCACTTCTTTAGTTGATTCTTCTATAATAATATTCGGCTCAGTTCCATAAAGTGTCTCATCTTGATTAAACACGAAATTGTTCGTATTGTCATACACTACAACTTCACTATCTCTACCGAAATCCAAGTTATTTGCTGCTGAGAAGAAGTTTTTCGCATCAAACTCCATCACAAGCAAATACGATAGATCCGTATTGGACAAATCTCTCACAAGACGTGCAAGCGCAACTGACTGATACGCAGTAGGTTCAACAATTCCATTAGCTTGTGGTTCTATCCATACCACTGAACCAGATGCATCTGCAGCTTCTTTATACCATTCTGTAGCACGATACTCTTCGCCCGTTTTACGTGGAAGAGTTGAATTCGTCAAGCTTCCATTCAGGATGGGCTCAGATTTATCAGTAACTGGAATGAGTACAATGTTTTTAATCGTTGTATTCGAAACCATATAATTCGAAAGCCTCTCGTTAATATTTCGAGTCGCTTCCAATTGATCGAACACCTTATCCGTTGTAAGCATTACTTTCATGGAATTAATAATGGTAGAATCAAACATAATTTGAAATGATACATCTATGTAACTCTTTACTACAGTATCGATACTGTTTCCAACTTGCTTAATCGTTTGTGCATTGGCGAAAGATACGTTGCTTTCCAGTAAGCTTTTTGCCTTTTGATAGGAAATAGTACCTACTGCTGTTACACAAAGCAGGATACTGACAAACATAATGATAAGTAATTTTGTTCCAATGCTTTGGGTAATTTTCGTACTCTTCATCATTCGAAGTTGAGACTTGGCTGTATTGCGCAAAACTTCAAAACTGTTTTTCATCCCTGCCTTAACATCTTTTTTCTCCTGAGTAGAAGAAGAATGATCTTGCTTGCCTTTCTTCATGCTGTCTAGCACCACCTTAAATTATTGTCCAACTTATGAAGTACATGAATAAACTTCTATTATCATACCATCAATGTTGGACAAAATTCTACATTTTTCTAATTGACTATTCTCAAATTTATTATTATTTTTCGTTTTCTTCCAAATCTCCTCATTCTTTTTGCCTATAAAAATAGGGCATTTGCCATCGCAAATGCCCCTTATCAACTTCCTGCTATCAAACTTTAAATTGAGCTAATGTTTCTTTTAGTGCGTTCGACACTTGACTTAATTCAGTAGACAGTACGACTAAATTATCACTTACACTTAGCTGCTCCGAACTCAAGCTGGCAACCTCTTCAGATGTTGCAGAGGACTCTTCGGCAACGGCACTTACATTAGTCATTGCTTCATTGAGCACAAGCTGCGAAGCCTCCAGCTTATTTACTGAGCTCGTCACTTCCTCTAGTTTCGCAATCAAGCTTCCCATTTGCTGCTGTACATTTTCAAATATAACATTAGCTTCCTTGACAGAATGAATCTGTTCCTGAAACATTGGATATGCTTTGGATAGTACATCTACCGTCTCCACAATTTCGCTCTGTATTCGATCGGTAATTTGAGCGACAACATCAATGGATTGAGTAGACTGATCAGCGAGCTCGCGAATTTCATTAGCAACGACCATAAAACCTCTGCCAGCTTGCCCCGCTCTAGATGCTTCAATTGTGGCATTAAGTGACAAAATATTCGTTTGTTTAGTGACCGCATTCAGAACATCTAATATTTGAACGATGGATCGCGTACTTTCCTTTAAGGCATCGACCTTATTGACCATTTCGCGGGTCATAAACTCCGTTGCCCCCGTCTTTTCAATTAATTCGGCCATATACGCTGTACCTTTGCCGCTGGCCTGCTCGACCTCATATACGGATTGTGTCATTTGCTCATTGGCAGCAAGCACCTGCTTCATCTGATCATTGATCATTAACGTAATTTCATTGCCGCGTTCGGCTTCAACTGCAAGGCTAGTTGAACCTTTCGCAATTTCTTCAGTCGCAACCGCAATTTCCTTTGCTGAAATAGCCGTTTTAGTTGATGCTTCTGTTAAAGTCGTAGAGGTTGTCAATACAGCATCGGCTGAGCTTTTTGTTTGTACAGCCAATTGTTTAATCTGTGACATCATCTGATCAAAGCTCTCGCTTAATTGCCCTATTTCATCCTTTCGCTTAGCAATTGTTGAGCGTACAGTCAAGTCGCCTTTTGCGCCCTCTTGCATGAGATCACGCAGTTTGATTAACGGACGTCCAATTGTCACAATTACGATTGCTGCGATACCGATTGCAATGAGTGCTGCGATTATGGAAAGGTTAATAGTCAAGCTGCGAATAACATCCGCATCCTTTACCAGCTCTTGTACTGGAATATCGCCTACCAAATACCAGTTATTATGCGCCAGCCTATTATGTATTAGCAAAACGTCGCCAACCTCTTCAATATTCGCACTCACACTGTTAGCATCTGAACCATCCAAAGAAAAAGGAGCCTTTGTCATAACTTTACTATTATCATTATGAATCATATAGTTATGATCTGCATTAACGATAGAGATACGGCTGCCCTCGCCTAGCGATACCTTGTTCAATTCATCCTTAATTCCACTAGTTGATATATCAAGCAGCAAAATATACTGTGCAACACTGCTCGTCGTATTTTTAAGAACCCGGGCAACACCGAAGCTTGCTGTTGAATTCGCAGAAGTCAATCCGGCAGGACGACTATCCAGCCATAATGTACGCCCGTTCATTTCCTTTACCTCTTCTACCCAAGGCTCCTCAAGCAAAGCTTCTACCTTAGATTGCTGAGCACTTCCGGCCGTAATAATATTGAGTCCTGTGTGAACTGGCAAAAGCGCAATGCCTGTTATATGATCGTTGCCGAAAATAATACTTTGCAGCTTGCTTGAAATGTCTTTCTGTGCTTCAAAACGCTCATACTCACCTGACTGATTGTTCAGTATCGTATCTACCATACTATGAAAATCTGAATCTACCATAACTTGAAGCGTAATGTCATCATATTTCTTCATTATGTTGTCCAGATTTACCGCCAACTGATTAATCGTTTGCTGACTTGATTCGGATACCTTCGTTTCGATGATGCGCTTCGATTCATTAAAAGCCATAACACCCATTGCGATCACACATGCCAGTATCCCGCCAAAAATATAAACAAACAATTTCGTCCCAACTGAGCGAAGCGGATTCATGTTAAGTGATGCTGATTTCTTTCTCTCTGCTTTAGCTGAATCTTTCTCTTTCGATTTAGTCCCCATAATAGCACCGCCCTTTTAGATGAGTTAAACGCTTACATTTTTAGTTTTTTAAAAAGACCTTCATATGTAATCAAACATATGTCTTAAGCTCTATTATTTGTTAAGCCGCGAGAATTGTCAATGCGCAGAAGTAAAAAAGACCCATATCTATTTATCGACATGGGTCTGGCTGCACAGCAATGTTGCTTATCTAATTTTTTTGCGCATAATATCCATCGGTTGAACAGGTTTCAGCGTACGAATACGCAGCTTTTGCAGTGGATGACGAGCAACATCGAGCTTGTTGCCATCCATATCCTCAAGTTCGGTCACCGTTTGCTTAAAGTAACGGCCGTTTGGACCTACAAATTCGATTTCCTGACCTACAACAAAGTGACTGCGTTGTTCAATCGTTGCGAACTGCGTTTCATCATCATAATCGTGGACGACAGCAGCAAAATCATAAGGTACTGGTTTCTCTTCCGCAGTATAAATGTGATCCTCAGCACCAGGAACATCCAAGAAAAATCCCGTATTAAGTGGACGATTGGCTGCCTTCTGAATTTCGTCCAGCCACTCCTGTTTCAGTTCATAATGATCAGGATCTGCGAAATAAGCATCAATCGCCTGACGATACACGTTGACAACCGTTGCGACATAATGAATGCTCTTCATGCGTCCTTCGATCTTAAAGCTATCTATTCCTACCTCAATCAGGTCAGGAATATGCTCAATCATGCATAGATCCTTGGAGCCCATTGTGAATGGATCTTCCCCCTCTTCATTGACAGGAGCCCCTTCAAGAAACAGGTCATATTTCCAGCGGCAAGACTGACAGCAGCCTCCACGATTGGAATCACGGTCTGTAAAATGGTTCGACAATACACAACGACCTGAGAAAGAAGAACACATTGCGCCATGAATGAAGGCTTCAATCTCAATATCTACGTGCTCCTTAATTTCTTGAATTTCTTCAAAGCTAGTTTCACGTGCTAGAACGACACGCGGCAAGCCCTCTTCCTTCCAAAATTGGACGGTCTTCCAGTTTAAGGCCGATTGCTGTGTGCTAAGATGAACCTCCAGCTTAGGAGCTACACGCTGCGCTGTCTCTATAATAATCGGATCGGCTGCAATAATCGCTGCAATGCCAGCATCCTCGAGATTTTTCAAATATTCTTCAATACCAGCCAAGTCTTCATTATGCGCATAAATATTTGTTGCGACAAATACTTGAGCACCATACTTCTTCGCGAATTCTACGCCTTCTTTCATCTCTTCAAAGCTGAAATTATCGGCGTTGGAGCGCAAACCGTACTGCTGACCGCCAATATATACTGCATCAGCGCCATAGTGTACAGCAAATTTCAGCTTTTCCAAATTGCCTGCAGGTGCAAGCAGCTCTGGACGTTCCAAGCGATTACGCTTCCCAGAAAAACGGCGAACTCTCTTCGTTGTCGTACTCATTCCTAACCCTCCTAAAGCAAAACCTATTAATATACTTGTTCTTTAAAGAAGAAACCGAAACTTAACTCACGACCTGGATCCTGCAACTCACGAATCGAATCAAGCAGCGATTCATCAAACTGATAACCCTCAGGATCAGCCATATACGCATCAATTACAGCACGATAAGCCTTCACAACGGTTACATTATATGAAACGGGCTTCAAGATGCCTTCTATCTTAAAGCTATCAACCTGCGCTTCTAGCAGTTCATGCATATTTTCCAGCATGCAAATATCATCCGAGCTCATAATATGCGTCCCGTAATGATCCTCAAAGATCGGGTAACGCTCATCCGGACGATCATTTTCCATCAGATAAAGGCCAGCAGCATGCTGCAGCTCGGCATAACGTTTCTCATTTCCATGATGCTCGGCATAGCTTTGAACAAGCGACCGCTTCGAATGATAGATCGCTGTCATGCCATGCACCTGAACCTGAATTTCAAGCTTGCTGTTCTCTTTCGTTTCGATAATTTGCTCCATATTGAGCTCACGCGCCATTACAAATCGACTAGCGCCGCGACGCGCCCAATACTCTGCTGTTGCGTAGTTGGTAGATGTCATTTCTGCATTCCAATGCAGCTTCATGCCAGGCGCAACTTCTTTTGCTGTCATTAAAACAGCAGGGTCACCGTAAACAATTGCATCTACCCCGAACGAATCAATCGATTGGATATATTGCGGCAGCTCTTCCACCGTTGCATTATCGATCAAATTGTTCATCGATACATACAGTTTTGCCTGCTTGCGATGTGCAAGCTCGGTTGCTTGTTTAATCATTTCAAGGTTAAATTGGCCTGCTAGCCTGCTTCCGAATTTTGCTTCGCCTACGATAATCGCATTAGCACCAGCCTCTAGCAGCTGTTCCAGCTCCTCCATGTTAGCAGCAGTCGCCAGCAATTCAGGAGTATACGACATTGTTTCCTCACCTCATTCAAGAAACGGCCCATTACTGAGCCGTTCGCTTGCTATTTTCAATATTTCGTTGGTGCTGACTATACGTTTCAGCAAATAGATGTGTGTTCGTACCATCCTTCTTCGTCACATAATAGAAGTAACGATGTTCTTCCGGATATAATGCAGCTTTAATAGAATCCAAACTTGGATTTGCGATTGGTCCAGGAGGCAGACCATCTATCAAATACGTGTTGTACGGGCTATCAAGCTCCGTGTCGACGAATGATAGAACATCCTTCTGCTCACCCAGAGCATATTGAATCGTAGCATCGATTTGCAGTCTCATTGGCTGCTTCAAACGATTATAAATGACTCCGGCAACAATAGGGCGCTCGGCATCAACGACTACTTCACGCTCAATTAATGATGCGATAATAAGCAGCTCGTGCATTGAAATATTGAGAACATCTAGCTGATCAACCCAATCCTCTGGCAAGGTCGCCAGCTTGCGATCCTGCTCTCTCAGCAATCGCAGCACAATTTCTTCTTCCGTAATCCCTTTTACAAACTCATACGTGTCAGGGAACAGATACCCTTCCAGACGGTATTTTACATTGTTCAATTCCTTCGGAAGCAGCAGTACCGTCTCTGCTCCAGCCCATGCGCGATCTTCATTCGCCAGACTTAAGAAGGTATCACGATCCCCTAAACCTTCTGCAGCGAGCTTGTCCGCAATCTGCTCAATGTTGTAGCCTTCTGGTATGGTGAATGTAATCGTTTCTTCTGCAATGACATCGCCTGCATTCAGTTTAGCTATAACTTCAGCTCTATCCATTCCCGGAGTAAGAAGATATTTTCCCGCTTGAAAATTTGCTCCTTCGTCTTTCAATACTAGATAATATCCGAATATAAAGCTATTTTTTATAATTCCATGTTCCTCAAGAAGCTTGGAAACACCGTTGGCGGACATCCCTTTTGTTACCGTCACCTCTACAGGCGGGCCTGCTTTCGTAGGACTCAGCTGATTCCAGACATAATACAAGCCGCTTACCGCAACGACCACCATAAGAAAAAGCAAGGAGAAACAAACCCAGAAGGAAACAAGCCAAACTCGCGGCTTTTTGCGCTTCGGCTTTTTTGTTTTTACTGGTTTTGATTCCAGCACTTCCTCATCTACATGATTCAAAAGCTCTGCACCTCTCTTATTCTGTATAACATCATCAAAAAGAGCGGTACAATCCGCTCTTTTTGATGAACGCTTTTCAATTAAGGTCTCTCTTCATTGACAAACAATAAATCATCATACGCTTCTGACACAGCTTCCCATTCATCTTCATCTACAATGCTTTCCAGCTCGATGTCGTCACCTTCAGTGATCACTCTCATGAATTCGACCTCATCCTCTGCTTTCATCGCATCAGATTGCAGCGCAACGTAAGTAATATCTCCCCACGTAAACTCCTGCTTAATCGTGAATGACTCGGCTGCTCCATCTTCATTCAGCAACTCGACTTCACTGCCAAAATGCTCATGAAGACTTGATGAGCGCGTAGGAGCACCTTTCGGATATTCGAATGCCATCTTAATCCTCCAGCTCGCCTAGCAATGTGTTGAATGTTTCCTCAACGATCGCCCATTCCTCTTCGTCGTCAATTGTATACAGCTGAAGATCATCTCCATCTTCCGTATAACGGAATGCGTACACTTCATCCTCATCTTCATTTTCTGAAATAAGAGGGACGACCATCATATATTTTGCATCGGAATCATCCACTTCAAACTTCATAATGACTTCGAACTCTTCCTCGTTGCCATCCTCATCCGGAATGTAGATAATTTCTGGTTCTTCATAGTTCTGCTCGTTATTTGCCATATTAACCCTCACCTTTTCATTTAGAATCAAGATAATTTTGCAAGATAAGCGTAGCCGCCATCTTGTCAACAACTTGCTTTCGTTTTTTCAGACCAATTTCGGCTTCTGCCAACGTGCGCTCTGCTGCAACAGTGGTTAATCTCTCATCCCAAAGGTGGACAGGTAAACCGAGCTTTTGCTGGACTTGTTCCGCAAAAGCTTGGCAAATCTCACCGCGAGGACCGATCGTACCGTTCATGTTTTTGGGCAAACCAACCACGACCTCAGAAACCTCATGTTCCTTGACAATTTCAGCGATCCTGTCTAGTTCTCCGCCATCTCGTCTTTTCTCAACGACGGTTAGCCCTTGTGCCGTCCATCGAAGTGCGTCACTAACCGCAACTCCAATCCGACGATCACCATAATCCAATCCCATGACTCTCATATTGTACGGCCCCTTAAGTTTGTTTCTTGTGCAAGAGATAGAAGCGCACCAGCTCTTCGATAAGCTCATCTCGCTCCTTCTTGCCGATCATGCTTCTTGCGTTATTGTGTCGTGGGATATATGCGGGGTCTCCTGACAACAGATAGCCGACGATCTGGTTAATCGGATTATAGTCTTTCTCCAATAAGGCATCATATACCTTAAGCAGAACATCTTCTGAAGAATGCTCTCCTTCACTCTTCACACTAAACTTCATCGTCTGATCCATTGAACTCATCAGCAACACCCCCTCTAACATAACCACGGTATATGGCATATCTCTACTATATCACATTTGCTTGCTGCACAACTACTTCTTGAGCAAGTTTCAATGCTTCTTCAAGTTTTTCGATATCCTTACCGCCTGCTTGTGCCATGTCTGGACGACCACCACCATTACCACCACAATGCTGAGCTGCTTCCTTCACAATTTTCCCAGCATGGAATCCTTTCTTCACTAGATCAGCAGAAACTGCAGCTGCCAAATTAACCTTATCTTCAGCAGCAGCGCCTAATACGATCACACTAGTAGGCAGCTTCGTTTTCAGCTCATCTACAATAGTACGCAGCGCTTCCATATTGGATGCATTTACTTTTGCACATAGTACAGAAATTTCTCCAATTTTTACTATACCATCAAGCAATGAACCCGCTTCAATGTGACTAAGCTTGCTCTGCAGCGATTCATTTTCACGTTGAAGCTCCTTCACTTGACCATGAAGTGCATCAATACGCTTCGGAACATCGCCAACATTACTCTTCAGTTGTGCAGCAGCCTGCTTTAATAGATCAAGCTGAGATTCATAATATACATACGCCTGCTTGCCGGTTACCGCCTCAATACGACGTACGCCAGACCCTATTCCACTCTCGCCCAGCAGCTTGAAGATTCCGATTTCTGATGTGTTGGTAACATGACAGCCGCCGCATAGCTCAATAGAGTAGCCGCCAACTTGAACAACGCGAACAATATCGCCGTACTTTTCGCCAAACAATGCCATCGCGCCTTTTGCCTTTGCCTGATCGATTGGCATTTGCTCAATGACTACAGGTGTGCCCAGCCAAATCTGCTCGTTAACTCGGCGCTCAATATCAACAAGCTCTTCAGCTGTAATAGAGCCAAAGTGGGAGAAGTCGAAACGTAGACGTTCTTCTTCTACTAATGAGCCTGCCTGGTTAACATGATCGCCAAGAACTTCTTTCAACGCTTTATGCAGCAGGTGAGTCGCTGTATGATTTTTCACGATATCCTCACGGCTCGATTTTTCCACTTCAGCTACAACGCTCGCATTCACCTTTGCAATACCTTCAACTACAGTTGCCTGATGCAGACTTTGTCCATGTGGCGCTTTCGTGACGTTCTCAACCTCGATAACGAAGCCGTCACCCTTAATCATCCCGCGATCGCCAATCTGTCCGCCGCTTTCAGCATAAAATGGCGTACGGTCTAGCAGCAGCAGTACATTATTGCCAGCTGGAACTTCATCGACAAGCTGATCATCAAACACAATAGCGGTGATGATTGCATCCGTCTTAAGATCAGTATACCCAACAAATTGACTGCTTACCGTTAAATCAGCAAGCGGTCCGCCTTGAACCTTCATTGAACCGGTATCTTGACGCGCAGCGCGAGCTCTTGCACGCTGTGCCTCCATCGCAGCATCAAAGCCTTCACGATCAACGGTCATGCCTTGCTCCGCCGCAAAGTCTTCAGTCAAATCAAACGGAAAGCCATATGTATCATATAGCTTAAAAGCATCGTCGCCGTTAATTACTGTAATGCCGTTCCCCTTCGCTTCTGCAACCAGATTGGACAGGAGCACCAAGCCATCGGACAGCGTTTCATGAAAGCGCTCCTCCTCTGTACGAATCACCTTCTCGATAAATTCACGCTTTTCGACAACAGTCGGATAGTATTCGCCCATAATTTGACCGACTACTTCTGTCAAACCAAACAAAAACGGCTTGTCGATCCCTAGTGTTTTTCCATAACGAACAGCACGGCGAAGCAAGCGGCGAATAATGTAGCCGCGGCCTTCATTAGAAGGCATAACGCCATCGCCAACAGCAAATGCCACAGTACGAATATGATCGGCAATCACTTTAAGCGCGATATCCTGTTCTTCTTTTGCTTTATAGGTTACGCCAGCAATTTCGCATGTACGCTCGATAATTGGCATAAACAAATCCGTGTCAAAGTTGGAGTCAACATCCTGCAAAATAGATGCAAAACGCTCCAAGCCAGCACCAGTATCAATATTTTTATTAGGCAGCGGCGTATAGCTGCCATCTTTATTATGGTTGAACTGTGAAAATACAAGGTTCCATACTTCAAGGAAACGCTCATTTTCGCCGCCTGGCCAGCATTCAGGATCATTCAGATCACCGTATTTTTCTCCACGGTCATAGAAAATTTCAGTACATGGACCGCACGGGCCTTCTCCAATATCCCAGAAGTTTTCCTCAAGCTTGTAAATGCGTTCAGCAGGCAAGCCGATTTTTTCATTCCAAAACTTAAAAGCTTCCTCATCCTCTGGATACACCGTAACAGACAAACGATCTGGATCGAAGCCAATCCATTTTTTGTCCGTCAGAAACTCCCAAGCCCACGTAATAGCCTCTTCTTTAAAATAGTCACCGATCGAAAAGTTGCCCAGCATCTCGAAGAACGTATGGTGGCGGCGTGTTTTGCCGACATTTTCGATATCGTTCGTACGAATACATTTTTGCGAGTTCGTAATGCGCGGATTCTCAGGCTTCACACGTCCGTCGAAGTAAGGCTTTAGCGGCGCCATGCCTGCATTGATCCAAAGCAGAGATGGATCATTGTGCGGCACAAGTGAAGCACTTGGTTCGATTGCATGTCCTTTACTATCAAAAAATGCCAACCATTTTGCACGTATTTCGCTAGCTTTCATTGCATAATTCCTCCTGAATATTGAATGTGTGGTTTTAAATAATAAAAAAGTCCCTGTTAGAAACAGGGACGAATCATCGTTCGCGGTACCACCCTGGTTATTGCTCGACAAACATAAGCAATCGCCTCATGGACGATAACGGGTCCCACCGATGAGCTTGACTCACACTCAGAAATAGCTTTCCATCATTCTTCATTAGTAGTGCTCTCTCAACCATTCCTGCTCGGAATGAAGCACCTTCTCTGGCTAATGGGCTATGATCTACTTGTTTTCATCCACGTTTTTTCATATACATCTTTTTCAAATTATAGCTAGAGCGAAACATACTGTCAAATGCTGTTGTCAAATAATTTTGCGGCGGACATAGTAGGCAAACATATGCTGAATAATGACCTTCCCCGAGGCAAAGATCGGCACGGCCAATATCATTCCGATCACTCCTGCGAGATGGCCGCCTACAAGCACCGCTAAAATAATAATGAGCGGATGCAGATGCAGCGTCCGACCAACGACCTGTGGAGAGATAATATTGCTCTCTAATATTTGACAAACTGTATTGACAATGACGACCATCATCATCATTTTAACGGAAATAGTAGAGGCCATAAGCAGTGCCGGCGCTGCACCAATAAATGGACCAATATACGGAATCACATTCGTAATTGCAACAATACTTGCCAACAGCAGCGCATAAGGCATGTCGACAAACAAATAACCGATATAAGCAAAGGTTCCAATAATAATGCACACGAGCAACTGGCCGCGTATGTAACTGCCAAGCGCGGTATCCACATCCTTCAGAAGACGAATTGTATTTTTACGATGGGTTTTCGGCACATACTTGATAATTGCTCGCTCGAACACTTCAAAATCCTTCAAAATATAAAAAGCAAGAAACGGAACAACAAAGGCAATAAACAATGCATTGACCATGCCGCCAATATTGTCTACAAAGGTTAATAGTGTTTCCGACACGCGTTTTTCAACCTGCACAAGCAATTTGTTTACCCCTTCACGGAAGCTTTCCGGTAGGGATGAGTTATTGTTTATATCGATAACCAGGTTTTGTGCTCGCATCGTGAGCTCTGGGAGATGCTTGTTTAATTCCTGCATCTGATCAATAAACATCGGAATAAAGTTAACTAAAATCACCGTTAATATCGTACAAAAAACGGCATAGATTAACAGTACAGCCATAGTCCGAGGCACTTTTCGATCATGCAGCATACTTACAACCGGATTTAGAATATAAGAAATAATCATCGCAATAATAAATGGTCCAAGTACAGCCTTTAAGAACGAAAAAATCGTTACGATAATCGGCTTTAACAGCAGAAGAAAGTAAATGACAAACAGCAGCAGTATCGTATAGACTAATGCAACGAATAATCTATTCTTTGTAAACCTCTCCACATACTCACCACCCTCATTCTAGCTATTCTTTGTCATTATATGTACAAGTATTCCTATTCAGCACAAAAAACGGCAATCCAAAATGGACTGCCGTTTAATATATAATGATCTCGTTTACCCGTTAATATGCATATCTGTAGTTGCTGGCTGCTCGTCAAAAAACAAATCATCGAGCGAGCTCAGCGTCCCATCTTCTTCTACTTGATAAACTGACATTTTATCGCCGTTCACCGTCAGCTCTATGTAACAGCTCCAGCAATAAAATTGATGGGAACCAATTTTTCCTATATCTTTGGAATTACAGTTCGGACATCTCATACACATTTCTCCCTACCCTCTAAAATTGGAAGCTGCGACTGGCTCCAATTCTGATTCACTAACAGCAGGAACGATGATCGCATCTTGTCCAAGTAATACATCATTCATATCCCTTGGAGCCTTTAGCCACTTTCGACCTTCTATTAGATCTGAAACAAAACCATCGGTAAGCTCGTACCCTACTATCTGTGTATCCTGTAATGGCTGAAAATATACATCTGACACACGCCCTAGCTGCGATCCTGTTACCGTTATGACCGGCATATCCTTCAAATGAATGACACCTGTACTAAAGCCGCGCTGCAAAAGCTGTCTTTTGCTTGTTACCATTTGCGATTCATCCTTTACAAATACAACATCCTCGCCACATGATAACACGCTGCTCCACGGAACGATCCGCACCTTCATAGCAAACCACTTTGCATATTCAAGTACCAGACCCTGCATGCGCCAATGCTCATCAAACCATGCGTCCTGAACGACTCCAATTTGTTTTCCACTATTCATTGCAATAACGGGTAAGCCAATCAGCTGCTGTAATCGAATCAAGTTATGCTACCTCCAACCACTCCATCGTGTTCGAAAAGATGTACACTAATCAGTCTGGCTAAGCGTAGCATGCCCATTTATTGAAATGTTACTGATGCTTCCGGCTGCGCAATTCGCCCAGCCAAGCATCTAGGATGCAGATAAACGTTTCACGATGCTCGCAACGATCGGGGCAGCCTCCTGCAGCTGCTCGATTGTATTGCCCATTCCGAAACTAAATCGAATTGCACTATTCAGTCGTTCTTCACTTAAGCTCATTGCCTTCAATACATGAGAGCGTTCCAAGGAACCTGATGTGCAAGCAGAACCACTCGCAGCAGCTATGCCTGCCATGTCCAAATTCATAAGCATGCTTTCTGTATCTACTCCAATAAAGCTTATGTTGACTATGTTTGGCAGCGTATTTGTCGCATGTCCATTAATAATGAAAGGATGCTGGTCCAATCCTTGTTGTAACAGCTCTACCCATTTATTACGCAATTGGGCGACAAAAGGTTGCCAATTTTTACGCTCGTTCACACAAATGTCAAGAGCTTTTGCAAAACCGACAATTCCCGCTACATTTTCTGTTCCTGCGCGGCGCTTTCGTTCTTGAGACCCTCCTTGAACAATCGCATCTAGCGGAGTTCCATGGGCAACATATAATGCCCCTATGCCCTGCGGCCCATTGATTTTATGAGAAGAGAAGCTCATAAGATCAACTGGCAGCTCATGGAGCTGCATCGGCAGATGTCCTAGCGATTGAACCGCATCAACATGCAGCAATGCGCCTGCCTCATGAGCAAGCCTTCCTATTTCTACAATTGGCTGAATCGTACCGACTTCGTTATTGGCATGCATCACACTAACGAGCCCAATCGACTCATCCAGCTTGTCCTTCAACTGATCAAGCAGAATCGTGCCCGTATCATCAACCTCAATAATATGCAGCTTAAAGCCTTCATGCTCGGCCAGCCACTGCATGGCATGCAGCACAGCATGATGCTCGATTGAGGAAGTAATCAACCCTTTTCTTCCCTTGGCTGCTTGAGCACGCGCGGCGCCAACAATCGCCAGATTGTCACTTTCTGTTCCCCCAGATGTAAAGATAAGCTCATTTGGTTTACATCCCAAATGAGCTGAAATAGCATCCCGTGAGCGATTCAAATGTGCTTTGGCAGCCCGGCCATAATGATGCATGCTCGATGCATTGGTCGGCCCCTGCTGCATGGTGTCGATCATCGCAGCTACAACATCAGGATGAATCGGCGTTGTCGCTGCATGATCAAAATAATAGGTCTTCAACATGATCCGCACACTCCATTAAATATAGAACATATAGCTTTCTTCACCGTTGCTATTGTCGTCTTCTTTGTAATTAATCAAATGCTCCAGTGTCGTGGAATCCATAACATTTGCAATGCTGTCGCGAATGCGAAGCCACAGATCACGCTTAGCCGGATCATCCTCTTCTGTAAAATCAACAGGAGAAATTGGTCCCTCCAAAATCCGTATGATGTCGCCAGTTGTAATCTCTGAAGGTTCCTTAGACAATACATATCCGCCGTATGCGCCACGAATGCTTTTAACATAGCCTGCATTTCTAAGCGGTGCAATAAGCTGCTCCAAATAATGCTCAGACAAGCTATTTTTCTCTGCAATGCTTTTGAGAGAAATAGGTCCTTCTCCAAACTTAGCAGCCAGCTCCATCATAATGGTTAGACCATATCTTCCCTTAGTTGAAATTTTCATATATTTTTGTACTCCTTTGTTAAAACATTGTAATCCCATTATTCTTATATGGTTATTCTTATATATGGTATCATATCTATTCACAATCGTCTTGCTTTTCAAACATGTTAAATGAAAAACTTTCTGTTCTATGATACAATATGTGTTGCTTGAATGAACAAGGTGGTGAGAAAAATGTCTAACTCTAACAAAAGAGTTGTTATTGGGATGTCCGGTGGCGTAGATTCTTCCGTTGCTGCTCTTCTATTAAAAGAGCAAGGGTATGAGGTCATCGGCATTTTTATGAAAAACTGGGATGACACCGATGAATTTGGGCATTGCACGGCTGAAGAGGATGCAGAGGATGTGCGTCGTGTATGTGAACAAATTGGCATTCCTTATTATACGGTTAATTTTGAAAAGCAATATTTCGATAAAGTGTTTACCTATTTCCTTGAGGAATATAAACGCGGTCGCACGCCTAATCCAGACGTGATGTGTAATCGTGAGATAAAGTTCGGTGATTTTTTGAAAAAAGCCGAGGAGCTTAATGCAGATTATTTGGCAACAGGTCATTATGCCAGAATCGAACGTTCAGAGGATGGCGTAACCAAACTGCTGCGTGGAGTAGATAGCAACAAGGATCAAACCTACTTCCTTAATGCATTGAATCAACAGCAGCTGGCAAAAGCGATGTTCCCGATTGGGCATTTGCCAAAGCCTGAGGTAAGAAAAATCGCAGAAGCTGCAGGCCTGTACACTGCCAAGAAAAAGGACAGTACCGGCGTATGCTTTATCGGTGAGCGCAACTTCAAACAGTTTCTGTCTCAATACTTGCCTGCGCAACCAGGCAATATGGTGGATATTGTAAGCGGAGAGGTTAAGGGCCGTCATGACGGCTTAATGTATTATACGCTTGGCCAACGTCAAGGTTTAGGCATTGGCGGCAGCGGCAATGGCGAGCCATGGTTCGTAGCAGATAAAGATTTGGATAACAATATTTTATATGTAGTTCAAGGGGATTCTCATCCAAGTCTTTATTCCGAGAGCTTGCTCGCAACCGATATGAATTGGATTGTCCCATCTGAGGCTGAAGAGATTTCATGCACTGCGAAATTCCGTTATCGTCAGCCTGATCAGAATGTAACGGTTAAAAAGCTGCCTAATGGCGAAGCCCTTATCACATTTGCTCAGCATCAAAAAGCAATTACGCCTGGACAAGCTGTAGTGCTGTATGATGGCGAGGTTTGCCTCGGTGGCGGTATCATCCAAACCGTCAATAAAATTAAAAGCTAACCGATTTCCTATACGATAGTTGTTCAAGGAGGTATGACGCCTACTCTTGTTACCGATCCTTGAACAACATCGAATATCCTTTACCTTAAGGGACTATTAATGCGAAGATCGTTCGTGCAGCGTTTTACCCCTACTGAAGTTATTCGAAGTTGATCCATTTCCGTTATTGTGAATATGAAGCACTCATTTTCTTGTTCATAGATGACACTTTGACCAATATGAGGTGGAAATTGTATGTTGGCATACATAAATCCGCCAATGGAATCCATATCGTCGGCCTCCAGGTGAATATTAAAGTAACTGTTAACCTCTTCAATAAGAAGCATAGCACTCAGTTGAAATTCATCCGTTTTCAGCTTTACTATACGTAGCTCTTCCTGATCGAACTCATCTTGAATATCTCCTACAATTTCTTCAATAATATCCTCCATCGTCACCATGCCAGATGTCCCGCCATATTCATCAATTAACAACGCAATCTGAGTTTTTTGCTTTTGCATCATGGACAGCAGCTGCGAGATTTCAATGCTCTCTGGCACTGTAATAATCGGTCGAATCCACTTTTGCCACTCATTTCTCGCTTGTTCATCCTCATAGATAGCCAGCAAATCCTTAATATGCATAAAACCGATAATATCATCCTTATCCTCATTCACAACAGGATATCGCGTGCGCATATGTCGAACCGCCAACTCAATATTTTGCTCGAAAACCTGCTGATGCTCAAGACAGATCATATCAATTCTCGGAGTCATCACCTCTCTTGCGATTTTATCGCGAACGATGCCGTCTCCAGCTTGGGGAGCTCCCCATGTCAGAGCGGAAGATGTCTTACTTTCTTTGGTGGTTGACGTGTGCTGCAGCCAGTGAATCCACCGCTGTCGATAGCGCAGCTCCACTAGCAACAACCCTGCCAGTGCAAAAAACATGCCAGCCATTAGAAGTTCGAAACGAATATGAACTTGATGCGATATAAGCTGATACAGCTGTAATGAGAGCTTCATACCAGTCATGCCTAACGCAAGCAAGCTTAAGGAACAAGCAAAGCTTAACAGCCATTTGTGACGATTTATCCAATTTATTACACGATGCTGCATCATCCCCCTGTCCAGCCATGCTTGTATCACAACGCTTAGGCTGTAGCTTGTTATAAGCAGAGTCATGAGCAATAACGTCCTACCTATCGATGCGGGATCATCCAATTCTCTTATGTCATCCAGATTACCAGATGACACGCACCTCCCTTCCTTTGAGCTACTCCTCATATTTATGACATATATATTCGGTACTGCTCGCTTGATATTACAACCTTTTTAAGGTTACTTTCTTTAAGTTTGTTCATAACTTGTTCGAACTCTATATGGATTAGAATGCTTTTCTTGAAGAGAACTTTGGTATAATGCTAGTGAAATGTGATAAAGCGTGTCTAAAATGTTATCAGGACTCTCAGACACGCTCTAATTAAGGAGGAAATACTGTTGAAGAAAATGATGTTGTTGTGCTGTGTACTTTTTATGTTAATGCCTGTTCAGGTGTTCGCCCATTCCAAATTAACCGAGTCTACGCCTGCCGCAGATGAAACGATTGCTGAGTCTCCAACGCAAATATCAATGAAATATAATACAACTATTTCATCGGTAAGCACCTTTACACTCGTAAATGAAGCAGGAGAAGTTCAGCAAGTTGACAATATATCAGTTAACCATGATGAATTAACAGGAGAAGTATCCTCACCGCTCGCTAATGGTGTCTATACGGTAGAATGGAACATTATCGGAGCCGATGGTCATCCGATTGAAGGTAACTACTCGTTCACCGTGCAGGCTGCTGAACCAGAGCCAACTGCTGCAGTCGAGCCCGAAACGGATGCTGTTGAACCGGAAGAAACCGCTACTCCTACCCCAGACACTGATGTTGAACCAGAAGAAACAAATGCTGCTGATTCCAATCAACAGGTTACCGAGCAGACCGAAGCTGCTGACAATTCAACCAACGTATGGCCATATGTCGTGATCGGTATTCTTATTGTAGCTGCAGTTGCATTTGCAATGCGTAAACGCAAATAACATGCCGTATATCGCAGAGTTTTTATTATATATATGCTTTGCCATTACGATGGGAAGCTGTATTCTGCAAAATGTGCCGCAGCGCCATAAGCCAACTGTCGTTGTGCCTAAGGCGCTGCTCCTAACAGCCGTTCTTGCTATTCCGGTGCTTTCGTATATTCCGCTTCATATGACGGCCATCGAATACGCAGAATCCTTCAAGCTAAGCTATGCTGCCATGATGAAAAGCATTTTGCTTGACCTTTCCATTGGTGAAGCCTGGATATGGACGACGCTTGGCGCACTCGGTCTTGCTGCGATCTTGGGCGTACCTGTATTCGCTCGAGATCGGCATATGCCGAAGGTCGCACTAATTCTAGTGCTTCTGCTAACGTTTTGGCTTGGTTATGGTAGTCATGTAGCAACACTCGATGCTATGAATGGACTAATTGTGCATACCGGTCACTTCACAGCTGTAGCGATCTGGCTCGGCATCTTGTTTGTAGTAAGCTGGTTTGCGCAAGATGATGCCAATTGGTCTGCTTTCCTGAAGTGGTTTTCACCGCTTGCAATTGTATGTGTACTAATCGCACTAATCGCAGGCATTACGCTAATGACCTATACAACACCAGAATATACAAATGCGCTTATGCTCAGCTATGGACAGCTGATGCTGCTAAAGCATGCTGCGATCCTGCCGCTTCTATGGCTGGCACTCAGCAACGGCTTCATCTACCCGCGGCTCGCTCGTAACGGGTCATTACCCTCGCAGCGAAGGTTGCTCAAGGTAGAAAGTCTACTCGCTCTAGTCGTGCTAGGCTTTACAGCAGTTATGGGACAGACTGCTCCACCGCATAACGTTCTGGAAACGCTGCGAACAGAAACACCATCAAGCTTATTTACGATGATCTATCAGGGCTCCTTCACACCTGACCTGAAGCTTATATGGCAGTGGAACTTAAGCAGTGGGCTGCTTATCGCTGCTGCGCTGTTAATGCTGTACACTATTGTGATTGCTTTCAAGCAGCGAAGTGCCTTATGGATTGTCGTACTAAGTGTGTTGCTCATTGTTTTTGTATATTTTGCCGTTATGTTTGGCATTGTACCTGCTCCGACAGAATTGGATATGCTCTAAATCAATCAATAACTGGCTGTATGACTTGAATACTACTCATGTCATGCAGCTTTTTTATTTTTCAAGTTCCTTTACTTAGGGCGTGTCGGACAGTGGCACCTTTCACCGCCTTTTCGTCCCCTGCTGCGCTTTGGTATGCATGACGTACTCCCGGTACGCCTTCACAATGCGCCTTGCATGGTCTTAGGCAACATTTGCTTTCTTCAGAGTTCTCAGACCGCCCCTAATAACAAATAGTACCAAACCGATCCATTATAGGCTATCATGAAAGCATACGATACCAAATGTAGTGAATGGAGGCTTATACTTCAATGACATATGATGGACATGATGAACTAAGTGAACGTAGACGCAATAAGCTCAAGCTCATGCGCTTTGATCAAGACCAGCAGGAGCTCGTCATCACGGAAAAACCTAAGGAAACCTTTGAAGACGTCGGTGGCTTGGAAGACATCAAGAAAAAAATTAATCTCAATTTCATTCTGCCTATTAAGCAGCCAGAGGTTTTTGCTGCGTATGGAAAGGAAGTTGGCGGCAGCATCCTGCTGTATGGACCACCAGGCTGTGGCAAAACGTTTCTTGCACGTTCGATTGCCGGTGAGATCGAAGCCAATTTTCTGCACATTGAGCTGCAAGCGATTCTATCGATGTATGTCGGTCAAAGCGAAGTCAATCTTCATGATATTTTTGAACGTGCCCGCGAAAACAAGCCCTGTGTTATTTTCATAGATGAGCTGGATGCTATGGGAGGCAGCCGCAATCAAATGCGTCAGCATCATGATCGTATGCTCGTTAATCAGCTGCTGCTAGAGCTTGATGGCATTCAAGCGCTCAATAGCGGCGTATTTGTAATCGGAGCTACCAATATACCCTGGTATTTGGACTCTGCTCTTCGCAGGCCTGGCCGATTCAACCATATGATGTTTGTACAGCCACCCGCTGAGCCTGAACGTGAGTTAATCCTCAAGCTTAAGCTTGACAACAAGCCTGTAGGCAAACTGGATCTGCATCAAATCGCCAAGCTGACAAAGCATTTCTCTGGTGCCGATCTTGAGCAGCTTGTGCGCGACGCTGTTGAGCGAGCACTTGAACGGACGCTTGAGACAGGCAGCATTCAACCGATTGAGCAAAGCGACCTGCTGCAAGCCGCTAAACGCCGTAAAGCAACAACTGTTGAATGGTTCTCAACTGCCAAAAACTATGCGACCTTCAGTGATCCTAACGGTGATTATGAGAGCATTTTGGCTTATATGAAGGGCAACGGATTAAAATAAGAAAACTATTACTCCATTGCAGGAGGGAATCAATGTGGAACTACTTTATACCGTTACGCTTTCCCGAGTCCATCAGCTTATGGAATGGAAAAGATATTCAGAGGCACTGGATGAAGCTTTAAAATTAATTCAAGAGGATCCTGAAGACTCGGAAGCTTATTCAACCATCGCACTTATTCATTACTATCAGGAGCAGTATGAGCAAGCCCTTCATTGGTGCAAAGAAGCGCTGCAGCGTAATCCTGAAAACCTGCAAGCCTGGTATGTTCAAACTGTTGTCTATTATGATACCGAAAACTGGAAGCAGTTCGATTCGATCATCGATCAGGCGCTGGAGCTTGATCCTGATGAAGCCTTCTACTACTTTTTGTTAGCGAACAGAGAGCTTAGACGCAATAAGTTTCAGGATGCCAATGAACACATTCTGATAGCCCTTGAGCTTGAGCCCGAGCAGGCTTTATATCTGGCAACCTTAAGCTATATTGAGGCACTGCTTGGTCATTTTGATGCCGCTAAGCAGCTTGAGAAGGAAGCGCTAAAACGTGAGACAGAATCCAAAATGGTCTATCTCTATTTAAGCTGGTCCGCTGACAAGCGCGGTGACGATCAAGCCCAGCTGCTTTATCTTAAAAATGCGATTCAGCTTGACCCAGACAATGAACAGATTCGCACTGAATATTTGGAAGGGCTGCAAAAAACGTATGTTTTTTACCGTATTCTTCTTACTCCTACCAAATGGATTAATCGCATGAAGCCGTGGCAGGTCTTCTTATGCTGGATCATAGCATGGATCGTATTCCGACCGCTTGTTATTGTATTTATAGTTTTATATATTGCAGCTTACTGGCTCAGCAAGTGGCTGGTCCATATTAAAGTGTTCGGCTGGAGGTTTAGACGCAATAAATAATATCTGCTTCACCATCAGTAAAGCTGCTTCCTGTCACTTCGATGACATGTGAGGCAGCTTTTGCTTGTTCTTTGAGGAATAGAACAGCTTTAGTCTCAGGTATAATTTACGCATAGAAACAGAAAATTACATATTTTCACAAATAACTGTAACATTTCCAAGCACATTACGTCTGTTCCATTAAAGGAATGCGAGGTGAATGGAAATGCTCAAAAAATGGTTGTTCGTATTCATACTGATCTTTGCTATCACCTCTTGCCCAGCATATAACAACGTAATGTCAAATCATAGAGATATGTCCTTCGCTGAAGCCGAAAAAGCTGGTTATGTCGCAATTGGACCAGATGGGATTGCCAACGTTGATAGACTCGATTTATTCCACGATCGAATTCAGAAGCATAAAAAAAGCCAGCTAACGATTGTTAGCTTCACTGACGAGGGTGATCCTATTTTTCTTGACTTGAAATTTGACGGTCAGGACATTCACTATGAACGGGACAATACCTGGGATAAGTTTGGTGGGAATCATAAAGGGATCGAAGCAACAACGTGCAGCAGCTTTAACAAACGGCCTAGCAATGAAATTTCAAATCGCACCGAATATGTTCTAAGTGATTGCAGCGCTGATATTGGGTTTAGCTTCCCTGATCGGGAGGAATATTTATTGTTTTTCCTTGACGAAATAACCGAAACCGAAGCAGAGGATGCAGTAATAAAATACGTTAACAAACCAATTACGATCATATCGGTAACTAAAAAGGAAAACCAGTATGAGGTAAAGTGGGAGTTAGAAGGAACCTGCGAATCCGGAATTGACTATATCGATATCTATACAGGCAAGTCTACAAATGCCGTACGTACGATGTGCTGAGTACGGGCGGTAGTGGCTTAAGCCTGCAACCAATTGGAAGCGGTATGCGCACAAAACGCTAGGCTTAATTGGTGCAGCACCAATTAAGCCTAGCGTATTTTTGTAAGAGCTACGTATTGGGCAGCCTCTTGAAATTATATCTATTACTTCTGCCTTCTTCTTTTCTCTTGATTAATCAAAATTTTCGCCTCTGCACCCTGCTCTGTTGCCTTGTACAGCTCAACATTGGCAATCTGATCAGGAAAATACTGCTGCCTCACATAATGGTTAGGGTAATCATGCGGATACATATAACCCTTGTGGCCGAGCTGCTCCGCCCCCTTGTAATGCGTATCACGCAAATGGTGCGGCACTTCATCGACTCCAAACTGCTCAATCATCTGATAGGCTTTACCAATCGCCATTGCGGTTGCATTGGACTTTGGACTTTCCACTGCAAATAAAATTGCCTGGGCAATATTGTATTTCGCCTCTGGCCAGCCAATCTTATGATAAGCATCCATTGCCGTTACCGCCTGCACCATTGCCTGTGGGTTTGCAAGGCCGATATCCTCGCTGCAAGCGACAATGAGACGTCGCAAAAACGTCATCGGGTCCATGCCCAGCTTCTCCACCGCATACAAAAACCAGTAAAGCGCTGCGTCGCTGGAGCCGCGAACACTTTTATGAAAAGCCGACAATACATCGTACTGCATGGAGGTGTCCGCACGGATTGTGCGCTTGCGGATCGACTCCTGCGCGATATCAAGCGTAATATGAACCGTTCCATCAGCGCTTGAGCTAGTCGTTACCGCTGCCAGCTCAAGCGCATTTAAGGCACGGCGAATATCTCCTCCTGCCATTAAGGCCAAATGCTCGAGCGCTTCCTCATCCACCTTTAGCTTCATAAAGCCGAGACCACGCTCGGAATCCTTCATTGCCCGCTCCATGGCGAGCTTGGCATGCTTCGGCTCTAGTGACTCAAGCTGGAACAGGGTTGAGCGAGACATAAGCGCGCCATTTACATGATGGAACGGATTCTCTGTTGTTGCTCCGATAAATATGATGATGCCCTGCTCCACAGCTGGCAGCAGCGCATCCTGCCGCGAGGTGTTGAAGCGATGCACCTCATCAAGAAACAAAATCGTACGTTTTCCATACAACGCCTTATTGTTTTTGGCCCGCTCAATTACCTCTCTTACATCCTTAACCGATGCATCGACGGCGTTCAGCCTAACAAATTCAGCTTTCGTATGCTGTGAAATAATATGAGCGAGTGTCGTCTTCCCGCAGCCCGGCGGACCATACAGCAGAATAGAGCTGATCTGGTCGCTTTCGATTGCACGCCGCAGCAGCTTCCCCGGACCAACGATATGCTCTTGACCAATATATTCATCCAACGTTTGTGGACGCATTCGATCTGCCAGCAGCTTGTGCTGGGCAGGAGCCTGCTCTTCCTCCAATGAGAATAAATCCAAGTCATCACTTCCTTATATGTGAACCCATAAGTGAACCATTTTACACATCAATCTGCTTATTCGCTCAGCGTTCCCCAATAGAGATCTGTGCGATAGATCATCTTAACCTCGCCAGCCTGCTCATGTCTTGCGAATAACGCTTTACAATCTTCAATAAAAGCATCATAGCGAGCATCTTGCTCCGTTAAACTAAACGAGGAGGATTGGATTCGTCCTAACAATCCTTTATAATCCAGTACCTGTTCATAATAAAAACTCTCAAGCTTAGGCTGCTTGCCACCATAGAAAGGAGCAAGCGTCTGCACGTTTACTTGCTTGTGCTTGACTTTGTCGTATTGATCGCCGTAGCGCATAAACAGCTCTTCGTAATCGCGAACGAACGCTGAAGCCTCCACATCACGCTGATTCCACAGCAGTACAACTTTGCCTTGCGGCTTCAGCATTCTCATAAACTCAGCTCTAGCTAATCCAGCATCAAACCAATGAAAGGACTGGGCGCATACAATGCCATCAATCGCATGATCTGCAATTGCTGTTGCTTCGGCGGAGCCATTCATCACTTGCAGCTGCTTGTCTGCTTCTTTTTCTACGAGATAAGGTTTTAAATACTCAATCAATGCATGGCGCATCTCATCATTGGGCTCGATTGCGACAACTCGGCTTCCCTGATCTAATAACAGCTTGGTGAAGATGCCGGTACCTGCTCCAACATCTGCAATGAGCTTCTCATTCGTCCAGCCAATCGTTTGCTGCAAGTAGCTTAACACTTGCTGCGGGTAGCTTGGACGGAATTTCACATACTGCTTTGAACGACCTGTAAAACGAGTAGTTGATTGCATAGCGGTCACCCTTTTTCATTATCAATACCATTATTGTACAGAATGCATTCGCTCTCGTCCAATAAACTTCATATACGTAAAAAAGACTATCCAAGTGACAGGCAAGAAAATTTCCTATACCTGGCTTAGATAGTCTCTAAGACACTTCATATTCTACCCGCAGCAGCTTGACTAGTTAAACAACATGTCCGCAAATGCCTGACTTGTCAGCTCCTAGAGTGACGTTAAGCAATAGCCATTTCCATTCGAGTTGCTTAACCGTTACTTCAATAGATCCTTCACAACCTCGCTTACCATGCATAGCCCTGCTACACTTGGGACAAAGGCATTGCTGGAAGGCGGCTGCTGCGCCTTGCGAATTTCTGGCGCATTGTCAGGTACGATACGCTGCGTTACATCCTCTCGCGGCTTAATTGGCTCCTCATCAGAGAAGACCACTTTCACGCCTTTTTTAATGCCATCCTTGCGCAGCTTCGTGCGAACGACACGCGCAATAGGATCCGTGTGCGTTTTAGAGATGTCTGCGATGCGGAAGCGCGTAGGGTCCATCTTGTTTGCCGCACCCATGCTCGAAATAATCGGGATGTTGCGCTTCAGGCACTCCTTAATCAAATGCACCTTGTAAATTATCGTATCCGACGCATCTACAACATAATCCAGCTCATATTCAAACAGCTTTTCATACGTCTCTTCCGTATAGAACATGCGAAGCGAAATTGCATCACATTCAGGATTGATCAGTTTAATGCGATCACGCATCAGATCAGCCTTCGGCTGGCCCACTGTCGTCGTAAGCGCATGAATTTGACGATTAATATTCGTAATGTCTACGACATCCTTATCAATCAGAATAATGCGTCCAACTCCTGTTCTAGCCAAAGCCTCCGCTGCTATAGAGCCTACGCCCCCGATGCCAAGAACGGCAATCGTACTGTTTTTCATTTTGTCTAGCCCTTCAGGACCGATTGCCAGCTCAGTTCGTGAAAATTGATGTAGCATGTTAATGAGCTCCCCCTTTTATCCAGGCTGCTATTCTGCTTGACCAGTAGCTGCAGGTTGAGCTGCAGGCTTAGGCTTCACAACCGTACGAATATGAAGCTGCTCTAGCTGAGACAGTTCCACTTCTGACGGAGCATCGCACAATAGATCTGTTGCACTAGCCGTTTTAGGGAATGCAATCGTCTCACGCAAGTTTGTGCGACCAGCAAGCAGCATCACAAGACGGTCGAAACCAAAAGCAATACCGCCATGTGGAGGCGTACCGTATTCGAATGCATCAAGCAGGAAGCCGAATTTCTCTTGCGCTTCTTCCATCGTAAAACCAAGCGCCTTGAACATTTTTTCCTGTACATCGCGCTTGTAGATACGCATCGAGCCGCCACCAACTTCATAGCCGTTCAATACCAAGTCATACGCTTGTGCGCGAATTTGACCAGGATCTGTATCGAAGTAAGCAATATCATCCTCATTTGGACGTGTGAACGGATGATGCTCAGCCACATAACGCTTCGCTTCTTCATCATAGCCAAGCAATGGGAAGTCAACGACCCAAGCAAATTTGAACTCAGACTCGTTAATAAGATTTAGATCCTTACCAAGCTTCAAGCGCAGGTTGCCAAGCACATCAGCAACGACTTTGGGTTTATCTGCAGAGAACGTAAGCAGATCGCCTTCTTCAACGTTTAGACGCTCAGTAAGCGCTGCGATTTCCTCTTCTTTAAGGAATTTAACGATTGGACCTCTCCACTCGCCGTCTTTCACTTGAATCCAAGCTAGACCTTTACCGCCATAGCGTGCTGCAAACGGCTGAAGGTCGTCAAGCTCCTTACGACTCCAGTTTGCACAGCCTTTCGCATTAAGAGCTTTAACTACGCCACCCTTGGAAGCAACTGTTGCAAAAACCTTAACCTCGCTGCCAGCCACGATATCTGTAATATCCTCAATCTCAAGACCAAAGCGAAGGTCTGGCTTGTCAGAGCCATACTTGTTCATTGCATCCTTGTACGTGATGCGTTGGAATGGAAGCTGAAGCTCTACGCCAACTGTTTCACGAAGCAGCTTCGCCATCAATTGCTCCATCATGTCTAGCAGCTGATCCTGCGATAAGAAGGATGTTTCAATATCGACTTGTGTAAATTCCGGCTGACGGTCTGCACGAAGATCCTCGTCACGGAAGCAGCGCGCGATCTGATAGTAACGCTCAATACCGCCAACCATTAGCAGCTGCTTGAAAATTTGTGGAGATTGCGGAAGGGCAAAAAACTCCCCTTCATGAACACGGGAAGGAACAAGATAATCACGTGCACCTTCTGGCGTGCTTTTCGTTAAAATTGGTGTTTCAATATCCATAAAGCCGTTTTCATCCAAATAATCACGGAAAATTTTAGCCGCTTTCGAACGAAGCATAAGCGTTTGCTGCATTTCTGGACGACGAAGATCCAAGTAACGATATTTCAAGCGGATTGATTCATCAACCTCGATGCCATCCTCAATTGCAAATGGCGGAGTTTTAGCCGCATTCATAATTTCGATTTCCGTTACGCGAATTTCGATTTTACCTGTAAACAAGTTGTCGTTAAATGTTTCTGGATCACGCTCAACAACTTGACCTTTAACTGCAAGCACGTACTCACTGCGCGCACGATCTGCAATTTCAAGCGCCTCACCAGAAAAATCAGGATTGAATACGATTTGCACGATACCTGTACGATCACGAAGATCGATAAACAGTACGCCACCAAGGTCGCGGCGACGCTGTACCCAGCCGTTTAGAATGACTTCTTTGCCTACATCTGCAAGCGACAATGTGCCGCAGTTTGCTGTTTTTAACATTGCATGTCCCTCTTTCATTTGTATAGTTAATCCAAAATTGCTGGATTGGATAATGCTGAATTTAGTTTTTCGATAGGGCTGCCGCCAGCTCGGTAAGCTTCACCGATCTTTGCTCGCTAGTTGCCATATTCTTAAGTGTTATTTCACCATTAGCCAGCTCATCATCGCCTAAAATCGCGGTATACGCTGCTTTCAAGCGATCAGCTGATTTCATTTGCGCCTTCATCTTGCGGCCTTGGTAGTCACGTTCAGCTCGGATGCCTGCTGTACGAAGCTCATAGACAAGCCTAGTCACTTCACGATCTGCAGCCTCGCCAAGCGCAACCAAGTATACATCAATGGAGGTCAGGTCAGGCAGCTCTGTCTCTTGGTGCTCTAGCAGCATAACCGTTCGCTCCAAGCCAATCCCAAAGCCAACGCCTGGTTGATCGGGACCGCCGATATCCGCAACAAGCCCGTTATAGCGCCCGCCGCCACCTACTGTGTCGATCGCGCCAATTCCTTCAGCCTTGAATTCAAACGCCGTATGCGTATAGTAATCGAGGCCGCGCACAAGACGATGATTAATATCAAATGGAATACCCATATCGCTCAAGTGCTGCTGTACCTTCGTAAAATGCTGTTCGCATTCCTCATCGAGACTGTCAAGAATGGACGGCGCATCAGTGAATTTATGCTGATCGACCTTGCAATCTAGTACACGCAGCGGATTGCGGTCCATACGGCTTTGGCAGTCCTTGCACAAATGCTCGCGCATCGGCTCCAGGAAAGCAAGCAGCTTGCTGCGGAATGCAGCACGAACCTCAGGCGTACCAACCGAGTTGATCTCAACACGCACACCCTTCAAGCCAACCTCCGTGTAGAACGTATAACCTAGCGCAATAACCTCAGCATCAAGCGCTGGATCAACTGAACCGACAGCCTCTACACCGAATTGGTTGAATTGACGATATCGCCCAGCCTGCGCACGCTCATAACGGAACATCGAACCGATGTAATACAGCTTCGATACATCAGGCTCACCGTACAGCTTGTTCTCGACATAGGCACGCATAACGCCAGCCGTACCTTCAGGACGAAGCGTCAGCTTGCGATCGCCACGATCGGTAAAGTTATACGTTTCCTTCTCTACGATATCGGTCGTTTCCCCTACACCGCGATGGAACAGTTCAGTAGACTCGAACAACGGCGTGCGGATTTCACGAAAGTTATAGCGGCGGCAAATATCACGAGCTTTGGACTCAACATATTGCCATTTTTCCACAACACCTGGCAATATATCCTGCGTACCAGGAGATCTTTGGAAAGACATAACAAACCCTCCTACAAACTTTTTCTACTTCTTCGAGTGACTTCTCTGCAAGAAAAAGTTACCTCGAAAGCCTAAGCTAAACTTTTCTAGCTTCACTGAGCAACTTCTCGCAAGAAAAGTTACCTCGGAAGCATCAACTTAAACTTTTCTAGCTTCACTGAGCAACTTCTCGCAAGAAAAGTTACCCCGAAAGCATAAGCTCAAAACTTTTCCCTGCACTAAAGCGAAATTTCCAATTGGCTTATAGTAAGTAAGCACAAAAAAACTCCCGTTCCTTTTGAATCATCAAAAGGGACGAGAGTGTAGCTCCCGTGGTACCACCCACATTCCGAACTTGATGCCTTGCATCAACGTTCGCTCTATACGAATATCGCCCGTAACGCGCACAAAACTACTAGCTCATCAAGACGATGCCGTTCATTTCATGTTCTCAAGGATGTTATTCACTCAATCGCTGTTAAGATGCTTGCAGCCTACGGCATCTCTCTCTGGCAACATCGGTTGCTGAGCTACTTCTTCCTATCATCAAATAGCTATTCACTTGTATCTGATAACCTATTTTACTTGCCGCATAGTGGAAAGTCAAGCAGGACGCTTGCCTATCAATAAAAAGACAGAAAAAAACCTGTGGCATCTCCACAGGCTATTAATAATTTATTATTAAAAAGGGGGTCGACTATTATTATAGATCCCCGATATTAATAATATATTATCGTAACATTACAATCAGATTACAAAAAAGAAAGCGCTACTCACCATCACTTGGCGTTTCCACAATGATCGTAACCGGGCCGTCATTAAGCAGCTGCACATCCATCATTGCACCAAATTGTCCGGTCTCAACGGTCAGCCCCTTCGCGCGAAGCAGCTCATTGAAATGCTCGTACAGCTTAAGCGCTTGCTCTGGACGCGCTGCTCTCATGAAGTTCGGTCGACGTCCTTTGCGGCAATCTCCGTATAGTGTAAATTGTGAGACCGAGAGAATAGAGCCTCCGACCTCTGTGACGTCCAAATTCATTACACCCGGCTCATCTTCAAAAATGCGCAAGCCCGCAATTTTGTCCGCCATCCACTTCACGTCTTTTTCAGTATCCTCCTGTGCAATTCCAACAAGCAACACAAGCCCGTAGGGAATTGCCCCTATTTGCTTGCCTTCAACAGTCACACTTGCTTCCTTGCTTCGCTGTACAACAACTCTCACCAGCCAAAACTCCTTTTATTGCATAATGCGCTGAACCGAATATATATCCTTGATCCGTTTAATTTTCTCTACGACACTTGTCAGATGCTCTGTGTTGCTAATAAGCACGGTCATATGAATAACCGCCATCTTATTTTTTGCGGTACGGCCTGAAACGGCACTAATATTCGTTTTCGTTTCTGAAACGGCCTGCAGCACCTCATTCAGCAAGCCGCGACGGTCACTGCCGGTAATTTCGATATCGACACTATAGTTGGCGTTGATAGAATCAACCCATTCTACCTCGATAACGCGATCCACTTCCTCATGATCCGTGCCAAACGGAATGTTCTGACAGTCCATACGGTGAACAGAAACACCGCGACCACGGGTAATGTAACCGATAATCAAGTCACCTGGAACCGGATTGCAGCAGCGTGCAAAACGAACAAGCAAGTTTTCAACGCCTTTTACTTTTATGCCATTATTATTGTTTTTACTGTGCTTAGCATGAGAGCTGCTTTTAATCTCAGTAACTTCATTCGTCAACTCAATTTGATTGGATTCCTCTTGCTCGCGGCGCAGCTTTTCGGTAAGCTTGGTCACAATTTGAGCAGCAGTAATGCCTTGGAAGCCTATCGCTGCAAGCATGTCCTCTATATCGTTAAACGTAAACTTTGCTGCGGCCTCTTGCATCTTCTCGTCGGTCATCCACATATGCGGTTCCAACCCTAGACGTTTCAGCTCGCGTTCAATGAGATCACGGCCTTTTGCAACGTTCTCCTCACGCTTTTCCTTTTTGAACCATTGCTTAATTTTGCTTCTTGCATGGGAGGATTGAGCAATTTTAAGCCAATCCGAGCTAGGTCCATAGGAATGCTTCGACGTTAAAATCTCAACAATATCGCCTGTTTTCAGCTTATGATCAAGCGGTACAATCCGCCCATTTACTTTAGCGCCTATTGTACGGTTTCCGACCTCTGTATGAATGCGGTATGCAAAATCCAGCGGAACAGATCCCGCAGGGAGCTCGATCACCTCGCCATTTGGCGTAAAGACGAATACAAGATCCGAGAAAAAGTCCATTTTAAGAGATTCCATAAATTCAGCTGCATCCTTCGTTTCCTGCTGCAGCTCCAAAATTTCACGGAACCAGGTCATTTTATCGCCAAAGCTGGCATCAGGAACAAGATTACCTTCCTTATAGGCCCAATGGGCGGCGATCCCGTATTCACTTGTACGATGCATATCCCATGTGCGAATTTGCACCTCTGTTGGCTCTCCGTTCGGTCCAATAACCGTTGTATGAAGAGACTGGTACATATTTGCCTTAGGCATTGCGATATAATCCTTAAATCTGCCAGGCATCGGCTTCCATAACGTATGGATGATGCCAAGCGTAGCGTAACAATCCTTAATATTGTCAACGATCACACGGATCGCAAATAGATCATAAATTTCACTAAATTGCTTGTTGCGCGTCGTCATTTTTTGATAGACACTATACAAATGTTTCGGACGACCCGAAATATCGCCCTCAATGCCCATTTCCGCCAGCTTTTCACGAATCATGCTGACAACATCCTCAATAAATGCTTCGCGTTCAACACGTTTTTTCTTCATCAAATTTGCAATGCGATAATATTGCTGAGGATTTAGATAGCGAAGCGCAATATCTTCCATCTCCCATTTAATTGCGGAGATACCTAGACGGTGCGCGATCGGACAGAAAATCTCCAACGTTTCATATGCAATACGACGCTGTGATTCCTCAGATTGAAATTTTAGCGTGCGCATATTGTGCAGTCGGTCAGCTAGTTTAATAATAATGACACGAATATCTTGAGCCATCGCCACAAACATTTTGCGGTAGTTTTCGTTCTGCTGCTCCTCACGTGACTGGAAACGAATCTTTTCCAGCTTCGTCAAGCCATCAACCAGCATCGCGCATGTTTCGCCGAACTTCTCTCGAACGGTTTGCAAATCAACCGTGGTATCCTCCACAACATCGTGCAGCAGTGCCGTAACGATAGATATCACATCAAGATGCATATCCAGCACAATATCCGCCACAGCAAGTGGATGCAGGATGTAGGGCTCTCCTGATTTGCGTACCTGCCCTTTATGAGCCTGATCAGCAAAATCATAGGCTTCTCTAATCAGCATGAGATCTTGCTCTTTCATATAAACGGATGCTTTCTCAATTAATTGCTCAATGCCCATGATCCAATTTCCCTTTCCAAGCCAGACATTCACTCATTTCTCCGAGCTCATCAATACTTATCTCATTATTATGCCTTCTAATAGCATATTACGTCAACGCTCGATTAAAAAAACAGACCGCTAAATCATGTACATGGCAAACCCAATGGTACAAAATTTAGTCGGTCTCCGATTATCCTATTATCACCTAGTAAGTTACCAGCGATTGTACGTCAATGCCTTCAAATTTCTTTCTGCCCTGAAGCTCCTCAAGCTCAATTAGAAACGCAGTTCCGACTACTTCGCCGCCCAGCTGCTTCACAAGATCAACAACCGTTGCAATCGTTCCGCCTGTTGCAAGCAAATCATCTGCGATCAGCACACGCTGTCCTGGCTTGATCGCATCCTCATGCATTGCAAGCTGGTCTGTTCCATATTCAAGTGAATAGCTTGCACTAATTGTCTTGCTTGGCAGCTTGCCGCTTTTTCGTACAGGAACAAAACCAACGCCAAGCTCCAGCGCAAGAGGTGCTCCAATAACGAAACCGCGCGCCTCAGGACCAGCGATTACATCAATATTGTAATGCTCAACCTGCTTTTTAAGCGCTTGAATGGCTGCTTTGTAGGCTTCTCCATCCTTTAACAGCGTTGTAATGTCTTTAAAGGAAATGCCTGGAGTAGGAAAGTCCTCAATCACTCGAATATAATCTTTGAAATTAACAGTTGAATTGGTCAACGAATTCAATCCTTTCTTCGCCATCTAATTGTTTGCAGGAGTCAGTTCGCTTCAAATTGAAGCCACGCATGTTTATATCGAGCTGAGCTTGTCAGCTCACGCTTTTGTGGAGTTGTTACAGCCTCAATATGAGTAGGCGTGCGAACAATAAAGTGCAGCTCTTCAAACACATCTATAATAAGCTCGATTTCAGCTCTGCCAAGCCCGCTCAACGAGCTGAGCTTTTCTGTTAAACCTGCTTTTGCTATTATGCCTTGCTTACGAATGTACTGATAAATGATACCAAATTGTTCTCTCGAAGGGAATACTCTTAATCGATCTTTTTCGACATGAAGATCAAATAATTGAAGTTGTGGCTTGCGTATCGAATTCCATTCATTAATCGACAGCTCACCTACAACTTGAAGACGATCATGTTGTTTCAGCGCCTGCTCGTACTCACCCATTCCAAACCCGATAACATCGAGGGTTTTTCCACGATCCTTTAATTGCAGCTTCAAATGCTTGCCTTCCTTGCCGATCACTTTGCGTTCACTTAAGGTTGCACTTTTAATCAGCACGCGGGGCGAAGGATGATTCATGCCAAACGGCTCAAGCAGGGAAAGCTGATCAATCGTTTCAATTGAGACTTCAGACAGCTCACAGGCAAGATCAATGCTTAATGTAGGAATCCAGTCTTCTTCAGTAAGCCACTGCTTGGCAAGCTCGCTTAACCTAATCTCCAGCTGCTTCAGCTTTTCCGTTTCAAGCGTCATACCTGCGGCCGCTTGGTGACCGCCATAATGAAGCAGCAGATCCTCACATGCGGTTAATGCAGCGTGCAGATCAAAACCTTCAATCGAGCGTGCAGATCCTTTGGCAGAACCTGCTTGCTTGTCTATGCCAAATACAAGAACTGGCTTGTAATAGCGTTCAAGCAGCTTTGATGCAACGATACCGATTACGCCTACATTCCATCCCTCTTTTGCGACAACTATGACAGGTGGCTCCTCTTGTCCGTTTTTCTCTGCAAGCTGTTTTTTTGTAAGCCACTGTGCCTCAGCTTCTAGCACCATATCCTCTACAATCTGCTGTCTTTCTTTATTCAAATAATCAAGCTGTGTCGCGAGCTCTATCGCTTCCTGTTCAAGTTTGGATGTGAGCAGCTGAACGGCAAGCTTGGCATGCTTTAGCCTTCCTGCAGCATTAATGCGCGGAGCAAGTGCAAAACCTATTTTTGTTGCGGAGCATTCTACAATATTCACCCCGCTAGCTTCTGCCAGTGCATTAAAACCGATATGCTCTCCTTTACGAAGCTCCGCTAGACCATAGGAAACTAAGATCCGATTCTCACCCTCAAGCGGCATCAGATCGGCAATCGTCCCCAGCGCAACAATTCCGCTCCATTCCATCGGAGGCTTCTCCAAAAGCGCTGTAGCTAGCTTAAAGGCTACCCCAACACCTGCTAGTCCCTTAAATGGGTATGGGCAGTGCCCCTGTTTCGGATTGACGACCGCAACCGCTTGCGGAAGCTGTTCAGGTGGTTCATGATGATCCGTAACGACGATATCAATGCCTATTGAAGTGGCATACTCTACCTCTTCATATGCACTAATACCAGTATCGACCGTAACAATCAGGTTCACACCTTCCTGCTTCGCCTTGTCGATCGCTTCACAATTCAAGCCGTAGCCTTCCAGCATTCGGTGCGGAATATAATAATCATAATCCAGACCTAACCGTTCAAAGGTGTAGCATAGAAGTGAGGTGCTTGATACGCCATCCGCATCATAATCCCCATAGATCCGTACCTTTTCTTTTCTATCCAATGCTTGCTTAATTCGTTCTACCGCTACCTGCATCCCTGCCAGTTCAAACGGGTTATGCAGCAGCGCAGTCGTACCGTATAAAAATGTTTCTATGCTTGCTTCATCGCGATAACCTCTTTGAATAAGAAGCTTCGTTACGAGCGTCGGTATGCTTAGCTTTTTACTTAATCGCTTCGCTAATTCCTCTAAATCGTCCGACCATGATGCAAGCTGCCAACGCGATTTTCGACTCACCATATCGACAGCCCCTTTCTTTATAGACACAAACTACTGCAAGATTGTAGAAAACTCCTCCTGGGAGCCAGTTTCATTGCTTTTATAAGGATATTCTGGTGCGAACGGCTTCACATGAATCACGACATCGGTCAAATGCGTGAAGCGGTGCATCAGCAGCCAGCGTACACGCTGCCCGATCTCGTAGCCTTCCTGCACAGTAATTTTCGGATTAACATTGATCGTTAAGGTTGCCACTACATAATGTCCTTGCTCTCGAGCCTCACAGGACTCTACGGCAATTACACCCATCATTCTCAGCACTACATTTTTAATGTCTTCGCTATTCTCAACGGCTCCCTGCTCATTTGATGCGCGAGGCTTATTCCAGATCCGTTGCTTCAGACGCTGTAGTAGATGCTTCACCTTATCAACATCAGTAGACATAATATCCTCCTAGATCGTTCGATACTTATATTTATGATCATTCATGTATTACAACTACTAATTATATCATAGCTTCAAAGAAAGTCTGCATCAATTACCAGTACGCATATACACAACTTTATACATATGGGACGTCAAGAAAAAACTGACTATGGTTTTTCGTACCATAGCCAGTCCTCATCCATCACTTATAAGCTGCTATACGATTGGCTGATCTGGCTGTCTAACAGGTCCGCCAGTCGGCTTTTTCTTTTTCTCTCTTTTCTTAAATTCGAACCACAATGGGCTTGCAATACAGATCGTCGAATAGGCTCCGCTAATTAATCCTATTAGAATTGCAAGCGAGAACAGTCTGATTGACTCGCTACCGAATAGGAAAATAAACACCGTTACAATTAATACCGTCAATACGGTATACAAGTTACGAGCCATTGTCTGCCAAATACTTGCATTCACAAGCTCAACAAGCTGCTTTTCGTTTTTAGCTGGGTTGAATCGTAAGTTTTCACGGATTCGGTCAAAAATAACGATTTTATCGTTAATTGAATAACCAAGTGTGGTTAAAACCGCAGCTATAAATGGTAAATCAACCTCTAATCGAAAGATGGAGAACAATGCCACGACGACAAAGCAGTCATATAAGATCGCGATATTGGCAGATACAGCAAAACGCCATTCAAAGCGAATCATAACATATAGCATAATAAGAAGGGACGCTGCTAAAATCGCCCAAATTGTTTTGATCGCGAGCTCTCGAGCCAGATCAGCGGATACAACGTTTATTTCGAAAGACGTTTCTTCACCAAAAGCAGTCTTGAATGCAGTTTGAATATCACGAGTCTGCTCATTTGACAGCTCTTCGCCAAAACGGATCGAAATGCGATCATTGTTCGTTCCGCCAACAGTCGGCACTTCGCTATAGCCAAGTTCATCGAGGACAGCAATAACCTCTTCCTGCTGAACAGAACGCTCCGCCACCGAATCCATCGTTGTACCTGATTTGAAATCGATGCCTAGATTAAGCTGAAAAATTAGCAACGAAAGGATACCAATTATTATCAAAATCGTTGAAAACATAAAATACTTTTTACGGTTGTTTACAAAATCATACCGAATATTTGTCTCAAAGCGCACGCACATCTTCCTCCTTTACCCCGTAGTATTTTGGCTTCATGAATGCATTACTGTGTACAAGCATAGAAAGCAGGAAGCGTGACAAGTAAATATTCGTTATTACGCTGACAATAATACTGAAAATCATCGTAAGCGCAAAGCCTTTTATAGCACCGTCTCCAATTACATATAGTGCCGCGCTAGCAATAATACTCGTAATATTAGCATCCATGATGGTACGGAAGGAGTTTTTCGAGCCCGCTTTCAGGCTGGATGCCATGCTTTTTCCGCTGCGAATCTCTTCTTTAATCCGTTCAGCTGTAATAATATTAGCGTCCACCGACATCCCGACGCCGAGGACAAACGCTGCTATACCTGGCAGAGTCAGTGTAGCGCCAAGCCAATTATGGACGAGTACTAACAGCCACGCATACGTAATGATCGAGATAGAAGCAACAACACCAGGAACTCTAAACACGATCATCATGAAGAACAACACGATTAACGATCCGATAACGCCAGCCTTAACGGTATCATTTAATGATTGCAAACCAAGCTTCGCACCAACGCTTTGCGTATATTTTTCAGTCAGCTTCAATGGCAAAGAACCCATATTAATCAGGTCACGCAAATACTCGGCTTCTGAAACTTTAGAATCACCAAGTGAAATTTGCGCTGAACTTCCGGGAATTGGATAATTTACTCGTGGATCGGAAATGAGCTCCTCATCCAAATAAATGGACAATGATTGTCCGACTAATTGACTCGTTACTTCATAAAGTTTATTGCTGTCCTTCAACTCAATCGTAACAATCGGACGATTGAGATTATCTCTTGCAACTCCTGCGCTATTTTCCTTAAAGTCCCTTCCATCGAGCATGATGGTGCCGTCTGGGGCACGGAACGTCAAATTAATCGGCTTAGCAAGCAGGTCTCGAATTTCTTCTTCATTCTCAACACCTGGCAAGCGGACGCGAATACGATTTGTTCCTTCTGGTAAAATTTCAGGCTCTGCGACTCCAGATTGGTCAATTCGCTTTTCAAGCGCCTTCGCTGTTTGCTTGAGGCTTTCTGGGGTTACTACTCCTCCCTCGTCAAAAGGAGAGGCTTCATACAACACTTCAAATCCACCCTTTAAGTCCAATCCTAGTTTTACATCTTTTAGTATTGAAGGGCTTGTCCATATGATTGCGCCAAATAGAACAACAACCACTGCGACAAAGGCAAGCAATCTTTTTATAACCATACGTCTAATATCCCCCTTAAAATCTCAATATTCCTATTATACAGATGGAACAAAACTCCGTCAAAAAAGAGACTCCTTCCAACTATTAGAAGGAGTCTCCTTTATATGCGTTGAGCATGAGAAAATTCATGAATTGATTCGGTTTCAAAGACAAGATATCACTGACTACCTGATGAAGCTCAGGCTTGCCATTCTTGGCGTATTTTGCACTTACACAGCTCCAAACCTCAGATGCCTCAACGTGATCATATCCTAGCAGCCTTAATTCCTCTGCTTTGCTTTTGCAAAGCTCCTCTAAGTCTGAATCCCACTCGATGCGTGTCAACTGCTTCACCTCCTGATAGCGCTAAGACGTACTCTACCTCAATAACAATTCGGCATTTAAAACATATTTCCTGCTGACGTATCAATTTAGACATGGAATGAAGGATGACAAGCATAGGATGAAATGTACAGGCTTATTAAGAGAGGTGTAGGTATGACGAAGCAAAGCTTTATCAAGGGCGCTATGATTTTATTGCTTGCAGGAATGATTAATCGCATTTTGGGATTTATACCAAGAATTACATTGCCGCGCATTATTGGTGCGGAAGGAGTAGGAATTTACCAGCTAAGCTATCCATTCCTCATTGTACTATTGACATTTATTACTGGCGGAATTCCACTTGCTATCGCAAAATGGATTGCAGAGGCTGAATCCGTTGGCGACACGGCTAGAGTAAAACGGATTTTTAGAACTGCGATGGTGCTCAGCGTGTCCATTGCCCTTGCGCTAACAAGCTTGATGCTTTTCTTTGCACCGTTAATCATCAAGTACATCATACCAGAGCCCCGCGTCTACCAATCCTTTCTCGTCATGTCACCGCTGCTTGTCATAATCGGAATTAGCGCGGTGTATCGAGGCTATTTCCAGGGAAAGCAAAATATGATTCCGAGCGCCTTGTCTCAAACGATCGAAACCATTATCCGAATTATCTTCTCACTAGCGCTATCCTATGTGCTTCTTCCTTATGGTCTCCACTGGGGGGCTGCGGGCGCCATGCTTGGCGTTGTACTTGGCGAGGTGGCAGCACTCGTTACAATGCTGTTGTATTATCATCGTGAGCGAAAAAAACGAAATTCTTCTCTATCACTGGAGCAGCAAAAAGCAGCTGAGCCTGAATTGAGTGATAGCGCCAACATGAATAACAGCAGTTCTAACGAATCTATGTCCGACTACAATTCTACGGCACTGGATACAAACAAGCATAAGTCAAAAAAGAAATGGTTCAGCAACAACAAGGAGGATTCCATTCTAGGCAAGCTGCTCACGTTATCAATTCCTGTTACAGGAAGCAGACTGGTGGGTTCTATCAGCTATTTGCTTGAATCCATCTTTACAGCGAGAAGCCTTGCGGCAGCTGGTATAGTAACGAGCATTGCGACTGCACAATACGGTGCATTGCAGGGCATGATTTTACCGCTCATTCTTCTGCCAACAGCATTAACCTATTCATTAGCTGTTTCGCTTGTACCATCGCTGTCAGAAGCAGCTGCTCAAAAACAAAACCATCTCATTCATAAACGACTGCATCAATCCATGCGCATTTCACTTGTGGCAGGTGCACCGTTTACGATTATTATGTTTTTGTTTGCAGAGCCTATTTGCGAGCTGCTATATGCGCATGGCGAATATGCACCTATGCTCCAGCTTATCGCACCAATTGGTATTTTTATCTATTTGCAGGCACCGCTTCAAGCTACCTTGCAAGCGTTGGAGAAGCCGGGCGTTGCGCTTGGAAACACCTTTATCGGCGCAGTCGTCAAAATCTCACTCATTATTGTACTGGCCTCTAACCCTGCGCTTGGTATTAAAGGGGCTTTAATTGCAATTGCAGTTAACACCGTGCTTGTTACGGTACTTCACGCGATTAGTGTTAAACGTTTCGTAGGCTTCCATATGAACATACTTGATTTTGTAAAGGTGGGCGCTGCTATTATTATTGCAGGGGCATTTGCTCATTATGTAAAATCGCTGCTTACAGCACAGCCAGAGTGGCTTAGCTTGCTCGCAGCCTGCATCACGACGATGATTTTATATATTTATTTTATGTTTCTTATGCGGATCATTGATCGTGATGACCTGACCCGTATTCCATACATTGGCAAGTGGTTTGTTCAGCACTAATCCTTTTTGTTGCTTATATCAATGTAAATGCGGTCTTTGTGGTCAATCGTGCACAGCAGCACATCCTTAAATTGCGATGCGCCTTTTTCCTGGATAATATTTTTGAGCCAAAAACGTGTTTTGTTCAGCTTCTCAAGGTTCTGATCCTGTACCTTGCCATCCATAATTAAAGGAATCGGTAGCATTTCATAACGAAAGCCGTATGGAATGATCGGCTCTTGCTTAGGTGACTGGTCATCTTGCTGCTGTGATGGTTGTTGCTGCTGTTGCTGTTGATCTGCTTTCGGGACAATTGATAATTTACCGCTTGTTTCCAAGATAGCAAAATCAACATCATCAATGGTCGTTATGCCTTGCTCTCGAAGCTGCAGCATCAAGTCGTCCAGATTGTAACGCTGCTTGTTTAGCTCTTCTCTATAAATTTGTCCCTTCGCAATGATCACCGACGGTTTGCCATCAAGCATTAGACGAAGCTTACGATTTTTCATGGACGCATAAGCTGACAGTATTTGTACGATAAGCAAAATAAGTATCGGCAGTATGCCATGCATTAAATCATTATCAGGATCTTCAATTTCGATTACAGCGAGTTCTGCGATCATTACCGATACAACAAGGTCTAAAACAGAAAGCTTACCGATTTCACGTTTACCCATTAGTCGAAGCACAATGAACACAATGATGTACATAAGAACAGTACGCCACGACAATCCTAACCATTCCATGAACCTACTCCCTTTCTGTCTTAGGTATGAGCTATTGTGACCCCTTCCTATATCGTTCATACCAAACTGTTGCACGAAGTATATGGGAATGCTCACAAAGAAATAAAACCTTGGGAACTTGTACTAATTAGGAATGCGTTGCCATATGGTAAATATAAAGAAATAAAGGAGGTATATCATGAATACAAGTACACGCAGACTTATGGCTATGCCATTGATGGCAGGAATTACATTTGCATTAATATGGCTCGCCATTGGCGCACTGCTGCTCTCACTCCTTCTTCACTTTACGTCAATGAAGGAAAGCAATCTTGGCATGATGGCTTTTATTGTACATAGTTTCGCTTCCTTTGTGGGCGGGTTTAGCGCAGGAAAACGGGCGGAATCAAAAGGCTGGTATTATGGAAGCAGTTTAGGCGTATTCTATGGTCTCATCATTATTATTGTCAGTTTTCTGGCAACCGATGTATCGCTAAGCCTACATAGTTTCATTCTGCTGTTAACTGTACTCGCAGCAGGCGCATTCGGCGGCATGATCGGCGTTAATCTACGCAAATAAAAATGCCCCAATAGCGGATGATTACCGCTATTGGGGCATTTTTCATTTCTTATGTATCTATTCTGCAGAAGGTGCAGATTGAGATACTGTACTAATTGCACTGCGGTCAAACGTAAGCTTCATTGTATCGCTTACGCGTATTACCGCTGTATCATCAGTTAGTTCAACAATCGTACCATGCAAGCCACCAATTGTTACGATTTTATCGCCCTTTTTCAATTGATGAAGCATAAGATTACGCTGTTTTTGTTTCTTTTGCTGCGGACGAATAAGCAGGAAATAGAACACAACAAACATAAGTACAAATGGGAGCAACAACCCCCAAATGCTTCCTGGTTGTGCTGCTGGATCAGCTAAGTACATTGACATTAATTTCACCCCTTTCAACATTGGTAATCTTAAACATCATATTAAAATCCTTTGTCGTTATCCAACAACCCATACTGTGCAAAGAACTGATCTCTATAGTCGAGCAAGCAATCGTTCATTATCGCTTCTCTTACATTTTTCATTAGTCGCGTAAGGAAATGCAAATTATGATATGTCGTCAATCGTATGCCGAACGTCTCATCAGCTTTTAACAAGTGACGAATATATGCACGCGAATAATTTTTGCACGTATAGCAATCACAATTTGGATCTAGAGGACCAAAATCCTCTGCGAATTTGGCATTTCGAATAACAAGACGACCTTGACTTGTCATTGTTGTCCCATTTCGTGCAATGCGAGTTGGCAGCACGCAATCGAACATATCAATTCCGCGGATCGAGCCTTCAACAAGTGCATCAGGAGAACCAACTCCCATTAAATAACGCGGCTTATCAAACGGCAAATGGGGAACGGTATAATCAAGCACTTCATACATCAAGTGCTTCGGTTCACCGACACTTAGGCCACCTATAGCATAACCCGGGAAATCCATGGAAGTCAAATCCTTCGCACTCTGTACACGCAGGTCCTCGAACATTCCACCTTGAACAATCGCAAACAATCCTTGATCATGCTTGCGTTGATGCGCGGCCAGGCATCGCTCTGCCCAACGAGACGTACGCTCCGTTGATTGCTTAACATATTCATAGGTCGCTGGATATGGCGGGCACTCATCAAACGCCATCATAATATCAGGACCAAGCGCATTTTGAATTTCCATCGCCTTCTCAGGACTAATGAATAGCTTTTCACCATTTAAATGTGAACGAAATTCAACGCCTTCCTCCGTAATTTTACGACGCTCACTTAAACTAAATACTTGAAAACCACCGCTATCAGTTAAAATCGGTCGATCCCAATTCATAAACGTATGAAGTCCGCCCGCTTTTTTGACAATTTCATGACCTGGTCTTAAAAACAGATGGTACGTATTGCTCAAAATAATTTGCGCATCCAATGCCTTCAACTCTTCAGGACTCATCGTTTTTACGGTAGCTTGAGTTCCTACAGGCATAAAGGTTGGCGTTTCAATAATGCCATGCGGTGTATGAACTCTCCCTAAGCGTGCGCCTGATTGCTTGCATTGTTTAATAAATTCGTATTTAATCGCCAAGTTGTTCACTCGTCCTATTCCTTTAGTATATAAACATAGCATCCCCAAAACTGAAGAAACGATATTTGTGCTCTACAGCTTCAGCATATGCTTTCATAATATGATCTCGTCCAGCCAGAGCGCTAACGAGCATCACTAATGTTGATTTCGGTAAATGAAAGTTTGTCAGCAGCGCTTGAACAAGCTTGAACTCATAGCCTGGGTATATAAAGATTGAGGTCCAACCATTACATGCTTGTAGCGGCTGATCCTTGAATCGTTGCCCTACAGTCTCCAGCGTCCGGGCAGAGGTTGTGCCTACCGCAACTATTCTACGTTTCTCCTCGCGAGCGCGTTGCAATATTTTTGCGGTTTGTTCACTTAATTCGTAATACTCCGCGTGCATTTCATGCTCTTCCACCGTTTCTGATGACATTGGTCGAAAGGTTCCTAGTCCAACATGCAATGTAATATAAGCCAGCTCCACGCCTTTATTTTCCAGTTCCGCCAGAAACGCTTCAGTAAAATGCAGTCCTGCTGTCGGTGCAGCGGCAGAGCCCTCATGCTTGGAATATACCGTTTGGTAGCGTTCTTTTTCATCAAGTCGTTCCTTAATATATGGAGGCAGCGGCATTTCGCCCAGTTGATCAAGCAGCTCATTGAAAATCCCTTTATAGGAAAAGCTTACGATCCGGGCTCCCATATCGCCTTCTTCTTCCACTTTCGCCTGCAGCAGTGGCTCGCCCTGCTCATTTTCGCCAAACACAACAATGGAGCCAAGCTTCATCCGCTTTGCCGGCTTCGCGAGAACTTCCCAGCGATCACCTTCAAGCTGCTTCAGTAATAGCAGCTCAATTTTTGCACCTGTATCCTGCTTCGTGCCTAGCAAACGAGCTGGAAGAACGCGTGTATCATTCAACACTAGCACGTCCCCAGCCTGAAGCTTATCCGCCAAATTCATAAACGTGCCGTGCTCAGTAGCTCCATTATTCTTGTTCAGCATAAGCAATCTCGAAGCTGTTCTTTGAGCTAGCGGAGTCTGGGCAATAAGCTCCTCTGGCAGTGTAAAATCAAATAAATCTACATTCATTGTCTATTCATCCTTAGCAATTGTTGATCCTGAATAATAGTATTTCAGAATATATTGATAGTCATACCCTTGATTGGCTAAGCCGTAAGCGCCATATTGCGATAATCCTACTCCATGGCCATTTCCTTTTCCATCGAACTGGAAGCCTGCTTGTTTTGTCGCAGCTCGAACATTGCCCTTTCCGTCTAGCACAAACAAATAATCGCCGCTTGCTGTAGCTGTTCGTCCATTGCTACCAAGCACCTGCAGCCCTCCTGCGCCATCTTGTTTCGTTCTTCTATTGTCACCGGCACCAAGAACGATGACTTGTCCAGTTTGCTCGATCGTAAACAACGTGCTTTGCAGCGAGCCGTCTACTCCTAGCACACCACGCAAGTCAACAGGAGACTTTACAGGGAGTGCTTTGCCATTTACAGAAACTTCAGTCGCTCGGCCAGAGCTACCTGTCTTGCTTACTTCCATTGTCGTAATCGGACCAGCAACTGAAAGTCTGGCATTGATCGTTTGCAGCATTTCATCGCCCGTATACGGTCCTCTACGCCAATTCATCGCATTAGACTGAATGACTTTTTCCAACGCGACCAATTGAACTCCGCTATTGATTTGTGTAATTGGCGTCACATTGCTTTGAATTAGAGGGTTGCGCCGAATATTGGTTTCATTCGTAGTCGAAACAAGAATCGGCTTGCCTGCTGCATTTTTCAGACCGGAATCCTTCACGAGATCCTCTCTAATATAACCTACTTTACCGTCAGGCAGCACGACACGATACCAACTGTGAAGCCCCCTTTCGGAGATTTCATCTGGACTCGTTACACTCTTCAGATAAGATACTTGATTTCCCCATATTTCTGTTGCGTCTGCAGTTCTGCCGCCAGCGCTGGAGGAAAAGAGTGTTTCTACCAGTCTGCCATTGTGCATTAACACTTCGCCCTTAGTAGCATTTACAGCAGCTGTAGTGTTTTCATGTTCAGAATTAACGCCATAGTAGGCTTGACTTGTCGTAGTATCAACAACATGAGCGACTGTGAAGCCATTTCCACCGTACAACGCATACGTTCTGGCAGCTACTGCTTGTGCCTTCAACGCCTCCATCGGCCATGAAGGATACATTTCAATTGCAACTACTGAATATAGATACTGCTCTAGCGGCAGTTCGTTTACTACATACATCTGACTGTTCAGTGCGCCTGCTTCAATCGTTCCACGGTAGCTTCGATTGCTTCGCTCCGCAACCGTTACAGTTCCGTTAGAAGCTGCATTAACGGTGACAACCATTTGTGGATTATACATATAGAGCTCATCTGAGCTGTTGGCTGACGCCGTTGCACTGTGATCGACACGCATAATGAGCATATCTTCATTGCCTTTAACTGTTGTTAACTTGCTTGAAACCTTGCTCGCTGCTGCTTTAACAAGCTCCAGCTCTTTTTCTGTACCAGCAAGTCCAATCAGTACCGTATATTCCAGCTTTCCATCACTCGATAGCTTCATGCCAATTGCCGTATCCAAGCCTTGCGCACCAAAGCTAGTTGCTGCTTTTAACGCATCGCTTTTTGTCGAGTAGCTTTCACTGCTTAATGAAAAGGGTCCTGAAATCACCATGCTGCTGCCTGCGAGGCTGGAGATCGAAGCAGTGCCTTTCCATTTGTTCAGAGCAGTTTGAGCTTCAGCATTTGTAGGATAACCGCCCTCAACAACCTGATACGTTACAGCATTTTTCTTGCTTAAGGATAATAGAAAAGGAGTGCCTCCCGCCGATTTGACTGCATCGAATACTTGCTTGGCTGTATTGAACTGTGTTCCTTCATATACCTTGACCTTATAATCATTCATAGCGAGTCTAAACTGATCTTTTTCAGGAAAGCTAAGCCACTGTACTGTTTTGCTGGAAGCAGTAACAGAAAGGTTCAAGGCACGATCAGAGCTTAACGTAGCCGCCTTGGTAAGACTTGTATACTTTCCTGGCAAATTGACAAATAACGCTACTCTAATTGTGTCCAACGTAGGCACGGCCGCTTGGACAGCTTGTGGAAAGCTTGCTGACAGCAGCAAAATGATAGCGAGCAGCATACCTGTAATTTGTCTGATTTTTTTATTCATACGATCACATCCTTATTTTTGTTCTGGAAATGGAAGTCCAAGATGGCGGTAAGCCCCTTCTGTTGCCATGCGTCCACGCGGTGTTCGCTGAAGAAATCCAATCTGCATAAGATAAGGCTCGTACACATCTTCAATTGTTTGTGGCTCTTCGCCAATTGTTGCCGCAATAGTATCGAGTCCCACTGGTCGCCCCGAAAACGTCGTCATCATTGCATGAAGCATTTTATGATCGATGTGATCAAGCCCCATTGGGTCAACTTGCAGCAGTTCCAATGCGGATTGAGCAATTTCATGCGTAATAATGCCATCGCCTCTTACCTGTGCATAATCCCTTACTCGTTTGAGCAAACGATTGGCAATACGCGGCGTTCCCCGAGAACGAAGTGCGATTTCATAAGGTGCTTCTCCAGTTATAGCGACGTCTAAAATTTCAGAGGCGCGTGATACGATAAATGCCAATTCATCTACTGTGTAGTATTCGAGTCTGCTTACAACGCCAAACCGATCACGAAGAGGTGCTGACAGCAGGCCTACACGTGTAGTTGCCCCAATTAAGGTAAAGGGCGGCAGATCAAGCCGTACGGATCGTGCGCTTGGACCTTTTCCAATCATAATATCTAGCGCAAAATCCTCCATAGCAGGATACAGCACTTCTTCTACCGAGCGATGGAGACGATGAATTTCATCAATGAAAAGCACGTCGCCTTCCTGCAAATTCGTTAGCAGTGCGGCCAGATCTCCTGGACGCTCAATAGCGGGTCCTGATGTTGTGCGCAGATTTACACCCAACTCATTGGCAATGATGTTGGACAATGTCGTCTTTCCAAGCCCTGGAGGGCCATACAACAGTACATGGTCGAGTGCCTCCTTGCGCATTTTGGCTGCCTCGATATAAATATTCAAGTTTTCCTTTGCTTTTGATTGCCCAATATATTCGTTCAAATAACGAGGGCGCAAGCTTAACTCAACCGCATGCTCTTCCATCATCAAGTTTGCGGATATAATTCGTTCATCCATGCTGCTTGAGCTCCTTTCCGTTATCCTTTAAATAGCTGCTGCAGCGCTTTTTTCATTAATACATCTACACTGTCATCCGCTCCTACGCTATCTTGCATAGCTTGCCATGCACGATCAAGCTCTGCTTCTGTGTATCCAAGTGCGTTAAGCGCTTCTTTCGCTTCTTGCCATGCCTTGCCTTCCGGTATTGGTTCATGTGGAGCGTCTTCATACTGCAAAGAAAACCCAGAAGCAAACGTATCAAAGCCAATATCTCCAAGCTTGTCCTTCAGATCAAGCACGATGCGCTGTGCGGTCTTTTTCCCTATGCCTGGCAGCTTGGTTAAATACGTCAGGTTGTCCATTTGTATCGCTTGAACAAGCGATTCTGGCGTCCCTGCTGAGAGCATACCGAGCGCTACCTTCGGACCAACCCCCGACACATCTAAAAGCTTGCGAAACAGCATTTTTTGCTCTCGCGACTCAAATCCAAACAGTAATGTTGCATCTTCTCGCACATGATAGTGAATATGTACCGTAACCGGCTGCTGCGCTGCCTGAAGCGCATAAGGATTTGGCGTAAAAACACGATAGCCAATATCTCTAACCTCTATAACCGCGTATTCTGGCTCGACGTAGGTTACCATTCCTTTTAAGTAGTCGATCATGTTCGCTTCACCTCATTGATTTTTTGTGTAAGCACTGAAGAATGTGCGTGACAGATCGCAACAGCCAAGGCATCAGCAACATCATCCGGCTTAGGGACTGCACTTAGCTTAAGAAACATTTTAACCATTTCCTGCACCTGCCGCTTCTCCGCATTGCCATAGCCCACTACCGCTTGTTTAACCTGCAAAGGGGTGTACTCCGCAACTGGCAATCCGCGCTGAGCAGCAGCAAGTATAATGACACCTCTGGCTTGCCCTACAGCAAAGGCAGTTGTAACGTTTCTATTAAAAAATAGCTTCTCGACACCAACCGCATCCGGTTTATATCGATCCATCAGCGCGCATGCCGAGTCATATACTTGAATTAAGCGCTCCTCCTGCGGGGTATGTGCTTCAGTCGTAATCGCACCGTACTGTACGGGGGTAAGCTTGTGGCCTTGTTTATCAATGAATCCAAATCCAGTAATTGCAATGCCCGGATCGATTCCTAGCACTCTCATTCGATCAATTCACCTCTATTAAATTCATGGCTCTAGAGGCTGTAAGATCATATCGATAATTGCTCTCTAAGCGTATACTCTCCATTATAACAAATCAACGTAAGTATGAGAACAAATGTTTCAGTTTTCTCTATATTCCCTCAAATGCATAAAAAAAGCCTGATTACTGTTGATATACCAGTAACCAGGCCTATCCTTACGATTCATTACATTCATGTATCAGTGACTCCTAACGTAACTATTGGCTTACTCGATCCAAACGAAATTCATTGAATGTGGACAGTACACTGTCGTACTCCTCTATATCTTTCACTCGTATTCCCAGCTGCAAATGCTCGAATTCCTGTTTCGGCAATCTGCTCTCCAAATAAGGAATATTCAGTTGAAAAAAGGTTTTCATTATTTTTTCCTGCTTAGGTACGCCATCGTACAGTGAAAACAATCCTCCTTCATCAATACCGAAAAATGCATTTTGCTTGCAGTAAGGAGATAGATCCTCAATGCGCTCCTCGAATCGTATTACACTATGAAATTGATCCACCGAAAGCTCCCAATGCGGATTTTGCTGCGCAAGAATTACAGCATCCTCATAAGAAATGAGATCAAGATTAACAATCTCTTCTCCGCAAACATATTTTTTATGAAGGATGCCCCTAAGCTGCTTTCCACCTTCAAACCATGTTGTAAGCTTGTCCTCCATCGTATAGCGTGCATCTACTGTATGTTCGTATATGACACCTGAAAGTACAGATATCAGCATGAGCGCAACAGCTAAACGGGTTGCGCCCCAAACCAGTTTGCTCTGACCTTTAAGCTTTCGCCTGATTTGATTTCTTATCTTTTTCCATAGTAAGTTGTGCATGATGCTGTCTCCTCCATCCTGTCCTACCCATAGTGTGATCATTTTTCAAGCTTTTATTTACCATTCGTTGAAATGAATGAAAAAAGCAGTATTCTGACGTGCAGAATACTGCTTAAATGCGTAGTTGGATCTTAAATGTTCAACCAAGGCTTATTTCCCGAATGCTTCTTCGATGACTTTTTCGTTGATTGAATATTTACCTTTTTACCGCCACGCTTTACTTTCGGCGATACCGCTGCAGGCGCAATTTTTTCAGCTGCTTGATTCATAGCTGAATATTTATTAGCTTGCGTGCCACCACAGCCGCAATCTGCTTGCCAAGCGTTGTTGTATGCTCCAACGTTGCCAGCAATACTTGTTGGCGGATACATTGCAGATTGTGCACTAATCGTATTTGCTGCAGCCATATTACTGCCGCTTACGTTCACATTCATTGGCTGCACATAGCCCCAGTTTGCTTGAGCAGGATACGTTGTCGGACATCCGCATCCACCATAGTAGTAGGGTTGAAAGCCAGTTGGATAAACTGGTTGATTAGACGTATAGGCTACTGCATTTGGCGCTTGATATGGGTACAGCATATTATGGTTAGCATAGCCCTGTGCCTCAATCTCAGATGGCAGAGGCTTGTAGCCAGCGTAGCCTTTGCTTGTTGCAGCAGGTGCTATTTTATTCGCTGGCGCTTCGTATGCTAGAGGCGCAACCTTATTTGCATATGGGGCTACCTTATTCGCTGCTGGTGCTTCGTACGCTAGAGGCGCAACCTTGTTTGCATATGGGGCTACTTTATTCGCTGCTGGTGATTCGTATGCTAGAGGCGCAACCTTGTTCGCGTATGGAGCTACCTTATTCGCTGCTGGTGATTCGTACGCTAGAGGTGCAACCTTGTTTGCATACGGTGCTACCTTATTCGCTGCTGGTGCTTCGTACGCTAGAGGCGCAACCTTGTTCGCGTATGGAGCTACCTTATTCGCTGCTGGTGCTTCGTACGCTAGAGGCGCAACCTTGTTCGCGTATGGAGCTACCGCATTTGTGTTCGCCGCTGAGTATACCGCGTTAGTATTGGACAGCGGTGCTACCGCATTTGTGTTCGATGCAGAATACATCATGTTGGTATTCGCTAGTGGCGCTACCGCATTTGTATTCGCTGCTGAGTATACCGCGTTAGTATTGGACAGTGGTGCTACCGCATTTGTGTTCGATGCAGAATACATCATGTTGGTATTCGCTAGTGGCGCTACCGCATTTGTATTCGCTGCTGAGTATACCGCGTTAGTATTGGACAGTGGTGCTACCGCATTTGTGTTCGATGCAGAATACATCATGTTGGTATTCGCTAGTGGCGCTACCGCATTTGTGTTCGATGCAGGGTACACCATATTGGTATTCGCTAGTGGCGCTACCGCATTTGTGTTCGATGCAGGGTATACCATGTTGCTATTCGCTAGTGGCGCTACTTGATTGCCATATGATGCTGGTGCTACCTGGTTCGCTGTAGAGTACATCGCGTTTGTATTTGCCAGCGGCTGTACCTTCTGTGCTGCTAGTGGTGCTACGGCATTCGCATTCGCCAACGACTGTACTTTCGTTGTTGATAATGGCGCTACGGCATTCGCGTTTGCCAGCGGCTGTACCTTCTGTGCTGCTAGCGGTGCTACGGCATTCGCATTTGCCAGCGGCTGTACCTTCTGTGCTGCTAGCGGTGCTACGGCATTCGCGTTTGCTAGCGGCTGTACCTTCTGATTGGCTAATGGCGCTACGGCATTCGCGTTCGCTAGCGGCTGTACCTTCTGATTGGCTAATGGTGCTACGGCATTCGCATTTGCTAGCGGCTGTACCTTCTGATTGGCTAATGGTGCTACGGCATTCGCATTTGCCAGCGGCTGTACCTTCTGATTGGCTAATGGTGCCACGGCATTCGCGTTTGCTAGCGGCTGTACTTTCTGATTGGCTAACGGTGCTACGGCATTCGCATTTGCCAGCGGCTGTACCTTCTGATTGGCTAACGGCGCTACTTTATTCGATTGTGCTTCCATTTTTGTCGCAAGAGGTGCTACTTTGGTTGCTTGAGGTTCTACTTTCGTTGCTTGAGGTGCTACTTTAGTTGCTTGTGGTACTACCTTCGTTGCTTGAGGCGCTACCTTCGTTGCTTGAGGTTCTACTTTCGTTGCTTGAGGAGTGATTTTTGGTTGCGGCGCTTCAACTTTTTTGACGGCCTGCGGCGTTACTGGTGCAGGCATTGGAGCAGTAGGTGTTTTCTTCATGCTTGTATCGGTCTTCCCAATAACACCTGTATTTTTCTTGCCAGTAGCTGTTGCCATCATATTCGCATTTCCACCAGACACAGACTGTGCTGTTACTCCGCCAGTCAAATTGTGTGGAACGTTAATGACTTGACCTGGAACTAGTTGATTAGGATCGCTTAGTTGACTGTTCGCTGCAACTAACGCGTCAAAAGAAATCCCCCATGCTTGCGCAAGCTTCCAAAGTGTATCCCCTGATTGAACTGTATACGTTTTTGCTTGGTGACCCGGTGAGATATTTTCCATCGATGTAGTCGGTACTAAAATGTTGGAGCCAATTTGTAGATTATTTGCATCTACATTTGGGTTAAGAGCCATTAAATTATCAAGACTGATCCCATTCTGCTGTGCAATTCCACTTAGAGTGTCTCCGGCAACAACGGAATGAATTTTAAAGCCTGGCATCATTTGTTCCACTACTGAAGGAAGCGTTTGACTAGACTGTGGAGTTAGTAAAGAAGGAGTTGTTGCAGCATGCGACGTCACAGTGGAATTCGATCCTGATTTTGGAATATTGACAATTTCTCCAGTCATTAAAACGTCCGGGTTTTTAATATGCTTATTGGCTGCAATCAATTCAGCAAGTGATACGCCCCATTCTTGAGAAAGCTTCCACATCGTATCGCCAGTTTTCACAACATGCTGATGTATAATGTCATTATGAGATGATCCGTTATGATGGAGACCTGATGGAATTCTTATTTTCGAGCCCACTTGCAAGTTGTCTGGGTTTATACCAGGATTAGCGTTCATTAACGCGTCAACGGTAACATGATATTTTTGAGCAAGATGATAAAGGGTGTCACCCTGCTTAATAATGTGTATCTTCACTACTTGATTCCTCCTATACAAGATGTACCATTCATACGGGCTTTTGCCGTATTTAAGTCTATACATCCTATGCAGGAAGTAGGCAGTCGTCACCAAAAATCCCAAAAAATCTTCTGTTTTATCCGCCCATATCACAAATGCAAAAGAAAAAGAGCTTCGCAAGTGAGTTATTATAACTCAACTGACGAAGCTCTCTACATTTTCGTTAGATTAGGTATTAGATACATGCTGCTTGGCAAGCAGCTGATCATAGGTAAAGCTTGGGTAGCAGCCAAGTACACGCACATGACAGCCGATTGATTCAATTTCTTTAATCGCCATTTGCAGCAGCAGCTCATTAAGCGAGTATTTGATTTCGATATAAAAATAATAGCTTCCGAGCTTTTTTTTCGTTGGTCTGGATTCGATTCTAGACAGGTTTATTTTACGCCATGCAAAAGCTGACAACACTTGATGCAGCGCACCGGGATAGTCTTCTGGCAGCGTCACTAAAATGCTTGTGCGCATTTGTCCCGTTTCCGTTCCTTGATACGGCTCAGAGCCTACTAAGAAAAAGCGCGTATAATTATTTTTATGATCGGTCACAGACTCAACGATGACGTCAAGCCCATTGTTTGCAGCTGCTGTCTTCGTACCGATTGCAAAGACTCCTTCTTCCGACAAATCTCGAACGATCCTTACCGATTCCGCTGTACTGCTGACATGCTCTGTTTCAGCATGTGGCATATATTCACGAATAAAGTTCAAGCATTGCGACATCGCTACAGGATGGCTAATAATTTTTTTAATGCGTGAATAATCAATTTCACCATATTCATTAAGCACTTCATCTCTGCGGCCAATTAAATTCTGATTTGATGGATATATCCACTCTGCTTGAATGGGCAAATCCACTTCATGCACAAGCCAGTCCAAATGCAATGATACCGAGCCGTCAATCGTATTTTCAATTGGTATCACACTATATTGGCTAATCTCATTAACTGTTGATAAAAAAACGTCTGAAATCATGCGATGGTAGCGATAATTAATCTGCTCATCTTGAAAAAAAAGTTTTGCAGCTTCATCCGATACCGATCCTGCTGGCAGTAAAGCTACCGTCTTCATCAGTAACCGTCCCCTTTAATTAACTCCATAAATGGCAACTCATGGATTAATTCCTTTGATTCAAATATGACGCGAGTTCCAAAATGATCCGGAGATAGCCACATTGTTTTTGCGGTTATACCTTCACGCTTCATTGTACTCACCATAAAATTCTCAAGCTGTTCTTTATGTTCACTATGACTATCAATAAAAGCTATAAGTGTAGGTCCTGCACCGCTTAACGCTGCGCCAAGCGCCCCTTGCTCAACGGCTTGCTCTAAAATATGACTCATGCCTGGTATAAGTGCGGCACGATAAGGCTGATGGATTCGATCCTGCATCGCTTGTTTAATGAGCTGCAGCTGACCACTAGCCAGTGCAGCCACTAGCAGCGAGCTTTTTCCAATATTGAATACGACATCAGACTTCGAATATTGTTCAGGCAAAGCATGTCTTGCCTTTTCTGTTGATAATTGAAAATCAGGAATAATCACGCATGTTTCAAGTGCATTCGGCGGTGTTATTTTAACATAAGGAGCAGACTCGCCGTCCCAGGAGGAAACGATAATCCCTCCAAACAATGAGGCTCCTACGTTGTCTGGATGCCCCTCAAGTTCAGTTGCCATATAAAACAGCTCTTGATCCGAAAAGGCTTTACCCAGCATTTCATTAGCTGCAACAAGCGCTCCGACAATGGCGGAAGCGCTGCTGCCGAGTCCTCTAGTAAGCGGAACTTCGCTGTACATGCTGATTTTTAACGGCTGCTCAGTCATACCAGCCTTTTGAAAAACGCTTTGAGCGACCTTGTAAACCAAATTTCTCGTATCTGTTGGCAGCTCTTCCATACCATCACCGTACAAATTTACTTCTGTTGTTTCTGCAATCGAAAGTTCAAGCCATGCATACAAAGATAACGCCATTCCTAGTGCATCAAAGCCAGGACCTAAATTCGCTGTACTTGCCGGTATTTTTACTACGACTGTTTCTTTTACAATTTTGTTCATATTCCTATCCTTCTACTCGATATACGCTTTTCACTTGATGAATAACATCCATACTATTAAAGGTTTCTAGCAAGCTCGTGATCGCGGCTTTGCTCGCATCATGAGTAATCACAATTATTTCAGCAGTGTTCGAATGTTCATTGGCCTGCTGCAGCACGGATTGCAAGCTTACGTCGAACTTGGCAAGCTCTTGTGTAATTTGCGCCAATACGCCAGCACGATCTGCCACTTCCAGCAGTAGGAAGTATTTCGATGAAATTTGCTCGTCTGTTTTAAGAACGGTTGGTTTATACATCGCATTCACACGTTTGCCGCTAATGCCTAGCTTCATATTTTTGCTTACGGCAACCAAATCAGCAACGATGGATGTCGCAGTTGGCAGCTCCCCCGCGCCTGCGCCGTAAAACATCGTTTCACCAACTGCTTCACCAGTTACAAGCACCGCGTTAAATACGCCATTAACAGAAGCGATTGGATGAGAGTTGCTGACCATAGTCGGCTGTACGGACACGCTAACTTGATTTTCGTCGCATTCTGCAATACCAAGCAGCTTTAACTGATAGCCAAGACGCTTAGCATACTGGATATCTTCCTTCGTCACGCTGGATATCCCTTTTACCGATACATCATTCAAGTCCACATTAGTATGGAAGCCAAGACGTGCCAAAATCGCCATTTTACGTGCAGCATCCAAGCCCTCAACATCACTCGTCGGGTCTGCTTCAGCGTAGCCAAGCTCCTGTGCTTCCTTTAATACGTCAGCATATGAAGCGCCTTCTTGCGTCATCTTCGTTAAAATGTAGTTCGTAGTACCATTTACAATACCCATAATTTTCGTAATACGATCAGACGAGAAGCCATCTACCAGTGTACGTATAATCGGAATACCACCTGCAACGCTTGCTTCATAGTAAATATCGCTGCTATTGCGCTGAGCAATTTCAAGCAGCTCCCCACCATACAGTGCCATCAGATCCTTATTGGCTGTTACAACATGCTTGCCAAGATTAAGAGCTTCAACAATATATTCCTTCGTCGTTGTTGTCCCGCCAATGACTTCAATGATGACATCAATTTCCGGATTGCGAATGACTTCCCATGCATCCTCTGTCAATTTATCTGGAGCAACTGCAATGCTGCGTTGCTTGTTAACGTCAGACACAACAATTTTTACAATCTCGATTTCACTGCCTACCTGTTTTTTCAAGTCTTCCTGATGATTTTCAACAATTCGAACAACACCAGTTCCTACTGTTCCTAATCCAAGCAACCCTACTTTAATTGGTTTCATCCTTATCCCTCCATATATGTTTAGAAGCTTACCTAGCCTTGTGCGATTACGGCTGCCTGCCGAACGCCAGATTGAGCCTTTAGCAGATCAAGAAAAGGTTCAACGTCTATAGCCAGCTTCGATACATCAACCGATAATACAACGTTGGCATATCCCTGAAGCGGTATGCTTTGATTCATTGTCAGCACATTTCCTTCCTGTGCTGCAATAATTGCTAATACATTAGACAATACACCAGATCGGTGCTCCAAGTCCATGGCAACCGTAATAATATGTTCTTTGGCAATTTCAGTCAGTGCATATACGCCATCTTTATACTTGTAAAAAGCGCTGCGGCTTAGACCAACACGCTCTACAGCTTCATTAATTGTATGAGCTTCACCGCTTTTCAATATATCCTTTACCTGAATTGTTTTAACAATCGCTTCAGGTAAAATATCCTCACGGACGACATAAAATCGAGCCGTCATGTTATTGTCCTCCCAACAAAGACACATGTTCTCTTATAGTGGACATTATAACGAATCTACTTAGGTTTTTCAATAGGCTTAATCAAAAAAAGACGATAGCGGACTGCATCCACCATCGCCTTGCCTCTTATTAATCATATGGATTATAATCCGAGCCCTCAAAAAACTCGAAGGTGAAATCACCGATACGTACGGTGTCTCCATCTCTTGCTCCGCGTCTGCGCAGCTCTTCATCAACACCCATTTTGCGAAGCATACGAGCAAAACGCATGACAGCATCGTAGCTCGTCATATTAAAGCGCTGCATATAACGCTCAATCTCTTCGCTTTCTACGACGTAATCTTCATTGTCTCGTTTGACGATGAATTCTGATGCTTTTTTACGCTCATACTTGAATACTTTTCGTTCTGATTGGTCTGCAACCACCAGATTTTGCTCTTCTTCTTCAGCAAGCTGCTTTTCAACCTCGTCCAGTACATCTGCCGCCTTATAAAGCAGCTCGTTAACGCCTTCCTTTGTTAAAGAAGAAATTGGCATAATAATATGGGCTTTATCATCATGTGCTTTTAATTGTTCCATAAAAACTGGGAAGTTCTCTTGCGCTTCAGGCATGTCCATTTTATTGACAGCAATAATTTGCGGACGCTCTGCCAGCTTCTCATTATATTGCTTCAGCTCATGATTGATTTTAATCCAATCATCGAATGGATCGCGTCCATCGATTGCTGCCATATCAATAACATGAATAATAACCTTCGTACGTTCTACATGTCGTAGAAACTCATAGCCCAGACCAACACCCTCATGCGCACCTTCAATAAGACCAGGAAGATCTGCCATGACAAAGCTTCGTCCATCGCCAACATCTACTACCCCTAGATTCGGTGAAATTGTTGTAAAGTGGTAGGCCCCAATTTTAGGTCTTGCGCCTGAAACTACTGACAACAGTGTCGATTTCCCAACGCTTGGAAATCCAACCAGCCCAACATCAGCCATTACTTTCAACTCTAGAGTTACCCAGCGCTCTTCACCAGATTCGCCATTTTCAGCAATATAAGGAGCCGGATTGGTTGGTGTTGCGAATCTCATATTGCCTCGTCCGCCTCGTCCGCCCTTGGCAATGACCACCTCTTGCCCATGACGAGTAAGGTCTGCGAGCACTTCACCAGTATCGTCATCCGTTACGACAGTACCAGGAGGAATACGAACAACCATATCTTCAGCTGATGCACCATGCATCCCTTTGACCTTGCCGCGTTCTCCGCGATCTGCTTTAAAATGCTTTTGATAACGGAAATCCATTAGTGTTCTTAGACCTTCGTCAACGCGGAATATAAGGTCTCCGCCCTTGCCTCCGTCGCCTCCGTATGGACCACCGTTTTCCACATACTTTTCCCGTCGGAACGATATAAGACCATCGCCCCCGTCGCCGCCTTTTACAAATATCTTCGCTTTATCGACAAACATGTCTTGCCTCCGTTCATGCCTAAGTTATCTGAAATTCAAGCTGTGTCGGCTGCAGTACTCCGATAAGCTGTACAGACCTATTGCCAGTCAACTGCTGTTCTATTTTTTCTTTCCACAGCGCTTCGTTTATCAAGCTTCCATAATATACAATTTGTATATGTAGTCCATTTTCTTTCCTTATAAACAATAATCTTAGCAGCTGCTCCTCGCCTGTTTTGCTCGCATAGAGACGATACGCTGTTAACAGCTCGATAATGAATTCACCTGTTTGCTGCTCATCTATATGAATCGATTCACGATCATGCTCATATTCAAAACCAATCTCAAGCTGAAAGCTGCTCGGAACGCTGCGAAAGCCAAACAGATAGCTGACCAGATGCGGTTCCTCAAGTTTGGATATGCTGCTCTCAGCTAACATTTTAACCTTAATCCGTTCCACATATTCAGAGACTTTTTCCTGCTTGCCAAGCTTTATATAGCCAAATAATACTTGAAGATCATTCATCCAATCATGACGGTGATGATTCATTACATTGATCCATTGCTTATGTATTGATCGTATCGTATTCGCCAGCTGCTGTTGATGCTGATCCTGTTGTGCTCTTACGTTTAGCAGCCCTAGCAAGGCTATCCAAAGTAGTGCAAGCAGATTGATGATGCTGTTGCTTGGCCATAAGATGATGATTATTGCAGGTATGATTGCTGTTAGCCAATACCAGCGCCGCCATTTCATCCAATCTTTCATCTATACCAACCTTTCATACAATGCCTACTTGCCAATTATTAATAAATCAAAAAATAAGCCCCCACCATGCAATGCTGGAAGGGGCTATTTCTTTATTAAGCTTCTGCTGCGGCAACTGGTGCCATTTCAACTGGGTATACGCTCACTTTTTTGCGATCACGACCCCAACGCTCGAACTTAACTACGCCGTCAATTTTAGCGTAAAGTGTATCATCTTTACCGATACCAACGTTAGTACCTGGATGAATTTTCGTACCGCGTTGACGATACAAAATGCTTCCACCAGTAACGACTTGACCATCAGCACGTTTAGCGCCAAGACGCTTCGCGTGAGAATCACGACCGTTCTTAGTAGAACCTACACCTTTTTTGGATGCGAACAACTGAAGATTTAATTTCAACATCTCGTGTCCCTCCTTCTTAATGATGATTTGAATTTTGATCATGTACGACGACATGATCTCCGTATGATTGAGCGATTGTATCAAGACTTACAATCATAGATTCAAGAAGCAGTTGAACCTTGTCCTCCGCATTCTTATCCGCTATGCGCGGAATAGGAGAGGACAGCCACCCGTTCTTCATCTTGACTGGAAGCTCAACTCCCGCCAACGCTTCAATCGCATTTACTGTACCGACAGATACAGCAGATACACCAGCACAGACAATATCCTTGCCGTGCTTCGCATAATTAGCATGTCCCTCGACGGCAAACGATACAATGCGATTGCTTTCTTCGTCACGTTCTATAGTAACTGTAATCATCTTAGCTCATTAAGCCTCGATTTTGCCGATCGTTACTTTAGTGTACGGCTGACGATGACCTTGCTTGCGACGGTAGTTCTTTTTCGCTTTGTATTTGTAAACAATGATTTTTTGACCTCTGCCATGTTTTTCAACAGTTGCAGACACTTTAGCGCCAGATACAAATGGAGTACCTGCTACAAAACCGTTGCTACCGGATACAGCTAGAACTCGGTCGAAAACAACGCTTTCGCCCTCGCTTCCTTCAAGCTTTTCGATGTAAAGTACATCTCCTTCTTGAACTTTGTACTGTTTACCACCAGTTTCAATAATTGCGAACATGATTGGTGCACCTCCTTATTTTTCGAAGACTCGCCTCATCCAGGTGACAGCAGATGCTGTGCTTAAACCCGTTTCGTGCGGTACCTGTGCGAATTCACTATGAACAACGCACCAAATGATTATATCATACTAAATCTATCACTTCAACTCAATTTCCTGCAAATATTTCGCTGTATAGCTGTCTCTCGTTTTTTTGCGGGTCAGCTCCATAAGGCCTAGTCTTGTCCAACCAAACACCACACATTTGGCTATATCCACCTTCACAGCTTGACTAAGCAGCTTATAGATCTTCGATCGGTTGTCTTCAAGCTCCATATCAATAAAGTCAATAATGACCATGCCACCTGTATCTCGTATGCGAAGCAATCGCGCGATAAGCTCCGCTGCTTCCTTATTTGTCTGAAACAATGTCTCTTCCAAATCATTATGCCCCACAAATTTTCCTGTATTGACATCAATGACTGTTAATGCTTCAGTTTCTTCCCATATAATATAACCGCCGCTTGCTAATGGAATGCGGCGTTCAAACGCAGCAAGCAGCTGCCTGTTAACCGAAAATTGTGAAATAATCGCATGCTCAGGCTGCATGTAACAGCGAATATAAGGGGTGTGTTGAGGAGAAATCAGCTTAAGACTCATCCTGACCTCTGCTTCAAGCTCCTTCGAGCTAACCCACACCTCCTCTACCTCAGCGCTGTACAGGTCTCGAAACACACGATGAAGCAGCTGCTCCTCGCTATGCAGCAAGGAAGGACCCTGCAATGTTTCTGCCTTATCCAAAATCGAATTCCACAGCTCGCGCAAATGCACAATATCACCTTCAAGCGCTTCTTGTGATTCACCTGTAGCTGCAGTACGCAAAATAATGCCTTCTGGCGCTCTTAGCAGCAATTCAGCCATACTGCGTAGTCGCTCTCGTTCACCTTCATCAACGAGTTTTTTAGAGATTCCAATATAATCCGCATTTGGCATATAAACGAGCCATCGCCCCGCCAAATTAAAATGAGTAGTCACACGTGCCCCTTTATTACCCAAGGCATCTTTAACGACTTGTACAATTAATGCTTGTCCTGGATATACAAGCTGAGAAATTGCTGGCTTTTTCTGCGGCTGCTTATCCATATTCGGATTCAGCAAATCATCTACATATATAAATGCGTTTTTCGTCAAACCGATATCAATAAATGCTGCCTGCATACCAGGCAAAACATTTTTTACTATGCCTTTATAAATATTACCGACGAGGCTTCGCGCTTTCGTTTGTTCAACAAAGTAATCGGTTAGTATGCCATCCGCAACAACAGCTGCTTGAGTATGCGATTGATCCCGATGAATAAGCAATTGCTTCATTTTGTGCCACCACCTCTCCCTGCTTCTTATTTTAACGCAAAAGTTCTCCGACTGCACGATGAACATCCGTCAAACTATACTGAATAGATGCTTTTTCTGTAATGACCTGACACGATCGGTCGAGCTCATCCACTACGCAAAGCATATTCAACCGCTCTCTACGATAATGCTTCATCGCTTCATATAAGGATTGGGTCGGAGATACAAGAATAGGTAATATTGGGGCACTTCTTTTTTCAAGCTGCTCGATTCTGGCATTTCGATATAGAATATAGCGGTAAAATAAAAAAGGGATATGACGTAGCGTTGTCAGGTTCGATAAAAGCAGAAATATCCCAATCATCAGTTCGTTGAGCTTCACTCCCAGCTGTCCAATCAATAGAGGAGAAAGTGCATACAGAATAAGCAATGAGCTGAAACCAACACTAATGCGAGCAGACCACAGCAAGGTCGTGTAATAGCTGAATCGATAGCTAAGCAAAGCCTGTACAATCTTCCCGCCGTCTAACGGCATGACTGGCAGCATATTAAATAATGCAATCCATATATTAGCTTCAATAAAATACTTTGACCATTCATGCGACCACAACCCCGTCTCAGAAAAGAAATAGGCAAGAGCAATCATCCAAACATTTTGCAGTGGCCCCGCAGCAGCAACGAGCAGTTCATCTCTTGCAGAGCTTCCACCCGATTCATCTACCTCAACGACTCCACCAAAGGGCAACAGCTTAACCGTTGTCACCTTCCACCCTACTGCATGAGCCATAAATACATGACCAAGCTCATGTACGAGCACAATAACAAACAATGTCATTAGCTCAATAAAATAACCAGTTAATGCGGAGAGCATCAAGATGATCACAAACAATGGATGCAAGCTCCATTTAATCTGCCGCCATTTATTCAAGCGTAATCAGCTCCAATGGATCAATGTAACGATCCTTCTGCTTCATCGCCAAAAACAGCACACTGTAATCCTCACCCGCTATAGGTGCTAATTTCCCGATCACTGTGCCTGCTTCCACCCAGTCGCTCACCTCAACCTCCACAGTGCTTAATCTCGTATAAATAGACATGCGCTCATTGGCATGCTGAATAATAACACTGTCCTGTTGTTCAGGCACTAGAATAACTCGTCCTTTCTCAACTGCTCGAACATCTGCACCTGCCGCACCTGCTACTTCAATCCCATTAAGCAGCTCGGCGAAGGAATGCAGCAGCACACCACCCTCGACTGGAGAGCTCGTTTCTACCGCCGTTTCCGGATGATTGGCAATGACAAGCTCACTTTGCGTGCCAAAGTTTGGGATAAATGAAGGAGAGCCTTGGAAGGTTTGTTCATACCAAGCCGCTATCGCGACAAAATCAAACGATTGCTGCAATTCATGCTTTATCCATGTCTTGGTCTTGTTCACAATCGGATGATCCAACTGATTCATAGCCAGCATGGAACCAAACAGTAAAATAGCTAGTACAAATTGAATTTTCATATGCTTAAAAAAGCTGTAAGATCGATGCTCCTCCTCGATCCCCTCATGCTCTTCGACTCCAACATGATTCCAATGGTTACGATCATTTTTCCACATTTTTTCCGGATCACGTTCAACTTGATTCATCTCGCATCAACTCCATCATTTAAGCTTTACTTATCCATATGATGAAAAGGGGACAAGTATGCTGAGAGAGAGGCTCCGAACGATGAAATTAAACCTGCTGATTAACTTGCATAAATGCAGAAAAAGCGAGCCTGCTTCAATTTTCATTGAGCAGATCTCGCCTTCTTAATCCTCAACCTCATAGACATGCTGATGAGCACGTATGCTGAATACAAGACCAATTGAAAACATGTTAATCATCAAAGATGTACCGCCGTAGCTAATGAATGGAAGCGTAATGCCTGTAATCGGCATAATCCCAATCATCATTCCAATGTTTTGAAAGATTTGAAACACGAACATAGACACAATACCAATGATGATATAGGAGGCACGACGATCGTTACAGCTGAACGCGACGATAATCATCCTGTAAATCAATAAAAAGTAGAGCAGCAGCAATAAGGCAGCCCCCTGAAAGCCAAACTCTTCGCCAATGACGACAAAGATGGAATCCGAGTACGTATAAGGAATAAAACCGCCGTTCTTCATGCTCCCCTGCAAATACCCCTGACCTGAAAGCCCACCTGAACCAATGGCCTGCTGTGCATTTTCAGACTGCAATCTGGCATCATAGCTCGCCTCTTCTGGATGGACGAATGTATTAATACGATCATACCAGTGGGTTTTTCCGTGATCGACCAAGTACGTTTTAATTTCATCGTTAAAATTCGTAAATATAAACAGAAACAGGAACAGCATGCCGACGATGGCGCCAACTCCGATCAAGGCATGCCAATATTTCACATTCCCCATCCAGAGCATGCCTACTACGATTACAAAATAAATAATCGCATTTCCAAGGTCCGGCTGCGCCATAACTAGAATAAAGGGAATTAAGGAAAAAATACCGATCGGCAAGATATCGTTTCGGAAGCCGAGCGACTCGCCTTGTCTTCGTCCAAGCAAATATGCTATTCCAATAATAAGGAACACCTTAACAATCTCAGCTGGTTGAACGGATATACTAGCAATTTCAAACCAGCCCTTGGCTCCATTTTTCTCACCGCCAATGGTTAATATAAGTACGAGGGAAATCACACCGATGAGATAAAGCAGCCACCAAAGCTTCAAAAAAATGCGATAGTCAATGAAAACCATCATTAGCACAACCATAAAACCTAGTCCAAAATACAGAAGCTGAGTTTTTTCAAACCCAGCATAAAGGATGGTGTGCGCGGTTGCACTATGCACAATATAGTAGCTAATAAGCATAAGTGCCACAAGAATGAAGATAATAATCCAGTCAATTTTTTTAATCTTGTTAAGCACGTCAATCAACCCATTCCAAAAAACTTGCGAATCTTCGTCAATGTTCCCGTTTTTTCATCCAATGTCATAAGAGGAACCATATCCCCCAGCATGCGTCTTGCAATATTACGATAAGCAAGTCCTGATTTGAATGTCGGATTCATTGCTACTGGCTCACCAAAATTAGAGCCTGCAATTACCTTTTCATCCTCTGGTACAATGCCTAGCAAATCAATGGCCAGCACTTGACAAATATCGTTAATTTCAAGCACTTCTCCACGCTTCATCATAGCAGGACGGACCCGGTTTACGATTAGCTTCGAAGGAATTTTGTGCTGCTCCAGTAAGCCGATTACACGATCAGCATCTCGTACAGCAGCTGTTTCCTGAGTTGTAACAATAATGGCGCGTTCAGCGCCTGCAATCGCATTGCGGAAGCCTTGCTCTATACCAGCAGGACAGTCAATAATGACAAAATCGTGCGTTTGCTTCAATTCCGTAATGATTTTCAGCATCGCATCTGGTGTAATATCATCCTTATCCTTTGTTTGAGCAGCAGGCAGCATATATAGTTCATCAAAACGTTTGTCTTTAATGAGCGCTTGCTCCAAACGGCAGCGTTTCTCCGCTACATCAATCAAATCATAAATGACTCGGTTTTCCAGGCCCATAATAACATCAAGATTGCGCAATCCGATATCAGTATCAACCAAAACAACCTTCTTGCCAAGCAGAGCTAACGCTGTTCCAATATTTGCAGACGTCGTGGTTTTCCCAACGCCTCCTTTGCCTGATGTGATGACAATCGCCTCTCCCATTTGCTACACTCCTCTCATAATAACTGGCATTCTATTTTCTCTATGCAGTAACGTCAGCTTCTGTATGCTTATCTGCTCGTTTTCTAAATATGCATATTCCATTAGTCCATCACATAATTCATATTCATCTAATGGCTTACTCAGGATATCTGCTATTTTCATCTGAGTCGGCCTGAGTACTGAGGCAGCAATAATAGATTCTGTTCTCCCTTTTATTCCAGCATAGGCTGTACCTCTTAAAGCACCCAGTACATATATGTCTCCAGTGCTGCGAAGAACACCTCCAGGATGCACATCGCCAAGCAGCAGCAAGTCCCCATCATATTCGATTTCTTGTCCAGCTCTTACGATGGCAGACAACACCTTAAGCTCGGCATGTGCCTTGGAAACAGCAGGGACATTACTATCAATTGCATGTATAATTAAATTCCCCTGTGAACGGATAATTTCAGTTAACTGTTTGGACTGCTCCTCGCTAATCGTTCTATTCCCCAGCTTTATGGTTATATGAATCAGCGGCCCAGATAATAGCTGTTGATGTGTTTTTTCGATTTTATGTTTAAGCTCTTCAATTATAACGTCGAAATCACATTGATCGTCGAGAAGGAAAAGCAAACCATCCTTAACACCTTTGATCATAATATGTTGTTTTACAGTCATCTAAGCCCCTCCCAACCTAATGTATTCTAGCTAAGCGTACGACTTTCCTGCTAACGTCCTACATTTCATCAGACGTTTCTGCAGATCGCATAAGCTTTTCAAACATTTTGCGAATAGGGACATAGACACACAGTGTAAATACAAGCTGAAGAAACAAGCTAGGTAATATATATTGTATAAGCGCCCAGGGGTAAGTACCATTTGTAATCTTAAAGGTTGCATATACAAAGTAAAGTGCGGAATCATAAGCCAAGCAAGCAAAACCTACGACAGATATGGCTAGTAAAAGCGTCGCCTTTCTTCGTTCAAGCAAAACACCAATCGTGTAGCCAAGCAAGCCCATAAAAAAGAAGTGAGGTCCTATTACGTGCCCGTAATAGATAATATCCTGAAGTAGGCCAAAGCTCATGCCAAGAATTAATGCTTGATATCTGCTCCCATACAACGCGGAAAAAATAACGAGAACAAACGTGAAGTGTGGAATAATTCGATCACTATAGGTTGTTGGGATCAGCCAGGGCATTAAGGAACCTTCCAATACAAAAATCGCAAGCATGAGCACTACGATTCGGTTCATGCTCATGGCGTCGTCTCCTCTTCTACGTCAGGATTGTCTGAATGGTCTGCCTCATCATCCATGAACTGGGGTACAGACACAACAAAAACTTCCGTTAATTTATTCAAATCAACGAAAGGCTTAATCGTCGCGACGTAAGTTAAGCCAAAATCTCCTACCTTCAACGATTCAATCTCACCAACACGCAGCCCGCGTGGATAGATGTTACCCATACCTGAAGTAATAACGATATCGCCCTCAACCATTGGGTCCTTCTCGCCAATTTTAGTCATAATCAAGCGTTCGATTTCTGCATCATACGAAGATAAAATTCCGAATGAGTCCGATTCTTTGCCCATTACCGTTGCAGAGATTGCATTAAACGTTGCTGCCGTTGAGCTTAGTTCCGTATATGGCGTAACCGACGAGGTAAAAGGAGAAACTGAGTTCACCAACCCTACTAATCCATCAACGGTCACGACAGCCATTTCTTTTTGCACGCCATGCTTGGAGCCTAGATTAATATTAATCGTACGATTGTGCGCGTCGTTGTTTACCGATATGACTTGAGCGATCTTAAATGTGTAATCATTCATTACCATCTGATGCTCAGTGAACTTCAGATCCTCTTTCAAGCGCTCATTTTCACTTTTTACAAAGTTATATTCGATTTTATCACGTGCATATGCAGCTGCCAGCTTACGAAGCTCCTCATTTTCCTTATAGACTTCGTCAAGCTGTCTAATATCCTGAAAGAAGCCCGCCACTGCTCCAGCGGGCCTATAAATAACTTGCTGCATAAAGCCTACAGCATCCTTCAAAAATCGTTCGGGCCAAGTAATTTTTTCGCGACCTCCAATTGTTAGACCAATCATAACAATTAGAACTAAAAAGCCGACCATTAGCATAAATAAGCGTTTATTCTTCAAAAAATTAAACAAATGAGTCACCCGCCATATGTCGGTATGCAGGCTTAACGTTTAGATTTCAATGTGGATTTAGATCTGAATAAATCCATGTGCTCCAGAGCAAGACCTGTACCAATCGCAACACAATCTAATGCGTTATCAGCCACCATTACCGGCATTCCCGTTTCTTTTTTTAGTAGTTGATCCAAATTTTTAAGAAGTGCGCCACCGCCAGTTAACACGATTCCACGATCCATAATATCCGCAGACAATTCAGGGGGACTTTTTTCAAGCGTGATTTTCACAGCTTCTACAATAAGATTAATTGTATCAGCAAGCGCGTCAGTAATTTCATCTGATGAAATGGTCATCGTTTTAGGCAAGCCTGACAAAATATCACGACCACGAATATCCATGGATAGCGGCTGATCAAGCTTGGTCGCAGAACCAATTTCCATCTTCAGCTGCTCAGCTGTGCGTTCACCGATTAGCAGATTATACGCTTTTTTAATGTATTGAATAATCGCTTCGTCCATATTATCGCCAGCTACACGAATCGAACGGCTGGTAACAATACCGCCCAGCGAAATAATTGCCACCTCAGTTGTCCCACCGCCGATATCAACGACCATGCTACCAGTAGGCTCCCATACTGGCAAATTAGCACCAATCGCGGCTGCGAACGGCTCTTCTATCGTCTGAGCATCCCTTGCTCCCGCTTGCTTCGCTGCATCCTCTACCGCACGCTTTTCAACTGCCGTAATGCCTGATGGCACACAGATCATTATATTAGGATGATTCCCAAACCATGATTTGCTTTTTTGTGCCTTCTTAATGAAATATTTGATCATCGCTGTCGTAGTATCAAAATCAGCGATTACGCCATCCTTCATTGGACGAATTGCGCTAATATTGCCTGGTGTGCGTCCTATCATCAGTTTGGCATGTTCACCAACTTGCACAACTTCCTTTGTATCGTTACGCACTGCAACAACGGAAGGCTCGCGTACAACGACACCTTTCCCCTTAATATATACTAATGTGTTTGCAGTACCTAGATCAATTCCTAAATCTTTTGTAAAACTTCCAAACATGATGTAACTCCCTTCTTGTCGGTCAATCCCTATCCATTATATTATAGATGGCCTTGCTCCTTCAAACTGACGAATCTTCCATCGCCAATCACGATGTGATCAAGCACCTCAATACCAAGCAAGGATCCCGCTTCAGCTAAACGTTTTGTAATTTGTATATCCTCAGAACTAGGCGAAGGATCGCCACTTGGATGGTTATGCATACAGATAATGGATGCACTGCTCACTTTTATTGCTGCTCGGAACACTTCACGAGGATGCACAAGCGATGCATTTAATGTACCCATCGATAGCGTTTCTTTACCTATAATATGATTTTTTGTATTTAAAAATAGGCATACAAAATGTTCTTTTTTCAAATATCGCAGCTCTTCCATCATATACATTGCCGCATCATAAGGGCTTCGTACTGTAACGACATCGCCAAGCATGCTTTTGGCAACCCTTTTGCCCAGCTCAATACCAGCTAGAAGCTGCAGCGCTTTAGCTTGTCCAATTCCTTTAATAGCTGTAAGCTCTTCAACGCTCATATCCACAAGCTCCCGCAATGAGCCGCACTGCTGAAGCAAATTAGTGGATAATTGTACAGCGGATTGATCCTTCGTTCCTGTTCTAATTAATATTGCTAACAATTCAGCATGACTTAAAGCATCTGCCCCATATGCCATCATGCGCTCTCTAGGACGTTGATTATGAGGAAGCTGACGCAGCGTCTGATGTTGCATCTTGGCTCCCGCCTTTCAGCTATAATAGTTGATATATAAAGCCGTAACATGTCATTACACGAGAAGCATATCTTATCATTATAGTACCCAGAAAAGCGTTGCACAACAGCTGAAAGACCGATTATGACAACAGACTGAATGTACTAATCTTATCGGCATCAACAATCGTAATCTACGAGCCGGCTATGTACAAGTAACAAATAATAAAAAATAATTAATACATTAAAAATTATTTATAGAAAAAAGTCCGAGAACGCTTCTCGGACTTTTGACTTTTTTCATTATGTGGTGATATCAACAGTAGATGTCGGTACATAATTGACAACGGATAAAACGATCGGTGAATTGGCCAATATAGGATCGCCACCAGCAGGAACGTTAATGGCTAATGAACCAACTGAAGTAGCACCTGGCGTATACGTCGTAATGCCCTCCATTTGCAACACACCATTCACATACACGCTGTACATACTATTGTTGGCCTCAAGCTCAGGTAATGAATCAGCAGCTTCGCCAGTGTCTCCGAAAAAGTCCGCCGCATCAATCGTCAGTACAGCTCCAGCTGCAGTTTCGCCAGTCGTTACATAAAAAAACTTTTGAGGCTGTGGATTAGCTTCGACCGAAGTCGTTGCGAGAACCTGGAGCTTCATTAGCTGTAATGCCATATTAAGCCCTCCTTATATATAAGATACTATATATATATTTCAAAGCTTATCCATTGCCAGTGTTAACGTTACCTATTTCAGTATTTTTTCTTGCTTAAATAAAAACCGATCGACTCAATTATGATTGGTGTTCCTTGATAAATAATCTGTCCTGTAGCCGCCAACGTTACACCTGTCGACTTAATACGATAAACGCTCGCCCCTTGCATCATGCCATTGACGTACAAATTAAAATAGCCTGATTTTCCAAAATCACGAAATTTCCCAACAACGGTTCCTTCATCATTTACAAATTGCGAACATTCTATGGTTTGCTTTTGATCCGTTAACACAATATCATGCGGTGATACAAAAAAATATCGTTCTACAACAACTCTAATTGCCGGAGAACACGCAGACCTATTAACATGTATTCCATTGATCTGACAAGCTTTTCGGTTACCATGGCTAGCCTCATCTTTAGCATGCCAGACCAGGTTACATTTCCTGTGCAGCCGCAATTATCTGACCTCCAGTACACTCTATTTGGAATACAATATGAGGTCAGCATACATCGCGATATGGACAAATGAATAGTCTTGTTTCATAGGACTGTAAAAAGCATTTTATTAATTGATTCTAAAGATCGATACCGATTTGTTAAGATCCTCAGCAAGCTGCGCTAACGACTGTGCTGTTAAGGCTGTCTCTTCACTGCTTGCTGCCGTTTCCTCGGTTACGGCAGAGATGCTTTCTACAGATTGAAGCACCGTTGAAGCCTGCGCTGCCTGCTGTTCACTAGCTGCTGCAATTTCCGTAACCTTTTGCCCGGTAATTTCAACGATCTCTGTAATCTCCTTAAAGGATTCACCTGTTTTAATGGAGAGGTCGACACTTTCCTGTACAACACCAGCACTTTGCTTCGTGTTCTCCTGCATTCCTTTAATAATTATCGTTATTTGCTTTGTTGCTTCACCGCTTCGCTCTGCCAGCTTGCGCACTTCATCTGCAACCACGGCAAAACCACGTCCCTGCTCACCGGCTCTTGCAGCCTCAATAGCCGCATTTAAAGCGAGCAAATTTGTTTGATCAGCGATATCTTCGATAACTTGTGTAATCTCGCCAATTTTCTGCGAATCGCTTTCAAGCTTTTTCATTTGCTCGTTGACAGCACCCATGCTTTTCATTGACGCGGTTATGACACTATTACCAACTTTAGCCACTTCCACTGTTTTGCTTGACAGCTCAGATGCTTCTTCAGTATTTTGCGCAACAGAATGAATGACGGTGGACAGCTCATTGAAAAGCTCACTGATCATTTGGGCATCGTTAGCCTGATTGGTACTTCCGCTTGCTATTTCCTGAGTGCTGGCAGAAATCTGTTCAGATGCCGCGGATACACTCTGTGCGGAAAGCAGAATATTGCCGATCGTTGCTCTCAAGTTATCTACCATTAAATTAACAGAAGCCGCCAATTGACCTATTTCGTCCTTTCTGCTAATTTCAGTGTTTTCTCTTAGATCGCCATTCGCTACTTTTTTAACTAGCTCAACTACTCGTCCAAGCGGTCTGGAAATAATAAGCGAGATAATTAGGCCAAGTCCAATACTTAGAGCGACACCAAGAACTATAACGATAATCGTTACAAGCTGTACTTGCTTGTACAACGCAGCGTTATCCTGATCTGAAGTATCACCAAATTTCATTGCAGCATCAACTGTATTGTCAATGACATCTCTCAATTGGTTTCCTACTACTGTAAAATCGCCTTTAATGAGCAAGATCAGTGCGTCATTCTGATCGGAATCTGCTAGCTCCAATGAACGGTTCAACGTGACTTGATAGTTGCTCCATGTTTGGTCAAACGTTTGAATGGCTTGCTGCTCGAATTCAGACAGATACCCGTCGCGGTAGTCTTCAATCTTACTAATTAAATTCGCTTTATGTTCTTCGATTCTCTCTTTAACAGAATCCATCTCTTCCTGCGAGCTTACGGTTAGTAGATCTCTCACTGCAACACGGAGATTCGTATAGCTAACTTGAGCTGATTGCAGATTATAGGTCGACACGGCAACGTCCGTATACATGCGATGCGCGCTATTATTCATTTTGTCTAAGCTGAAAAGCCCGTAAATCCCAACAGTCGCCACCATCATTGCCATAATTAAAAATGCAGAAATCAGCTTTGTGCTCGTTTTTAGGTTATTATACCAACTCATTATATTTCCCTCTTTTTCAACTATATTGTAATTACGCTGTTATTCATTGGCTGAAACATGCTTCCGATTTCAAGTATTAATGCTACACTTCCATCACCAAGGATAGTCGCCCCAGTGATGCCATCCATTTTCCCGATAAATGAACCTAACGATTTGATGACAATTTCCTGGTTTCCTTTAAGTTCATCTACTACAATTGCAAGCTTTTTTTCTGCTCGGCCAATGATGACGACATGCAAAAAACCTTCTGTTGCATTAGATCTGGCGATATTAAAATGATCATGAAGCCACAATAACGGGATAATTTGATCTCGTAAATAAATGACTGGTATACCCTTAACTTTCTTTACTTTTTCTTGTTTCAATCTAACGATTTCCGCCACATTGCTCATCGGAAGCACGAAAGTCCATTTCCCAATTTTCACGAGCAGTCCTGTAATAATCGCAAGCGTTAATGGCAATTTAATTTTGAACGTTGTCCCTTTGCCTTTTTCTGTCTCAATATCAATCATACCGTTCAAACGTTCAATGTCCGTTCGTACAATATCCATTCCAACTCCACGACCTGAGACATCACTCAATCGGTTCGCAGTTGAAAAACCTGGATGGAAAATCAACTGAATCGCTTCATGATCAGACAGAGCTTCTGCTTCCTCATAGGTTAACAGCTCTTTTTCCACTGCTTTTTGTCGCAGTCTATCTGTATCAATTCCTCCTCCATCATCCTTCACCGTAATGAGTACAGAACTGTCCTCATGTGATCCTGCTATGTGCAGCAGTCCCGTTTCAGGTTTTCCTAGTGATCTTCTAATATCTGGAGCTTCAATGCCGTGGTCAATTGCATTTCGGATAAGATGAATCATCGGATCGCCAATCTCCTCAATTAAGGAGCGATCCAATTCCGTCTCCTTGCCTTCCATCACAAGCTCCACTTTTTTATCAAGTGCTTGTACAAGATCTCTTACCATTCTCGGAAATCGATTGAACAGCTGCTCAATCGGAAGCATTCTCACTTCCATCACGCTTTCCTGAATTTCCTTAACAACACGATGCAAGTGATCAGATATGCTTGTTAATTCCTCAATCAGTCCATCTGATCCGTATTTTTGAATAAACTGCTTTTGAATTTGCTCAATACGTGTCTGTTCGATCACAAGCTCCCCGACATAATCCATAAGTCGTTCCAGTCGACTCACATTCACCCGAATCGTATTCGATTTGTACTTCTCTTGCTGCTCATACGTATAGGCATTCAGCTCTTCGTCCGTACTGCTTGATCGACTGCGCTTCGTCTGCACATCGTTCAGCAAGACAGGGTAAACTTCTACATGCTCGACATCCGTTATCGCAGCTATTGTTGCTTCAATCTCATTCAAGCTTTGTTTGGATGCCAACAACCAATCCTCTTGCTCGATGTGCTCATCATCTTTCTCAATCCCCGGTTCCAGACTTCTCCACAAAACTTCGCCTAGTTGAAGCAGTGCCGCATCAATCATATTCAATCGAGCAAGCTTCATAACCCCTTCCTTCACTAAAGAAATGCGAATATAAAGAAGTGGCGAGTCTTCAATAACGGGCGAGGACATCGATATTAAAATGTGCTCTGGAAGCGTCATAGGCTCCAGGTCCTTGCCCGGATCATCCATTACTGCTTTTAATTTTTCAACGAGATCTTCAATATGGGAATGCTCTACATTATATGTAACAATCTCGTACTGAAGCTTTTTCATGCGATCCAGAAACGAAAAGAATAAATCAATCATTTGCCTGGTTAATGTCGTATGATGGTTACGGATCAAATCTAAACAATGCTCCATCTCATGTGCCAACGATTTCATCATTTGATAGCCCATAGCTGCGGATGAGCCCTTTAATGTGTGTACGGCTCGAAACATGCGGTTTATGCCTTCTTCACTACCTCCATCGCCTTCGAGACGCAAAATTTCTTCCTCCAGCATTTGAAGCTGCTCTTCCAGTTCTTCCAAATACACATCACGAAAATCTGATAAATCCACCATACGTTCCCTCCTGCTATTGAAGAAGCACTTCATTGAGCTTTAGAATTCCAACTAGACCACTCTCGGAAACTCCAATAGCTGTAAAATAAGATCCGCTTATTCCTCCAATCCGCTCTGGCGGGGGCTGTATGTCAGGAAATGTTGTTACTTTATTCACGCGGTCGACGACGATGCCAACCGCCTCTTCCTTATGATTAACAACAATAATGCGTGATGCTTTTGTCAGCTCATCTTCTTTCAGTTCAAAAAGCAATCGCAGGCTAATAATCGGGACGATTTTCCCTCTTAAATTAATGACGCCTTTCACATAGCTTCTGCAATTCGGAATTTCCGTCATCTCTTGCACTTTAATAATTTCTTGAATGTCGGATATTTTTAAGGCATACGTTTCATCTTCAATGCCAAATTCAACGTATTGTATTACATCTGACGCCTGCATATGCTTTCCTCTCTTCTTCCGGCTATTGGCTATCTTTTGCTTCTTAACGTGATTGTTATTGGCGGCTTGTCACTTCTTGAATTTTCTCAGACATCTTCTCAAGCGGCACAATATGCTCCACTGCGCCAAGCTCAACCGCAGCTCTAGGCATTCCATACACAATGCAGCTATCTTTATGCTCAGCAATCGTAGAAGCTGCTCCTAGCTGTTTCGCCTCATGCATTTTTTCAGCACCATCACGTCCCATACCAGTCAATAGTACATAATGCCGCTTCAAATCAGTCAGCTTGTTCACGGACGCAAACAGCTCATCAACAGAAGGTCGATGCAAGCCTCGTCTCTCTTCTTGATGCAAAGCAATCGTTAGCCTCCCGTTCGTTCGTACCACGTTCATATGGTAATCTCCTGGCGCAATATATGCCCATCCATTACGTACAACATCGCCATGAGAAGCTTCTTTCACATGAAGGGATGACAAATTGTTTAGCCGCTCAGACAAAATTGCCGTAAATTTTTGCGGCATATGCTGAACAATGAGAAGTGGGTGTGAGAAGTCTGCTGGCAAGCTTGACAATAAACTCGTGAGAGCTTGTGGTCCTCCCGTTGAAGCACCAATTGCAACAAGCTGTCTAACTATCGAGCTAGCTGCATGATTATGCTTTGTTGTGATCGGCACTCGCTTCATGGCAAGCGGGCTTCTAGGCGTTACTTTTGCAGCAGTTTTTATTTTCAGAAGAAGTTCCTGTTCAACTTTATGAATATCGATGGATATTGAACCAGATGGCTTATGTACAAAGTCTATCGCTCCTGCCTCAAGAGCCTCGATTGTCTCACTTGCTCCCTCTTGTGTCAGTGAGCTAAGCATAATAATTGGAGTTGGCTGCTTCTTCATCAATACTCGCACTGCTTCAATGCCATTCATCACAGGCATTTCAACATCCATCGTAATCACATTGGGCTTATACTTTATTGTTTTTTCAATGGCATCCTGCCCATTTACCGCTGTATCTACAAGCTCCAGCATTGGATCCGATTGTACGATTTTCCCAATCAACTTCCTCATAAACGCTGAATCGTCCACAGCTAAAACTTTGATTTTCATACTTAACACTCCTGAAGAGTCATTGTCCTTATATCACACTTCATTAAAACTCTGAACATTCAAACGATTCTGACAACAATTCCCCTTGCTGTTCTGACCCTCCTGACAATTGACAATTCTAGCACAGATATGGAACCACCATCACAATAGCTTGACTTAGCTTTCGAGCATTGTTAACATCGTTTAATAACTAATCATGCACAAAAAGCCAAGGCAAAGTGGCTTCCTTACTGCTTCGAGGCAGACCTTTTTCCCAACATACTCAAGCAATACAAATTCATTTTGCATTTCGTATGATGGCCATTAGCCGTCCCGCGCACATCTTAACTCAATACATCGACCTAAACGTGTTGCGACAGAATACTCTAAATAAATTCATCACCAGTTCATTGCGCTTTTTGTAGAATTTTGCCGAATCTACTAACAATATATTAGATAATTTTTTTATCGTCAATGATAAATTTTTTATCTAAAATATATTCGAGAATTCCCTACGATAAAGCTATAAGTTGGGGGAACGTAAAAAGTACAGAATACAATACTGCTGTTTACATAAATAGAAAGGATGAAAGCCATGTTAGGAGAGCGTTTAGTCAAGCTGAGAGGAAAACGAACACAAAAACAAATTGCCAGTTTACTAGGAATCTCAAGAGCCAGATATTCTCATTATGAAAATAATCACGTACAACCGAGCAATGAACTCCTGCAAAAAATGTCTGACTTGCATGGCGTTTCTATTGACTATTTGCTCGGCCGTAGTGAATCGGAATTAAATCAACAGGAGCAGCAATTTTTACAAGATGTTACTTCTGTCCCACTGGATGAAATACTACAAAAATACCCATTAGAATTTATGGGAGAAAAGCTGGACTTTTCAGACGACGATAAGCGAGCCATATTAGCCTTTATTAAAACGCTTCATGAATTAAAGAGAAGCAATTAGCCTACAAATTATTTGAAAAACAGATAATTGCAGCCGCTCTGTCTTCAACCAAATAAGGCATGCAGACGCTTTGCACGGTGACATAGCCCCCTTGCTTATGCTTAATTCGATACGTTATTTCTTTGGGCTGTTTGCTGCTAAGCACTTCAACGATAAAATGATTCACCCGCTTCACATCATCCGGGTGAATCATGTCGTAGCCTTTTTTACCGATCAATTCCTCTGCCGCAAACCCGATCACCTTCGAATGATTTGGACACAGATAAATAAACTCACCGTTCATATCCAAGCAGCATAGCAGTACATATTTATTATAAAAACGATCTGCCATCAGCAAGTCCGCATAATTCGTTAGCATTTTTCTAATGATTTTATTGAGATCAACTTTAATAACAGCATCGCTTTGTTCTACATTCATTCGTTTTAAGTACTCATACGTTACTTTTGTTTCCTTCGACATGCATGAACTCCCCCTGATTCTAGTTGCGAGTCCCAGCTGTTTTTCTGCAGGTTAATTGCATGTAATTCAACCAACTAAAAAAGTATTCGTCCCTAAGCGGTACGAATACTAATAATATGAATCGAACGGACTTACCCCAAATTTTAATAGCATCTGATATAGTAAATTTAAAGGTAGTCCCATAATGCTGTAAAAGTCACCTTCAATTCTCTCTATAAAAACAGAGCCGATACCCTGAACACCGTATGAACCGGCTTTATCCAATGGCTCGCCTGTCCGAATGTAGGCCTGAATTTCTTCTTCACTTAGCGATTTAAAAGTTACTTTGCTACAGCTATACCCGATAATACACTCCAGTGAGTCATTATGGTGCTGAATTCGGTACTGCCCTATATCACCAAGCGGTATGATTGGAAGTCTATCATGATCATCAGAATGGTTAAGTATGTTTTCATCCACAGCGATGTGCTGGAGAACTACACCCGTATAGACATGATGACTACGACCACTCAGTTTTCTTAATGTAGCTGCCGCATCTTCATGTGATATTGGCTTGCCCAATATTTGATCCTCAAGCACAACAATTGTGTCAGCAGCCAAAATTAGAGCATTGTTCGAAGGCAATGCCTGTGGAGCTTCTCCATTCTTGATCGCTTGAGCAACAGCCCTTGCCTTCGCCAAGCTAAGCTGTTCAACAGCCTCATCTGGCTGCCATGCTGAATGAATATGCTCATCTACATCTATAGAAAAAACAGAAACCGGAACAGGAAGGTCAAGCAAAGCGACCAATTCCTTCCGGCGTGGTGATGACGATGCCAATATTAACTGGTGTATATGAGAAGAGGTATAAGTTTGAGTCGCTTTGCGCATGTGTTCATTCTCCCTTAACGATCATGTTTACAACTTACGATACCACCAGATTGCCGCAATCATACCAATAATGCTGAGCAAGCTGACATTTATGTGCAGCGACAAATCAAGTGCAATAACATGAAAATCAAAGGATGGCGACCAGCTAGTCGTAATTGCATTGGTCAAAAAGGATAGACCTGGAACAGCCTCCAGCCAATATGAAACTAATGATCCCGCCAACAATCCAAGCAAAACGAGCAGAAAAAGCGTCCATTTGTTTTTCTTCATTGGTCCAGTCCTCTCTGTATGCGTTCTACATTTACATATTATACGCACCACGTCAGAACCTGACAATGAGTTTTCTTACTCAAACCACTCTTTTTGAATAAGTACAGATTTTACAAGGGCGGACTGCACCTTCCATAGGTAGTTGGACCTAGGCTGCTCCTGATAGCCTTGCAGCTGCTTGTCTGCCTCGATCAGCTGCTCCTTGAGTGCCTGCGCATGCTGATTATCCTCTGAGCTCGCCCACTTAGGTTCAATGGCATCAGCAAGCTTTAACCATTGTTCATGAGAAGCTTGCCAAGAGCGCTGAGCCGCTTCACCTATTGCACTAAAGCTTGTTTGCTCAAGCTGCGCTGTCACTAGATCAGCATACATCGCAATAAGCGTATTGGCTTCGTTCACATATTGCTCCAGCTGGTCAGCCTCACCGAGAAATGGCATCTGTGACGGTAAAGTAACCGTTAGCTCCTTGCGATACGTTTCAACCCCTTTAATACCGCTTTGAACAGGAGCTGCATTGGTCGGTGAAGTAGCAACGCCTGCATAAACAAAGTAACGATCACTGTCGTCCTTAATAAAATGACCTTCATAGCCCGCATGACTTAACGTAGCAAGCACCTCATCCCGAGTTTTCTCCAGGGTAAACACACCTGCCTGCAACACCTGATAGCTATAATGTGCACCATCAAGCTGCAAGCCTGCTACAGCCGGTTGAGACGACTCAGACGACTGCACGGGCAATGTTGCGAGCTGTTCCTCAGCTTGCTCATTCGTGTTGGGTTTTATTTCATGAACAGCATTTTGCCCAGACGCTGCTGACTTGTTCAGACTAGAGAATGGCCACACTGACATTCCAAACACAAGCGAAAGCAACAAGTAGCCTATGCACACACCCGTTACAATCGCACTCGCAACAGAAACCGCTCCATTTACCCAGGTAAATGTCTGGCGTCTGTCAGATCTGCGCGGTGTCTCCTCTATCATATCAGGTTCGAAATTTTTTGTCCTTGAGCTGAAATTCCGTTCCAGCAGTTCATCTTCATATTGATCCAGCTCATAGAGCCTCTGCTGCTCGCGCTCACCATAACTGATGGACTGCGCTGCAGCTTTAGTTGTAGTTGGAACCATCGATGGTTCTACATACCGCTGCTGCTCATGCGAATCATGGCCATTTCCTGCATATGTAGAACTATCCGTATCTTTCATTAGATGCGATTGATGTTCCAACATATTTTGACTCATATCCTCTGCATGATCCGCCTTATGAAACGTGTCTGACAGCGTAGCAGATGCCTTCAGATCAAAAGTATCCTCTACCGCATTCTGAGGGCTCACCTCATCGCTCAAGACAGATGCTGCCTCGCTTCCATTGCTTTCACGAATAAGTCGCTCAAGCTTGTCATAATCAAGCTCATATTCAACTAAGTGTGAAGGCTCTGTTAATGAAACATCCTCTCTAGCATCCTCAGCTTGGTGCTCTATCAAAGTCTCAGGCTGTTCAACAACTGACGGTTCAATACTAGAATCAGCTTCACGAGCAGGCAGTACTTCATCTATTTTATTGCCTCGGCGATCAAATCGATACGTTATACGATTGCTTTTCGTCACGATGCTCACTCCTTTTCATCTATCACACTATCATTCTATGAATCGCAGGTTTCAAATATGATAGAAAAAATAGATAGAAATACAAAAAAGACCTTTTCTCATTCACTTTGATGAATGAGAAAAGGTCTTTCGCCCTTATGCCTCTACTGCTGTTGTATAAAGGCACCTAGCTCATGCGATACCTTCCAGATATCGCCCGCGCCCATTGTAATGACAATATCGCCTGGTGAGATCGTTTGCTTAAGCTGCTCCAGCACCAGTTCCTTTGTCGGAATATAGGCAACATTTTGCTGCCCACTTGCGGCAATCAATTCAACCAGCTTTTGTGAAGAAACACCTTCAATCGCGGTCTCTCCTGCCGGTGAATATATATCAGTAATGATTACCTGATCCGCTTCTGGAAAGGCTTTGCTGAATTCATCCAATAAAAAATAAGTACGCGTAAAACGCTGTGGCTGAAATACAGCAGTAATTTTTTTTCCTGTAGCTTTAGCGGCTCGGATCGTAGCTGAGATTTCTGTAGGATGATGCGCATAGTCGTCTACCACCAGCATATCATTTGTATCAGCCAGCACCTGAAAACGGCGCTTAGCACCTTCAAACTTCTTAATCGCATCACGAATGGCTTCTACGTCAACGCCCGCCTCAATGGCCGATATAATGGTTGCCATTGCATTGTAAACGTTGTGAAGACCTGGCACAGAAAGCTTAAATGTACCTAGTGATTGCTGTTTATAGCTCAATTCAAAGCTTACACAGCGATCACCTTCCTCGATTGAAGATGCCACATAATCGGCTTGCTGATCAATTCCATACGTAATTAGCTGCGTCTGCTGTAATGCATGATCCGTATAAACCGTTGGCAGCAGCTCTCTTACATTGGCGTCATCCAAGCAAACGATTGCTTTACCCTCTGGCTTTACTTGCTTTAAAAATTGAACATATGCTTTTTTAATATTTTCGAAATCTCCATCATAATTTTCCAAATGGTCCGCTTCAATATTCGTAACAACTGCAATCGATGGATGATATTGCAGGAAGGACCCGTCACTTTCATCTGCCTCCGCTACCAAATAAGCTCCTTTTCCTGCCTTTGCATTGGTGCCAAGATTAACAATCTCTCCGCCAATAATGTAGGTAGGATCCTGATTCGTTAGCTCCATGACAAGCGCGATCATGGATGACGTTGTCGTTTTTCCGTGTGCGCCTGCCACTGCAATGCCGTTGGTTGCATTGAGAAGCTTGGCTAGCATTTCTGAGCGATGAAGGACTGGAATTCCGGCTTGCTTCGCTGCCACCAGCTCTTCATTATCAGCATTAACCGCCGTAGAATAAACGACGAGTGTAGCGCCATCAATATGTGATGCATCATGCCCAAGCTTCACAATTGCGCCTTGTTCAGCAAGCTTTTTGGATAAAGCTGATTGTGCTACATCAGACCCCGTTACCTTATAGCCCATTTCCAAAACGACCTTGGCGATAGCACTCATACCATACCCGCCAATACCGATGAAATGAACTTGTTCATTTGCTTTCAAAGAGAATTCACCAGCCTTTTTCTGCATCCTTGTTGTGTAGCATATACGAGCGCACGTCTCCTATCAAATACAATGTACCAGTAACTACTGCAAGATCTGATTCCTTCGTTGCTTCAAGTAATCGTTCTAGCGCCTTTTTCCAGTCTTTTTCAACAATAATGTTGGGAAAGGACGTTAATGCAAGCTCTTGCACAAGATCCTCAACTAAGACACGTAGCTGCTCAGCGTCTTTAGCCATTCGATAATTAGGCTCTGTAAGTATTAGTGTATCCACTAATGGTAATATATGCTTCAAAGTGTCACGGTGATTCTTATTCTCGATCATTCCCATAACAAGATGCAATTTTTCATACTTAAACGTTGTAGAGAGGGCTTGCGCAAGCACTTCTGCTCCTTCGGGATTATGCGCCCCATCAAGCAGCAAACGAGGCTGGTCGCTAATTTGCTCCAGACGTCCAGGCCAGGTAGTTTCCTTCATTGCCTCAAGTAAATCCTCATCATCTATAACTAAAGCAAAATATTGACGAAGCACTTCAATCGTCATAAGCGCTACTGCAGCATTTTGTCGTTGATGTGCGCCCTTCATCGTAATCGTCACTTCTTCAATATTACGGAAAATCCCTTCAAAACGGAATTGCTGCTCGTGTTCATCTACATAAAGCGGCATCTGATCAAACTGCTTCTGATACTGATATAATGTACTCTTTTTGTCCTTGGCAACATCGGTAATGACACGAAGCGCCTCAGGCTGAGTCACACCTACCACGACGGGAGTGCCCGCTTTAATAATGCCTGCTTTTTCATACGCGATCGCTTCCAGCGTATCGCCTAGCTTATCCATATGATCATGACCGATATTCGTAATGACAGATACAACAGGATTTACAATATTGGTCACATCGAGACGTCCGCCAAGCCCAGTTTCCCATACTACGTAATCAGGATAAGTTACTGTTCCGTAGTACAAAATCGCAATTAGTACAGTAACCTCGAACATCGTAGGGGAACCCAGCTCTGTCTGAGCCATTTCCTCTACGAACGGCCGTACCTTATTGGCAAGCTGCAGCAGAACTTCCTCTTCTATATCTTGACCATTATATTGCATGCGATTCGTAAACTTCGTAATATATGGCGAAGTAAATGTTCCTACATCATATCCACCCTTGAGCAGAACATGCGAAAGGTAAGAGCATACCGAGCCCTTACCATTCGTGCCTGCAACATGGATAAAACGCAATCTGCGATGTGGATTGTCAAGTGACTGCAACAATTGCTCAATACGTTCTAAGCCAGGACGTATGCCGAACGGAATTAGTCCATTAATCCATTCGACAGCCTCTGAATAGGACTGCATAGCAGCGACATCTTGAAGTTTGCTCATATCCATTCTTCCTCTCTTCCTGCGATAGTTTAACCGCGAAGCTCAGCAATACGTTGAACAACCTTGTCACGCTTTTCAGCATAATCCTTCATTTTTCCACGTTCTTCTTCAATTACTTTTTCAGGTGCCTTTGCAACAAAGCCTTGATTAGCAAGCTTTTTCTCAACACGCTCAACCTCTTTATTCAAATGCTCCAGCTCTTTTTCAAGACGAGCGATTTCTTGACCAATATCAAGCAGACCAGCAAGCGGCAAATAAAGCTCAGCACCTGTTACAATCGCAGACATAGCCTTATCCGGCGCTGCCATATCGATTGCAATTTCCAAGGAGGAAGTTCCGCAGAAGCGCTGAATAAACTCTTCATTGGACGACAGGATGGCATATTCCGCTTCTCCTGATGGCTTAACAAGCAGCTCAACCTTTTTGCTCATCGGAACATTCACTTCAGCACGAATGTTGCGAATCGCACGAATCATTTCCATCAGCAGCTCCATTTCCGTAACAGCTTGTGGAGCAGCAAGCGACTCCTCATACACCGGCCAAGGAGCAAGTGTAATTGTTTCGCCTTGATGAGGAAGGTGCTGCCAAATTTCCTCAGAAATAAATGGCATGAACGGATGAATCAAACGCTGCGTACGATCGAGCACGTAAGCAAGAACGGATTGCGTTGCTTTTTTAGCCGCTTCATCTGTTCCATACAAACTAAGCTTCGAAAATTCGATATACCAATCGCACAGATCATCCCAAATGAAATTGTATAACAAGCGTCCTGTCTCGCCAAAGTCATAGCTATCCATCAAGCGAGTGACATCACGCACCGTTTCATTCAAGCGATGCAAAATCCATCGGTCAGCTGTGCCCAGCTTGCCGTTTAGATCTATATCCTCATACTTGAAGCCTTCAAGATTCATCAAGGCAAAGCGAGATGCGTTCCAGATCTTGTTGGCGAAGTTGCGCGCCTGCTCAACCTTCTCATAGCGGAAACGCAAATCCTGTCCTGGCGTGCTGCCTGTCGAGATCATAAAGCGCATCGCATCAGCGCCATATTGTTCAATAACTTCAAGCGGATCTACACCGTTGCCAAGCGACTTGGACATTTTTTGTCCATCCTTATCGCGTACAAGACCATGCATCAGTACGTCCTTAAACGGAATTTCATCCGTAAACTCAAGAGCAGTAAAGATCATGCGAGCAACCCAGAAGTAGATAATATCGTAACCTGTTACAAGAACATTAGTAGGATAGTAACGCTTTAGATCCTCTGTTTGCTCAGGCCAGCCGAGTGTAGAGAACGGCCATAGCGCAGAGCTGAACCATGTATCCAAAACGTCATTGTCCTGACGAAGATTCGGATCATTCTGATCCTCACGTGATACAATCAGCTCTCCAGTTTCGTCATTGTACCAGGCTGGAATACGATGCCCCCACCATAGCTGACGGGAAATACACCAATCGCGTACATTTTCAATCCAGTTGAGATATGTTTTCTCAAATCGTTCAGGCACAAAATGTGCGCCTTTTCCGGATTTTTGAGCAGCAATCGCAGCTTCTGCCAGCGGCTTCATCGCTACAAACCATTGTGTGGACAAGTACGGCTCTACTACTGCGCCGCTGCGCTCACTGTGGCCAACCTGATGAACATGATCCTCAATCAACACACATACGCCTTGCTCCTGCAAATCAGCAACAAGTTGCTTGCGGCAATCAAAGCGATCCATCCCTTTATATGGACCCGCTTCTTCATTCATCGTGCCCGTTTCATCCATCACAATAATTTGCGGCAACTGATGACGCTCGCCCACTTCAAAGTCATTCGGGTCATGGGCAGGCGTAATTTTTACCGCGCCAGATCCGAAATCCTTCTCTACATATTCATCTGCAATAATCGGAATCTCACGGTTCACAATCGGAAGCACGAGCATTTCACCGATCAAATGCTTGTAGCGCTCATCCTCGGGGTGCACTGCAACCGCTGTATCGCCAAGCATCGTTTCAGGACGCGTCGTTGCAACCGTAATATAACCGGAACCGTTTTTCAACGGATAACGCAAATGATACAGATGTCCGTTAAGCTCCTTATATTCTACTTCAATGTCAGAAAGTGCCGTTCTCGCAGCAGGATCCCAGTTAATAATTTTTTTGCCGCGATAGATCAAGCCTTTTTCATATAAACGTACGAACACTTCGCGTACAGCTTTAGAAAGGCCTTCATCCAGCGTAAAGCGCTCACGGGAGTAATCAAGCGACAATCCCATTTTCGCCCATTGCTCGCGAATCGTGTTCGCATATTGATCCTTCCATTCCCATACCTGCTCAAGAAACTTTTCCCGTCCTAGATCATGACGAGAGACGCCTTGCTCGCGCAGCTTCTGTTCAACCTTCGTCTGAGTAGCAATTCCCGCATGATCCGTACCAGGCAGCCATAACGCATCATAGCCCTGCATACGCTTTGTACGGATAATAATATCCTGCAGCGTAAAATCAAGCGCATGACCAATATGGAGCATGCCTGTTACGTTAGGCGGTGGGATTACAATTGTAAACGGCTCAGCATCCTTACGCTGACCAGCTTGAAAGAAGTTGTTGCTAGTCCAATATTCATACCATTTTTGTTCAGCAGCCTTTGGATCATACGTCGTAGGCATGCTTGGTTTAGACTCTGACATGTTTTCATCCTCCATACGAAAATTATGCAATAAAAAAGCCTTTCATCCTTAAAAAGGACGAAAGGCTATTCTTCCGTGGTACCACCTTCATTCCACACAACGAATTTCCGTCGTATGGCACTTCATACAGATAACGGCTGTTGCCGGCCGCACCTACTTCCAGCATCATAGCTGAGTTCAGCTTGGCAATTCAGAGGCGACCCATATACTTGTTATCCTGTAGAACCTCTCAGCGAACAGCTCTACTCTCTGAAGGCAACAATTGTATATTATTCCTCATCAACATTATTAGACATATACTAATATAATAACGCATGATGAGGAACTAGTCAATTTATAACAAGTAGGTACTTTAAGAACTTAAGATGGAATGTAAAGCAGTTGTCCCTCTGTGATCGCAGATTCATGCAGGTTGTTGCGAACAAGCAAATCACGCGGGCTAATGCTGTAACGTGATGCGATTTCCTCCAACGTGTCATTCTTCTGTACAATAATCATACGAATCCGCTTAAATTCATTTTGCTCTGGACGCTTGCTTAAAAACAGCTGCTGCCACTCAATATCGTCATCTATTGTCTGCTTGGCTGCTGCTTCAGCCTGCTGACGGTCTTCCTCCTGCTTTTGCAGAGTTGCTGCCTGCTGAGCAGCCTGCTCCCTCAAGCTGGAATTCAATATCGTACGTATTCCTTGTGTTTCGTTTTCATCTTGCTTCCCATTAAGCGCTATATGAAGCTCACGTTCAGCAGCAGGAGACTCAGGCGCTTGCTGCTCCTCTTGTTCTTGCTCCGAATCGACAGCTTCTTCGTGAGCTTCTTCCTGATCGGCATCCTGTTCATCTCGCGCAGGTTCATCGTTAGCTGATGCTTCATCTTGCTGTTCGGCTTGTTCTGCTTCTACGGGCTCCCATGCACTCCACTGCTCCTGCTGTTCTGTCTCACTCACAGCTGCTGCACTTGATTGCTCTTGAGCTTCGATACGCTCAGGCTCCTCTTGCTGTACTGCTTCAAGCGACTCTTCTAATGCTGATTGTTCATGCCAGCTTATAGCACTGTCAGCTGCAATTTGCTCTTCCTCTTGTTCAGCCTGCTGACGATCTGGATAGCTTAGCTCCTCTTCAGAAACAGCTGGCTCTTGAGGCGCTCCATACTTTTGCTCAATAAACTGGACGAAGCTCGACTGATCAGTTGCTTGCCCCCACTGGCTCACTTGTCCGTTATCCTGTTCAGCACGGTACAGCTCCTCCTGCTGATACAATTCAGAAGACGACTGCTCGCCTTGAGTATGATCATGATGTAAGTATGAATTGGCAGCGGACACGAATTCTGAGTAATTTTGAGCAAGCTGACCCTGTTGGGCATCCCCTGATTGATCTCTATAGAGCTGGACTTCATCCTGCCCTTCAAACTGCTGAGGCTCATATTGCTGCTCGTCGTTTTGCTCCTCATATCCGTAGCGTGCCTCATATTGACCTGCAAACGCCTCCTGCTGTTCGCCATACTGCTGTGCACCATACTGTTCAGCTGACACAAACTGCTGTCCATTATCCTGTTGCTCATTCTGCGCCTCATAACCGTAGCGCGCCTCGTATTGACTAGCAAAAGCCTCTTGCTGCTCGCCATATTGCTGTGCATACGCATCCTGCTGGCTATCAAATTGGCCTGAATCCTGAGCCGCATACTCACCGTCTTCACCGAGTGAATGAGAAGCAGTAAAGGCCTCCATATTCCAGCTGTCACTTTCCTCTTCCTGTTCAAGCGAGATGCCGCGCAGCGATAGGATGCCGGTTAAGTTCAGTGCTCGCGATGAAAGCAGCACGACATCAAACGTATCAATATCAACTGTAATTTCATCAAGCCTCGTTACACGATTCATCGGAAGTGTAATTTCCACTGGAATCCAATGCTCAAGTGCAACTTGCTCGTCCCCCGCTCCTTGAGCTCGATAAATACCGTTCAATACAAGCTGACCCTGTAAAACCGCATTTTCACCCTGATCTATTACTTGAATCCGAGGTACTAGCTCAATTTCCTCCAGCTCATCAATGGCCGCTACATTTTCTGGTAAATGCACACGCTCATAAATATCAAATCGAAGTCCATTAGACACGATAAAGCCTCCCTTCACAATAATGAATGCTTGTTTTACATAAGCTTTCACTATCTATCTATATGGTGAAGGGAGGCTATGTTATGACTAACTTTTTGTAATATACGCTTTAATTTCCGCATACCATTGAGGCGGATTTGATTCAATGACCATGTTCTTTCCTGTTACTGGATGAGTAAAGGTCAAGCTGGCTCCATGAAGTGCTTGATGACTAAGCAGCTCTGTGTTGCCGCCATACAAATAATCGCCTACGAGCGGGTGTCGAATATGACTCATATGCACACGAATTTGATGCGTACGTCCTGTTTCAAGAGAAAGCTTGACAACAGAGTACAGATCTCCGCTTTCAACAACCTCGTAGTGCGTAACCGCGTGCTCGCCCTTGGGTGTAACCAGTCTGCGCTTTGGCTGATGACGGTCTTTGCCAATCGGCTCGCGGATAACGCCTTTTTTCGGCTGGACCTTGCCATGAACGATTGCCAAGTATTGACGTTCAATTTCTTTATTGCGCATTTCTTCATCCAGACGCTGCTGAGCCAGTTCGTTTTTCGCATACAACACAGGACCTGACGTATCATCATCCAGCCGATGAATATGTCGCACGATAATCGGATCGTTGCTACGAAGCATATGGACCGCAACTGCGACATCAAGACTGTTGCGCTGCCCCTTGTTGGCGCCATGAACAGGCATGCCAGCAGGCTTGTTCGCAACAAGCAGGTGGTCATCCTCGTACAAGATCTCCAAGCGCGGAGCGCCGACCTTAGCCTCCGTTTGCGCTGCTCGGTAATCGGCATCCTGTTCGAGATCAGCATATGTATAGGCAAGTAAGTGCAGGTCTTCTCCTACGAAGCGAATGCCCCCTACTGAAAAAATTCGGTTCAGCCACTTAGCTGGAAAAATCGAGCATGCAAGCAGCCACTGCCGTACAAGATGTGGATGGCTGCCAGCCTTTGGCTGATATTGCGCTTGCTCTTTCGTTAGCCGCTCACTCAAAGCTGTATAATTCAATACGAGATCCGTGCCTTCACGCGTGAGCAATCCTTCTAACATCGCATTCACCTCAACAATTATGATAGCTGTGACAATGCATAGCCTTGAGCAGCAATCGTTTGCTCTATATCTTCGTCGCTATGCACAATAGACAGAAACAGTCCTTCAAATTGTGAAGGAGGAACACTAACGCCTTGATCAAGCATATGAGCAAAATAACTTGTAAAGTACGCTAAATTAGATGTTTTTGCCGTTTCAAAATTAATGACCTGCTCATCTGTAAAGAACGGACATACCATCGAACCTACTCGATTAACCGTCAGCGGAACACCATACTTGCGAGCGTTAGCCTCGAAGCCCTGCTGCAAGCGCGCTGCCTTAACCTCAAGCTCCGCATAAGCCTCCTTGGTCATCAGCTTTAACGTCGTATAGCCTGCAGCCATCGCAAGCGGATTTCCAGATAGCGTGCCCGCTTGATATATTGGACCACTTGGAGCAATCTGCTCCATAATGTCCGCCCGACCGCCATAAGCGCCTACAGGAAGACCGCCGCCAATTACTTTACCGAAGCAAGTCAAATCAGGCGTCACACCGAATCTACCTTGTGCACATGCATAATCCACGCGGAAGCCTGTCATAACCTCATCGAAAATCAACAAGCTGCCATATTGCGTAGTCAGCTCTCGCAAGCCCTCCAAGAAGCCAGGAAGCGGAGGCACTACCCCCATATTTCCTGCAATCGGCTCGACAATGACACAGGCAAGCTCCTCGCCGTAGCGCTCGAATGCGAGCTTCACACTTTCAAAATCGTTGTAAGGAACAGTAATCGTGTTTTGCGCGACTGATTCAGGTACGCCCGGAGAATCTGGCAATCCTAATGTAGCAACTCCCGATCCAGCCTTGATCAGCAGACTGTCTGCATGTCCATGATAAGAGCCTTCAAACTTCAATATTTTCGAACGCTTCGTATAGCCGCGCGCCAGTCGCAATGCGCTCATCGTTGCTTCCGTACCGGAGTTGACCATGCGAACGATATCTACAGATGGAACACGCTCAATAACAAGCTCAGCCATAAGCGTTTCAAGCTCTGTCGGAGCACCAAAGCTGGTTCCTTTAGCCGCAGTTTCCTGGAGCGCCTGCACAACCTCAGGATGCGCGTGACCAGCAATTAGCGGCCCCCAGGACAGGATGTAGTCAATATAGCTGTTGCCATCGATATCATAGATTCGGCTGCCTGCACCACGTTCAACATATACGGGAGTCAAGCCAACAGATTTGTATGCACGAACCGGGCTGTTCACACCACCAGGAATAACCTTTTTTGCACGTTCAAAAGCTTGCTTGGATAATGTATCAATACGTTTTGTCATATTACGCCTCCTCCTTCAACCATCTTGCAGCATCCTTGGCATGATACGTAATGATCAACTGTGCGCCAGCTCGCTTCATGCCAAGCAGCGTCTCAAGCACAATCGCCTTCTCGTCTACCCATCCGTTTGCAGCAGCTGCCTTCACCATCGAATACTCAGCGCTAACGTTGTAGGCAACAACAGGCAAATCAAACTGATCTACCAGTGTACGTACAATGTCCAGATATGCAAGCGCAGGCTTAACCATCAAGAAATCTGCACCTTCCTCAACATCACTTTCTGCTTCGCGCAGCGCTTCAATCGCATTGGCAGGGTCCATTTGATACGTTTTGCGGTCGCCAAACTGCGGAGCGGAATGTGCTGCATCACGGAAAGGTCCATAAAAGGCTGAGGCGTACTTCACAGAGTAAGCCATAATCGCAATATCCGAGAAGCCCGCTTCATCCAGTCCTTGACGGATTGCCGCTACATAGCCATCCATCATGTTGGAAGGAGCGATAATATCAGCACCAGCCTTCGCTTGCGACACCGCTGTTTTCACCAATAGCTGCAACGATTCATCATTGTTAATGTCTGCAACACCTGTTGATTCGTTCATATGAATGACGCCGCAATGACCGTGATCGGTAAACTGACACAGACAAGTATCTGCAATCACGACAAGCTGCGGTGCCCATTGCTTGATCGCAGCAATTGCCTGCTGAACAATCTCTTGATCATCGTAAGCGGAGCTGCCTACTGCATCCTTGTAGCTCGGAACCCCAAAAATAAGCACCGATTTGATCCCTAAGGACACAACCTCTTCTATTTCAAGCTTCAATTGGTCCATCGATAAATGATAGACGCCCGGCATTGATGGAATTTGCTCTCTTACACCTTCGCCATGCGTTACAAATATCGGATAAATAAAGTCTTCAACCCGTACAGCATGCTCTCGCAGCATGCTTCTCAAAGACGCAGAACGGCGTAGTCTGCGATTGCGTGTAATTGGAAATGTCATCTCACTTCTCCTCCTGTTTCATTCGCTGTGAGGCATTGTAGCCTGCCAGAGCCGCTGTCAGCGATTCAATTGTCGCTTCTTCCGCTTCAATCGTAACGTTCATTCCATAGCTTCTAATGGTTTCCGATGTTATAGGTCCAATGCTGGCGATTGGCATTTGTGATAGCAATTCAACTGGATTCTCAATGCCTGAACGCTCCAGCACTGTTATCAAATTGTGAACGGTCGAGGAGCTTGTAAAAGTAAGCATATGAATATGCTTCTCCTTTAACCATTCAATGACTATAGGCTCCTGCTGATCGGCTACGATCGTTTCATATACGCTGATCTCATCAGCTTGAATGCCTTTTTCCCGAAGCTGATCTGGCAATACAGAACGTGCCAAATCACCTCGCGGCAGAAGCACGCTTTCTCCTGGCTGCACCACATTGCCAAGGGCCTCCACCAATCCTTCCGCATCATAGCGAGAAGCTTGCAGATCAACCGTTAATCCGCGCTGCTGGAGCGCTTCAGCCGTTTTTGGTCCAACCGCTGCAATTCGAGCACGGTGGAAACGCCGTATGTCAATGCCGTGTTCAATGAGCTGTTCATAAAAAAACTCGACGCCATTCACACTTGTGAAGGCAAGCCAGTTGTATTGTTCAGCCTGCTTTAGACAAAAAGAGATGAGTCTCAACTGATTTTCTTCTGAAGGCTTGCGAACCTCAATAACCGGAAATTCGCAAGGCTCGCCACCTAGCGTTTCGATCAGCTCTGCAAACTCACTTGCTTGAGCACGTGCGCGAGTAACGAGTACACGCATGCCAAACAGCGGCATTTGTTCATACCATTGCAGTTCTTCACGCTGCTTCACTACATCACCTACAATAATAATGGCAGGCGATTCAAACTTATTCACCCGTACAAGCTCGGCAATCGTACCAAGCGTGCCTACCAGCGTCTTCTGTTCGGGTGTTGTCCCCCAGCGCACAAGCGCAACCGGTGTGTCTGCACTTCGTCCATGTTGCATCAGCTGTTTCGAAATATAATCAATTTTGGCAACGCCCATCAAAAAAAGAAGGGTTCCTGTCGCATTGGTTACCTTATCCCAATAAATAGATCGGTCCAGCTTTTCAGGGCTCTCATGACCAGTAATGATCGATAGAGACGATGCATGATCACGATGCGTAACAGGAATGCCTGCGTAAGCAGGAACCGAAATCGCTGACGTAATCCCTGGGACAATTTCATACTGAATGCCATGTTGCCTTAACAAGCCGGCTTCCTCGCCTACGCGTCCGAAGATGGTAGGGTCCCCGCCCTTTAATCGTGTAACAACATGACCTTCAAGTGCCAAATCAACGAGCAGCTGGTTTATCTCCTCCTGCTTCATCGTATGACGATCAGGCAGCTTGCCAACATAAACACGCTTTACATCAGGACGCGCATAACGCAGCAATCTGGGACTTGCAAGTCGATCATACACAATGGCTGTACATTCTTTAATACACTGCATACCTCGAACCGTAATCAAGCGCGGATCACCCGGACCAGCGCCAACCAAAAATACTTTCCCCATTTTCATCGCTATCCCTCAATCTTTGCTAGTATGTCGCGCGCTCCATCATCAAGCAATTGACGAGCTACCTCTATCCCTAATTGAACTGGATCTGTTCCTTGCTGTACCGATTTCAACAACGTCGCGCCATCGGGAGATCCGACAATCCCTGTAAGCTCCAGTACTTCCTTGGAGTCAACGCGCTCCACAATCGTAGCATGAGCGCCAATAGGCACCTGGCAGCCGCCCTGAAGCGTCCCAAGGAAGCTTCGCTCGGCAGCAACGGTTACCTCAGAGTCGTGGTCATTCAGCAGTGCAAGCAGCTCCATAACAGACTTGTCGCTACTGCGGCATTGTACGCCTAGCGCCCCTTGTCCTACAGCCGGCACACATACGTCAGCAGGCAGAAGTGTCGATATTTTATGCTCCCAGCCCATACGTGCCAAACCTGCTGCAGCGAGCACGATCGCATCAAAGCCTTCTGTTTCCAGCTTTCGTATTCTTGAATCAATATTGCCGCGAATCCACTGGATATCAAGATCAGGACGCGCATATTTCAATTGACTGCTGCGGCGCAGGCTGCTCGTTCCGACTTTGGCGCCCTGCGGCAAATCCTCGAAGGAATATCCATCCTTTAATACAAGACAATCCTGGGGCGTTAGACGCTTTGGCACTGCCCCAATTGCAAGTCCTTCCGGCAGCTCATAAGGCATGTCCTTCATGCTGTGAATGGCCAGATCGATATCGCTATTCAGCAGCGCCTGCTCGATTTCCTTAACGAACAACCCTTTGCCGCCCACTTTAGAAAGCGTCACATCAAGAATGCGATCCCCTTTTGTAACGATTTTATGAATCTCAAAGCTATACGGCAGCTGATGCTCCTTGCATAGCTCCTCAAGCTGTCTGATGACTTGACCAGTTTGCGTAAGCGCCAGCTGACTCTGACGCGTTCCAACCTTTATTACTCTAGCTTCCATCTTCTGTATCCTCACCTTCATCCAGTACAATTCTATCCAGCAACGCTGCAGCCCATTGTTCAACCTGCGCCTCTTCTACATCTGACGCTTCGTTTGCCGCGAGACGAAGCAGACGCTGGCGCTGCTGCTCGGTTAGTTTGCTCTGCAAAACTTTCTCGCGAAGCTGCTTCATGAGTCGCAGCGCTTTTTCATATTTTGGCAAAAAATTGCTCTCCAGCTCCTGTTTCATATGTCTCGCAAGGCTGGGACTGACCCCAGCAGAAGAAACTGCTGTTATTAGCTCACCATGTCGTGCCACAGCAGGTGTAAGAAAGCTTCCCTGCTGTCCATCACTTACATTACAAACCAGTATATCGTACTTCATAGCCTCATTGCTAATACGGGCATTCAACTGCACATCGCTTGTCGCGGCAAAAACAAGGGTGTAGTCTCTCAGCGTATCAAGTTCAGCCTGCTTCGCTACCCAACCGATACGACCGCTTTCCAGCAAGCGCTGAAGCTCTTCACATAAATGAGGTGCAATGACTTGAATAGACGATGCTCCGCCAGCAAGCAGTCCGTTAACCTTTCGTGCTGCTATACTACCTCCGCCAATTACAGCAATACGCTGTCGTTCAAGCTTCAGCATAATTGGATAATAACCTGTCATATAACCGCCTCTTTTACACTAATGGAAGGACGAATATTCGCCCGATAGCATGTTAATAATTTGGATCGCATAAGCAAGGAGATACAGCCTGGCAATTTCATAACCCGGTTTCTTGTGTACAGCTCGCTGATAGATGAAATAACCGTATACCGCTAACGCTAAAATACTCATCAGGATCTGAACATCAAACAGCAGCATCGTCTTGCCTTCCAGCAGTATCGGAATTAACGCAATTGCAAGCGACATGACCAGCAGCGGAAACCCGAAAATAACCATACGTTCCATTGTGCTCGCGATCACCTCGAGACTAGGGAAACGACGCAGCCACCTAATCCCTTTCTTCCGCTTCAATGAATAATGAACAATGAGATACATGATGGCAAGCAGCGCTCCAACTGTAAGAATCGCATACGCGCTTATGACCAGACTGATATGTACATACAATAGCTCACGTGTCGCATGCCACATATCTAACGTATTGCCCTCAGTAGAGCTGCTATATATATTTAAGGCAAACAGTGAAAAGCCAATGATATTTACAAAAAACACAATTAGCTCAATTTTATAAAATCGGCTAATGATAAAAGAAAGTGTGATCATGATCCAAGAAAACAGCTGCATCAAGTCGACATTCGTAAATGCAAAAGCAGGCGCTTGCAGCTCTGAAAAAAATCGGATAATTAAAAATCCGCCGGACAGCATCCATACAAAAACAAGCAGCCCTGTGCCTAGCTGCTTCGCTCTTCGATTTTCATAAATAAAATCCGAAAAGTAAAACAACAGACTCAGGGCATATATATAGACAACGGTGTCATATATCCACAATTCCCAATTCATCTTTGCACCACCCTGCGTTCTACTTCAATGTGTATGTTCGAAACTTGAGGGCACTAACATTCGAAAGGCTATGAACGTACCAATGCTGCCAGTTTTTTCGCAGAGCGAACAATCGCTTTACGCTCAGGCGCGGCGTTTTGAGCTTCCTTCATATCTTGTCCACTTGCTAGCTCAGCAAGCTCCTCTTCCAGATCAAACAGCTGGGTGAATAAAGCCATCGCCTCATCAGCCCTTTTTTCCCCCGCCATCTCCTTAATCCGTTCAACAGGCTCTTGAATCATTTGATTCACCATGCTTTTTGTTAGCTTGCGAATTACTTTCAACTCCTGATCGGTCAAATCAGGCAGCTTTTTCGTCAAGCTATCCATCGTTGATTCATGCACGTCAGCAGCCTTGCTGTGCAATGCTCGGATAAGAGGCACAACGCCTAATGTCTGATACCAGCTGACAAATTGCTCAATCTCTTCCTTAATCATGGCTTCGATCTTAATTGCTTCTTGCTTGCGCTGCGCTAGATTGCTTTCCACAATATCCTTCAAATCATCAATATCATACAGAAATACGTTGTCGATATCTGCAATGCTAGGATCAAAATCACGAGGTACAGCAATATCAATCATGAACAGCGGCTTGTTGCGACGCTTTCTCATTAGCGACTCGACATCTGCTCTCGTTAGAATGTACTGCTTCGATGCGGTTGAGCTAATCATGATATCCGCCTGCTCAAGCGCCGACTGCGCCTGTTCAAACGTGTAGGCAACACCGCTAAATTGTGCAGCTACCTCCTGTGCCTTTTCCAGTGTCCGGTTGACTACCTGAATCTTGGTAGCTCCATTGCTGTGAAGATGCTTGGCTGTCAGCTCTCCTGTTTCACCTGCACCAAACACAAATACATTTTTATCGTTAAAGCTGCCGAAGATATGTTTGCCCAGCTCTACTGCAGCATAGCTGACAGAGACAGCCAGCTCACCGATTTTCGTTTCGGAATGCGCTCGTTTTGCGAGTGTAACAGCCTGCTTGAACAGCATGTTAAATATTTTGCCCGTAGTTTTCAGGCTTTGCGCCGTTAAAAATGCTGAGCGAACTTGTCCTAATATTTGCGTCTCGCCAATAATCATAGAGTCCAGACCGCTAGCAACCTTGAAAAGATGCTCGATTGCCTGCTGATCCTCGTACATATATAAATGGCTCGTAAATTGCTCACGCGGCAACCCAAACCATTGCTCCATAAACCATCGCACATCATGACCGCATATTTGCGGACGCTCCACTACAGCATAAATTTCCGTACGGTTGCACGTAGCGACAATCACACACTCCATAATGCTCATTGTTGCCTTTAATTTAGTTAGGGCGTCACTGAATTGTTCTTCGGCAAGAGCAAAGCGCTCACGAACCTCTACGGGTGAAGTACGATAGTTCAAGCCAACAACGACAATATGCATGGTGATCTCCTTTCTACAACTAACTATCCAATAAGTGATCGTTCTCTACTTAATAATAATTCTAATTATAGCATAAATCTAAATCTACAATACGAATACTTTTGACTAATATTTGAAATATGGCACTTCTAGATGCTGCTAAAACTTGAAATTTAAAGAAATAACCATAGACAGTTTGCCTATGGTTATAACGATATATACATAGATATACTTTTTTTAGTTAAACAAGCTCGATACGCTTTAATTCAGGCTCAACTACTTTTAATTCACCCATACCACGAACTAGCTTTTTCGCATGAGCAGATGTCGGTTTTAATACAGCTAGCATGTAATCGATCGCAAGCTGAGGATCTACAGTTTCTCCACACGTATAACAATCAAGTGCCGCGAAACCTTTCTCAGGATACGTATGAATTGAGAGATGACTCTCTGACAACAGTACAAGTACTGTAGCGCCTTGAGGTTCAAACTGCTTCGATTGAACAGATAGTACCGTAGCTCCACAAGCTTCTGCAGCCTCCACCATATGAGATTGCAGCGCCTCTGCGCTATTTAGTAAATCAAAATCAACACCCCATGCATCAACAGCAACGTGTCTTCCGAAAGTAGAATATTCCATCCTTCGGTTCCCCCTTCCTAGGAATAAAATGTTTTACAAATTTCATCCGCTAGGACCTACGTCATTCACTTCTCGAGGGATTAATCTCTCGCAACATTACTATGTCCTGAGTGAATCCTGGTTCCTAATTTTGAACAACCTAATGTGTAATTCAACGAGAATAAAAATAACATCTTATGACGATAAATGCAACTGTTTTTTTAGGAGCAGGCTTGCTTTGAACTATCGTCTCTCCAATTTACTCACGATTACGCCGGATTGCTACTTATTTCTAAAAATTTAATTTTTATTTACCTAATTTTTCTTGCCCCGATTCATAGGCATTTCACAAAAAAAAGGAGCAGGCTCAGCCCGCTCCATTCGCATAAATTAGTTCGCTTCAAGCTTAAACAGCTTGAATGTTAATGCCTTCAGCTTCGTATCGATATGCGCAAGCTCATCAGAGCTGCTCATATTGCGTTCATCAAGCAGACTGTCAATTTCTTGCTGTACCAGATTGATTTCTCGCTCAACCATACGGCTGTCGAATACTTGCTGTAGCATTTGTACTGTATTTTTCTTTTCGAACACGACACGTTTTCCCTTATCGTTTATTTCAACGATAAGCTGAACGGCACCTTGCTTATAGTGATATTGCATCGTATATTGACCATAAATGCGATTAACGACTGCATTGCCGCGGAATACGGAAACCGCCTTGCGCATTGCATTCGTCAGCTTCAACTGGACAATGGTGCACGACATTTCGCACACGTATTGATCAATGTGCCGTTCAAAGGTCATCTTGATCGTTTCATGTCCTGCTACATCCTCTACTACGAGTGACTGACTGCCATTCTCAAGAATTAGCACTTGAAGACGGAGCTGTTGTTGCTCCATAAACTGCATAAAAGACTGAAGTTCTGTACTGCTCAACTGAAATCTGGCATTGACATACTCTGTGGCTATCCGCTTAGCCATAAAAATCTCCTCAATTCTTCGCTTTCCATGCCATTATCTTTGCCTGGAAAGGCCGAATACACGCTTATAGGTTATATTATACGAGATTTTACTCTGATATTCCTGCCAATCAGCCTCGATTTTCGAGCATATTTCTCGAAATAACGGAATTATCTAAAAAAAAGCTAAGCAATCACTTAACATCCTTGCAATCTTTTGAGAAGTTCTCAGTTATGCTACCTCATTTATGAATCAAACCTATAATTGCAGTTAGCTGCTGTGTTTTTGTATTCCTGCTAGTGGAGCCTGTGCTGTGCTGGTTCTTATTCAGCTTGTGAGACTTCTCCAGCCTGCTCCTCATTCGATTGAGAGGCATTTAGATCTCCTGCTTCATCCTGCTCATTTATATTCATCCCAGCCGCATCTATCGCCTCCAGGATCGTATCCCATAGCTGCTCGCGTCCAAGACCTGTTTCTGATGAAAACAGCACTACAGGGACGCTTTTGTCAGCGCCTAACGTCTGCTTAATGACTTTTAGATGCTTATCCCACTTCGAGCGCGGGATTTTATCCGCCTTCGTTGCCACGATGCAGGTCGGAATTTCATAATGCTTCAGCCATTCATACATCAGCACATCGTCCTTGGATGGCTCATGACGGATATCAATGACTAGCAGCTGCAAAACAAGCTGCTCGCGATCGCGCAAGTAGGTTTCAATCATCACGCCAAATTGCTCGCGCTGCTTTTTGGAAACACGCGCATAGCCGTAGCCGGGAAAGTCAACAAGATAAATTCGCTCGTTTACACGGTAATAGTTCAACTGCTGCGTTTTGCCTGGCTGTGAACTTGTTCTTGCCAAATTTTTGCGAATCATCATCCGATTGATAAGCGATGATTTGCCAACATTCGAACGACCTGCCAAAGCAATCTCTGGCAAGCCGTCTACTGGGTATTGGTCTGGTCGTACTGCACTGATTACAAACTCTGTCTGTTTAATTTTCATCGTTTACTAGCTCCTCTGCTCAAGTAAGGCATGCTTCAGCACTTCATCCAGATGAGCAACAGGTACAAATTCCATCTCTTGCTTAATGCTTTCCGGGATATCATCCAGATCGCGCTGATTGTCAATTGGCAGCAATACCTTTTTAATGCCTGCACGGTGCGCTGCAAGTGATTTTTCCTTTAATCCGCCGATTGGCAGCACTCGACCACGCAGCGTGATCTCACCAGTCATTGCTACTTCCTTCGATACATAACGGCCGCTTAGGGCAGAAATAATCGCGGTAGCCATTGTGATGCCAGCAGATGGTCCATCCTTAGGAATAGCACCCTCTGGGATATGGATATGAATATCCAGCTTTTCATGGAAGGCAGGATCAATGCCAAGCTCCGTTGCATGTGAGCGAATATAGCTGTATGCCGCTTGAGCCGATTCCTTCATCACATCGCCAAGCTTGCCTGTCAGGTTCAGCTTGCCATTGCCTGGCATTGTCGAAACCTCGATCACAAGCGTGTCTCCTCCTACCTCAGTCCATGCAAGACCTGTGACAGCCCCTATTTGATTGCTGGCATCAACAGTACCGTAGCGGAAAATCGGCTTGCCAAGCCATTCTTTTACTTTATCTACATCGATGCCAATATGCTTAAGCTCCTCATCGGACACAAATGCCTTTGCCGCCTTGCGACACAAAGAAGCTACCTGCTGTTCAAGATTACGAACACCAGCCTCACGCGTATATTGACGGATGATCATGCTAATCGCATCATCCTCAAGAGAGAGCTGTTCCTCCGTCAGGCCATGGTCTTTGCGCTGCTTAGGAAATAAGTAACGCTTGGCAATTTCCTTTTTCTCAAGCTCGGTATAGCCTGCAACCTGCAGCACCTCCATCCGGTCCAGCAGCGGACGCGGAATCGTATGCAGCGAATTTGCCGTTGTGACAAACATTACTGAGGACAAATCAAACGGTACCTCAACAAAATGATCACTAAATGTGTTATTCTGCTCTGGATCAAGCACCTCCAGCAATGCTGCTGAAGGATCCCCTCGGAAATCCGATGCCATCTTGTCAATTTCATCGAGCAGGAATACCGGATTTTTCGTTCCTGCCGTCTTCATTCCCTGCATAATTCTACCTGGCATTGCCCCGACATACGTACGTCGATGACCTCTAATTTCTGCTTCATCTCTCACACCGCCGAGTGAAATGCGTACAAATTTGCGGTCAAGTGATTTGGCTATGGATTTGGCTAACGAGGTTTTACCAACGCCAGGAGGTCCTACAAGGCATAGAATAGGGCCCTTCAGCTTTTTAACAAGCTTCTGTACAGCCAAATATTCCAGCACCCGCTCCTTCGGCTTTTCCAGTCCGTAATGGTCAGCATCCAATATTTGCTCAGCACGAGCAATGTCAAGATCATCCTCGGTCATCTTGCTCCATGGCAAGGCAAGCAGCCAATCGATATAATTGCGAATGATTCCACCTTCTGCTGAAGATTGCGGCATTTTTTCAAGACGATCGATTTCCTTATTGACCTTGTCCGCTACAGTTTCAGGGAGCTCAGCTTCTTCAAGCTGCTTGCGCAGCTCCTCCACTTCACCAAGACGTCCTTCCTTCTCGCCAAGCTCCTTCTGGATCGCTTTCATTTGCTCACGCAAATAATATTCCTTTTGCGTTTTCTCCATCTGCTTTTTAACACGAGAATTGATCTGTCGCTCCATCTCAAGCACTTCGCGTTCATTATTAAGCAGATCAAGAAGCGCCTCAAGACGCTTCTCTACATCAACCGTTTCCAAAATTAGCTGTTTATCTTTTATTTTTAGCGATAGATGACTCGTAATAACATCGGCTAGTCGACCCGGATCATCGATATCCGATACAGCAGCATACGTCTCAGCCGTAATTTTTTTCGATAAGCTGACATAATTTTCAAACTGGCTCAGCACTGAACGCATCAGTGCATCGATAGCAGATGATTGCTCCGTTGGTTCAGGCAACTCCTTAACAAGCACCTCGTAATAATCGTCATTGCCTACATAATCTACAATTTCTGCACGCATCAGGCCTTCTGCCAAAACTCGTATTGTTCCATTAGGCAGCTTCAGCATTTGCTTAACTTTCGATATCGTGCCAACGCGGAAAATATCGTCCTCAAGTGGTGTCTCGATATTAACCTCCGCCTGAGATACTAACAGAATATTTTGATCATCGACCATCGCACGCTCCAGTGCACGGATAGACTTTTCTCTTCCCACATCTAAGTGGAGCACCATGCTGGGATAGACAAGCAAGCCCCTTAGCGGGAGCAATGGAATACGTCGAGTCTTTGATTTGCTAGATCCCATTCCAGCACCTCCATTCTATATACTTTCCCTACATCTTATCATTCTAATGAATCTGCCTGCAAATACGGATAGGTTGGTTGGCTAAATAAATTCAGCTTCCACTGCTCGGCCTGCTCTTCTTCCTTCCACTTTGCAAGATCTGGGAATACATGGGCAAGCACTTCCTCAATTCTGGAAACTGCAATGACCTGCAGCCCATTTAGATCGGAAAATATTTCTTGCCAGTTTTCTTTAGGAATAATAACACGAACTGCGCCTGCTTGAAAGGCTGCTTCAACTTTTGCAAGCACGCCGCCTACTGGCTTCACATTGCCATGAATGCCAATTTCCCCCGTCATAGCCAAGCGGTTGTCAATTGGAACCTGTAAGATCGCTGATGTAATGGCTGTCGCCATTGCAATGCCTGCTGATGGACCATCAACTGGCGAGCCTCCCGGAAAGTTGATATGTAGATCATAATCCTTCGTGTTGAGCCCTTTTAAGCGAAGCACAGTCAACACGTTTTCAATCGAGCCCTTCGCCATGCTTTTACGACGAAGCGTACGCGATCCGCCTCCCAGCTCCTCTTCATCCACAACACCAGTAATCGTAAATGTACCTTTCCCCTTAGCAGCAGGAATGGCGCTCACTTCAATCTCCAACAACGCCCCCATGCTCGGACCATATACCGCAAGCCCATTCACATAACCAATTTGCGGCTGTGAAGGCACCTTGCGTTCTGGACGTGGCGGTATTTGACTGGAATTGACCACCCATTCAATGTCAGTCGCATTAATTTTGTCACGTTTTTCAGATAATGCAAGACCTGCTGCGAGCTGAATAATATTAACCGCTTCACGTCCATTTGTTGCATACTGCTTTACAACTTCAACAGCTTCCGGACATGGTGCAAAACCAATCTTCATAACTGCATTATTGGCGATTTCTACAACCTCATCCGCAAGCAGCGGTCGGAAATATATTTCCATACAACGAGAACGAATCGCAGGAGGTATTTCTTGAGGAGAACGTGTCGTTGCTCCTACAAGTCTAAAATCAGCCGGAAGTCCATTTTGAAAAATATCATGGATATAAGTCGGAATGTTGGAATCCTCCGAATTATAATACGCACTTTCCAAGAAGACTTTGCGATCCTCAAGCACCTTTAATAGTTTATTCATCTGCACATGATGTAATTCACCGATCTCATCAATAAACAGAATCCCCCCGTGCGCCTTCGTAACCGCACCAGGCTTCGGCTGTGGAATGCCTGCTACCCCCATTGCGCCTGCTCCCTGGTAAATCGGATCATGCACGGACCCAATTAGCGGATCGGCAATGCCTCGTTCATCAAATCGTGCTGTCGTAGCATCAATTTCTGTAAACTTAGCGCTTGGTAAAAATGGAGATGCAGCATTGCGCTTCGCTTCTTCCAGTACGACGCGTGCAGCTGCTGTCTTCCCAACTCCCGGAGGTCCGTAGATGATAACATGCTGCGGATTTGCGCTGCATAGCGCTGCCTTGAGCGCCTTTAGACCATCCTTTTGTCCGATAATATCATCCATAGATTGCGGTCTAGTTTTTTCAGCAAGCGGCTTAGTCAATGAAATCGAACGCAGCTTGCGCAGCTTTTCCATCTCTTTTTTGGATTCGCGATCAACTGCTGCCTTATTCATCTTTTGATTACGCAGCAGGTTGAAAAAATATAATCCGATTACTACAGCAAAAAACACCTGAATGATCATTAGCAATATGCTCATATCCATGTTGAACCTCACTCCATTTCCAGTCTTTCAAGGGTGTGTCTGAAAAGTCAGCAGGGAACAGATCGTGCCGAATGTTCGTTCCATGCAAGGCACTTTTTCGCAAGCTTACTTGACGTAAGGTAAGAAAAAGTAACACAGCAGGGGATGATTAGGCGGTACGAGATGACCTTGAGCGAGTTTTCAGAGCACGCCCTAGTATTTGAATAGACATATTATTGCCCTTCTTGGGGCATATTAATCTTTTCGACTGGAAAATGAAGAGCCTTTTGTCTATTTTAGCTCTTCTTAAACGAGTATGGAGTCGTTGTAAACAGCAACAGCCAGGAAGATCAAATCATATTGATCTTACCTGGCTGTATCATATGATATAGATTAGTGCTTAACATGCTCTTTGCGTCCAGGAATTTCTCCTGTCTCTTCATAGACTCGTACAATTTCATCGATTTCCTTTTTTAGCTCCGATACGAGATCCGCCTCTGGTACTTTACGAATCATTTGGCCATAGCGGAACAGCATACCTTCGCCACGTGCGCCAGCAATTCCGATATCAGCCTCACGCGCTTCACCAGGTCCGTTAACGGCACAGCCTAATACGGATACCTTCAATGGCACCTTAATTTTAGAAATATACTCTTCAACCTCATTGGCAACAGAGAACAAATCAATATCCAGACGTCCGCAAGTTGGACAAGAAACGAGCGTAGCTGCATTAGAAATAAGTCCAAATGTTTTCAATAGCTCGCGCGCCACCTTCACTTCCTCTACAGGATCTGCAGACAAGCTGATACGCACAGTATTACCGATGCCTAAGGATAGAAGCGCCCCAATACCAGCTGAGCTTTTAATTGTCCCAGCATGCAGCGTTCCAGCCTCTGTAATACCAAGATGAAGTGGATACTTAATCACTTTCGCAGCCATAGAATAGGCTTGAATCGCCATAGGCACATCTGATGCTTTCAAAGAGACGATAATGTCGTGGAAGTCTAGTTCTTCTAGGATGCCAATATGATAGAGTGCGCTTTCGACCATCGCCTCTGGCGTCGGGTAGCCGTATTTCTCTAGCAAGTGATTTTCTAGAGAGCCTGCATTTACACCGATACGAATCGGAATCCCTTTCTCCTTGCACGCTTTAACGACAGCCTCAACTTTTTCACGGCGACCGATATTACCCGGATTAATACGTACCTTGTCAATCCCATTTTCGATGGCACGCAGCGCCAAACGGTAATCAAAGTGAATGTCTGCAACAAGAGGAATGTGAATATGTTTTTTAATTTCTTTTATTGCATCTGCAGCTTCAATATTGTTGACTGTGACACGAACGAGCTGACAGCCTGCTTCCTCAAGACGAAGAATCTCTGCTACTGTCGCTTCTACATTCGCTGTCTTTGTTGTGCACATGCTTTGAATGAGTACCTCATTGCTCCCGCCTATTGTTAGATTGCCAACTTTAACAGGTACAGTGTCTTGACGTAAGTACATACTTATCTCTCCCATAAATACCAAAGTCCACCCCTAGCTTAAATAAAGCAAGCTTGAGGTGGCTTCCTTGGCAGTATTCAAGTAGCGTTAAGCACTTTCTTCTTTCTTATCGCTCTTATTATCTGATTTGTTAAGCTCAGGCATAATTTTATTTGTAACCGTTTCTTCCGTAATGACACATGTCGTAACATCTTCACGCGAAGGAACCTCGTACATAAGATCAAGCATAATGCCTTCGATTATCGCACGAAGACCGCGAGCGCCAGTATTACGTTTAATCGCTTCTTTGGCAATGGCCTCAAGTGCCTCTTGCTTAAACTCAAGCTTAACATTATCAAGCTCAAGCAGCTTTTGATACTGCTTCACAAGCGCATTTTTCGGTTCAGACAATATACGAACAAGTGCAGCTTCATCAAGCGGCTCTAGAGTCGAAATGACTGGCAAACGACCTACAAATTCAGGGATCAAGCCAAATTTCAACAAGTCTTCAGGAAGCACCAGTGACAAATATTCGCCTGGCTTCATATCCTTTTGTACTTCGCCTGAAGAATTGAATCCGATAACCTTTTTACCAATTCTGCGTTTAATAATTTGCTCTAGTCCATCAAATGCACCACCGCAAATAAACAAAATGTTTGTTGTATCGATCTGGATAAATTCTTGATGTGGATGCTTGCGTCCACCTTGTGGAGGCACGGAAGCAACCGTTCCTTCAAGAATTTTCAATAGTGCCTGTTGAACACCTTCACCAGAAACGTCACGTGTTATCGATGGGTTTTCAGATTTACGAGCAACCTTATCAATCTCATCGATATAAATAATACCGCGTTCTGCTTTCTCTACATCGTAATCTGCAGCCTGGATCAGCTTAAGAAGAATGTTTTCAACATCTTCACCGACATAACCAGCTTCCGTTAACGACGTAGCGTCAGCAATTGCAAACGGCACATTCAATATTCTGGCCATTGTTTGAGCAAGCAATGTTTTACCAGAACCTGTAGGTCCTAATAGCAAAATATTACTCTTTTGCAATTCAACATCTTCGATTTTGCTTCCAGTATTGATGCGTTTGTAGTGGTTGTATACTGCAACCGCCAATGACTTCTTCGCAAAATCCTGACCAATTACGTAAGAGTCCAGTGTAGTGCGGATCTCCGTCGGCTTAGGAATATTTTTCAAATCCACTTCTTCCTCTTGACCTAGCTCCTCCTCAACGATTTCAGAGCACAGATCAATACATTCGTCACATATATAAACGCTAGGGCCAGCTACAAGCTTACGCACCTGCTCTTGAGATTTTCCGCAGAAAGAACACTTCAATTGTGTCTTCTCATCATTAAATTTAAACATCGATTCACCCCTTCAGCTCTTCGGTTAACCTATTGGCGCAGTAATTACTTTATCAATCAAGCCATATTCCAAAGCTTCCTGAGCCGTCATGAAGTTATCACGATCGGTGTCACGGTCGATTTTATCATATGGTTGCCCTGTACGCTCCACATAGATTTCATTTAGCTTTTGTTTTGTTTTCAAAATCCAATCAGCATGGATTTTAATATCAGATGCCTGACCTCTTACTCCGCCAAGCGGCTGATGGATCATTACTTCTGCGTTAGGCAGCGCAAAACGCTTGCCTTTTGCACCAGCTGTAAGCAGCAAAGAGCCCATGCTCGCTGCAAGACCCATGCAGATCGTACTTACATCAGGTTTAATATACTGCATTGTATCGTAAATTGCCATCCCTGCAGTTACAGAACCACCAGGCGAATTAATATAAAGATGAATATCCTTATCAGGATCTTCGGCAGCAAGAAACAGCAGCTGTGCAATAACAGCATTAGCTACATCATCATCAATCGCACTTCCGAGAAAAATAATACGATCCTTCAGCAAGCGAGAATAAATATCGTAAGATCTCTCTCCACGATTCGTCTGTTCAACAACGACTGGAACTAAATTCATGCGATCAACCTTCTTTCAGTTTAGACTTTTTGAACACCTTCTATTGTACCACGTTGCTGAGTTGATGTCATTTTTTCATCAAATTGGCAACAAGTCAAACATTCAACGATATATGTATACTTTCTTTCAACTACGATATGTATGGTGCATTACATCTTATTCAGAACATGCACAGTTTAAAAATAAGGCACGCATGGACACGTGCCTTATTTTTCATGTTCTGTATGTTAGCTTCGCTTAAACTGCTACGCTGTTGTCAACAAGGAATTTGATTGCTTTACGAAGCAATAGGTCTTCTGTAAGATTTTCAAGGTTGCCATTTTGCGCAAAGATGCTGCGAATTTCTTCTGCAGGGCGGTTGTATGCTTTAGACAGATTTTCAAGCTCCTCGTTCATTTCCTCTTCGGAAACTTCAAGAGCTTCTGCTTTTGCAACAGCCTCTAGAACTAGGTTGTTAAGCACGCGTTTTTCTGCATCGCCTTTCATTTGGTCAAGAAGCGCTTGCTCGTTTTGGCCAGAGAATTGGTAATACAGGTCTAGCGTCATGCCTTGCATGCGAAGACGGTTTTCAAAGTCTTTAAGCATGTAATCTTGCTCAGTAGCAACCATTGCAGCAGGAACCTCAACTGTTGCAGCTTCTGCTACCTTATTGATTACTTCTGTTTCTTGTGCTTGCTTAGCTTCCTGCTCTTTTGTTGCTTGAAGCTTGCTAGCCAAATCCTTTTTGTATTCTTCAAGCGTATCGAATTCACTTACATCTTTAGCGAACTCATCGTCAAGAGCTGGCAACGATTTACGTTTTAGCTCATGAAGCTTAACCTTGAATACAGCAGGTTTGCCTGCAAGGTTTTCAGCATGATAGCTTTCAGGGAAAGTAACTTCGATATCCTTGAAATCTCCAAGCTCCATACCTACTACTTGCTCTTCGAAACCAGGAATGAAGGAGTTAGAGCCAAGCTCTAGTGAATAACGCTCTGCTTTACCGCCTTCGAATGCTTCGCCATCAACAAAGCCTTCAAAATCAATAATCGAGATGTCGCCATTTTGAGCCGCGCCTTCTTCCACAACTGTAAGCTCAGCGTGACGCTGTTGCAAACGCTCAAGCTCAGCAGCAATTTCCTCTTCTGTTACTTCAGCAGATACCTTTGCTACTTCGATACCTTTATAGTTGCCAAGTGTAACTTCTGGTTTAACAGTCACTTTAGCAGTGAAAATAAAGGCTTGTCCTTTACCGAATTGTGTTACATCGATTTCCGGACGATCAACAGGCTGAATACCTGTTTCGTTTACAGCAGCAGTATATACTTCTGGCAATAGAATATCAATTGCATCCTGATACAGGCTTTCTACGCCGAATTTTGCTTCAAAAATGTTGCGAGGCACTTTGCCTTTACGGAATCCTGGTACATTAACTTGTGCTACAACTTTTTTGAATGCTTGATCTAGAGCTTCAGAAACTTTATCCGCACCAACCTCAACATTTAGTGATACAGTGTTCTGCTCTATTTTTTCCCAAGTTGCTTTCATTTTATGCTTTCCCCTCCAAAATGCTCATGCATTACATGTTTTCACGTCTAATAAACCACTCTATTATATACAAGTTACAACCACATTTCAAGGCATGAATTAGCCGAGCTCTTGGAGGTAAAGTGTAATGTCCCGAATTATTCGGCTTGCTTGCTCATATCGAAAACGGTATTCGTCAGTGATGCCATATATTTCACGAATGTCATCCTCCACTGCTTGTCCATACACAATAAGCTGAATGGTTGTATGCAAACCCGCTGCAAAGCAATCCTCGATGTAATGCTCCTCATGCAGCAGCCAGCCATAGCTTCGTGTTCCATATAAACAATGCAGACATTCCATCCATAATTCCGTCACTAAAATCGGCATCGTTACATCTACAGCCTCAAGCGCCATAACAGCTTTGTCTAATATAGCATTGACCGAATCTGGAAATTCATTCAATGATAGCGGAGTTGCCTCAATTTCAAGCTGAACAACCTCACCCAACCGCGTCATGGTGACAACGCCAGATACGCCCCGCTTTTTCAACGTTTGCAGTGCTTTGAATTGCAGCGCAGGATGCAGCTGCTGCCCTTCGAGCCATTCCATTAATCGTTGGTTCAGATCTTCAGATTCTATAAATTCCGCTCGTTCCAGCGCAAGCATTTGCTGATCAATGGCAACTGCGCTTTGCAGCTGTTTCATAATTTTTTCTGTTGCCTGAGTCGAACTTACAGAACCATAATCACCTAACGCAGCGCGTCTAAATTGCTTTTCCATATCCTCTGCCTGATCCAGCTCATCTACCGCGTCCGAGCTTGGAAATGCTTGCTCCAGCCAGGTAAGCAAGTTCCCCCACTCCATCGCATGCTGGCGCTCATCTCCTTGGCATTGCAGCAAAAAACGCAGCAGATCTTTCGCTTCTTCATATTGCTCCCGCTCCAAACATTGAGTCAGCTGAACCTGATATTGATCGAGCATCGAAGGAAACAAATATACATTATCCGGCTGATCCTGTTTTTTACTAGGTTGATCTGTGATACTAACACCGCCTAACCACTTATAAACTAGGACTTTATTCCATCTATCGTCAAATTATAACATGCTGGGATGAAAATAAAAAATCAACTTTTTTAATTTTTTTCTTAAAAAGCTCTTGTCAATCAGAAAAATGTCTGCTATATTATTACTCATGCGTCTCAGTAGCTCAGCTGGATAGAGCACTCGCCTTCTAAGCGAGTTGTCGGGGGTTCGAGTCCCTCCTGGGACGCCATGAGAAGACTTTACGTGCGATTCATACATATAGAAAAATCCGAAATTCTTGCTTAACAAGGATTTCGGATTTTTTGTTGTTTAAATGTAATTTAATACGATTGCATTTCTCACCCGCAGTGCTGTTTTAATTCCAATAAAGTGTTGAATATTCGCCCAATATAACGGGCACATTATGAGGGCAGTATAATGAAAATAGGAGGATTAACATAATGAAAAAACTAATTTCTTTAGCTTTTGCCTTCGCTTTACTATTCACTCTGCCGTCAGTATCTGCTCATGCGATGACCAACAATCAAACGAATGCTAAGCAATCAAGAATGACGGACTCAACCATCAACGATGTGAATAATTATCAAACAAATGATGGTGCAGCTAATAATTTCCGAGCAAACAACACAACAAACAACCAATCTGACAGGTACAGAGCTACTGCCAATAACTATCGTACAAATGCTGTTGATAACGATAGAGGCAACAATTGGGGCTGGCTTGGACTGCTTGGTTTAACTGGTTTGTTAGGTTTAAGAAGTCGTCAAAGAGAACGTACCTAACAAGTTTTGATCCCCCCTTTGGGGGGATTTTTTGCTTTAAAGGTTGTTTGAGATTATTGTTGCCTTACAATTAGCACAATTTGTTTGGAGGTAGGTACCATACTTCCTCCTTTGGGTTCTACCGTTATTGAAATAAAATCTGTCGGTTGATGATATGGTGTTTGAATGTATAGATGTCCTTCTGACCCGACAGTTTGAATAATGCCCAAGCTATTAGCCACTTCTCCAGAAACAGCCCAAGCCTGATAATCCTGACGGTCAATAACAGGTAAATTTTCAAGCCAAAGAAAAACTTCGCTCCAATCCTCCTTCATCCATATATAACCGCTTCCGGTTTGTCCTTCAGCAGCTTCCACACGATACCTTGCACTTTCCTTCGCATTCACGAACGACGCAGCACCTGGTTCGTAATGCAGGACATAGTCATCAACATATTCAGGCGTAACGAGTTTATCATTAAGCGGTTTTAAGGTGATGCTAAGCAACAGCAACGCAGCAGCCGCTCCCGCTATTATATATTTGTGTTCCTTAAGCTTTCTTTTAAGATGAAGCTTTCTCGCTTGTTGTTTCACCGTTCGCTGCAAGGACAGCAAATGTTTTTGATCTGGTAAATCCGCGATAATATGCTCCTTATCAATTGCATAGAGATCAGAGCTCGAACTGCTGACCGAAGGCATTGGCTCCGCAGCTAAAATTGCACTCCATTCCTCCATCTGCTGTCTGCAAGCCGCACATGATTCCAAATGACTTTCAAGCTGCTGACGTTTTGTATGTGACAGGTTTCCAAGCACAAAATCGACCCATTCCTCCTCTATATAGCCACTTGTGCAATACCGCTGATTGCTTCTTTCATGAATGACGGTCATAGGAATCACTCCTTTCATTCGTGGCTTCATGCCAGCCCTTTCGTTCAAGCTGTTTGCGCAAATTGCCGATGCCATATCGCACCCATGATTTCACAGTCCCTAGCGGAACCTTCCAATCCAGCGCCATTTCCTTCTGTGTTTTTTCCTCATAGTAGGCAGCATAGATGGCTTTCTTCTGCGTTATGGGCAGCTCGGCCAGCGCTTCCTGCAGCACTTCCCGATCAAGTGAACGCAAAGCTGCCACTTCAGGCGTAACCGACGCTGTGCTTGCATACAATTCCTGTTCCTGCATATCAGTTTCCCCAGCTGCTCTCCGCTGCTTTTTCCGCAGCATATCCATGCTGCGACTTCTGGCAATTACCGCAATCCAGGCATCCAGCGAGCCTCTGCTGCTGTCATATTGGGCAGACCTGCGAAGCACTTCAAGAAATACATCGTGACTGACTTCCTCAGCCTCCATGCGATCCTGTACAATATGCAGCGCAATATGCATCACCAGCGGCATATACTGTCGGTACAGCTCATTAAAAGCCTCAATCGATCCTTCACGAATCGCCAACAGCAGTTCTGAACTGGACAGTCGATCTGGCATCTGTTTTCCGTTACAAATCGAAGCAGGCTTGCACGTTTTCCATTACAACAACATCAATGAAGTGCAATACCCAGTCGATTTCTTCCTTGTTCAACGTGTGCTTTTTCGCTGCGATCATTGGTCAGCTACTCAAGTGGTCCTTACACTCCCAAGGCGTTAATTCCCCGTTCAGGGTACAATCAGCAGCACATCCATAGGAATGAAACGCCGCTGATCTGTAACGGCTCTCCTCCTTACATCATGATTAGACCAACGTACCTCATCTTGTAATTATAGTAATGCAAAAACTGTCATTTTCTCAACATTCCTTCTGGCTGTTCAACGATTAAAAAACAAAAAAAAATTTTGCAGCTATAAATCCAACTATTCCCCTCATGACGTAATGTTAATTGAAAACCAAACATGAACAGGAGGGATTAGCATGCAAAAAGCATGCCGCCAAGCCTTAGTGCTGGCATTAACGATCGCTTTGCTATGTACAGCTTTTTCGTGGAAACCTGGCTCCGCAGAGGCAGCTGGCGATCTGGAATTGTATACACCATACAGGCAATTGACTGCTGCGCCAGGTGAGTCCATAACGTACTCTATTGATCTAATCAACTTGTCAGGCACAACTCAACTAGCCAATCTCTCATTCAGAACGAATCATCAAAATTGGAGCTATGACCTAACAACAGGGGGCAAAAATGTACAAGAAATAGCGGTGAAAGCACACGATTCACAGTCGCTTAGCCTTCGACTTGATGTGCCGCTGCAAATCGATCCTGGAAATTACACGTTCACTGTATCGGCAGGTGATGCCAGCTTGCCGCTTACGGTGACTGTTGCCGAAAAAGGAACGTTCAATTCAAACTTTGAGCTTGAACAAAGCAATATGGAAGGCTATGCAGGATCAGACTTCACCTTCTCAGCAACATTGCGCAACCAAACCGCAGAAGAACAAACCTATGCGCTGTCTGCTTCCCCTGCAAATGGCTGGGAGGTGCGCTTCATGTCCAGCAGCAATTATGTTTCTTCGGTAACGATCGATCCAAATGCGTCACAAACGATCAGCGTGAAAGTAACCGCCCCTGAGGGAGTGGAAGCTGGAGACTATAGCATTCCTATTGCGGCATATAACAACGCTACACAAGCAGAAGCAAGCATCGAAGTATCTATTATAGGCTCCTATAATCTATCGATTAAAACGAGTGATGAACGCTTGAATACGACCATTCGGGCGGGAGGAAGCCGTACGTTGGAATTTATTGTTGAAAATACAGGCACAGCTGCACTCGAGGATATTAATGTATCATCCATCACACCAACAAATTGGGAGGTTCAGTTCGAACCAAAAACAATTGCCAGTCTTGAGCCTGGCAAAACCGCCTCTGTGCAAGCCATCATAACATCGAATGAGGATTCGCTTCCTGGTGACTATGCGATGAGTGTTACAGCTCGCAGCGACCAAAAATCGGCCGATGCATCGCTACGGGTCACGGTCAAATCATCTGTACTGTGGGGTTGGATTGGAGTAGCGATTATAGCAGCTGTAATCATCGCAATCTACAGCTTGTTCCGTCGTTATGGGAGGAGATAATCGTGGAATCCGTTATTGAGCTACATCGTCTGACCAAAAAATATGACGAATATACAGCAGTCAATCAGCTTGACCTTACGATTTATCGAGGTGAAGTATTTGGATTGCTTGGTCCCAATGGTGCCGGGAAAACAACCACCATTCTCATGATGCTTGGCCTTACAGAACGTACTGATGGAGAAGTAAAGGTACTCGGCCTGGACCCTAACCACCATGCCATTACAATCAAATCTAAGGTTGGCTATATGCCCGACGATATTGGGTTCTACGATGACCGAACGGCACTCGATAATTTGGTGTATACTGCAAAATTAAATGGAATTAAAGAAAAACAGGCAAGGCAGCAGGCAGAGCAACTGCTTGCTCGAGTCGGTTTATCAGAAGCTGCCCAGAAAAAGGTAAGCGCCTTTTCTCGTGGTATGCGCCAACGATTGGGGCTTGCAGATGTACTAATTAAACAGCCGGAGATTATTATTCTGGATGAACCGACACTTGGTATCGATCCGGAAGGCGTACGGGAGCTGCTAGAGCTGATATCGCAGCTAAGCAAGGAAGAAGGCATTACGGTATTGCTCAGCTCTCATCATTTGCATCAGGTTCAGCAGGTTTGCGATCGTGTTGGGCTGTTTGTTAAAGGAGAACTGGTCGCTTGCGGCAATATTGAGCAGCTATCCAATACATTGAACCAGGACAATCATATTACCGTTGAGCTTGAGGTTCATGGCGATTCCAATACATTAAGCGCGGCCTTGGAAGCACTCGATCAAGTTGTGAGCGTCCAATTATCTTCTCAGCCTGCTAAAGCTAATTCGTCAACGACTGCATTCAGCGTACGCTGCACAGAAGATATAACATCAACTATCGCCAAGCTTGCCACTGAGCATGCAGAGCTTATAAAAATCCATCGTCTCAGCTATGGGCTGGACGATATTTACCATCGATATTTTGAAGGAGGCGAGACTCATGAAACAGCTGCTAAAGCTAAATGAAGCTCGACCCTCAATCAAGCGGTGGCTTCAAGCGCTACAGCTGCCATCCAGAGGTGATCAATCACAATTACAAGCATCAAGAGCTGCATTTTGGGTCATGGTTCAAAAGGAATTTAGCGATCATATTCGCTCCTGGCGCTTTTCAATCCTGCTTGCAATCATTGTACTCGCTTGCATAGGCTCGATCTATTCCGCGATTACTGCGCTTCAAGCACAAGGAAGCTCCGGCAGCACACAGAGCTTTCACTTTTTGAAAATATTTACTTTATCAGATGGATCAATTCCGCAATTTACGCAATTTGTTGCATTTCTAGGTCCATTAATGGGCATCGCTTTAGGATTTGATGCAGTCAACACAGAACGGAGTAAAGGCACACTAAGCCGACTAATTTCACAGCCCATCTACCGTGATGATTTCTTGAAGGCCAAATTCACAGCTTCGCTTTTGCTAGTAGCGATCGTTATTTTCTCACTTGGGCTGCTAGTCATGGGGCTCGGATTAATAGTGATAGGCTTTCCTCCTACGCCTGAGGAGTTTTTCAGAGTGATGCTGTTTCTCGTTACAGCAGTTGTCTATGTAGGCTTTTGGCTGAATCTGTCGATATTGCTTTCTGTGCGTTTTAAGCAGGCAGCGACAAGCGCCCTATCGGCGATTTCGATATGGATCTTCTTTACCGTGTTTTACAGCATCATCATCAATCTTGTTTCAAGAGCGATTGTCCCAAGCCAAAACGGAACAACTGACGAGCTGCTTCGCTATTATAGTCAAATGAACCTGCTCGCTCGCGTCTCGCCTGCCGAGCTGTTCAGCGATATTACAACAACCCTGCTTATGCCTAATGTACGCTCGCTCGGGGTGTTGACGATGGAGCAGGTTACACTCGCGCTCGAAAGCCCACTTGCTATCGGGCAAAGCATTTTGCTTGTATGGCCGCAGCTCACTGCTTTAATTGCACTAACTGTTGTATGCTTTGGCTTATCCTACTATTGGTTTATGCGTCAAGAAATTCGGGCCAGATCATAATTGCATGAAAAAAGCTCGATCCGGCGACGGGTCGAGCTTCTATTTTATTGGACGATTATATAATAGCAGATTAATCCTTAGAACGTGTTTTGCGCACAACAGCAATCACGATAATAATAAATGCTACGATGGATATTACACCTAATGCAGCAATGATCGTAAACAGCGTACTTGTCCAGTAAAAACTCATCCACTCACCTCATATCGGTTACAGTTTTTCCTTATATTCCCTTAACCTTACCATTCATCTTAACATGTTCCCAGGCCTCATGCAATCGAGCAATCCCGGTCTCAATCTGCTCCTCAGACAAATGAGCAAACCCTATGCATATAGCTGGCTGATTCACATTAAGCTGATAACTGCGCCCGTCCACTACTTTAACGCCAGCTTGAACACTAGTTTGTAAAAATTGTTCAAAGAGCGTTTCATCCTTCGTCCACTCCGCATAAAAATGGAGTCCTGATTGTGTAGGGTATAGCTTCAATACTTGCCCAAGCAGTTCCGTTACACGCTGCTGAACTAGCTCTGCACGCCTGCGATATAGTCGCTTTAACCTGCGCAAATGACGATCATATTGCCCCGTCGCCATAAACGTCGCTAATGCTCGCTGCTGAATGATCGAAATCGGATGCCGCTCATACACTCGCTTCGCACTGCGAAACGCTTCTCTTAAAGACTTGGGCAGAATCGCATATCCTATTCGAATATCCTGAAGCATCGTTCTCGAGAACGTTCCAATGTATATGACGCGATCGCCTGTATCCAGTGATTTAAGCGGTTCAATCGCGCGACCGACATAACGAAACTCGCTATCATAATCATCCTCTATAATAAATGCGTTTGAAGTCTCTGCCCATTGCAGCAGCTCAATTCTGCGCTTCATGCTTAACACGACGCCAGTTGGAAATTGTCTGCTCGGTGTAAGCAGCATCAGCTTGTAATTATGTGCTTTGGGATGAAAGCATATCCCTTGCTCATCGACGGGACAAGCATGCACCTTCCCGCCAGCGGATAAAACAGCGTGCCTTGCTCCTACATAATGGGGGTCCTCCAGTACCGCATAATCTCCTTCATCCATCAAAAGCTGTACAAGCAGCGTAATTGCCTGCTGTGATCCATTCACAATCATAATATCATCAGGATCAGCGATAATACCTCGCTGACTGCGCACATGCTTTGCAATGCATTGCTTTAATTCATCATGTCCTTCACTGGAGTAGGCATCACGCATCTCATATTGATACTGCTGACGAGCCTGCTCATATAGACATCGATTCCATTCCTTAATTGGAAATTGCTGAAGCTCCACCTGGCCAATATTGAATTCAATGATGTCCTGCTGCTGAACAGAACGCCCCGTTTTTGCTTCTGTCCTGGAAGCTGATAGCTTCGCCCCTGTGCCAAATAAACCATGTACCCTCTGTCCCCATCTGGAAAGCGGCGCCGCTTGCTGCTGCTCCATTCCTTGCTTGGCCTGCGGTGGCAAGCTGCTCACAAACGTTCCGCTTCCTCCTTTGGTATATAAAAATCCTTGCGCTAGAAGCATTTCATACACCGTATGAACAGTACCGCGCGACAGGCGATATTGCTGGGCTAGCTGTCTGCTGGATGGTAGTCTCCAATCCATTTGCAGCTTGCCGCTTATAATCGCATCGCGAAGTGCATGAAACAAGGCTGACTGCTTTGTCTTATAGCTGTCGATATACACTTCGAGTGGAATATACAGCTCCAATAGACGCGCCCCCTAACTGGTATAATAAAAATAATATAAATTGGCTCTTTTTTCATGTCAATGTCTTTTTTACAATAGTTTCAAATGTAGAAGAGGTGATTCAAATGAGAAGAAAAGAGTTTCAATTGCACGGAGAACAGCTAGAGGATGTAACTGCATTTTTGCACGAAATGAGCTATGGCTTTTTAGCAACAAAGGGCGCAGCAGAATATCCAGGCGTTCTGCCGATCAATTATGTTTATCTGAATGATGCGCTGTATTTCCATGGCAGCAGAATTGGAGAAAAAATGAATACCATTAAGCTGCAGCCGGAAGTGAGCTTTGCCATAGCCAAGGAATACTCATTAATTCCTTCGTACATGAGCGACCCCTTTTATGCTTGTCCAGCCACTGTTTTTTTCAAATCCGTTCTGATTCATGGAAAGGCCATTATTGTAGACGAGCTTCAGGAGAAATGCGATGTATTAAATGCATTAATGAACAAGCTCCAGCCTGAAGGCGGTTACGAGCCAATTTCCTTGGAGCACAATGGCTATGTCAGCAGAGTCGGTGCAACTGCGATTGTAAGGATTGACATTGATAGTATGACAGCCAAGTTCAAATTCGGACAAAACTGGAAGCAAGCTCAGCTGGAGAGCATTGGCGAGCAGCTCGCCTTGCGCGGCAAAGAGCTTGATAGAGAGACCGTAGAGCTGATGCAGCGATACTGTCCACATGCCGGCACCAACCAGGAATAGAAAAAAGGCCGTATGCTCCATGCAGCATACGGCCTTAAGTCATCCAGCTAATTTTTCTAACGAACGATATAACATGTTAATTCGATACAAAGCGAATCAACTGCTGCCGCTTTTCCTCTGTCAGCTCACCGCTGTTATCGAAAACAAGCACGGAGCTCTCAGGCAAGTCCCAATTAATTTGCGGCACAAAGTCGACACGTTTTTCGAAGTCGCCCCAGTTATCGAGCTTCCAACGATCTCGCTCTGTACGGCGATCAACGATACGCTGATGCTGCAGCTCGATGTCCTGCAGCGTAACAACGATGACTTTTACATCAACCTGCTCTTTCGTGAGACCAGCTGCCGCAAGCACATCTTCGATCCATTGCTTGTTTTTCAGCTCAGCTGTGAAAGGCGAGATCATAAACACATTTTGACCTGCTGCCAAGTTTTCGATACAAATATCCTTCGTTGTGTCATATTCCAAATCCCGTAAATTTTCCTTATAAAACTGCGAATCGCGATCGTTTTTATCAAGCCCTCTCATTTCCAAAATGGCTTCAACAAAACGCCCGCCAACCGTATCACGATCCAGAAATGCTGCTGGCATTTCCTTGCTGATCACTTTAGCTACAGTTGTCTTGCCCGTTCCTGCTACACCTACGAAAAATACTAGCTTCTGCAACTTGAAATCCCCCATCGTATGTAAAGTTCAATCTCTCTATACTATAGGAAATTGTGTTTCAAGTTGCAAGCCTTACAGGATATTCATGCTTTCAATGTGCTTTCTTGTCTCATCTGTGCCGCAATTATACAGCATTTGAAACAGCTGGCGCATATCGTCATCCTGCGCATCATTATTATAGCCGATATTCTCCCCGCCGCGATATGTGCTCTTGATCATGAGGTCCAATGCCCCTTCATAGCGCTCGTTTATATTGTTGAATTGTTCCTCAATTTGTTGCACTTCATAATCATTTGCAGTAATTACAAGGTGATAGGATGCAATATCTGGTTGTGTATACAATTGACGAGCCTGCACATCAACATAATACACCTGTCGCTGCGTCCCATTACTATCTTGATATTTTCCATTCATAGCAAGGCCTCTCTCCTATTTAACAGTTTTTATCGATAATCACTCCTGCTTAGCATCTCATGAGGACAGACATTTTATTCCTATTTGCACATATACGTTATAATATGTGACGGTTCAGCGATGAAGAGAGGATTGATGCCGATGTGTGGAATTACTGGATGGATAAATTGGCGGCAAAATTTATTGCAGCATAGCGATACCCTTGAAGCCATGACAGAAACGCTAACAGCAAGAGGCCCGGACGCAGGCGGCACTTGGCTTTCTGTTCATTGCGCACTTGGGCATCGAAGACTCGCAGTGATGGATCCCAGCAACGGAGCACAGCCGATGGTTCGTTATAAGGGGAGTGATCAATATGTCATCGTATATAATGGAGAAATCTATAATGCGATGGAATTGACAAACGAACTGAAGCAGCATGGCTGGAAGTTTTCGACGACATGTGATACAGAGGTACTTCTGCTTGCATATATGCAGTGGGGTAAGGAATGTCTGGACCGACTTAACGGCATATTCGCCTTTGCAATTTGGGATGTTCAAGCAGAAGAGTTGTTTGCAGCACGAGATCGACTTGGCGTTAAGCCCTTCTTTTATTATGAAAAGGACGGCCAGCTCATATTTGGCTCTGAGCTAAAGGCAATATTAGCTAATCCAAATGCTCAGCCTATTATCGGAGCTGAAGGCTTGGCTGAAGTGTTTGCCGTAGGTCCAGCAAGAACTCCCGGGCAAGGCATCTACGAACACTTTACCGAGCTGAAGGCTGGTCAATGCATGACCGTCTCCAGAGCAGGCAAGCAGGTTCGCACCTACTGGCAGCTGGAAGCTCGCGAGCATGAACACTCCTTGGATGAGACAGTCGAGCAGGTTCGTTCGCTGCTCCTTGATACAATGAATCGTCAAATGATTAGTGATGTGCCAATATGCACATTGCTATCAGGCGGGCTTGACTCTAGCGCGCTAACAGCAATGGCGGTTCAATATTATCGAGATGCAGCTGCCAGCCCGCTGCATACGTACTCGATTGACTATGTAGATAATGATAAGCATTTTAAAGCACATGCCTTTCAACCAAACTCAGATGCACCTTTTATCGAGTTGATGACGAAGCATCTGTCCACTGTTCATCACTATTTGCAATTTGATACCCCTGAGCTAATTGATGCCTTGCATGATGCTACACTTGCTCGCGATCTCCCAGGTATGGCTGATATCGATTCATCCTTGCTGCTGTTCTGCCGTGAGATTAAAAAGAATGCAACAGTTGCAATCTCGGGCGAGGCAGCTGATGAAATTTTCGGGGGCTATCCATGGTTCCATAAGGAGGAAACTCTGCAAGCCAAGCAATTCCCATGGTCGCTCGCAACAGCATTCCGCAGCGAGCTGCTAGAGGAGGATGTACGCCAATGGATAAAGCCGGAGCAGTATGTCAGTCAGCGTTTTGAAGAAGCGGTAGCTGAAGTGCCACAGCTGCAGCAAGAGACACACGATTTACAGGCGATTCGTCGTATGTCCTATATGAACATAACCCGCTTTATGCCCACTTTGCTAGATCGCAAAGATCGTATGAGCATGGCTGCTGGACTTGAGGTTCGCGTTCCTTTTTGTGATCATCGTCTCGTTGAGTATGTATTTAACATTCCGTGGGAGTTCAAAACATCCGGTGACCGAGAAAAAGGCATTTTGCGCAAAGCATTAAAGGGCATTTTGCCAGATGAGATTATTACCCGCAAAAAAAGTCCTTATCCTAAAACACATAATCCTGCCTATTTGAAAGCAGTAAGACAGCTTATGGAGGAAGTGCTTAGCGAGCAGGACGCGCAAATATTCAAGCTGATCTCCCGCAAAAAAATCGAGGAGCTCATGAAATCCGAGCAATCGGCTTCACTGGTGCCTTGGTTTGGCCAATTAATGTCTGGCCCTCAGCTGTATGCCTATCTTTATCAAGTGCATGTATGGCTCACCCATTACCGCGTGCGTATCGTGTAATTCACTTATGTAACGAAAATTAAAGGGTTAGTACTTGACTGCTTACTGCCGTCAAGTACTAACCCTTGTTATTATTTTTCTAATGCACTATCTTGCAGCAGCTGCTCTACAATTGGAATAAGCTTGCGAAGCGCCTCGCCACGATGGCTAATACGCCCCTTTTCTTCCTTCGTCAGCTCTGCCATGCTGCATCCCAGCGCAGGCACGTAAAAATACGGATCATATCCAAAGCCCCCATCACCATGAGGACGGTCGGCAATTACACCATCCACATTACCTTCCGCAACAATAAACTCTGCTGATGCTGGATCGTATAATGCCAATGCGCAGCGAAACTGTGCTGCACTCAACAGCTGCGTCCCATCTGACAGCTCTTCATTCATTGATGCGCCGAGCGCTGTTAACTCCGTGATCAGCTTGCTGTTATTGCGCTCATCCGTTGCGCCTTCTCCTGAGTAACGAGCAGAATATACTCCTGGAGCACCATCTAGCGCTTCGACTGTTAAACCTGAATCATCAGCTAGTACAGGAACATTCAAAATATCTGCTGCTGCCTTCGCTTTAATCTTCGCATTTTCAACAAAAGTGCTACCATCCTCGGGAATATCGGGAATGTCCGGATAATCGAGCAAGCTTTTTACATCGACCCCCAGCTTCGCAAAAGCATGGGCAAATTCCTTCACTTTTCCACTGTTTTTTGTTGCAATGACAATAGTCTTCATCTATTCACCTCTAATACGGGAGGCTGCAGCTCCGATCGCTTGCTTTTGAGCATCGATTAATTGATGGATGCCTTGTTCTGCAAGTGCTAACAGCTCGTTCAGTTCCTCTCTTGAGAAAGGAGCCTCTTCACCCGTTCCCTGAACCTCAACAAACTTGCCACTTCCGGTCATCACAACATTCATATCGACTTTTGCACGAGAGTCCTCCTCGTAATTCAAGTCAAGCATTGCAACCTCGTCAATAATGCCTACGCTAACAGATGCCAAAAAGTCCGTAATCGGATAACGATCAAATTTATGGTGTTTAGCTATATGCTCGACTGCCAGGCACAATGCAACAAACGCTCCTGTAATAGACGTTGTACGCGTGCCTCCATCTGCTTGAATGACATCACAATCAAGCGTAATCGTCCGCTCGCCTAATGCATGCAAATCTACAACTGAACGCAAAGCGCGGCCAATTAGACGCTGAATTTCCATCGTGCGTCCAGACAGCTTGCCGCGATTGGCTTCACGCTGATTTCGCGTATGTGTTGCTCTAGGAAGCATGGAATACTCTGCTGTTATCCAGCCTTTGCCTTGTCCTTTCATGAATGGCGGTACGCGTTCTTCTATAGATGCTGTGCAAATTACCTTTGTATCGCCAAATTGAATATGTACTGAGCCTTCTGCATGCTTATTTACGTTAGTCGTTATGTTCACGTCACGAAGCATATTAGGCTGGCGACTATCATTTCTCATGTTAAAATTGCCTCCCGAAACCGTAATGTAACGTTCCTATTGTATCAAAGCCATCCATCAAATGCATTAACTAATTGCACCCTTCTTCATCGTTGCCACAAATCGGACCAATTACTCTTTTTTTTCACATCACATATAAAAGGGACCTCAAGCTGATTATGCGCTTGAAGTCCCTTCATCTTTAGGCAGCTAACTCTGCCCATCTATATTAGCCTACAGTTTTAATGCATTTACATGAACTGGTTTGCTGACTGGCTCACTGTAGGATACATTATTCTCATCAAAAATGTTAATATCTCCATTCACACGCACTTGAACAGATTGTACACCTGTATTTTCAGCAACAGACAAGATAACCGCATTAAGTAGCTCAGATGGAACAAAGTGGCCTGGTTCGTAGGATTCATCCTGCAGATCGATATGCACAACACCATCATACTCCTCAATCCCTGTTACCTCTACATTAGGTAGTATTACAGGAATAAGAGACTTCGAATCCATCGGTCCTTGAATCAGCTCTTCAATTGCCGCAATTGCTTGAGAGGATTCACTGCGATTGATCATACGCGTTACAGGTACAAAGTATTCCTCATCATTCGACGTCATTGCAGAGAAATACAACGTGACTGGGGCAGCATAGGAGTAATTAACACCCTCTGCTATTTCAATGTTAATACCTATTGCACGCGTCAGTGTTTGATCAAGTGGGAATTGTGCGACCGGCATCTCTTCCAATTTTTCGCCATTCACTTGAATCTCAACGCCATTGACCCCTTCAAGCGATGTAAGTGTCCATGTAATAGCTTCTACAATGCTGCGCTCATCCAAACTGTTATAATCGACAAACGGCTCAGAGAAGTTAACGACTGCTGTACCATTTTCTGTAAGTTCATAACTCAATATTTCTGTTCCTTGTGGAATCATAGCACGGAAGTCGACCGGCAGAGAGCCTGCATACATCCCTTGATCAACCATCACCTCTAGCATCTTCATTGCAGGATCTTCTTCCTCGGCAATAGCCATTGGCAACGTTACTGGTGCAAGATATCCATTTTTATCTTGCAAATATACTGTATATTGCAATGCGCCTTCTGTCGCTGCATCATCCAACCAACTGCTTGTCTGCTCTTCTTGTCCTTCAATCACTTCTGTTTGCGGAGGATCAATAGGCTCCGATACCGATTTGGAGAAAATTCCACATCCTGATAATACCACCGGAATTGCCATAACCCCCACTATTGCTGTTGAACGTAACCATGTTTTCGCATTCATTGTTAAAATCCTCCCCTATTATCACTGAAAACTTTGTACAACTTGTCTTTTATAGTAATATGTATACGAGCCCCTCTAATTTTTAGACCAGTTTTGTCCAGAAAAATATACGGAGGAATGTACAATGACGCAAACAGGCAAATATAGTTTGAACAGTAATGAAGTTGCTCAGGCCACTTACAAGCTGCTAGAGGAGAGAGGCGTAACCACGAATCATATCGCGGAGCTTGTTCATTTTCTGCAATCCCATTACATACCGGAGCTGACGGTCGAAGATTGCATTGTGCATGTAGAAGCAGTGCTCTCGAAGCGCGAGGTGCAAAATGCTATCCTTACTGGTATTCAGCTTGATATTTTAGCCGAACAAGGTCAACTGCTGCAGCCGCTCCAGGCAATGATTGAAAATGATGAGGGCCTTTACGGATGTGATGAAATATTGGCATTGTCAATCGTCAATGTATATGGAAGCATAGGTTTTACTAACTTTGGCTATATCGATAAAGTAAAGCCTGGTATTCTTGTCAAGCTTAATGAGAAGAGCGATAAAGAAACGCACACCTTTCTGGACGATATTGTTGGTGCTATTGCAGCATCGGCTGCTAGCCGACTGGCGCACCGCAAACAAGCAGAGCGTGAAGGTGTGACGACTCCACCATTAGATTAAAACGAATCGAGTAGGCCCATGCGCATTTGCATGGGCCTCTCTCAGGTCCGTACGTGCAGTTCATCATGGCTCCTCCGTGATTATCCTCGCTGGAGATGACGTTCCTTGTAGATCGCATAAAGACTGCATAGACCGAATTCTTCAAACCATTTATTCGGCATCGCGTAAATAAACTTTTTAAAACAAAAAAACCGCCGATAATTGTGGCGATTTTCTGAACTTTCATAAATTAACACCTATATTATACCATATTTTCAGTCATTTGTCAAGTAGTGTTTATTTTATCCCGCCATGTTATAACTAGCAATGAGGTGATACAAGATGTCCAATAAAAGCTTAACCGCTCTTGTTAGCGCTTTTGCTAGAGTATACCATTCGGAGCAATACGAAGCTACTATTTTTAAGGACTCGCTTGCCAGGCAGTTAATGACGGAACAGGAATATGACACTATTTCCAGCAATATGTGCAAAGCCATTCAATTTTTCCAGCCCGACTTTACCGGCTCAGAGCAAGAAGCATTGCGTTATGTTGTAAACAATCAGCTTTCTCCATCTCCTTTAGGGAGATCCTCATTTACTGAGCGAGCGCTACAGCAGGCAGCAGTGCTTGGTGCAAGACAATATTTAATACTGGCAGCAGGCTATGATACGTTTGCTTATCGTCAGCCAGCTTGGGCTGAGCAGCTATCCATTTTTGAAATCGACCACCCTAATACGGCAGCAGACAAGCAAAGCCGAATTTCCAGGCTGCAATGGGATGTCCCTGCAAACCTGCAGCTAATTGCCGCTGATTTCAATGACAGCAGCTGGACACAAAAGCTGCTTGCTAATACCCATTACAGTACATCGGCACGCAGCTTTGCCAGTATGCTTGGCATTAGCTATTACTTAACGAAGGAAGCATTTAGTGAGCTGCTAACAGCGTTAGCTAATAGTATGCCTGCTGGAAGCAGTGTTGTGTTTGACTATCCAGATGAGCTAACCTTTACGCCTCAGGCTGGAAGCAGAGCGCAAAAGCAGGTGATGATGGCGGCAAGCGCAGGCGAGCCGATGCAGGCCAGCTATTCCTATTTGGAGCTGGAATCATTGCTGGAGCAAGCAGGCTGGCTCATTTATGAGCACTTAACGCCAGCAGAAATTACCGATCAGCTATTCAAGCATTATAACGAAAACAATCCGCAGCATCCGATTACGGCGTTCGACAATGTGAATTATTGTCTGGCCGTAAAACGGTGAGCTTGTAAAAATGTAGAATCAGCAATGATTTGGTTAATTCATTTAAATCGAAAGGAATATGCCGTTATGAGCAGCAATATTTTTTCAAGTGAAGCTAGAAATGAGTTAGAATGGATGAACGAGCCTGAGCATTGGGCGTTTACTGAACGAGGCGAGCTGCATGTTGAAGCGCCCGCAGCTGCTGATTTTTTCAAGGACCCAGCACAAAAGCATATGGTCAGCTCTGCGCCTTTCTTATTTAAGCAGATTGAAGCATCCTGTGAGCTTACCGTTCAGCTTCAGGTGGATATGCACCACATTTATGATTCCGGCTGTTTGATGCTAATGGCAGATGATAATAACTGGGCAAAGCTATGTTATGAATTCAATGGCGAATACCCAACCATTGTTTCAGTCGTAACAAAGGACGGCTCGTCCGATGATTGCAACTCTATGCGGGTAACAACCCCTTCTCCGTTTTTGCGGATTACGAAGCTGGGCAAGGTCGTATCCTTTTATTACTCAGAGAATGGCGAGCGCTGGACACTTGTTCGATATTTTGGCGTAGATGAGGCTAGATCATATGTTGCGGGTGTAGTTGCTCAATCTCCGCAAGGAAGGGGCTGCCGCGTTGTATTTCAAAGCCTCAGCATAACGAATCCAGAGGCAGGCAGCAGATTTTAATACTTCGAAGCGTAAGCTCGCATCGATTGACTAGATCGGCGAGCTTGAAGTTCATATGGACAGTTAATCGAGTAGGCCCATGCGCATTTGCATGGGCCTCTCTCAGATTCGTGTGCGGGTCATCGCATACGAATCCTCCGTGATATTTGCCACCTGTTAATTCAAACATTTAGGCTTGTTATCGCCGTTCATTATTACAGTAATGAATCATTCCACGGCTATCGGTCGTTTCAACAATAAGGTTCCGTTGTTGCAAGTATTGCAGATGAGCGATCGTTTCGGTTAAGGCAAATCGCAAGTTATGAGGCTGGTTACGCAAATGCTTGCCAAACAGCCACTCACAGCATGTATAAGCATCAACCTTTTTCTCCTGCTCGACATACGTCAGCATTGCACTCAGGCGTCGTTCATGATGCTGAAGTATCGATTCAATACGCTCTGCAAATTCTGCGAACACATCACGATGGCCTGGCAGCACTAATGAAACGTTCAGCGTAGAAATCTTTTTTAGATTTTCCATAAATTGAGCAAGTACTGGTCGATGCTCGCCTGCAACTACCCCAACATGCGGCGTAATTTTGGATAGCACCTGATCACCGCATATTAGCAAGCCATTCTGCTTATCATGAAGCATGATTCCTCCAAAAGCGTGACCTTCAGTATGAATCAAATCCCAGTATCGATCACCTGCCATTAGCACTTGACCCGCTTCTATGTATACAACCTGCGGCTGCGGTTCAACTCGTTCCTGAAATTCTCTCAAGTTGTTAATAATCGCATCAACCATTGTATCGGGCGTTCCATGAGCGATTAGCAGCTCTCTCATTTCCCGTTCAAAGTGTGGACGGCCTGCTCCCCACAGCTTATCCGTGTAATCCTTGGACGCCTTCGTAATTAGAACAGGCGCTTTGCTTTTTTGCTGTACATAGCCAGCAAGACCATAATGATCCGGATGCTGGTGCGTTACAATAATTTGAGAGCATTGCTTCCAATCCAGTGATAATTCATTCATCGTACTTTCCCAAAGCTGTTCGGCTTCCGCTGTACGAAGACCAGGATCTACAATCGTGAACGTCCCTTTGTTCTCCAATAACAAATAGCTATTCACCCATTTTAGCGAGAATGGCACTGGCACGCGCACCTGAATAATGAAAGGAGCGACTTGACTCCAGCTTCGTTCAGCTCGATTATGTTTCTTTTGTAATTTATTGTGTAGATTGTCCACTCCCACTGCTCCTTATTTTTTTAATCCAATGATAATCATTCGAGGCGATTTCGAATGGTACGTTTCCCCATCATAACTACCGTAGACTTGCTTCAGCTCTAATCCAAGATGCTCGAAGCAGCTTATAAACCACTCCAATGGCAGCAACATAACCTTTTCCTTATATATTCGTTTTATGCCAAATGTTGGCGTGATGATAATCGTTTTTTCTACAACATCACCGTGTATAGTTCGATGTTCTGTAATCGTACATGACATTTCTTCGTCAAATCGTTCAGAAAATGCATCAAGCTGCGTTCTAACATGTGCTGGATTCAAGAAATCAATAATAAAGCTGCCTTGTTTTTTTAATATTCTACTAATTTCCGATAGTACCGCTTCATTATCAAGCTGCTGAACGAAATAGCCAAAAGACGTAAATAAATTAAGTGAAAGATCGAAGCTACAATCCTCGAACGGAAGCTGCCTCATATCTCCTTCCACCCATGTAATGCGTTCGTCAGGATCATGGATTTTTGCTTCCTGTAGCAAATGAGGAGACAAATCAAGACCTGTCACTTTAAACCCCATCTGCTGAAGAGACAGGGAATGCCGGCCTGTTCCGCACCCTAAATCAAGCAGTGACATCTCTTTCTTATCGTCCAAATCGAGCCAATCAATCATCTTAATAACTTGCTCGCGTGCCTCAGTTGCATTTCGATGGCGATATACCATCATATAATCCTGATTGAAGCTTTGCTTAAACCATTCCATTCTGCATGCCTTCCTTTTCTAGTCAAGCTCATTTTAGCATAGTTTTGGTAAATTCGGTCATACTATCACTACTATTCTTGAAAGAGGGGGATCATGGTGCTTGATCGACTAAAAATAATTTTGTCTCCGGCTGAAGATCTTATACAGAAGGAAATGACTCACCCGATAACAGGCCAGAAGCTGGAGATCGCTTATTATTTGCCCATTTGTGATGAACCCAAAATCCATTCGTTCATTACCGTGCCTTTTTCAAAAAATGAATATCCTTTTATGACGTTGCTTCAATCCAATCCCAATTTTACAAAGGTTACAGATCCAGCGACATGGAACGATCTCTTGATGCGTGGTCAGGTGCTAATTGAATACCAAGAAACTGTCTTTTCATTTGATGCAATTAAGTATAATTATAATGACCTGCCTGAAGCGAAACTAGAAACGTCCATCACTGGACCTCAGCATTCATTGAGTGAAGATCCGATTACATCACTTAATGTGATCCGAAATGCTTATATGTCGCCAGAGCTTGTGTGCGATAAGATGACCGTTGGTAACTTGTCCCAGACAAGTCTGTTTATTTTGTATGATCAGCGAAAAGTAAACAAACATACGTTAGATTTAGTAATGAACAAGCTTGCCAGCATCCACCTTGATCTCGTTCAATCAGTAGGGGAGCTAGAGCGCCTGCTTAACGGAAAAAAGTATCAGCTCTTTCCTACCTTGCTTATTACAGAGCGTATCGATCGCATTGGCCGCGCCTTATCGTTCGGTAAAATTGTGATGGTTATGAAGGGCTCGCAATACGCCTTGATACTTCCAGTTACTTTCTTTGATTTTATGCACGCGGTCGAGGATCACTATGAGTCTATATGGATGACAAAGCTGCTTATTGTGCTCCGCTATATCGCTCTATTCATTACGACAATCCTGCCAGGCTTGTACATCGCGATCGTCTCATACAACCCTGAATTTGCTCGGTTGCAGCTTGCTTTCTCCTTAGTGGCAAGTCGCTCAATTGTACCTTATCCGTCGTTCATAGAGGTTCTCATTATGCTTGTGATGATCGAGATGCTGCTCGAATCCAGTATCCGCATCCCTAAATTAATCGGTTCTACATCAACAACGGTCGGCGGGCTAATATTAGGTTCAGCTATTCAGCAGGCTGGCTTAGTCAGCAGTATCATGATCATCGTTACCTCACTGGTCGCGATCAGCAATTTCGTATTGCCGATTCATACGATGTCGCTGGCAATTCGGTTCTTAAAGTATCCGATTATGGTCGTCGCGATATTTTTTGGCGTAGCAGGTATCTTTCTAGGATTGTTTTTCTATATTATCTGCCTGTGCAGCACACGCAGCTTTGGTGAATATTACTTCCGCTTTAGGGGAGATGTTAGCTCACAACAAGGAGATATTGGAGGAGCAGACGCAGCATGAATCGATATGTATTCTACCATTACCTAATCGTATGCTTTTCGAATCTGATGATACTCGTCCCATATCATTTAATGGCCGAGCGATTTGATGGATCTGTAATGGCGATCTTTCTAAGTCCAATTTTTGGGGTAATCATGTTATACCTGTTTACAGCTGGATTAAGCAAGTTTCCAAATCAGGGACTTCCGGAAATTTTAAGCCACTTCTATCCGCGTTGGCTTGTCGGAGCAGTAGTAACCTATAAAGCTCTAATTGTTGGAATGTCTTCTACGCTTGTCATAGCATCTTATGCGATCGTTATTACAAGGTTTTTGAATCCTGAAGGAAATCCTTATGTCATATTGACCATACTCATGCTCGTATGTGCATTTGGTGCGACTAGGTCTACGGTTACTGTCAATTTTGTGCTTGAGATTGTCGTTATTCTGTGTATCCCAGCTATCGCTTTCATTATGTATAAAACGATCAATAATCCATTCTTGAAGTGGGACGCTGTACAAATTGTCCTGAATCATTATGATAGAATGCCCTCTTTACTGGCATTTGCAAGTGCAACATTTGTTTTCACGGGATTTCTGAACCTTGGCTTATTTAACCGTATCTTGCCTCCTAATTTCCGGTTTAAATATCGCTGGACATTCCCATTAATCGCATTCGTTGTCCAGTTTATTACGTTTTTTGTTCCTATCGGTATTCATGGAACTGAAGGGGTAGCAAACTATGTATACGTTTGGAGTGCGACAGCCGATTCTGCTCGAATGATCTTTGGATTTATCGAGCGAATGCTTTTTATATTTTTAATTGTGCTCATCAATCTCTCACTAGCGTTTACAATGGTAGGCTGGCATATGGTGATCGAGTATATTCGAACGCTGTTTCCTAACAACAAGGTCGATCCTGACGAACCTAAACCGCCAAGACGCAGCTACTGGATTGTTGCTGTTTTGGTGGTTCTTACGCTTATTTTTATGTATCTGACAAATGAGCTGAATGTCATCTATATAGGCGGGATATTTTTAATTATCCGTATGATCTCCGAAATTGTAATTACACTGTGGGTATATGCACTGAGCAAAAAAAAGGTGAGAAAATATGAAAAGAAAATTAGTGTTTAGCATGCTTGCGTTCAGTCTCATTGCATGCAGCTTGTTGTCAGGATGCGGATTTAAAGATATTGATAAACGATATTTTGTTGTTGCTATGGCAATCGACAAAACAGAAAACGAGGAAAAGCCGTACCGTATTACCTTAAAGTTTGGTGTTCCATCAATTGAGATCGATGCAGGCAAAAGCAAAACACAGGTTGAAAAAATAGATACAGCGAGCATTGCAGAAGGAGTACGAATGCTAAAGGCACAAGTCGATAAAGAGATCGATTTTGGCCATTGCAATGTTTTTTTACTTGGTGATTCACTCAGTCAAGACAATATTCGCGAAGCCGTTCATTGGATGTCTCGCAGAAGAGATATCCAAAACATTGCTGCAATTGGTATCGGAAGCCCTATTGCTGGAGACATCATTAAGGAACAGCCCGCGGTAGAGCGATTTCCTGGCAACTCACTGTATCTGTTTTTTAGCACAGATGCAACAGAATCTTCCTATACATTCGTCGAGCTATTAACGGATCTTACACGACGTCTCGATGAAAAGGGGCTTGACCCTATTCTTCCTATCGTAGAGATAGACAAGGAGGATATTACATATAACATAAACAAAGTCGCTTTGCTCAATAAGGAAAAGGTCGTGCTTACCCTAGAGCCTGAAGATACACAGCTATTAAATCAGCTTATGTTTAAGTTGAATCGCTCTAACTTGTATGGCTCATTTCGCAACGATCCCTACGTCATATCTATTCATGAAACGAAAATGAAATACAAAATTCAAAAAAACGAGCAAGGTACTAATATAGATATGTCGATTAAATTGGCAGTAACATTCGAGGAAATGCCAACTAACGCTTATTTCGATCATCCTGAGGAAATTACTCAACAACTTGAAACTGCTTACTCAAAAGCCGTTACAAAGCTCTTAGAGAAAATACAAGAGGCTGGTGTAGACCCAATTGGTTTTGGCTTGCGGTATCGTGCAAAATATCAGCTTGAAAATTTTGATCGGGAATGGCCAGCTATTTATCAAAGTATGAATTTCAATGTAAAAACTAAAATTGAAGTTCGTGGTACGGGCCTGCTAAAATAAAAATCGAGCAGCAGCTTCTTCAATACTTCAAGCTGTTGCTCGATTTTTTTAGTTCACGGTATGCGAATTAAGCGTTGATTACGTTTTAGCGCCTCAATATGACGAGCTCCAATACCGAACATAGCTGCTTTCATTTCATATTCTATCGTAGCCAATCGCTCAATGATGGAATACTCCTGCTGACGGTTAGGAGCTTCAATTGCATGAGCCAGCAGCGTACGACCAAATCCAGCTGAATCAGCACCTAATGCCATTACCTTCGCAGCATCAACGCCATTTCGAAGTCCACCACTTCCAATCAACATTCGTTTCTGCATACCATCTCTCAGCTCAATCAGACAATCGGCAGTTGTATTACCCCAATCAATAAAGCTCTCCGATGCAGCGTATTGAATAGCAGAAGTTGTTCGAAAATGCTCAACTTGACTCCACGATGTGCCGCCCGCACCTGCAACATCAACGAATTCAATGCCAATTTCCAGCATCCTGTCTCTAACCTCTGCATCTATTCCCCAACCAACGTCCTTAATCCCTACAGGTACGTCCAGGTATTTTACAACCTCTTCAAGCTTCTGAAGCAAGCCTGAAAAGTTTGTATCACCCTTCGGTTGAAAAATTTCCTGCATGCTGTTTAGATGAAACACTAGCGCATCTGCTTCGGCAAGCTCAACTATTCGCTGACAATCCTTCGTATTAATTCCGTAGTTCAAGCTAACGAGTCCGATATTCGCTATAATCGGGATGCTAGGTGCATACTGACGAAGCTGAAAGCTGTAGGCCAGCTCCGGCTTTTCGAGCGCCACCTTCATCGAACCAAGCGCTAACGACCAGCCTTGCTGCTCAGCTGCAATCGCTAGCGAGCGATTAATCTGAAACGCTCGTTCCGTTCCCCCGGTCATGGAACTGATTAACAGTGGGGTCTTAACTGTTTTTCCAAACATAGTCGTGGAGAGATCAATCGCGTTAAAATCAATTTCAGGAAGAGATAAATGCTTAAATCTCCACTTTTCTAGCCCTGTCGTTATGCCTTTTCCCTGTACAGGCTTGTCTAGACAGATCGTAATATGTTCATCCTTGCGTTGCTGCGTTTCATGTTCATTCTGTATATCCATATACCTCTCCTTCTAACCAATAACGGCAGAGCTAGAAATGACTAGCGCTCAATCCAGGCTTGAGCGCTTAGGCGCTGCTGCAGCTGCTCCCATTCTGGAAGCGCCTCCCAATCACCATAGGTTTGGACAGCTAGCGAACCATTGATGCTTGCCATACGAACCGCCTCATAGCTGCTTAGGCCTTTAATAATCCCTGCAAGGAAGCCAGCACAGAAGCCATCACCTGCACCAACCGTATCGACTACTTTTTCAGCAGGATAGAACGGAACCTCCGTTTGATTTCCCTGCTCGTATATGACATTATAGTCTCCTTTGCCCTTTACAATACAAATTGCCTTCAATTCATTGAGCTTCTCGTCAATAAGTGCTTCATTCTCGGTATCGTATAATAGCTTTAACTCATCCCATCCTGGCAGGAAGTAGTCAGCCTCCTTCGCAATTGATAGTATGACCTCTCTAGCCTCTTCGATCGACCATAGCTTTAAACGCAAATTTGGATCAAAGCAAACCGTCACTTGATGCTTTTTAGCAAGTTCAATTGCACGATAGATTGTAGCCTTGCAGCTTTCGCTTAGTGCTGGCGTGATCCCTGTAATATGCAGCAGCTTGGCTCCTTGAATATAGGTCTCATCCAGCTGATCAGGAGTCATAGTGCTTGCCGCTGAGCCTTTTCGGAAGTAATGCACCGCATTTCTACCACTAACTTGTTCGCGGAACATCATACCAGTTGGTGCATCTTTGCTGTACAGCACCCGTGATACATCGACTCCCTCTCCACGTATTGATTTGACAATACGTTTTCCAAGCGGATCATCACCCATAACACTAAACCAGCCAACGTCAATACCAAGTCTGGCAAGTCCGATCGCAACATTGCTCTCAGCTCCGCCAAAACGATGCTGCAGGCTGTCTGCTCGTTCAATAGATTGCTGCTGAGACGGGAGAAACAGTGCCATAGACTCGCCAAATGTTACAACTTGAGGGGAATGTTGTTTCATAATAAAGGCCTCCGTGTTCATTTATCGTTATAATCAAGATTATACAATAGATTTCCAAGATTCATACTATAAAAGAAACTGCATTATGATGCTGGTCTGGCGTACTATTGCAATGATTTCAACAGCACAGCTTGAATTTGAAAATACGTAATAGCTTCAGGCAATGCCTCTTTTATATTCCGTAGCAGACTGGCATCAACCTCCGACACCACCTGTAAAATTTGCTCCTCTGTCTCCTGATCAAAAATTCGCGACCAATCAATGGGATTTCCCTCTTCAATTGCTCGCAGAATGTGCTTTTCAATCGTCTGTTGAGACACATTACGTTCTGTTCGAATTTCCTGGATTGTTTGCCCCATTGCAAAGGCTTCATATGATAGCAGATGGCTTGGTCTTTTCTCCTGATCAGCAGTGGCTTCTGCTTTCATAGACGGAGCAGCATCTATAGACCGCTTCAACTCTTGTATGAGGTGAATGACTGCATCGCCATATTTCTGAAGCTTGGCTTGTCCTATACCTTTGACATGCATTAGCTCACCTGTTGTATGTGGTGCCGCTTCAGCAATATGACGCAGAGTCGCATCAGAGAAAACCATAAAGGGTGGAATATTCTCATGCGCAGCCTGTTTTCTTCGCCACTCCTTCAACGCGGCAAAGATCGGTGATGCATCCTGTGAGCTATTGCTAAGCAGTTGCTTCACCGTGCTGCGGCGTCTTTGCCACACCTGCTCCTTGCCCTCTATCACCAGTCGCGAGCGCTCTGCGAGAGTTACAACGGGATACTGGCCTCCGCTCAGCTGTAAATACTGTTCTGCCACCAACCAATTAAGCCAATCGACAATTTCCTTTTCTGACGTCTGCTTCAATAGACCGTAGGTCGATAACGATTGTAGCTTTGCCGCAAGCAGTCTTTTGTCTGACGAGCCCTTGAGCACCTTAGCCACCATGGTCACTCCAAATCTGCCACGCATTCGAGCGACACAGGACATTGCCATTAACGCTTCCTGCGTGCGATCAACCTTTTCACTTGTATCGAGACAACTGCTGCATTTTCCACATGGTTCAACAGCACGCTCTCCAAAATAATCGACGATAAATTGCTGAAGACATGCATCCGTACGACAATAGCTGGTCATTTCATGCAGTTTGCTCGCTTGCACCGCTTTCCGCTGCTCATCCCCGAGCCCTTGTTCGATTAAAAAGCGATGGATAAATAAATCGCTGGCATCAAAAAGAAGCACACATTCACTTTCTTCTCCATCACGCCCCGCTCGACCTGCCTCCTGATAGTAAGACTCAAGGTCGCCCGGCACCTGCCAATGCAGCACATATCTTACATTCGGCTTGTCAATTCCCATACCGAAGGCGTTAGTAGCTACAATAATTTTCGTCCGATCAAAGCGGAAGTTTTCCTGCGCTTCCGCTCGAGCAGCATCAGATAGACCGCCGTGATAAAGCTCTGCTTGATAGCCTAGCAAATGAATGCGTTCATGAACCGCTTCTACTTCTTTTCTAGTAGCAGCATAGATAATGCCTGATTGCTCCGCTCGCTCCTTCAAAAATTGAGTTAGAAAATCCTGCTTGTGAACCCCTGTTACAACCGACAACGATAAGTTAGGTCTGGCAAACCCCGTTACAAATGTTGCTGGCTGCTGCAAATTAAGCATTGCTACGATATCCTCTGCTACTTCCTTTGTAGCAGTTGCAGTAAACGCCGCGACTATCGGGCGATCCTCCATTCTACTAATAGCAAGCGCCAGCTGGCGATAGCTTGGGCGAAAATCATGCCCCCACTGTGACACACAGTGAGCTTCATCAATCGCGATAAGCGGAATTTGCAAATGCTCGGTCAGCTGTTGAAACATCGGCGCATCGAAGCGTTCAGGCGCGATATATAACAGCTCATATTCACCGTTAAATGCTCGACGCAGCACGTTTTTATACTGCTCCTGCGATAAGGAGCTGTTCAAAAAAGCAGCAGAAACACCTAAACGTGTTAATGCATCAACCTGATCCTTCATCAGCGAAATTAACGGAGATATAACTAACGTCGTTCCTGGTAACATAAGCGCAGGAATTTGATAGCAGACCGACTTTCCGCCCCCTGTTGGCAAAATGGCAAGTGTATCTCTCCCTGAAACAATGCTGTCAATAATCTCCTCTTGCCCAGGACGAAACTGATCATAGCCATAAATCTTTTTCAATATCGCATGTGCCGACATTGCTGCACCTCACTTTCACTAACCATACACGTTACTACAATTAAAAAACCCTGCCCTCCTTAAGTCTGGGAACAGCAAAAAGCCGATCCGTACATGGAATGACAGGGTCCTCCTGATCAAGCTGTATTAGATGCCGAGACCAGATTTTACAACCTCGATAACCTGCGATACAGATGCTGAGGATTGATCAAGCGCGGCTTTCTCTTCAGCGGTTAGGTCAAGCTCGATCACTTTTTCAATACCGTCGCCGCCCAGTATAGCCGGTACCCCCATAAATAGATCAGTATAGCCATATTCGCCTTCAAGGTAGGCAATAACCGGAATAATCCGTTTCTTATCCTTAAGGATTGCTTCTGTCATTTGCACTAGTGATGCTGCAGGAGCATAATAGGCGCTTCCATTACCGAGAAGACTAACGATTTCGCCGCCTCCGACACGGGCTCGCTGCACAATCGCCTCGATACGGTCCGCCGGGAGTAGCTTTTCGATCGGTATGCCTGCTACATTCGAATAACGCACCAGTGGCACCATATCGTCTCCATGTCCACCTAAAACAAAACCTCTAACATCCTCAACCGATACATTCAGCTCTTGGGCAATAAAGGTGCAGTAACGCGCCGTATCGAGTACACCTGACTGGCCAATAACGCGGTTTTTAGGAAACCCAAGCGTTTGATACGCGGCATAAGTCATCGCATCAACGGGGTTGCTTAAAATAAGCACATACGCTTCAGGGCTTGTCGTTTTGATGTGCTCACACACAGCTTTTACGATGCCTGCGTTGGTATTCACTAGATCATCGCGGCTCATGCCAGGCTTGCGAGCAACACCTGCAGTAATGATGACGATATCAGAATCTTTCGTATCCTCATAACTGGACGTTCCAATGACCCGCGCATCGACGCCCATAACAGGAGTAGCTTCAAGCATGTCAAGCGCCTTACCCTTAGTCGGATTTTCAAGCTGAGGTATATCAACTAGAACGACATCGCCAAGCTCCTTCTGCGCCAGCATAAGAGCCGTTGTTGCACCAGTAAACCCTGCTCCAACAATCGTAATCTTTTTACGAGTAATCGCCACTTTTTTTGGACCCTCCTAAAGCGTTTTAGCTTCTTCTTAGTATTACTTCCTAGCAGCTAAAACGCTGCTTCGGAAGCATTCGCTTGCGGTTTAGCTTCTTCTGGATTTACTTCCTAGCAGCTAAAACCCTACATCGGAAGTATTCGCTTGCGGTTTAGCTTTGAGCACTGCTTCTATGTATGTACGCATATACAAATCAAGCAGCTGACACCAATAAAGAGAGCCATTGCAGGCTCTCTTTATGTGTGCATGCTGCTTGCTGCTTATGCCAAGTGTTTAATAATTTCGTCTGCGAATTGAGAGCACTTCACTTCTGTAGCGCCTTCCATTAGACGAGCGAAGTCGTAAGTAACTGTTTTGTTGTTAATCGCTGTTTCCATACCTTTGTAGATCAAGTTAGCTGCTTCTTGCCAGCCAAGATGCTCAAGCAACATAACGCCAGAAAGGATAACAGAGCCCGGGTTAACAACGTCTTTGTCTGCATATTTCGGAGCAGTACCATGAGTTGCTTCGAAAATTGCATGACCTGTTAAGTAGTTGATGTTCGCGCCTGGAGCGATACCGATACCACCAACCTGTGCTGCAAGAGCATCGGATAGGTAGTCACCGTTCAAGTTAAGTGTTGCGATTACATCAAAATCAGTTGGACGTGTAAGTACTTGCTGCAATGCGATATCAGCAATTGCATCCTTCACGATAATTTTGCCAGCTGCTTCAGCCTCAGCTTGCGCTTTGTTTGCAGCGTCAACGCCTTCAGCGTCTTTAATGCGATCATATTGACCCCATGTAAAGGTTTGCTCAGCAAACTCCTGCTCAGCTACTTCGTAGCCCCAGTTTTTGAAAGCACCCTCTGTAAATTTCATAATGTTGCCTTTATGAACAAGCGTTACAGATTTTCTACCATGCTTGATTGCATATTCAATCGCAGCACGAGCAAGACGCTTAGAACCTTCGGAGGAAACTGGCTTAATACCGATACCAGAAGTTTCTGGGAAACGAATTTTGTTCACGTTCATTTCTTTTTGCAAGAACTCGATTACTTTTTTCACTTCTTCAGAACCAGATTGATACTCGATACCTGCATAAATATCCTCAGTATTTTCACGGAAGATAACCATGTCTACGAGATCAGGACGTTTAACCGGAGAAGGCACACCGTCGAAGTAACGAACAGGACGAAGGCAAGTGTAAAGATCCAGCTCTTGACGAAGTGCAACGTTTAGAGAGCGGATACCGCCACCGATTGGCGTAGTAAGAGGTCCTTTAATTGCAACAATATATTCACGAATTGCAGTAAGCGTATCTGCTGGCAACCATTCACCGTATTGGTTGAATGCTTTTTCACCAGCGAATACTTCATACCATGCAATTTGTTTCTCGCCTTTGTAAGCTTTCTCAACAGCTGCATCAAGCACGCGCTTGGAAGCCTTCCAAATATCGCGACCAGTTCCGTCACCTTCGATAAATGGGATAATTGGTTGGTTAGGTACTTGCAATACCCCGTTATCAATCGTAATTTTTTCACCTTCAGTTGGCATTGCGAACTTTTCAAATAGAGACATGAATATTTTTCCTCCTTAAATGTGATTCAATTATTATCATAAGCTATTTTACCATATTTGCACATTAACGCTCATCTACTGGTACATAAACAGCTTGAATTGGCCCTACATACTCAGCACGAGGACGAATTAAACGGTTATTCTCATATTGCTCTAAAATATGAGAGGTCCAACCAGACACACGGCTAATTGCAAACAGCGGTGTAAACAAGTCGCGAGGAATTTTCAGTGCTGTGTATACAGATGCTGAGTAGAAATCAACATTTGGCTTCAAGCCCTTACGGCCTGTCACAAGCTCTTCAATTTGTGTAGACATTTCATACAGCTCAAGATTACCCGTTAATTTGCCAAGCTCATAAGACATTTTTTGTAGATGCTTCGCGCGCGGATCGCCGTTTTTGTATACGCGATGACCAAAGCCCATAATTTTAACTTTGTTAGCAAGTGCGTTTTCAATGTAAGCCGTTACATTATCTTTGGAACCAATCTCCTCCAGCATAACCATAACAGCTTCATTGGCGCCGCCATGCAATGGGCCTTTCAAAGCGCCGATCGCGGATGTAACACCAGAATATATGTCAGACAGAGTAGCGACTGTAACACGAGCAGCAAAGGTTGAGGCGTTAAGCTCATGATCTGCATGCAGGACTAGCGCTTGATCCAAAGCTTTCTCGGCAACGCTCGCAGGCTCTTCACCAGTTAGCATATATAAGAAATTATGTGCTATTGACACGCCTTTTTTCGGTGAAATCGGCTCTTTCCCTTCACGGATACGAGCAAATGCGGCAACTACTGTTGGAAGCTGAGCTTGCAATTTAATCGCTTTCAGTTGATTCGCTTCTGTAGTCATATCCCCACTTAGCGGATCATAAAGTGCCAAGCTTGATACTGCTGAACGGAGTGCTGCCATAGAATTCGTATTCTTTGGATACAGCTTGATTGCTTCAATCACTTCGTTCGGAATCACAGCATACTCATCCAGTTTTTGCTGCAAATCAGCAAGCTCTGCACGATTCGGCAATTTTCCATACCATAACAAATATGCAACTTCCTCAAAAGAAGCTTTTTCAGCAAGTTCGTCAATATTGATACCACGGTATGTTAAAACTCCATCAATAATTGAACTGATAGAGGATTGCGCTGCTACAATACCTTCAAGACCTTTTGTTGCTGTCATCGTTCCCTCTCCTTTATTATTCAATGTATAAATGCTAGAAACCGATATACCATCCTAGTCTCATTATCATCAATGATATAGGATTTTGTCAAAAAAGTGAACATAAGCAAGGATAGAAATGCTTTATCGCCTTCATTGATAAAATGTATCAGGTGTTTTTTTCATAGCCCGTTCATTATAGCATAGTTATTTGCGCTTTCAAAAGAAAACTGAATGTCGAAAACTAATAACTTTTAGAAAATTATGATAAACTATTGAACAAGTAATGATACTGGAGGAATAAAATGTCACAACGTTATGGCATTATTGACATAGGTTCGAACTCTATCCGACTTGTGATCTATGAAAAAACCGAGCATGGCGCACATCGGGTTGTAGATGGCAGCAAGCGTTCTGCTCGTCTTAGCAGCAAAATAAATGAACGAGGCGAATTAAGTCAAGAAGGCATTAACGTGCTGATCGAAACGCTAAAAGTTTATCAGCTGCTGGCTAAGCAGCATCAACTGGATGCTCTTGTTCCGCTCGCGACCGCAGCTATTCGCAATGCAGGCAATCAAGCGGAAATTGTTGAACAGGTAAAGCAGGCAACCGGCCTGGCTATTCGCGTTCTGACTGGACGCGAGGAAGCGGAGTACGGTTTTCTAGGCATGATCAACTCCCTGTCTGTTCAAAGCGGATTTTTGTTAGATATCGGCGGCGGTTCTTCTGAATTGACGTTATTTTTAAATCGAAAAATAGTACATACCTTTTCGTTCCCATTCGGCTGTGTTAGCTTCAATAAACGGTTTGACAGCAAAAATGGGCTTAGCGATGTTGATTTGGATGCACTAAAAAGTGAAGTGTTGCAAGCGATGAGCGACCATGAATGGATTACACGCTATGCTCATCTGCCGTTAATTGCTGTAGGCGGAACAGCACGGGCGTTAGGCAAAATACATCAAGCTGCAACTGACTATCCATTTTCCCAGACGCATAATTATCCGCTAGCAAGTCAAAGCGTGCTGGAGCTGTTCCATGAACTTCGCTTGCTGCCGCAGGACAAACGGAAAAAGATCGCTGGACTAAGCAAGGATCGTGTGGATGTCATTATCCCGGGCTTTGCAATCTTAACGACTGTTTTTCAATACATCCAAGCTACTCATTATATTATTTGCGGCGCAGGTCTTCGCGATGGTGTATTCCATAAGCTGTTTTTCCCTGAGCAGCCACTGCAGCAAAATCCGCTTGATTACAGCGTCGAAAATATTATCGCCTTGCATACCGCTATTCCGCATGCTCATACGAAGCATATTAGCCAGCTGGCAGACCAGCTTCTATCGTGTCTTATGCAGCATGATTCAAGCAAAGAAATTTTTCGAGTTTACTTGAATACAGCCGCACGCCTTTATCGCATTGGTGCAACGATTGAATATTATCATTATGAAAAGCATACGTTTTATCTGATTGTCCATTCTCATTTGAATGGCTTAACGCATAAGGAAATCCTGCTTGTTGCTTCAATCGCCTCCTTCCGCAGTAAAGGCAAGGCTAAAGCAGAGCTTAAGGACTATGGCCAGCTTATTAGCAACGAAGAACTGGATACAATCTTTCGATTAGGCTACGTGCTGCAGCTGGCTGCTGCTTTAGACAGAAGTGAAACCCAAAGCATTCAGCAGATGGAGCTTAAGCTAGAGCAGGACAAGCTGATCATTTCGGTTACTGCTGCCCAGACGGATCTGGAGCTGGAATCGCATAAAGTGAAAGAAATTGCTACTGATTTCAAAAAGCAATGGGGGATCAAGCCGGTTCTTCAACTGAACCATTTGTAGCACAGTTACGAGTCCCCTCAACAATAAAAATTCCATTGCATAACGTAACATAAGCTGGAAGAATAACAGCACAAAAAAAAGGACCGCCCTCATCGAGCGGTCCTACTATTTTTTCATGTATTTGAGATTTATACGATCATAGGTCCTCTTTCAGCTTGAAACGAACAGCCACTGCAGCAAATAACAGGAGCGAAATGATTGATACGGCAATAACATGGATGAAATCCTCCGTATTATAGTCAAGATGACTCATGATCGTATTAACAAGCATATATTTGGTGAATTGAACCTGATCCTGCAAAGATTCCAGAGCACTGAAGAGCATGCCAAATACATTTAGAGCAAAAACAAATCCTAAACTTAAACCAATAACAATGTTCCTCGTATGCACCGCAACGCACAGGATCAGAACGGAAAACGACCAATGAAGTAAAAACTGTCCAAGCAACAGCTTCGCGAAATACCCGATATCCCCCAGCTCTGTATGTCCAAAAAATAACTGTTTTCCGACTATGTTGGAGATCGTCAAAACAATAAGAATGAATAAAGTAAAAAGTGCGAGGATTAAGGCTTTAGACAATACCGAGTAAAGTCTTGAATTTTTCATCGTAATATAATTTCGGTAAAATCTCGAGTTGTACTCACTCATATAAAAATAAACAGTGAACACTACTATATAAAACAGCACCCAGGACGGAGGTTGAGAAAGCATATACTGCATAAACTGGCTTTCATTCATTGTGCCAATGCTTAGTCCCCCATCCCCAGGCTGCTCGTACTGTTTAATCATAAATATTCCGAAAATTTGAAATGCACTAAATACGAGCAAAAGCAGATAGACAACTCTGTTCGTTCTAAAGCGATGCAGATCCATTTTGAATATATTAATCAAGTGATCCACCCACTTTCTCTGTCCGTTCTAAGAAATACTGCTCCAAGCTCGTTTTATGGTTTGTTATGGATCGGACATATTGATCGTGGCTAGCTAAAAGCTTAACAATCTGTTGGTTATTCATATGGGTATCGTAGATATGTAAAGTATGCGTATCGATAACCTTAAACTGCTTCATCCTCAGCTCCTGCTCTAGAACAGGCAATGCCTTGCTTACATCATCCACTACAACTTCAATACGTTCTTCGCACCGAAGCAGCAAATCATCCTTGGAAATCACCTCGATAATTTCACCTTTATGAAGGATCGCATATTTGCTCGCTACTTTTGAGAGTTCTTCTAAAATATGACTGGAAATAACAATGGTCAGTCCCTTTTTGTTGAGATCTAGAATAAGCTCTCTTATTTCAGCGATCCCTTGCGGATCTAATCCATTAATCGGTTCATCGAGAATTAACACATCCGGACTGCCGAGCAGAGCGATAGCTATACCTAGTCGCTGCTTCATGCCCATTGAATAATGCTTCACCTTCGTTTTGTTGGAAGCATCCAATCCGACAAGCTCCAAAAGCTCCGATATATACTGTTTATACTGCTTCAAGCCATAGGAGATCGCTAAAAGCTTAAGATTATCATAAGCAGTGTACTGCGGGTATAATCCAGGGTGTTCAATAAGTAAGCCCATTCGTTCAAAGCAGGAAGCATAATCAGTTGCTGCCCGATCAAAAAAATGTATGTTTCCCGAGGTTGGGTACATTAGTCCACCGATCATCTTTAATAGAGTCGATTTACCAGCGCCATTTTGACCAATCAAGCCAAATATTTCACCTCTTGTGATTTTGAAATTGGCGTCATGCACGACCGTTTTTTGTCCAAACTTTTTGGTGAGTCCCTCAACTTCAATTATTGTACTGGTCATCGTCGCACCTCCTTGTGAAGTAGTATATAAAAGACATACCAAGCCTTCGCAAAGAAAAGGATAAGAAACGTCAAAGAATGTCTATGGGCTGATCCTGAATCCGATGCCCCACACCGTATCGATATACGCTTGATCGTCGTATTGCTTAATTTTGTTCCGAATGTTGCTGATATGTACCGTAATCGTTTTATCTTCACCCAAATAAACGTCGTCCCAAGCAAGCTCGTACAGATCACGTTTTGTAAATACACGTGTTGGGCTTTTAAGAAGCAATTCAAGGATTCTATATTCTTGTCTGGTCAGATTCAATAAATGTTTGTTCACCGTAACACTTCGTGCATTACAGTCCAAGATCAATTTCTTATGCTTGTATTGGTGAGTAGATTCTACTAATCCATTTTTCCCAATATGAACATTGATTCTGGCTAATAGCTCCCTGACCTCAAACGGCTTTGTCACATAATCTACGGCACCTAAATCAAATAACTGCAGCTTATGATCCAATTCATCTTTTGCTGATAAAACAATGACCGGTATATGTGACTTCAACTCCTCTCTCACATAGTGCATGAATGCTTCACCAGATAAACCAGGAAGCATGAGATCCAATATAATAAGCTGATAGTTGTATTGCGATACGAGAAGTTTAGCTTCACTGCCTGAAAAGGCAGAGGTACATATGTAATTCTCCCTACGGAGTACATCAGAGATGATCTTGTTAATATGCTCATCGTCTTCGATGACCAGTATATGATGTTGTTCCTGTTGAATGTTCATGTTCAGCACCCCCATTCTTCTTAAATGTTGCGCTTAGGCAAAAAAGATTTCCATCTACCTGTACTTTAGCGTTGCCATTCATTTTTTCCATTAAGGATTGAACGATAGAAAGTCCTAATCCAGTAGAGTGCAACGTACGGGAAGGATCCACTTTGTAAAAACGGGTAAAGACTTTATCGCCTTCAATGTTGTGGTTCTCTCCCACCTGATTCGTAAAATGAAGGGTGGCCTCTCCTAGCTTATCTTCATAACGAATGCAGAGATTACCGTTTCCATGTAAAAAGTAATTGCTTAAAATGTTTTCAAATACACGCTCCAATGCTTTGGCATTGCCAAATATATAAACAGGAGATTCCGGCAAATACATATCCGGCTCCTTGCCTAAGCGGGAAAATTCATCGATGACGGAAAATAAACGCTTATGAAGCATGTCGATCACATCTAATGCTTCAAGCTCAAGGGCATATTGCCGGTTTTGCAGCTTCGTATAGTAAAAAAGCTCATCTACTAGAGAGGTAATTTGCTTCATGCGAGTTAGAGCCAGATGGATATAACTTGATTTCTCTTCACAATCCTCAGCCCGTTCAGCTAGTTGAAGGTATCCGCCAAGTGAGGTAAGCGGAGTTCGAATATCATGTGACAAACTTACAATCGTGGTATTAACCTCTTCATTTTTCTGTATAAACTTTTGATTAAGTTCCCTCTGACTGCGGAGGAGGTGATTACAGGACTGCACGAGTTGATACATTTCTTTGTTTCGCATATGCATGTGAATAAACTTAAAGGATTGATGTTCAGATATAAATGACAGCTGATTGCCAATATCCTTAATCTGATTTCTGTAAATCAGCATATATAACGTCTGGGCGATTAACGCAGCAGATAATAAAATGATGGCAATAATCACTATTTCACTTCCTTGACCTGTAAATTAGGACGTGTCTGAGAACTCTGAAGACAGAACATTTTGCCGAATTTTTGCTCCATGCAAGGCGCGTTTGTAAAGGCGTACCGAGCGTACGTCAAGCAAACTAAAGCAAAAGGGGGCGAAATACTGAACGGGTTTTGACACGTCCTAGATATCCATATATATGCTAACCTTACCAAAAACCTATACGATCTGAAAGGCTTTAAAGGGGGAATTTACTAAATAAGCAGAAAAAGCATGATCGACAGGAAATCCCAATAATGAACTCCTGACGATCATGCCCTTTAGTTAAGACAAGATTAACTTAAGCCTTTCCATCGCTCTACATACTGAGCCTCAAATTGACTGCGGAAAGGAGCAATTCCAACTAGTTCTCTTAGCTGTTCATACTGTCCGTTCATTTTTAACAATCGCGCTTTTACATTGTCTGCAAGACTTAATTGCAACAGCACAATTAGAATATTTTTAAGCTCCTGATCGAAGACAGGACATAACAGTTCCACACGCTTCTCCAAATTTCTTGTCATCCAATCAGCACTTGATAAGTAGACTTCTTCCTTGCCATCATTATAAAAATAAACAATACGGGAATGCTCCAAGTACCGATCAACAATGCTAATAACCTTGATGTTCTCACTAACGCCAGGCACCCCGGGTCTTAAGCTGCATACACCTCTAATAATAAGCTCAATGCTTACACCAGCTATAGAAGCCTCGTACAGCTTATCGATCATTTCCTGATTGGACAGGCTATTCATTTTCGCAATAATTTTAGCTTCTTTCCCTGCTCTCGCATGCTCGATCTCGCGATCAATCAGCTTCAACAGCTTGGTTTTCAATCCAGTAGGCGCCACGGCAAATGCTTCCCAATCACGCGGAGCGGAATAGCCCGTCACCTCGTTAAACAATGCTGATGTATCTGCACCAATAATATCATTGCTGGTCATTAACCCGATATCGGTATATAGCTTGGCAGTATTTTCGTTATAATTGCCTGTTCCGACATGTACATATCGCCTCAGTCCATATTTTTCACGTCGTACGACCAGTAAAAGCTTGGCGTGAATTTTCAACCCAACAAGACCATAGACAACATGGCAGCCCGCTTTTTCCAGACGCTTAGCCCACGCAATATTATTCTCTTCATCGAATCGAGCTTTCAGTTCTACAATGACCGTAACCTGCTTGCCAGTTGCCGCTGCATGCTCTAACGCCTTAACAAGCGGCGATTGTCCGCTGACACGATACATGGTCATTTTGATTGCAAGAACATCAGGGTCCTTCGCAGCCTGCCATACGAAGTCATTCACTGGCTCAAATGACTCAAATGGATGATGCAGCAGTACATCACGCTCTGCAATCACACTCATAATATCTTTATCTTCATCGAACTCTGTCGGGTAGCTAGGTTCGAATTTTTTATAGCGCAAATTTTCATGACCTTTCACCATAGCTGAAAACTTCATCATATAGCTTAGATCAAGCGGACCATCAATCATGTACAGTGCATCCTTGATTTCCAGTTCTTCCTTAAGCATCTCTAGCGCGTAAGGATCAATATCAGATTCTACCTCAAGACGAACTGGAATTCCCCATTTCCTGCGTCGAAGCTCCTTTTCAATCTCCTCCAGCAAGTCTTCTGCCCCTTCTTCGTCAATCGACAAGTCCGAGTTTCGTGTTAAGCGGAACGAGCTTACGGAGTAAATATTGTAGCCTGCAAACAAGGAGTCAATAAAGGTCGTTATTAATTCCTCCAGCAAAACAAACTCTTGTTTTTTACTGTTGCTGCGGCTTGGAACAGGTATACATCGAGGTAATATGGAAGGAATTTGAATAATAGCAAACAACGGTTCTTCTGACTCGTCCTCACCTTCAAGACGTAGTGTTACTGCAAGATAAAGCTCCTTCGTATGCACGTGAGGAAACGGACGGCTCTGATCAACTGCCATTGGAGTAATGACTGGAAATACAATCTCGTTATAATATTCCGCCATTGCCTTCTGCGCAGTTGGTGTAAGCTCCGCATACTCCCGTATGTAAATGCCTTCCTTGTGCAGACATTTCATTAGCTCGCGATACGTACGATATTGCTCTGTCACCATACTTTTAGTTCGCTTTAGCAGTCTTTTCCACAGTCCTGATGGCGAATATCCTGTAAAATCCATCTTCATCAGGCCTGCTCTAATTTGCTCATGGACGCCTGCTACGCGAACACTCATAAATTCATCTAAATTGCTGGATACGATCGCCAAAAATTTCGCTCTTTCCAACAATGGGTTTTGCGGGTCCTGTGCTTCCTGAAGCACTCTACGATTAAATTCAACCCAGCTTAGATCTCTATTTAAGTAAGGTGATACTTGCTTCGTCATAGACGTTCCTCCTATGCAGCGTTTCATCTACTCTTACATCAGCTATACTGCAACATTCAAACTATAACGAATAATCATTAATTATATTGCATTGAAATGTAAAGGAATTGTTAAATTAAAACCGTCGCATCGTAAAACGACCGCTATTCATAGCGGCTTCGATCCATTTTAGAATGATCCCTTCAAACATACGTCTAGTAAAAGGAACCAGCAATAAAATCCCTGCAATATCAGAAATAAAACCAGGCAGAAGCAATAGCAAACCGCCAGCAAGCACACAAACTCCATTCACGAAGGAACGTCCAGGAATTTGTCCCTGATTCATTTGTATTCTTGCCTGATAAAGCACCTTGCGTCCTTCATAGATTGCGGCTATTGCCCCAATCGAACTTAAAAATATCATTAGCGTAAATGTGTTCCATCCTCCAATCCAATCGCCAACAAGCAATATTCCCCATATTTCCAACAAAGGAAACAAAATTATGAATGCGGGTATCCATTTCTTCATCACCGCTCTCTCCCATCTACATCGATTGCAGCTTCTCAAATAGTTCAGGCATTACCTTGGATAGACGTACGGGATGGAAATCTTGATTAACCCAAACATGCTTCGTTCCACCATGCACGAGCAACTCACCAGGCAGTTCTTCCTCATTTGAATAATGGTTATCTCTAAATTCTTGCTCTGTCACTCTTCTTACCTGTGATTCAAATTCCATTCGTAAAGGAGAGCACTGCTTCAATCTTGTGCACACAATAACCCTATCATCATATTTTGCTGGCAGCACATAACTGACCATCAAGTCAATTACAGGAAATAGCAATCCTTTTTCCTCGATATCTCGATAGGTTACTCCTAAACTTCTTACCCATTCTGTACGGCCAATTTCGAACCAGGTTACATAATTCCCATGAAACACAACACCCATTTGATCCGTTTCCTGATATCGAACACGAATCGGATGAACGACCCATTCTCCTGCCATAACGATAACTCCTTTAGTTAACCTTGTAATACTATGATTATAATAAGGTTATGCATCGCATGCAAAGTTCAACCCATGAACAAGTCCATTGTTAACGGCAGATTTATTGTATTCCCCTGATCTATCATACTTATTCATCAATTTCGGCTGCTATTGATAGTGAAACAAATTGACGCAATAAAAAAGATCGCGAGCTATTGGGATAACCAATAAGGTCGCGATCTTTGTATATATGCTAGCAGCAATTATAGTACTTTGGATTGGCCTGAGTAAATATAGCCTGTTTCTGCATAGATGGTTACTTCCATACCATCCTTAAGAATGTCCATAGCATTTTTCACACCTAGAATAACTGGCGTACCAAGGTTGATTCCGCATACTGCCGCATGACTTGTAATGCCGCCCTGCTCAGTAATAACAGCTGCTGCACGTTCGAATGCAGGCATAAGCTCTTTATCAGTAGCCACAGTTACGAGAATATCACCTTGTTGAACCTTCGCGTTTGCTTCCTCAGCATTACGCGCAACAACAATTTTACCTGTAACGTTTTGGCTTCCTACACCTTGTCCTGTAGCTAGTAGCTCACCGATATGATGAATTTTCATCAAATTCGTTGTGCCAGCTCGTCCCACAGGAACGCCGGCAGTAATAACAACAGTATCACCAGCAGCTAGCAGGCCCGTATTCATTGCACCGTTAACAGCATAATCGAACATTTCATCCGTTGTTGCTGCTTCTGGTCCTTGAACAGGGAATACGCCCCAGCAAAGCGCTAAACCGCGCATTACTTGTTCGGTCGGTGTAACGGCAATGATTGGTGCTTTTGGACGATATTTCGAAACTACACGTGCTGTAAAGCCGCTATGCGTCGAAGTAACGATTGCCTTAGCATTTAGATCCAATGCAGAATTCGCTACTGCCTGGCTAATTGCTTCAGTAACGGAATTTTGTTGAGCGCTTGCTTGCTTCAAGAAAATTTCACGGTACTCAAGAGCTTCCTCTGCACGCTGTGCAATGCGGGACATCGTTTGTACAGATTCAACTGGATATTTACCAGCAGCTGTTTCACCGGAAAGCATAATTGCATCCGTTCCATCAAAAATTGCATTAGCCACGTCACTTGCCTCTGCACGAGTCGGACGAGGGTTGCGCTGCATGGAATCAAGCATTTGTGTAGCTGTAATAACCGGCTTGCCTGCCAGGTTACATTTTTTAATCATTAGCTTTTGTACAAGTGGTACTTCTTCCGCTGGGATTTCTACCCCAAGGTCACCACGTGCAACCATAAGACCGTCAGACACTTCAAGAATTTCATCCAGATTGTCTACGCCTTCTTGGTTTTCGATTTTAGAAATGATTTGGATATGATTTGCATTGTGTTGCTCTAGCAGCTCGCGAATTTCTAGCACATCGCTTGCTTTTCGTACGAAGGAAGCTGCAATATAGTCAATGCCTTGCTCAACACCAAAAATGATATCGTTTCTATCCTTTTCCGTAATACCTGGAAGTGAAATTTTTACTCCTGGTACATTAACACCTTTTTTCCCTTTGATCGGACCGCTGTTAATAATACGACAATGAATTTCCGTACCTTCGATACCTTCAACCTTCAAGCCTATTAAACCATCATCGATTAATACTGTTGAACCAACTGACAAATCGTTAGGAAGATTATTGTATGTCACAGGAATTCGATTGCGGTCTCCTAAAATATCTTCTGTTGTTAACGTAATGGTTTCGCCTTGCACAAGCTCAATCGGTTCTTCCTTCAACTTGCCCAAACGAATTTCTGGACCTTTAGTATCAAGCAGTATAGCAACAGATGTGCCAAGCTCCTTGTTTGCAGCTTTAATGTTTTTAATACGATTGCCCTGCTCTTCGAAATCTCCATGAGAGAAATTCAAACGACCGACGTTCATTCCTGCTTGAATTAATTTTTTCGTGTTTTCCAACGATTCGCTGGATGGTCCAATTGTACAAACGATTTTAGTTTTACGCATGATAGGTTCCTCCGTTTAATGCCTGAGATTCATTTTTTAGTATCATCAGTAGATCATAATTAAATACAAATTATGACAGTGAACAGCCTTTCACTCAATGGTTCACAATCTATAATTTTATATTTTTTATAACAGCTTTGCAACTGAAAAATAGCATCGCTATTGTTATAGTTGAACATGCTATTCTATAGCTTGACCAGCTTCTGCTTCCGCCATACGATAGTGACCAATTTTTCTGAATTTATGATAACGGTCCTCTATTAGCTCTTCCGCACTCATTTGAAGCAGCTCGTCCAAATGCTTGGCAAGAGAAACCTTAATAGATTCAGCCTGCTCCTCCAGATTACGGTGAGCACCACCTTGCGGCTCCGGAATAATCTCCTCGATAATTTCCATTGACAGCAAATCCTTCGCGGTAATTTTCATCGCTTCAGCTGCCTCGTCTGCTCGTGATGCATCCTTCCATAGAATCGATGCTGCACCGTTAGGCGAAATAACAGAGTAAATCGCATTTTCCAGCATAAGCACGCGATTCCCTACGCCAAGCGCCAGCGCGCCACCACTTCCGCCTTCCCCGATTACGACACAAATAATTGGCACGCCAAAGCCTGCCATTTCCCGTAAGTTACGGGCAATCGCTTCAGATTGTCCCCGCGCTTCCGCAGTATCTCCGGGATAGGCACCTTTCGTGTCAATAAACGTAATGATCGGTCGGTTGAATTTGTTGGCTTGCTGCATGAAACGTAGTGCTTTGCGGAACCCCTCAGGGTGAGGGCTGCCGAAGAAACGAGCAATATTGTCACGCGTATCTTTACCGCGCTGATGACCAATTACCGTTACAGGCCTTCCGTTAAATTTAGCTAGTCCACCGACAATGGCCAAATCATCAGCAAATAAACGATCGCCATGCAGCTCGATGAAATCTGTAAATATAGCACCAATAAAGTCTAGTGAGGTTGGACGCTGATGATGACGTGCAAGCTGCATCTTCTGTGCAGCAGTAAGCTCTCGGTACATCGTATCCTCCAGCTCCTTGCAGCGTTCCTCCAGTCTGGCGATTTCCTCTGAGAAATCAAGACCAGTGCCATCACTCAAGCTTTTAAGCTCCTTAATTTTGTTGCGAAGCTCATTTAGCGGCTTTTCAAATGGCAATTCACTCATTCGAAGAAACCTCCTTTATATCGTGCATGTCCAGCAGCTTGGTAAGCATAGAGCGCATATCTTTGCGATGCACCACTTTATCCAGCTGACCGTGCTGCAAATTGAATTCTGCTGTTTGGAAATTTTCAGGAAGCTTCTGACGAATCGTCTGTTCGATAACGATTCTACCTGCAAAGCCAATTAATGCGCCTGGTTCTGCAAGATTATAATCTCCTAAGCTTGCAAAGCTTGCCGAGACACCACCAGTGGTAGGATCGGTAAATACAGATATGTATAAGCCGCCATCGCCTTGGAATTTTGCCAAAGCTGCGCTAGTTTTCGCCATCTGCATCAAGCTTAAGATGCTCTCCTGCATTCTTGCTCCACCAGATGTGGAAAATATAATAAGCGGTAATTTTTTTAGATGCGCACTCTCAATTGCACGTGTAATTTTTTCACCTGCAACCGAGCCTAGACTACCCGTAAAAAAGTCAAAGCTCATGACAGCAATAACAACCGGAAAACCACCAATTTTGCCTTCGCCAGTTACAACGGAATCATGCAAATTGGATTTGGCTTTCTGCTGCTCAAGCTTTGCTTTATAGCCCGGAAAATTCAATGGATCTACTGATTCCATTGTAGCATCGTATTCAACAAAAATGCCGTCATCCAGAGTCATCGCTATTCTTTCTCTAGCATTCAAGCGACCATGATAGCCACACGAAGAACAGACCTTAAGATTTTTCTCAAGCTCTTTACTATACTGAATATTGCCGCACTTAGGACATTTGTTCATTAGTCCTTCCGGAACTTCTCTTTTCGGACGTTCCGTTGGAATTGTGGCGTATTTTTTTTTGGAAAACAGATCTTTAATTTGCACGTTTCACACCTCTTTGGGCGCAATCGAAATGCATAGCTCTATGGGCGAATGATGCTGTCAAATATCTCTCGTACCTCTTCTACTTCACCTGATGGAACTAGAATTTCGAATTGCTGTTTGGACAAATTGACAGGACGGATTTTAACGAGAAATCCTTCTTGTGTTAGTTTGGTTTTTATGTTTTCTGCTGCTCTCTCACTCGGTGCAATATAGAATACCGTCCACATGGGTTTACCTCCTACAACATCACATTAGCAATTGATCAAGCAACAATCCCCGTCAAAGGCCGTATGATGAACTCATGATAACATAACTACGGACGATCGGGCAAATCATATTGCTGAGCCTTTTTATCCTGATGTGCGATTCTTGCAGAGGCCGCTGCGGCCACGCCAGCAACCAAATCATCAAGAAATACATGGACGTTGTTTCCCTTTGCATTAAGCTGCTGCAATATGCCAGGCTTCACCTTATCGAGATAACCAAAACTAGTTAATCCAATCATGCCATACACGTTGGTAATCCCTAGCGCCAGCGTTTCATCTACGCCATATAATGGCTCATCGCTTTCCATAATGGCCTGCAAAGGCTGCGGCAGCAAACCTTGCTCAGCAAGCTGGTCCAGCGCAATTCCAGTATACAGCGCATATTGCACTTCCCGTTTAGAGAGAACAGCCTTTACACTATTTTCACAATCCTTAACCGTCAAGGACGCTTGATATGGCGACTGCAATTGATAGGCAATCTCAGCAATTTGCTGCAATCGAACTCCGCGTGACAACAATAAAGATTCAATGTATGCCAAGCTCATCGTTCTCACTCCCTACATTCATTCTAGTATTGTAGGGTAAGCATATGCAGCGATCGCTCTAAATGTGCCTATTTACTTTATCGCAATACTGCCTTCTCCCAGCAGTTGGCTAATCGCTTCAGCCAGCTGTTCATTGTAATGCACATAATACTGCTGACTAAGCGCAACGATCTGACCTGTGCCTTCATAGAACAATACAGTCGGCTGACCACCATGATGCGCCAGCAGAATACGCTGCAGCTTGGCTAGTACATTCTGTTTTTGTAAGTGGCTGCGTAGCTTGATATACACCCTTGGCGCTGAAGATGTCTCATTAGAGCCGCTAGTTGTCTCAGCAGCTTGTGAAGCAGCTCGTTTAGCAGCTGCAGGAACAGCAGTTTCTTCCAACAGTTCACTTGCTATGTTCTGTATAGCTGATGTGCTACTTGCAGTACGTTGCAGCGTACTATCCTTTACAACCATTTGTGAATTTTTGCGCTGCAAGGCTAGATTTCGCGAATTCGCTTGCGCGGCAAGGCGCTCAGCAGGTATGCGAAGTGTTTCATAGCTGTCGCCTGAGGCGAGTGCTACATCGTGAACAATCAGCTTCAGCTCTTCTTCCTGCTTCTGCAGTTCTACGAGCATCATAGCCAGCTTGTCCTTGCTAAGCTGCTGTGCATGCTTCGTCCAAACTCTGTTAAAGATGACAGCCTCCAGTCGAATAAGCGTGTCTTCGACCTCTGCAAATGCCATCGCTTGTCCACGCTTGCTAACAAACGGACGCAGCGACGCCACACGTACAGGTACGACGGCATAGCTTCCATCTTCTCGCTCCAGCAACTCAATAAGCTGATCTATTCTCACATCTTCGACCGCTCTAAGCAGCTCATCCAGTGGATGCCCGGACAAGTACATCCCTAGCAGCTCGTATTCGAGCTCAAGCTGCTCTTGTTTCGTAAAAGGGCGAATATCAGGCAGCTCAACACTCCAATTCTGAATCTCCTCAAATCCGAACAGCTCAAGCTGAAGCTCGTCCCGCTCCTTTTTCCACTTGCCGACGGCCTCCAAACAATCGTCAAGTGCAGCCAGAAGCTGGGCTCGATGTCCTTCCAGTTCATCAAAAGCACCAGCTGAAATCAATGATTCCATTACGCGTTTGTTCACTACTCGAAGGTCTACACGCTTACAAAAATCAACCAAGCTCTCATAAGGGCCTTTTTCGCGATTGACAATTATGGATTCAATCGCCTGTGTTCCTACATTTTTTATGGCAGACAAGCCAAAGCGGATGCCATCCTGAACAGGTGCAAAATTCAATTGGCTCTCATTAACACTAGGCGGCAGCACCTTTATACCCATTCGTCTACATTCATCCACATATTGCGCAGTCTTCTGCATGTTGCCCGCCACTGATGCAAGCATAGATGCCATGAATATAGCTGGATAGTGCGTCTTGAACCATGCTGTACGAAAAGCGAGCACCGCATAGGCTACCGCATGAGCACGAGGAAAACCGTAATCGGCAAAACGAACAATCATATCGTACACCTCGTTAGCTGCCCGCTCGTCATACCCCATATTCAGACTGCCTTTTACAAAGTGGGCTCTTTCCTCATCCAGCACCTCGCGTTTTTTCTTGGATACCGCTCGGCGCAGCAGATCGGCTTCTCCAAGTGAAAAACCCGCCATATGAGAAGCAATCTGCATAATTTGCTCCTGGTATACTATAATACCGTACGTATCCTGCAAAATATGCCGAAGTTCGTCGTGCGGGTATTCGACATTTATTTTGCCATGCTTGCCATCGATGTACTTAGGTATAAATTCCATCGGGCCTGGTCGATATAGGGCTAGGACCGATACAATATCTTCAAAATCAGACGGCTTCAATTCCTTTAGCACTCTACGACAGCCAGCAGATTCAAGCTGGAATATGCCTGTCGTTTCCCCTTTACCGAGCAGCTCATAGGTTGCTGGATCATCATCAGGGATTGTACTAAAATCAACCCGTTTACCATGCAGCAGCTCGACCCAGCGATGGGAACGCTCCAAAATCGACAGTGTTCTTAAGCCCAGAAAATCCATCTTCAATAGACCGATTGCTTCCAAATGCTCCATAGAGTATTGGGTAAGCGCTAGCTGATCGCTCCCATACTGCAGCGGAGTAAAATCAGTTAACGGCTTTGAGGCAATAATAACGCCTGCCGCATGCGTGGAGGAATGTCGTGGCATTCCCTCTACTTTCATCGCCATATCGATCAATCGTTTTGTTGACGCTTGCTGCTCATACGCGATGTTCAACTGACTGTTTGTACGTAGTGCTTGAGCAATCGTAACCCCAACATGATTCGGAATTTGCTTCGCAGCACGATCTACCTCCTGGAACGAGATGTTCATAACGCGTCCTACATCTCGAATAGCCGCCTTGGCTGCCATCGTTCCGAACGTAATAATTTGTGCAACATGCTCCTCGCCGTACTTCGCAGCTACATAATGAATAACCTCGTCTCGCCGCTCGTCATCAAAGTCAATATCGATATCCGGCATGCTGATACGTTCCGGGTTAAGAAAACGCTCAAAGATCAATTTATACTTTATCGGATCAACATCCGTAATATTCAGCGTATAGGCAACAAGACTTCCCGCACTAGAACCACGTCCCGGTCCTACTGCAATCTTTCTCTCTTTTGCAAATCGGATAAAATCCCACACTATCAAGAAGTAATCACTGTACCCCATTTTCTCAATCACTGACAGCTCGTAAGCTAACCGTTCTTCGATTTCCCTGCGATAAGCTGCATCCTCCTTCCACCTCGATTGATTCCCGTATCGAAGTAGAAGTCCGTCCTCACATAAAGCTTTCAAAAAGCTTGCCGATGAATGTTTTTCAGGAATTGGCCAAAACTGCGGCAGCTTGGCTCTTCCAAGCGAAAGCTGAAGCTCGCAGCGATCGGCGATTGCCTTCGTATTGGCAATTGCTTGCGGAATATGCTGAAAACGTTCAGCCATTTCCTCGCCGCTTTTCAAGTACATTTGGTCGTTATCCATTTTCAAGCGGTCTTCATCATTAAGCGTTTTGCCTGTGCCGATACAAATCAGCACCTCCTGCACCTCTGCATCCTGCTTGGCGACATAGTGCACATCATTGGTTGCAACGAGCGGGATGTTCAGCTGCTTAGAAAGCTCAATCATCATATTCCCTGCCCGCTTCTGGTCCAGCAATCCATGATCTTGCAGCTCCAAGTAGAAGCGATCGCCATATATATCCTTATATCGCATAGCAGCTGCTACTGCATCCTCCCAGCTTCCGTGCAGCAGCTTTTGATTAACCTCGCCGCCTAGACATGCGCTTAGACAGATAATTCCTTCGGCATGAGCCCTAAGCGTCTCCTCATCAGCTCTGGGACGATAATGATTGCCCTCTAGCTGAGCGATCGAGACAATTTTCATTAAATTGCGGTAGCCCTGCTCATTCATAGCAAGCAAGATCAAATGATAGATTGGATTATCCTTGCGACTCCCTTTTTCAAAGCGAGAGCCAGCGGTGTAATAGATTTCGCAGCCGATAATCGGCTTGATTCCGTATTGTTGACATGCTTTATAGAAAGCGACTGCCCCGTACATGACCCCGTGGTCTGTGAGCGCCAGCGCCTTCATCCCTTTGCTTGCAGCTGTTTTAACGAGCTCCTGGATGCGCGCGGCGCCATCTAATAAACTATATTCACTATGAACATGCAAATGGACAAAGTCCGCCGCCAGTGTATGGCTCATCAATTGTCACTCTCCTAACTACAAGCTGTTTGAATAATCTTTCAATAAAGGTTCAATAGTTCGGCTTTCAGGACCGAGAAAATGGCCGGATACTAGAAAGCGAGGAGCGCAGCGTAGGTAGTAACTACGTGAGCACCGAAGCTTTCGGTAGACGGACATGTTCGACGTCGATATTGCTATCGACGCAATACATCGTCATCAAAGTCGTACTTTTGAACAACCTCTATTTATTCCTATTATTTTATCATATTTTACATGGACACGCCCATACAATGAATCATAAGGCTTGACTTATGGAGGGGTGAATCATGAACGAATTTCTATCGAAGGCAGGATTGGACTTTTTTATAGCCTTTGGCGTAGTTTTAGGCGGCTCGCTCATTGCTGGTGTTGGTGCTGTTTTTATGCTGATGCCTCCAGCAACGGTTATTCTGGATACTGCTACTCGCTTGAAAATATGGGCAATTGTCGCCGCGATTGGCGGCTCAATCGATCCTGTGAGAGTTATTGAAAGCAATATTAGCGCTGGTCAGATCTCTCCTGCCCTTCAACAGGTATGCTTTATCGTATTTGCCTTCCTAGGCGCACACACAGCAACAGAGCTCATTAAACTATTTTGCAAGGGAGCGGTTGCGTAATGCGCCTTCCACCCTTTGAACGCTATGTTCATTTTTTGGGCATGTCAGGCTCCTTTATTGTTGGCGCGATTGTTGGTGCTATTATATTGAACACTCTGCATGCCGTGCAGTTTGAAGCTTACTACAACGAACGAGTGAATCTCCAGGCCAAGATGATGCAATATGAGCAGGATATTCATAACTTGTCGCAATACAAATCCCAGCATACTGTCATCAAAAGCTTAACGCTTCGAATTGAAGAAGAAAGCAATGAGGCTGCCAGACCAAAGCTTGATGCGTTGGCACAAAGCGAGCTTTTGAAGCTGGTACGAGAGGATTTATCGATATTAATCGGCCAAAGCATTTATGATATTGACTCAAACGCACAATTCGCCCGAAAAATTCTCGAAAAAAAAGTGTACCGCGATATTTTGGGACATGATTATACGATTGAGCTTAAAACAGTTCTGCTTGTTGACAACACCCTTCAGGTTTGGATGAGTGTTCGGAAATATACACCTCCACCTTCTTAAGGATCATGCCATCAACAATAAGCTCTATAGCTCAGTTATCAGTAAAAAACCAGTTGTGATTAGACCTCTCTAAACCATATTAATTTCACACTCCACGACAAAAAAGCATTCGCGCAGCGTGCAGCCGAATGCTTTTTTTTAATTTATATTTGCATAAGCTCCATGTTAATGCCCACTCACAGCAGTAGAGTTATCATTCCTCATACATCATCTTTCGAGTCATGCCGCCATCGACAACAAGCTGAGTGCCTGTTACAAAATCGTTGTCAGGATCGCTTAAATAAAAGCACGCCTTCACAATATCCTCTGGTCTGCCCACACGATGCGCAGGATGTTGATCATGGTCGACCTGCCGCAAATCGTTGTACTCCCCTGTTTCAATCCAGCCAGGACAAATCGCATTAACCCGAATCCGCTCCTTGCCAAGCGATACTGCCATGGCATGCGTCAGTGCCAATATCCCACCCTTGGATGCAGCGTATGCCTCAGAATTAGGCTCTGACATCAGCGCTCTCGTTGAAGACATATTAATAATCGAACCGCCTCGTTTGTACTTGCGCATCAGCTTGGCTGCTTCTCTAGTGCACAAAAAAGTGCCTCGCAAATTTGTATTCAGCACATAATCCCACTCGTCCAGCCCTAGATCAAAAGGATGCTTCCAAATCCCGAGACCTGCATTATTAATGACGATATCGAGCTTGCCTTGCTTCTCATCAATATCGCTAAACATCGGCTCAATAAGCTCTGGTTTACTAACATCAACCGTATAGCAAAGCACGTCAAGCCCCTCTGCTTCCATAATTGCTGCTGTTTCCTCCAGCTTCTGCTGATCGCGATCAACTGCAATCACACAAGCGCCCTCTCTCGCATAGCTTTGCACAAGCACCTTGCCGATCCCTGCCCCTGCTCCGGTAATGAGCACGGTATGGTCTTGAAACATCTGTTTATGACCCATCTTTGCCAACCCTTCCCTATTACTTTTTATATAAATTTGAACGTATTCAGCCAAACCTGTCACTTGCAGCATGCAACTTGTTCAAAGTATGCTATAATTTTGAAAGTCAGAAAACCGACATAGAAAGGATACATACCCTATGGAGACGATCATTTCCTCAATTGCATCAGTGCTTATCTTTATTAGCCTGTTATTCTCGCTTTTTTACAGCGTGCGCTCAAGACAAGCGAAGGAACCGATTCGCAAAGGAATTTTAGGTGGAAAACTGAACATCAGCATGGGGGTCATGCTGATTTTAATATCGATCATTCAGCTGCTTTATTCCAACGAATCGACGCTCCGCATTGTACTTGGGGCCGTATTTCTCCTGCTAGGCTTGTTCAACCTGTTCGCAGGCTTGCGCAACTTAAGCTTTTACCGCAACAAGGAGGCTCGCTCGCACACGCAGTGAAGTCAGCCCTTAATAAGGATCGATCATTTGAGCCGCCAGGATTGCCTTGGCGGCTAGTCCTTTATTATCATGTATCGAAATTTCGATTTTTGTCACCATTCGGCTCAGCTCAAGCGGCTTAGCCATAATCGTAATTTCGCTTTCAATCGGTATTGGGTGCAAAAAATACGTATTAACATTGTCCAGTAAAAAGTCTCGCTTGCTTGTTTCACGTATCATATTGCGGGCTGCCTGACCCATCAGAGTGCTGAGCAGTCCTTCCGATGCCATCCCAAGCGCTCCTGACATCTGAGGTGTAATCTTACCAGAGTACACCATGCTTGCATCATCAGGCACAACCTCAGAATGCAAGACAAAGCCTGTCCAGATCAGCTCCTCGAACGTTTCCCCACTTTCAGGCTGCTTTCCGGCAAAGCGCATCGCATCCAGTACCTCTTGACGTGTTACCACAGCCATCAGCTTACGATGACGATCAACGATCGGAAGCAAATCAATGCCTTCAAGCGCCATCGTGTGTACCGCTGAAGTAACGGTGATATTAGGCGCTGCCGTAATCGGATGCTTGCTCATTACTTTATCGACGCTAACACTATCCTCCGCTCCCGCAGCATCCTTGGCAGTCATCATGCCAACTACTCGTCCGCGTTCATCAAGCACCGGGAAGCGTGCCGAGCCTGTTTCTCTGAACAATGCATGGTATTCGGCTACCGTTTGTCCAACGTACATCACATCGGCTGGTTTCGTGAAGGTAACAATATCCTCAAGCAATATTATTTTTCTGCGAATCAAGCGATCATACATTGCCCGATTAATCATAGAGGCTACTGTAAACGTATCATGCCGAGTCGAAAGCACGGGCAACTTCAGCTCGTTCGACAGCTCGATCACTTCTCGCTCAGGCTCAAAGCCGCCCGTAAGCAGAATACCTGCTCCGTGCTCAAGCGCCTTGCGGTGGACGTTTTTACGATTACCTACAATTAGCAAGGACGATTCGCCGATATATCGCAGCATCGCATCCAGCTCCATCGCTCCTATAACAAATTTCTGAAGTGTCTTTTCAATGCCTGCTAAGCCGCCATGCAGCCTGCCGTCCACGATTTCAGCTACCTCGCGAAATGTCAGCTGATCCATGGCTTCTCGCCGCTTGCGATCAATTCGAACGGTCCCGATTCTTTCTTTCGTAGATACAAGACCTGCAGTCTCAGCATCCTTGAACGCCTTATAAGCTGTGCCTTCACTTACCTGCAGCTCCTTGGCAATTGCACGCACTGATATTCGGGTACCAATCGGCAGCTTTTGAATGTAATGAATGATCATTTCATGCTTGGTCATCGTTTCCGAGGCGCTTTGTTTGAGATCATCATTGGCAGACATATTCCTCACCCTTTCTCAGCAAATTAAACCTATATCATTATTTTAAGCGAACATAAACAAAATCAACAGAGCAGATCACTTCTTCATCTCGGTAGACAACATAAACAGGGATGTTAAAAAGTCTTCGTGAAAGACTTTTTGGACATCCCCAGTTTAGCATATAAGTGTTATAACGAATAAATTATGCCGCCTAAGCCGTCTCGTTAACGCGCTCCTTTTTTTTGCGTGTCGCAGCTTTTACTCCGATTGCAGCAAGCTTTCGTTCAAAGCGAAGTGCACGATGGCGCTTAATAGCTAGAAGGCGTTCACGCTTCTCCTCGCTCATTAATAACGTGTTGCCATTGGCTGCAATCGCAAGACCTGCCAGCGCAGTCCAAGCAATCCAAAAGGCATTGCCAATCGGTTCTACTGCAGTACCTAGCTTAGGCAATGCGAAAAACAACATCACAACAGCTAGTCCCAAGTTTATAAATGGCAGTATTTTACGCTTCATCCTCAACCCTCCCAATCGTACAAGTTCAATTCTAGTAATAGATATGCGCCTTGGGCAGCTGTTATGTCTGTTATTAGCACCAACCTAGGGGATATTTCATATGATACAGCATTCAAGCTCTTGAATACGGAGCTAGTCCGAAAGGAGCTCATGTATGCTGAAATCCAAAACGCCAGTACCTATACATGTCGTACAATCGCTCTCGCCTGACACTGTGTTGATCGGAGAAGAGCTGATGAAGGAGCACAGGATCCCTAAGGCACGGCATATCAGCCTTCAGTTTGGCATATATAAGCAAACCATTAAAGTGCTGCCAGAACAAAAAAAGCAAGGGCTCGTGATGCATTCGAGGCTTGCGCAGCAGCTCAGCATTCCTTTAATGAAGCAAGGACTTAAGCTTGCGCTGCATTATCAAGAAAAAGAAGCAAAACTTAAGCTGGGTCCGCTGCTGGCAGTCCTCATTAATAATGATACGATGGAAGATCCAGAGCGACCATTTGGCGGAATAAGCGCATTTTGTCACGAGCTGTCTGAAGCATGTGCAACAAACGGCGCATTTGTCTATTTCTTCACCCCAGAAGCGCTCGTCAAGAAAGGAACACTCATCCCCGGATGGGTGAATGACGGGGAGTGGAGAAAGCTTAACCTTCCCCTTCCAGAAGTGATCTATAATCGACTACCGAATCGCAAAGTAGAGAACTTGCCCCAGGTACAAACCTTGATTCGTGAAACGTCTCGTTACTACAAGATCACGATATTTAATGAACGTTTTATCGATAAGCACGAGGTGTTTGAGCTGCTTGCCGAGCATGAGGCAGCAAAAGGCTATTTGCCTGAATCAGAGCTGCTAAGCAGCTACGAACAGCTGCATAGATTGTTGAACAAGCATCATGTTCTATATATTAAGCCCGTCCAAGGAAGTCTGGGCCGAGGAATTTACAGACTAATTTTACAAGATAACAAGAGTTACATTCTTGAGCGAGCTGTAACGTCCTCTCAGCGGGCAAGCAAATATACCAGCTTGAAACGCCTGTATCAAGCACTTCGACCCAAGCTTGCAAAACGAAAATACCAGCTGCAGCAGGGTCTGTCTGTCATTAAAGTGAGTGATAGACCTGTAGATTTTCGTGCGCTTGTGCAAAAAAACGGCAGCGGTGAATGGACCATAACATCAATCGTTGCAAGAACAGCTGGCAATGAGCAGTTTGTTGCCAATCTGGCTAGAGGTGGGACGATCAGTTCTGTAATGAACATATTGCCTCATACCAATCTGCCCCCGCAAGTCAGCTATGCCAGTGTGTTCGATTCATTAAAGGCAGCGGCACTTACGATTGCTATAGCACTTGACGAACAAGTTGAGGAGCATTTTGCTGAATTCGGTGTCGATCTCGCTGTTGATACGCAAGGAAAGGTCTGGCTAATCGAAGTCAATTCCAAACCTTCAAAAAAGGATAAAACATCACTGAGCAAAAAGATTCGGCCGTCTGTACGAATGCTTATTGCCTATGCCAATTTTTTAACTGGCTTCCTGGAAGGGAGAGGTTCACATGAAAAAGCTAAAGCTGGGCGTCGTCGTCGCAAAAATTGATATTCAACAGCAAGCGCAAGGTACTTCTTATCTTATGCCGGAGCCGATTTATTTCAAAGAATTAGCATTAGCGTCACGCAAGCATAATATCGACCTCTTTATCATCTCTGCTATGGAATGGGCAGAGCAAGGCTTGTTTGGCTATCGATGGCATAGTGATGCTTGGCACAGAGAGCCTGTCCCATTGCCCGACATTATCTATGACCGCTGTTTCTTCAGCCATGCCAAGCAACGTCAAGCCTATGAAAACATGCTGGCGGCATTCAAGCATCGAAAAGGCTATCAAAGCTTCAATAACACTCTACCAAACAAACTCATTGTCTATGACTCTCTTAGCACAGTTGAAGAGCTTATCCCTTATTTGCCGCACACTGAACCGTTAAATTCGATGGCAAGTGTAACCAAGTGGCTGTCGCTCTATCCGGAAGGCGTTGTCATTAAGCCAGCAGCCGGCATGCATGGCAAAGGAGTGCTTCATGTCTCCTATCAGGCTGAGTTCAAACAATTTCATATACGTGGTAGAAACTTGCGCAATGAAAGCATCGAGATAAGCTTCAGCAATGAGCTTAATGCACTAAAGTGGCTGTACCGTTTTAAAAAAGAGCTGTCGTATATGATACAGCCATACCTTGCTCTTCGAACCAAGGACCAAAAACCGTTCGATATTCGAGTATTAATGCAAAAGGATCATACTGGACAATGGCGGCTAACTGGCAGCATGGCAAGAGTTGGCCACCCGCACGGGCTTACCTCCAATATGCACGGCGGTGGTGAAGCCTATGAGCCTTATCCGCTTCTCGCTGAAAAAATGGGCAGCTACAAGGCAGAACGTTTGCTAAAAAAAATCCATATGATAAGTGGGCAAACTGTTTCTGCAATTGAAGGCCACTTTGGACGTTTTGGCGAGCTGGCACTTGACTTTGGCGTGACAGCTCAAGGCAGCATTTGGCTGCTGGAATGCAACAGCAAGCCAGGCCGATTAGCCTTTTCAGAAGATAAAGCAGATTCTTATCGTCACGCTCACGAGCGTCCACTCGCATATGCCTTGTATTTGCAGCAGCGCGTGGCATCGAGTCAAAAAGTAATATAACAATGAGTAATAGAGCGAGCTGATCTTCAGACCGCTCCCAAATAATCAGGAGGTACATCGATGAGTCTTATTACGTGCAACATACACTTTTCACAGCAGCCCGATCAGGTTGTTTATGCTTCACGACCACTCATCCAGGAGCTAGAGCTGAATACGTCAAAGCCGCTTCATATACGACTTGGGCAAGAGCAAATAAAAGCATTAATAAAACCATTAAAGCGTTCCGGGCGTCATCTCTATCTGTCTGTAGAAATACGTCAAAAAATAAAAGTACCTGCCAGCGGCATCATTCATGTGCTCAACAATGGCAGCAATGACATTCAGCTAGGCCCGCTTGTCGGCATTTTAACCGATACGTTGAAGCCCGGTGAATCATCCCCCTTTACTTCTCGCTCCTCCTTCGTGAAGCAAGTCATTAAGGCAGGACACAACAAGGCCTATACCTTCGGCTTTACACCTAGTGATATCAACTGGAAGGAAAAGTCTATTAATGGCTACTTCCTAAATTCCAACGGCAACTGGTTCAGACGAAAAGTTGCGTTTCCAGACGTGATATATAATCGATTGCCTAATCGTCGCGCTGAAATCGGAGAGGAAATGACCCAGCTGCGCGAGCGCCTTGTTAATGAAGGCATCCCGATCTTCAATTGGAGCTTTCTTAACAAGGCTGACGTCTATGAGCTGCTTGGCAATGATATTGAGGCTTTGGCTCATTTACCAGAGTCCATTACGAATCCTTCTCCTGAAAAACTAAAGGAGCTGCTTCACAAATATTCATTTGTTTATTTCAAACCAGGAACAGGAAGCTTGGGCTATGGTATATATCGCTTAACGTATCGCCCGCAAAAAGGATACTTTATACGTTATCGCAGCAAAGGAGCAAACACACTTCTCAAGTTTCCAACTTTTGAAAAAATGTACCGTACCCTTTCCCTTAAACACGGATCTGGCATGAAAAACTATGTCGCTCAGCAAGGAATTCGCCTGATTGAGATCGATAAATGCCCGGTAGACTTTCGCTTTCATATGCATAAGGATGGGAACAATGAATGGCGACCTGCTGGGATCGGGGCAAAAAAAGCAGGCCGTGGCAGTGTAACGACGCATATGAAAAACGGCGGTACGCTGCTTACACCCGAGCAGGCTTTGCGACTAACGTTCGGCAGTCAAACCCAAGCTGTTCTTGAACACGCAAAGGCCGTTTCCATTAAGCTGTCTGAAGCAATCGAGCGCAATTATCCACATCGAATCGGAGAGCTGGGACTCGATATTGGCATCGATCAAAATGGAAATGTATGGATGTTCGAAGCCAACGCCAAACCGGGCCGTTCCATCTTCAAGCATCCTGAGCTGAAGATAGAAGGCAAAAAATCATTAAACTACATTATGGATCATTGCTTATATCTTAGCCGATTTCAAGGAGGTGGCGCATCGTGATTGATGCTGCACTTGAACCTGTTGTGCCAGCTCTTAATCCATCGGATAAAGTATTCGCCATCCTCACCTCCTCGGATGAGTCCGGTAATTTAAGAGGCAATCGGCAAAATTTTATTGATCTCATTAATGTCGGTACACAGATGGGGTTTACCGTTTATGTGCTGCCAGTAGAACGACTGTCTCTTAAACGAAAAAAACAACGCGGCTATATTTATCATCGGGCTACCAAAAGCTGGGTGCAACGTCTAATGCCTTTTCCCAAAATTATCTACAACCGCATTCCAAATCGGGAAGCAGAACGCACCAGCCCAGTGAGAAAAAAACTTGCCGCCTGTCAAAAGGATGCTAGAATCACCATCTTCAATCCTTACTTTTTCAACAAATGGGAATTATTCAAATGGCTGAAAGCATCCTCTACCGCGAAGCACTACTTGCCGAATACACGCAGATTGTCTGGGCCGGCGACACTGGAGCGAATGCTAGAGCGTCATCAATTTTTGTATTTAAAACCAGAGAGCGGAAAAGCCGGCAAAGGTATTATGACGATCTCGTATAAGCCTGGCAGCACCTTACCATATCGCCTGAATATACAAGAAAAAACGAGTTCGACCACGTATAATTGTGTGAATTTCGGCAAGCTGTGGGCAAGGATTTCTGAGGAAATGGATAAGACACCATATATTGTTCAGCAGGGCATTAATCTTGCCACATATCGCAACCGAAAATTTGATTTGCGCGCACTTATACAAAAGAATATGTCAGGTCAATGGGAAATGACTGGACTAGGGGCTCGTGTAGCTGGCAGCACCAGCATCACGACTCACGTACCGCGTGGTGGACGCATTGATGAGCCAGCGAAATTGCTCTCATACGCATTCAATTCAAGTGAATCTCATACTATTGTAGAAAAGGTATCGAAAGCGGCAGTAACGATCGCTTCACAGATTGAAAAGCAAGCGAAATACCGGCTTGGTGAAATGTCGATGGATATCGGTGTAGACACAAACGGAAATGTATGGTTTTTTGAAGCCAACTCCAAGCCAATGAAATTCGATGAACCTCATATTCGCCAAAAATCGCTACAGCGTATTTTCCAGTACAGTCAATACTTGCTTGAATCTTGATGGCAAGACAATAAGAGGAGGTCGATGAATAATGCTACGTCAACTGACCAATCAATCATGGAGCAAGCATAGAGCCAGAATTCTTAATTTTATTACCAGATACGGTGAAAAACGGATCACGCTGGCAGCCCTTCATAGTTTACGTGCATTATCCAACGAGCAATTAAATCCGCAGGTGGAGAATCTTCCACCTGCCTCCATTGTTACCTATACTGAACAAGGAGCTCTGCTTGGCGTTGCTTACGCAATTGCAGATGGAAGCGGCCATTGCATCGTCGTCGTACACCCTGAAGCACGACGAAGAGGAATTGGCAGCAAACTTATGAAGGCACTCATCCAGGCTCTACCTACATTTTCTTGTCAGGTTGCAATCGATAACCTAGCAAGCCTTTCCTTATGCTTTAATAATGACCTTCATGCTGTAGCAATGTTCAAGGGTCCTACTGGAAAAGCTACCCTTCGTTTTGAAAGGAGATCCATGAATGCCTCGCCTAATATTAGGAATTCTAACCCTGTATCTTAACGATGCAGGCTTAATAGAAGAACGCAAAATTTATGAGCAGATGATTATTGAAGGTGAAAAGCTCGATATGCAAGTGATCGTATTCACGCCTGCGGACGTCAATGAAGAAGAAAAAAAGGTCCGAGCTCATATTTATAATATAAAAACCAAAAAATGGCTTCGCAAATGGACAGCAATTCCCCAGCTTATATTTGACCGCTGCCGGATCCAAAGAAGCCCTCGCATGAAGCAGCTGCGAGAATTCAAGAGCAAATTCACAGGTCTCTATTTCCTAAATCGTCCGCTCGGCAATAAATGGACGATGCATCAAAAGCTGTTAAGCTCGCCGCTCATTGAGAAATACTTACCACACACGATTAAATATACAAGAAACAGCGACTTAATTCAGATGCTGAAGAAGTACCATGTTGTCTACGTAAAACCGGTTAATGGAACTGGCGGACGAGGGATTTTGCGTATTGAGCAGCACTCAGCGCAAAGCGTAAAGGTCGAAGGCCGAGATCACGATCGACGCATCATCTCACCGCGTATCATTTCGATTATTGCCTTAAAGGAATTTATTAATAAATGGAATGTCACCTCTACCTCCTATCTTATTCAGCAGGGCATCCCGTTAACGCTAAAAAATGGTCGTGTTCATGATTATCGAATCCTTGTTCAGAAGGACGGGAATGGGAGCTGGAGTGTTACGGGAGGTGCTGGTCGTATAGGTGCGGCACGCAGCATCACCGCTAATTTGCATGGAGGCGGTTCAGCAATCTCAATGACAAAGCTCATGCAAGCTTTTGTTGATTCAAGTGTAGACCTGCAAACAGTGCAGGACGAAATAAATCTATTATCCATCGAGCTAGCCGTTTTTCTTGAGCAGCAAGGCTACCATCTATGCGAGCTCGCCATCGATATCGCCATTGACCGAAACGGAAAAATATGGATAATTGAACTGAATCCGAAGCCATCACGTGAAGTATTTCGTCAGATTGGCGAGCATGACCGTTATTTAGAGGCGATTAGACGCCCGCTAGAGTATGCACGATATGAACACCTGTATCGAGTCAAGCAGTAATTAAGGCAAAGCCAGCAAAAGAATGCTTTTAACTGGACGCGTTCAGTTGAAACTTCTTAATCTATGCTGGCTTTTCCCATTGAAAAGAAACGGTAAATATGTCAGACTGAATTCATATGTTTGAATTGAATTGAAGGGATGTTTCTATGAAAATTTGGCTGTTCCGATCTATGACTGAGCTGACCTCTCGTAAATGGATCTCTAAAATAACTGGCGCTTTCGCTGAATCCCCATTAAGCCGCTTCCTTATTCCCACGTTCGCACGTACCTACGGCATTAACGTTGACGAGGCAGAAAAGCCGATTGAGCAGTATCGAACGTTGAATGAATTTTTTACTCGTCGTCTGAAAGATGGCATGAGGAGCATTGATTCAGACCAATCTGCACTCATCTCTCCTGTAGATGCTCTCGTTACTAGCTGCGGACCTATCGAGAGAGGCGTTTTGCTGAATGTAAAGGGACAGGATTACTCGATTAGCGAGCTGCTCGCAGACGATCAGCGAAGCAAGCAGTATGAGCATGGCTATTACATGGTGCTGTACTTAAGCCCTACTGATTATCACCGCATTCATTCACCTGCCTCAGGACGCATTGTAAGCAGCGTACATCTGCCTGGGAAGGTATATCCTGTCAATCATTTTGGGCTGACCCATATGAAGTCTGTGCTAAGTCGCAATGAACGACTCATTACATATATTGAGACAGCGCACAGCACCGTCGCAGCTGTGAAGGTTGGGGCAATGAATGTGAGCAGCATATATTATGTAGATGCCAATAAGAAGCAGATTGAGCGCGGAGAGGAACTTGCATACTTCGCATTCGGCTCCACGGTTGTCCTTCTTATGGAAACAGGAACGTTTGATGTTGATCCTGCTATCGTGCCAAATACAAAGGTTAAAATGGGACAAAGACTGGGAATGCTTCATCGCAAATCATGATCTGTGCTGAAAGCAAGCGAAATGTTCAGTAACAAAAAAGCTGCATGCAAAGCATAAGCTGCCGATTGACAATCAGGTTACGCCTAACTGTTAATCAACAGCTTAACAAGCAAGCAGCTTTTTCTATCTAATTTCCGAAGGATTTTTCCCTGTGTATTGCTTAAACTGTCTGCTAAAGAAAAAGATGTCGCGATAACCGAGCGCATCAGCCACTTCAGTTACATTCATCCCCGCATGTGTTAGCAAGTATTGCGCGCGATCAATTCTTGTTCGGATCATATAGGTTTGCACCGACATACCCAGTACCTCTCGAAACTTCATTGAGAAGTAACGCGGCGATAGCTGTGCTCGCATGGCAAGGTCCTCTACCCGATGGGCGACGCTTGGATTTTGGCGAATAAAGTTTGCAACCTCATGAATTGACTCTGTCAATTGATTGCTTGCTTTTTTCTCAACAGGTGTTTGAAAATCTGCACGCAACAAATGAATCATAATTTGCTTGAGTACGAGCTTAGCCTCTTCCTCAGCTGCAAAGGTTTGAATTAAAAACAACCGTACGTAGCGAGACAATAAAAACTCAAAATCTATCGTATCCTTTAACACGCGGTAACGCTTTGGAATGACCTCTACAGGGTCCTCCGTTGCAAAGTGTATATACGTTAACACTAATGGCTTTTGCGGATTATGTGTCGCACTTGTGTAATCACCAGGACGGAAAAGGAAGCAGCTTCCCGGACCTACCTCATGATGTACGCCATTAACCTCGACATCGCCTTCCCCGCTCCATACATAAAATAAATCAAAGTTTGGCATCGGCTTTTCACGTCTTGCCCATCTCCAGCCCGGCTCACAAACTATCTTTGCAAATGCAGGCTTTAGAATAAGCTTCTCCGGCGATATATCAAGCATTGCTGAACCCTCCTATTGGTATTAGTAAATAATTTGCCTTATGATGTTGTGAATACTGACACAGATGAATTCAACTACTTTTAGTATACAAATTGTGCAAAAAAAAATCCATAACTAGTTCATCATTATGAATCAGTTTTATCTACCAATAGATAAATACTGCAAATTTACGATTCCAAAATAAATTTTGTGTTTCAATGGTCTGGGTGCTTGTTTAATGGTATAATTATGGGCGACTGCACTAACCTATAATTATGATTGATTTCGGAAGGATGGAATGAAATCCATGAACCCATTAGCTCAACAACTTAATGAGACTTTGCAGCAAGAAACTCCTGCTGTCTATGACATGTTGTCCAGTCTTGGGAAGGCGATCTATTTCCCAAAAGAAGGTATTCTTAGCCAATCAGCAGAAGCAAAGGCGAAAGCAAACAAGTACAATGCTACTATCGGTATTGCTACTGAAAACGGCATGCCTATGCATCTTAAGGTAATTCAGGATACATTGAGCGCATACAATCCAAAAGATATTTACGAATATGCTCCACCTGCAGGCAAGCCAGAGCTTCGCAGCGCATGGCGTGAAAAAATGTTGAAGGATAATCCTTCCCTGGCATCGATCAAAGCGGAGTTTAGCAATCCAATTGTAACGAACGCATTAACACATGGATTAAGCATAGTAGCGGATCTGTTTGCTGATGCAGGCGATGCCGTTATTATTCCTGATAAAAACTGGGAGAACTACGAATTGACTTTCAGCATTCGTCGAAATGCTGAAATCGTGGAATATCCTCTATATAATGAAGCTCAACGCTTCAACAGTGAAGGCTTGAAGCAGGCATTGCTTGCTCAAAAAAACAAGGGAAAAGCGATTGTAATCTTGAACTTCCCTAACAACCCTACAGGCTATACGCCTGATTTAGAGGATGGCGATGCGATCGTTGCTGCAATTAAGGCCGCAGCCGAAGAAGGCATTAAAGTAATCGCTGTAACAGATGACGCTTACTTTGGTCTGTTTTTTGAAAACTCCTTGCAAGAGTCATTGTTCAGCAAGCTGGCAGACCTGCACAGCAATGTGCTCGCTGTTAAAGTTGACGGTGCAACGAAAGAAGAATATGTATGGGGCTTCCGTGTTGGCTTTATTACGTACGCCTCTTCCTCCAATGCAGCTCTTGCTGCTCTAGAGCAAAAAACGCTGGGCGTTATTCGCGCAACCATTTCTAGTGGTCCGCACCCATCGCAAACTTTTGTCCTGCATGCTTTGAAATCGCCTGAATTTGAGCAGCAAAAGGCTGAGAAATTTGAAATTATGAAAAAACGGGCTAATATTGTAAAGGACTTGCTTGATAGCGGTCGCTATGGCGATACCTTGCAATACTATCCATTTAACTCTGGTTACTTTATGTGCTTAAAGCTTACAGAAGTTTCAGCTGATGCTGTACGCAAGCATTTGCTGGATCATTATGGAATCGGAACAATCGCTTTAGGCGAAACGGATTTGCGTGTTGCCTTTTCATGTATTGAAGCTGAACAACTGGAAGAGTTGTATGATAGTATCTATAAAGCGGTGCAAGAGGTTTCAGCTAAAGCGTAGTAAGCCGAGCATTAAGCTGCGACTTCTGATTAGGTCATAATGAAAACCGAACTATAACGAAATGCTGTACTAGCCATTTCGTATGATAGTTCGGTTTTTTGTTTACTCAATGTCTCAACTATTTTTTTAATTAATCAAGCTCTTCTTCCTTGCGAAGTACGGTTTGCAATCGCTTTGCACGAAGCATTGGGTATGCAAGCAAAAATATGAGCATTAATATAAGTTGTGTTGCATAGCCGATATTCCACATCGGGAACGTACCAACTAGCAGGATAGCGAGCATAATATACAATAGTATTTGGTCAACCGCGATTAACTGTCGCTGTTGCAAATGAACGGAAAGCGGAAAAATATCTTTCCATATCGCATGACGATGCGCCTTTCTTAGCGTACTTAGCTGCAGCGATACGATTAGCCCAAAAAGCACAAAGCTGATTACTGCTCCCCAGCCCATCATGCCATCATTATCGGCAATCATATAATTAACCAGTGCGCCTAGAAGCACTAAACGAATGCAAATTCCGCCTATCTCCGTACGGACAAATGTAATGACATGCAGATAGATGAATGTTGAAGACTTACGATATGGCACCAACCGAATCAGCCACCCCAAATATCGGCGCTGCTTCACATTTGGCGCTTCTCCCTGAATATCAATAAACCAGCTAAAAAAAGAATAGATGCGGCGCAGCGACAGCTTCTCTTCTTCAATTAGCCTTCTCCATGGAAATCCTTGCTTCTTAAAGCTTCTGTAAAGCGTAAAAAGGAGCGCAACAACACTGATCGTTACGATAGCAGTCGTTAAAATAGATACACGCATGAGCCATCCTAGAACGACAACAAACATCAGCAGCCAGCGCAGCAAACGAATGATTGTCCGGTGCTGGTCCCATGCCATTCGTCTTTCCTGCCAAGCAAAATTCGCATTGATGAGCTTGACCAGCACCAGAATAACTGCAATCCATATTCCGATATATCCATCGCTCTGGCGATATAATGGCCAAAAAATTAACAAGACGGAAAGAAGCAGTCCACTGCTGTTTCGAAATGAGCGAATGTGAGCCATTTTCAGATAGGACTTCAGCTTATGCTCCATAGGCATCAAAAAGATAACATCCGCTTCCTTCAAATAACTGCGAAACGGGCTATAACAAACAAGTGGTGTTAAAATAATTGCCCCAATCCATGCAATAGGCAAATCAGGCGGGACATTTTGAATCAAATCCACATATTGCAGAGCGGCAAGTATTCCAACAAGCGCCAAAACGGCTGGGAAGCCGCTTCGTGCCATGTACATGAGATAAGGCACGATCACTTTGGCAAACTCATGCTTTCGCTTACGCCACAACTCTATAGAAATTGATTGGTCCGTCATTAGGCCTCGCCTCCGTTTAGCATTGCATAGAAGGCCTCCTCTAATGTTGAAACGGCACGCTTGGAATGTTCAGAAGCCTGCTGGAGCATATTGTCTAGTGTACCATGTGCGATGATTCTGCCTTGATCCAGCATAATAAAACGGTCACAATAATGCTCCACAGTAGATAAAATATGAGAGCTCATTAATATCGCTGAACCATTCCTTTTCACTTCAACAAGATCCTCTAGCAATGAGCGAATCCCTAATGGATCAAGGCCCAAAAAAGGCTCGTCAATAATGAACAACGATGGCTTTGCAAGCAGTGCACTCATAATCATTACCTTCTGCTTCATTCCTTTTGATAAATGCGCTGAAAGAGCCTTGCGCTTTTTTACCATATGAAAGCGTTCTAGCAGTTTTTCAGTCAACTCCACATATTGCTGCTCAGGAACTCCATAAGCCATCGCGGTTAATCTTAGATGCTCTTCTACGGTTAATTCATCAAACAATATAGGTGTTTCCGGCACATAGGTATAGCTGCTCCGATAATCCTCTACATGCTCGTCCAAAGTTGTACCATTAATCGTAATTCTGCCTTGATGTGGCGTCATTAATCCTAATATATGCTTGATTGTCGTACTTTTACCTGCCCCATTAACACCGATCAGTCCTACCATTTCTCCTTCATTGATCTCGATATCAAGATCATGAATAATTGAACGCTTGGGGCTATAGCCTCCACTTAATTGTTCAACACGCAAAACTGCACTCATATGCTCACCTCTAATGTTAAGTTTAACGAATTTTTTGAACAATATCAAAAAGAGACTTGTCCAAACGCAAACATATACGCGCCTTGGACGAGTCTCTTTTTGATGTAGCTCATCTTATTGTCCGTTATTCTCTCTTTTTTCCTTTAGCCATTTAGGCGCACCTTTGTTTTTACCTTCGTTCTTCTTCTTTGCTTTTGTTGGAGCTTTTGTTGGAGCTTTTGGGGATTTTTTGTCGATTTTCACACGATTTTTCTGTTCTGTCTGCCCTTTAATCTCCGCCTTTTGTTGCATAGAAGCACCCTCAACTGCTTTGGCTGAGACAGAAGGCGTCGTTGCAGCTGGCCGCTTCGCGTTACCTGATTTATTCGGCACATAACGTGTAGCTTCTGATACTTGCGATTCATTTAGTAATTTGCCTCTAAACAGCATGCGCTCTTCTATCGTAATATCGAGCTGCTTCATAAATTTGTCCATTATGAACTTCTCCTTCGAAGTCACAATAGAGATCATTAGTCCCTGTTTCCCCATTCTTCCCGTGCGCCCAGCACGATGCACATAATGATCAGCGTCAATCGCCGGCTCGATCTGAATAACTAGCGGCAAATCAGCAATATCAATCCCTCTAGCTGTTACATCCGTGGAAAGAATAGCATCCAGCTTTCCTTCACGAAAAGCCGTTAAGGTTGAAGCACGACGCTGCTTGTCTGCTTCTCCATACAACGCCTCAACTTTAAATCCTTCAAACTTCAGCTTTGCTTCCCAGTTTGAAATTTGGTTCGTATCATTGACAAACAACAATGCTGGTCTAGCATCTACCGTACGCAGCAAACGCCGAGTGTAATCAAGCTTTGAGCGTTGATCACATACAACATAATAATGTTCAATTGTCGATGCCACTTTTTCCGCAGGGGAAATAACAATTCGTTCAGGCTCACTCATCCATCTTCGTTCATATCGCTCCATAAGATCTGGATACGTTGCTGAGAAAAATGCAGTCTGACGCTGCTTGTTAATACTGAACAGCAAATTCTCGATATCTGCAGGCGAACCAAGCTCGAAGGTTTGATCAGCTTCATCAATAACTAGAAATTTGACGGCATGCAGCTTAAGCTTCTTGCTTTTAACGAGCTCATTCATTCTACCTGGTGTCCCAACGACTAAATGCGGATTGAGCTTAAGCTTCTCAATTTGACGCTTTACCGCTGCACCCCCGATCAGCTGTTGTACTTTGACACCTAGAGCATCAGCATACGTATCTGCAACTCTTACAATTTGCATGGCTAATTCTTGTGTGGGTGCCAGTACAACCGCCTGAATCGCCTTCGAAGAGATATCGATTTTCTGGAGCATCGGCAATAAAAACGCAAGTGTTTTTCCACTTCCCGTTTGTGACTTGACGCCTATATCCTTGCCAGCAAGCAGCGCCTGAATCGCTTCCTGCTGCACCTGAGTTGGCTCTATAATTTGTTGCTCCTCAAGCAACCTTACTAATGGTTCATTAATACCAAGTTCCGACCACGTACGACTAGACATCATAACTTCCTTCCTTTTTGCTCGATCCATATTGAGCGACTCACTATTTTTTGTTCATCCATTTCCCGGCAAAGCTATCAATCCAGCGAGGACACAACCCATACAGCTTTAATCCGATCCCTGCAAGATGAGGCAAATTAAGCTCTGCTTTTCTGGTATGCATTAGTTTTATAATCTTTTTCACAACGTATTCCGGCTCCATCATCAGCCAATCAATATTGTTGACATACGTTCCGCCTGGATCCGCGATTTGAAAAAATGGCGTACGAATTGGACCTGGATTAACCGCAGAAACTGCAACTGGAATGTTCCGACCACGAAGCTCCATTCGTAAGGAATTAGTAAATCCGAGAACGGCATGCTTGGTTGCAGAATATGAGGTTGATTTGGCAGATCCAATCATACCCGCAAGAGATGCTATATTAATAATATGTCCTGAACCAGCTGCTTCCATCAGCGGCAACACAGCCTTCGTGCAGCGAACAACGCCCATATAGTTCGTGTCCATCATATGTTCATATTGCTCAAGGCTAAGCTCTTCAATATTGGCAAACTGTCCATAGCCCGCATTGTTTACAACAATATCAATGCGACCATATTTATGTAAAATCTGTTCGAAAACCTCCTGAATACGCGCAGCATGATTTACATCCATAACATAATATCGACCTTTTTCACCAAGCTGCGAAGCAATTTTCTGTAGACGCTCTTCATTTCTGCCTGTAATAATCGTTGTTGCGCCTTGCTTGACTGTTTCTTTAGCCAATAATGCGCCAATTCCGCTTGAGGCTCCTGTAATGACGATTACTTTATGGTCCAACAATAGCATCACCCTTCAACAGTGTACTTCATTCCAATCTATTAAGCAAAATATCCAATAAAAAAAGCTCCTCTGGGGAGCTTTTCACTATGAAACGAGCACTTGAATATCCAGTTCGCCAATCCCATCAATAATTAATGGAACAGCCAGTGCTTTCGATGATTCAAAGCCAGCAGCTTGCGCCATCTCTACAATCCGCGGAGGCGTAATATCAACCGCTAAGCCCTGATTATACAGAATAGTACTTGCATTGCCACTAATCATATTGCTAAGCTCTGAAATTGCACTTCTACCCATTTCATCAAGCTCCGAAATCGCATATCCACCCATCATTGCTGATATCATCTTCAGGGCAACATCTTCTTTTAATCCAAAAATAATATCTCCATTCATATGACCGTTCACACCAATATGAATCCAAATGTATTGCTCAACAAACTTGATGTCCTTAACTGAGACTGCGCCAGTTGAGGGACGCACTTGAACGACTTGCTCAATAACCGACTGAGCGGATTCCAAAAACGGGTTAATATACTCTGCCTTCACCTTAGTTACTCCCCTCTATCAAATCTGCGATCAAGCCTAATACCTGTATTATACTCTATCATTTAGGTCAAGTATACTAATTTTTCCGAACATTAGGGCTTGACCCTCGAAGAAAAGCGCAAGATTACGCACTAAATACCTATGCTTGTCTCATGAAAAACCAATAAAAACAGCTAATTCTGTCAATATAGCCATGACATAAGAATTAGCTGTTTGCGTAAAATCCATATTAATATATTCGTTATACTTCGATTGGTTCTAGTTGATCAACTAGCTTCACTAAGCTGCCAAACTCCAGCTCTGTAAACTTTTGATTAATTTTATCCCTATTGATACACCATGCACAATGCGCATCATCAAGCTCATCAAGCGGTGCTTCGCAATGAATGGTCGCCAATTTTCGAGACAAGTGAAGCATATCCAGATCACTTTCTATTTTTTTGCGAATAGTAGGAGATACCTGATCCAAATTACCCAACAAGCCTTCAATCGAGGTGAATTGCTGAATAAGCTTGTAAGCTGTTTTCTCGCCAATTCCTTTTACCCCCGGATAGTTATCGGCTGAATCCCCCATCAACCCCTTAACATCAATAACCTGAGCAGGTGTAAGTCCTCTCTCATCTAGTAAAAACTGAGGTGTATATAGCTGGTAGTTGCCGATCCCCTTTTTCATAATCGCTACATGTACTTTATCTGCTACAAGCTGAAGCATGTCGTGATCTCCCGTCACAATAACGACCTCATGCTCCTGACCTAGCTTAACAGCAAGTGTGCCCATGCAATCGTCTGCTTCATAGCCCTCTAATCCAATATTCGGAACATCGAAGCTCTCAACGACTTCCTTAACCAGATCAAATTGAGGAATCAAATCCTCAGGAGCCTGTGGGCGATTTCCCTTGTAATCACCGAATTGCTCCGTACGAAACGTCGTAGACCCCATATCCCAGCAGCATATAACATGAGTTGGCTGATAGGTTTGAATCGCATCTACGAAATAACGAACAAAGCCATGTACACCATTAACAGGTATGCCACTGCTTGTCCTTCTAATCTTCCCGGTGAATGATGTAGCAAAATAAGCTCTAAATAAAATAGCCATACCGTCTACCAATAAATAACGACGTTTTCCGGTCATTGTTCATCTCCCCTTCAAGCGTGCACTGAAACAAATGCCGCCAAACGCTCCGCGGCTTCTATTAAGCGCTGCTCGCTTTCTACTAAAGCAATTCTAACATATCCATCCCCTTGACTGCCAAAGGCATCTCCTGGAATTACAACAACTCCCGTTTCATCCAGACAGCGCTTGGCAAATACGCGTGCGCTCCAGCTTCCATCCGGACGGTCGCCATTCTGCAAGCTAGGCAGCTTTGCCCATACAAACATCGTGGCCGATGGCGGAGCTACGTTCCAGCCAGCCTGATGCAATCTAGCAATAAATGCATCTCTTCTTCGTTGATAGATTTCACCTGCTCGTACAAATTGAGTATCGTACATCGCTTCATCCAAGGCAACGATGCCTGCATCCTGTATTGGATCAAAAACCCCGTAATCAATATTGGCCTTCAATTCACTTAAAGCCGCAACCGCCTGCTTTTGTCCGACCATAAATCCAATTCTGCAGCCTGCCATATTAAAGCTCTTGGATAAGGAGTGAAATTCAACCGCGATTTCTTTTGCTCCATCAATCTGCATAATGCTTGGGGGAAGAAATCCGTCATATCCCATTTCAGAATAAGCTAGATCATGTACGATCAATATCTTTTTTTGCTTGGCAAATGCGACAAGCTTCTCGAAGAAAGCAAGATCAGCAACTGCCGTTATCGGATTATTTGGGTAATTCAGCAATATAAAGGATGCTCGCTCCCATACTTCTTCTGGGATACACTCCAATTGCGGCAAATATTGGTGCTCCTCTACTAATGGCATAAAATATGGCTCAACGCCTGCTAATGCTAAAGCAGCCGTATAGATCGGATAGCCTGGATCTGGAACGATGGCAAGACTGCCTCGTTCCGCTATCGCCATTGCCAAATGAGCCAGACCGTCCTGCGAGCCTGCCAGCGTGCATATTTCAGTAGCAGCATCCAATTTCACCTGAAAACGATGCTCCATCCATTCAGCGGCCTTGCTGCGGAACGGGAGTCCGCTTTTCAGCGCAGGATAGGCGTACATGTCTTCCTTCAGCACATATTGCGACAGTGCCTCTCTGACCTTGAGTGAAGGGGCTTGATCCGGGCTGCCGATTCCCAGATCAATAACATCCATTCCGTTGGCAATCGCCTGACGTTTCCACGCTGCTACCTCAGAAAAAATCGAAGAGCCGAGCTGCGATAACAATTGGACCATACTATTCCCCCCAAGCTTCCTTATAAAGCTCTTCCTTGTACCCTATCGTTACCTTCACACCGTCGGTTACAATAGGACGTTTAATAAGCATGCCATTGGAAGACAGCAGTTCAAGCTGTTCCTGTTCGGATAATGATGCCAGCTTGTCCTTTAACCCCATAGAACGATATACATCACCTGATGTATTAAAAAACTTTTTTAATTCAACTCCGCTGATCGCGAGCAGGTTTTTCAGCTCTTCCACTGTGGGCGGATTCTCAACAATATGCCGCTGGTCTAGCTCACGGCCTAGCGCTTTTAAAGTTTTAACGGCATTGCGGCAGGTTCCGCATTTCGGATATTCATAGATCGTCAGTTTTTTCATTGCTCTATTCCTTTCTTCATATATCGTATAAGCTGTTCCATATCTTCTGGCATTGGAGCCTGCCAGCTCATATAGTGCTTTGTCATCGGATGGTAGAATCCAAGCTGCTCAGCATGAAGCGCATGCCTGGTCATCAGGTGCTCTAGCTGCTCCTTTTTCACACTCTCGATTCCATATAATTTATCGCCTATTAAAGGGTGTCCGATGCTTCGCATATGTACTCGAATTTGATGTGTTCGCCCTGTCAGCAATTTAAGAGAGATGAGACTTGCTACATTAGAATCGGCATTCCCCCCACAATAAGACTCCTTTAGTTCGTAGATCGTCTTGGATGGAGCTCCGTTACTCGTCACAATACGCAAATGGGGTTTGTTAGGGTCACGCGCGATAGGGCCCTCAATACAGCCTTCTGAAGGAATCGGGGCGCCGTATACGATTGCAGCATAACGCTTGTCCACCTTGCCCTGCTGTAGCTGCTCTGATAGCTGCTGATGGATATACGGGTTTTTAGCTATCGCTACAAGCCCTGATGTTTCTTCATCCAGACGATGAATTGGACGAAATCGGTATTGCTTGCCTTGCTGCTGCCAATAGGCAGTCACGCCGTTAGCAAGTGTATTCGTATAATGTCCATGAGTTGGATGTACAACGATTCCTGCGGGCTTATTCACAATCAACAAAAAATCATCCTCGTATACAATGGAAAGTAGCATAGGCTGCGGCATAATATCCTCTGAGTATTCTTTTAGCATACGAAGCCTTATTACCTCTCCTGCTTGAACGGGGGCAGAAATATATACACGTTCCTCATTGATTGTCAAACCATAGTCCGTCATGCGCACAGCTGCAAGTAGCTTGCTTGAAACGCCAAATGCTCGCTCAAGGACGTCGCGGATTGTCTTTCCCTCATCTTCAGGAGTGGCAATTACCGTTAGCGGTGGATAATAATCCTTCAATAATTCTCTATTTTCTGCTGTTCCCCATTGACGCGCGGGCTTGTCATCATCTGATAAATGCTTGATTACTCGCCCTGTCCATTTACTCATTCTTTTTCTTCCCTTTAAATACGTCCGCACTTCTAATATATTGTGTATCCCCAACATGCAGTAAAGCATTCGCACGTCTTGCCGCAGCAAAAAAATAGTCAGACAAGCGGTTTAAGTAGGCCAGAACAGCCTCATTGATTGGTTCTTGCTGAGCCAGCGCTACCGTCTGTCGTTCTGCTCTGCGGCATACCGTTCGACATACATGAAGGGCTGCCGATAATTCAGAGCCACCAGGCAGGATAAACTTCGTTAACTCGGGGCTTGCAGCCGTATGCTCATCAATCCATGCCTCCAGGCGAGTGATTGGCTCCTCACCCACCTTGTATGGATGACTCTGAACGGCGTAGGCCAAATCAGAGCCTGAATCGAATAGCTCATGCATAACGTCTTCAAGCTGCTCTGCAATGAAGGCTGTCTGTTCATTGGCTCCTGCCTTAGCTGCTGCTAGCCCAACAAAGCTGTTGAGCTCATCTATCGTGCCATATGCTTCAATTTTCGGATCCGTTTTCAATACTCGTCCGCCAATCAAGCTTGTCATTCCTTTATCCCCACCACGCGTATACAGCTTCATTCTAGTGCCTCCTTATTATCTTTATGATAGGCAATAGGCTCGACAATGATGTCGAGCCTATTGCAGCTTGATGCTGAAACTATTGCTTCAGCTTATATACGAATTGTCCAATTCGATCAATCGCCTCTGTAAGGTTAGCGACACTCGTTGCATAAGAGCATCGCAGATGTCCTTCTCCTCCGAGACCAAACACATCACCTGGAACTGCAGCAACATTTGCTTCCTCCAGCAAACGCTGTGCAAACTCCTCACTCGTCAAACCTAACGACTTAACAGAAGGGAAGGCATAAAATGCTCCTTGCGGCTCATGGCACTCAAGTCCAATATCTCTGAAGCCCTGAACGACAAGGCGACGACGCTGATTGTACGATTCAACCATGCGGTCCTTTTCCTCAAGTCCGTTCGTTAAAGCCTCGATTGCAGCATATTGAGCCATTACTGGTGCGCACATTACCGTGTATTGGTGAATTTTCAGCATGGCAGCTATAAGATCTGGATGTCCGCATGCATAGCCCAAGCGCCAGCCTGTCATGGCAAAGGCTTTGGCAAAGCCGCTTACCAGAATGGTGCGATCCTTCATGCCAGGCATTGCAGCGAAGCTAACATGCTTGCTGCCATAGGTCAACTCTGCATAAATTTCGTCACTAATAACAATCAAATCATGTTCTTCTACAACTTTAGCAATTGGCAGCCAATCCTCATAGGTCATGATTCCACCAGTAGGATTGCTTGGATAGCATAAAATTAGGACTTTAGATCGCGGTGTAATCGTCTTTTCCAATGCTTCAGCCGTCAGCTTGAACTGATCCTTGGCATACGTTTCAATTCCTACAGACACGCCGCCACTTAGCGTTGTAATTGGCGAATAAGAAATATAACAAGGCTCTGGAATCAAAATTTCATCGCCTGGTGTGATTAATGCGCGCAGCGCAAGATCAATCGCTTCACTGCCACCAATGGTGACAATTACCTCATTGCTTGGCTCGTATTGCACATGAAAGCTAGAATCTAAATAATTGCAAATCGCTTCTCTAAGCTCTGGCATACCTGCATTAGAGGTATATTGTGTTTTTCCTCGTTCCAAAGACATGACTGCCGCTTCGCGTACATGCCAAGGTGTAACAAAATCTGGCTCTCCTACACCAAGTGTTATGACATCCTTGCGTGTGCTAACAAGATCAAAAAAACGACGAATCCCTGATGGTTTAATATTGCGAACTGCTGGATTAAGATAATCAGACATTTGCCGTGTTTGCACAGGTACGGATGATCGTTGCGATGCTTCCTTTGTCATCACGTTTCACCCTTCTTAAGGGGACACCATCATCCGATGATCACTTTCATGCTCTTCGAAGATAATGCCATCCTGTTTGTATTTTTTTAGAATAAAATAAGTTTTAGTCGAAAGAACTGCTTCAATTGTTGACAGCTTATTCGATACAAATGAGGCAACTTCCTTCAGGCTATCTCCTTCAATTTCGACCTGAAGATCGTAAGCACCCGACATTAGATATAACGATTTTACTTCAGGATATAAATATATCGATTCAGCAATTCTGTCAAAGCCGCGACCGCGTTCAGGTGTGATTTGTACCTCGATTAAGGCCGTAACCTTTTCATCATGCATTTTACTCCAGTTTACGATTGTAGCGTACTTCACGATCACATGGTTTTGCTCCAAGGCGGCAATCGCATCCTTGACCTCATCAACTGATGCATCTAGCATTGTGGCCATTAATTCTGGCTTGATTCTGGCGTCTTCTTGAAGAAGCGCTAGCACTTTTAATTGAAAATCTGAAATACCTGTCATGAAATTACCCCTTCCCACGTTTTGTGGTATAGCAAAACGCTATGTACGTTATTTTACACCGAATAGGTTAATCCTGCAAAGATAAAAAAGACCCTAATGGGTCTTTTTTATGCTGCATGAGCTTCATTTTAACTGAGAATGACACATTAATGCGTTGTAGACTGCATTTGGTTGCCTTCCTGCATGCTAAACGCACCAGCCTGCATGCCTTGCTGAAGCCACGATTGTGTTTGTTGAGCCATTTGTGTATAGGATTGAATTTGCTTGTCTAATTCTTTTTTAGGTGCTGTGCTTGGCGCTTCATACATGTTTGCTTGCGACATTGCTGTAAAAAGCTGACCTTGCATCATTAGCGTGCTGTTAAGCAGATTCGTAAACATTTGACGTGTTTCTGGACACGACGATTCTGTAGCAGCGGTAGCATATTCGCGCACCACACGCTTAAGATCCGACAATACTACTCCAACCAAATCATCTTCCGTTAGCTGTAATTGATTATTTGCCATCGTTTAACCCTCCAAATCTTGAAATTAGTTCATTGGAGCAACAGATTGATGCTGCTGCAGTGCTTGCATAAGTGTGTTGTAATTTGTTTGATGCAATTTTGTCATTTGCTCACAGCAGCGCTTCACTTCCGGATGGGTGGATGCTGCTGCAGCAGCTGCAGAAGTTTTCATCAATAAGTCTTCGTTAGACATGGAGTCAATTACATACTCAAGCTCTTTATTCGTCATTGGCTGCATCATAAGCCCTCCTCACTATTGTGCATATACTACTCCTTTAGCTTGTGCTCCAAGGCAAATCTCTATGCTGACAATAGTTAGAAGGCCGGCACACCTCGTGCCAGTGTACTTAAAATATATTCATGCTTAAGTACCGCTCTCCCGTATCGGGCGCGACGCACAAAACCCGCTTCCCTTTTCCAAGTCGCTTGCCTAGCTCTATTGCTGCCCATACGGTAGCTCCTGAGGAAGGGCCTAGCAATAGTCCTTCTTTCATAGCCAGTGCACGCATCGTTTGGAGCGCGTCCTCATCAGCAACCTGTATAATTTCATCATATATAGCTGTATTAAGTATTTTTGGAATAAAGCCTGGGCTCGTGCCTACAAGCTTATGTGGTCCTGGTTGACCGCCAGACAGCACAGGCGAGCCTTTTGGTTCAACGACAGCTACATACAGCTCTGGGAGCTTCTCCTTAAGTACTTCACTTGTACCAGTTATGGTTCCTCCTGTACCGGAAGAAGCAACAAAGCCATCCAGTCGGCCTTCACATTGCTCTAAAATTTCAAGCGCAGTCGTTTTACGGTGAATGTCTGGATTGGCTTCATTTTGAAATTGATTCGGAATAAATGCGTTCTCAATCTGTTTTTGCAGCTCCTCCGCCTTCTCTATCGCTCCAGGCATGCGCTTAGAAGCATCCGTAAGTACAACTTCAGCGCCATAAGCTTTCAACAAGGCAATTCTTTCCTTGGTCATATTGTCTGGCATAACTAAAATCATGCGATACCCTTTGACGGCAGCATTCATCGCTAGACCGATCCCCGTGTTGCCGCTAGTAGGCTCGATAATCGTAGCACCAGGCTTCAATATGCCTAGTCTTTCTGCTTCTGCAATCAGATTATAAGCAGCACGATCCTTCACACTTCCGCTCGGATTCATATATTCAAGCTTTACAATAATTTCGGCACAGTTCTCTGGCGTAATTCGCTGAAGAACTACACCTGGCGTATTGCCGACAAGTTCTAAAACATTGGTTACTACTTTTACCATATATTAAGCCTCCGATTGTGGTTTTGGCTTTAATACTGCTTGGGTTTTTCCGACGTCATCTCCACTATAGCGTTTGTGCTGTATATGAAATAACGGGCGCATAAAAAACCAGCCAATAATAGGAGCACAGCCAACCAACAGCAAGACCCATACCAATCCTACTTCAGTATTAACCCATAACACGTAAATAAAAAATGGAATTAGGCCTACGACACGACCTAACGTAAGGGCAATTTCTCGGAAGATAATCAACTCTTCGCGATGCGCTACCGATTCCTTGGTTGAACCAATCATATCAAATACCTTTGAAGTAATTGGAATAATATAGAGCGGATATAACAACGAAGTCCCTACACCAAACATAATCAATGCGCGGTAGTCGATTCTCCAAAAAAATGGAATGATGACAAGACTTAAAAAAATTACACCAATTAGCATAGCGTACTTTCGAAAGCTTGGCTTAATAAATCGACCTACAAGCCAAAAGCTTACAAGTGAAGTAAGAGAAGCCACGAGTGTATAGGTACCAACTTTGGCCTCGTCTCTAGTGGCCACGAATACGACCAGATTAATGAGGAACATAAATACACCCTCGCGTATGCCCTGCATCGTTACTGCGCCAAATACATATCGCCATTGCTTGTTTTCCTCAGTATGGTTGCGCCACCGCTTTAGAGGATACAGCCAATCATAGGTTCCTTGCGGCGGACGCTTTTTAATGAAAAAGCTTAATGCACCACAACAGGCAAAAATCAGTAAAGAAGCGGTAAATATAAGCGTATAGCCTCTCTGACCCGCTAGCCAGCTAATAAGCAAGCCTGACATCCAAGGCGCAATAATACCTGAGCCCGCTCCTAGCAGCCCTTGTGTTCCATTGAAGCGATCTCTCGTATCTGGCTCTGTAATTTCAAAATAAATGAGGTTATAAGCTACCCAGTAGCAGCCAAGACCTGCCCCGCTAATTATTCCAAGTATAAAAGGAAGCTGACTTGCTGATTCTTGCATCCATAATACTAAGCAATAAAAAACGCCTGAGAGCAAACATCCCGCTCGCAGGCAGTTAAGTTTATTCCCTTCTTTAATCCATTTGCCGCACAGATAGAAGGTCAGTCCCCCTATACTGTATTGCGCGAGTGCGAATAATGCTACTGTTAAGTATGATCCACTTGCTTTCCATAAGTATACCGGAATAAAGGTGCCTGAAAGGGCATTTGCAAAACCGAAGGATACATAAATTGCGAGCAAGAGCAGAGCCTGTCGATCTAACACTTTTGCCATGTCTATCGCTCCTCACTTATTGTAATTGCTCACAATAAGTTACCCCTCAACGAAAGTGCTCATACCCTTGGCACATCGTTTCCAATATTTTATTGCTCTTCAGCCGGAGACAACGCATCTAGCATTTGCTTGCGGTCTTCCAAGCTTAAGTAGCTGTCCGTGCGATAACAGGAAGGACATACATACCATATGACTTTCATCGTAGAACGGACGAGCGGCATTTCCGTTTCAGGCGCAATCTTTGCTTCAAATTCTCCTTGCTGTCCAATCACTTGCTGCCCTGCTTCAAGCATATATTCACGACAGTTGACGCATTCGGGCATCTCGTACTGCTCATTAAGCAAGTTCTGAATAGCACTGTTTGCAGCGATTTCGCGCTTGGATCGTAAAATGCCCCGATCATCATCATCCCAGTTATCTTCGTCCTCAAGATCATGGTCCATTGGATCGACTTGTTCAGAATTTTCGTTGTCAAAATCGGCATCAAATTCAAGTGTGCGATAACCGCTAATTTCGTTATCACAATGCGGACAGTATTTTTCAGGTCCAATCTCCGGGTCCCATACAATATCTGACTCACACCAAGGACAAATTGTTGTTGTTTCCATTACTCATTACTTCCTCTCTGGAACATAAACACGATTAGTTCATGTTCGATACATAAATTATTCCTATTAAAAAGAACAGGATCGATATGATCGTTAGTACCTTAGGTAAGTACTTCACATGAACACCTGCCTTCATTAAATTAAAATGGTCGAACCGATGACATACGATAACGAAATGGAAATGACCATGGCAATAAAGCCAACTGCACGATTATCACTAGCCAATTCTTTATCAATCTTAAATATCGGCGTCAAAAACTCAAACAAAAAGTACGCTATCATTAAAATTAAAAAGCCATATGCGCCCCAAAGCAATTGTTCGTAGATCGAGCTGTTCATCGAAATAGAAAATCTGAAAATATTACAGATACCGAAGATTTTCCCGCCTGTTGCCATTGCAACTGCCAAATTGCCATTTTTAATTTCATGCCAGCAGCGATACCTTGCGACTAGCTCGAAAATCGATAAAAACACAATTAATGACAATACTGCAACCGATACGTACACGATGGATGTTAAATATTCATTTTCCAACAACCAGTCGATTTCCGGATCCATGTTTCTCCCCTCACTTCATCTCGACTATTTTAACTCAGCAACGGTAACACCATTGCCACCTTCCCCATAATTGCCTGTGCGATAAGACTTGACTAGGCTATGACGCTGCAAGTATTGTTGAATGCCTGCACGCAATATGCCTGTGCCTTTTCCATGAATGATATATACCTGTCCCATCCCTGCCAGATAAGACTCGTCTAGAAAGCGATCGACCTCGATAATCGCTTCTTCCAAGGATTCACCGCGCAGATCAAGCTCCATACGAACGGTATCATCCTTTGTCCGCTTCAGGCTTGCAGCTTGCTTCTGCTGTTGCACAGGCTGCTGGCTTTTCGCCTGTAGAAGCTCCAGATCGTCAAGCTTCACTTTCATTTTCATAATGCCGAGCTGAACGGTTGCTTCTTCGCCATGTAGCTCTACAATATGTCCTTTGGAGTTCAGGCTGTATACCTTGACCTCGTCACCTGCAGACAGCTTTTGTTTTTTCCCGTCTCGCGGTGGTCTTGGCTTCATCTTAAGCTCAGGCCGAGCCTCATCCAATCTACGCTTCGCCTCAATCAGCTTATGCTCCTTAATAGAAGCGGCTTCGTCCATAGCAAGCTTGCGCAAATCAGTAATAATTTGCTCGGCTTCCTTGCGAGCTTTGCTAACGGCAGCATCCGCGTCAGCTTGGGCTTTTTCAAGAAGTTTTTCCTTTTGTTCGGCAAAGCGAGCAAGCTCCTGCTCATGCTTAATACGTTGCTGCTCCATCTGAAGTCGCAACTTTTCGGCTATTTCTCGATCAGACTCTGCTGATAATCGATGCTCTTCAAGGGAAGCGATCATATTTTCGACCTTCGTATCCTCTTCGCTTACTTCTCCCTTGGCACGCTCTATAATAGCTGTGCTTAAGCCAAGTCGCTCGGCGATAGCGAATGCATTGCTTCGTCCAGGTACACCAACAAGCAAGCGGTAAGTAGGACTTAAGGTTGCAATATCAAACTCCATGCTGGCATTAATGACGCCCTTGCGATTAAAGGCATATGCCTTAAGCTCAGAGTAATGCGTCGTCGCAATCACTCTGCATTCTTTCGCGTGAATATGCTCAAGAATAGCGATTGCAAGCGCCGAGCCTTCTGAAGGATCTGTCCCCGCTCCCAGCTCATCCAGCAATACGAGACTTTTAGAGGTCATCTGTTCCAAAATTCGAATAATATTGGTCATATGACTGGAAAATGTACTTAGGCTTTGCTCAATGCTCTGCTCATCTCCAATATCGGCAAATATCGCATCAAATACACAAAGCTGACTTCCTTCATCGGCTGGTACGAATAAGCCGGACATCGCCATTAAGCTTAAAAGTCCAACTGTTTTTAAGGAAACGGTCTTACCACCAGTATTAGGACCGGTAACAATGATGGAATGATATTGATTACCTAGCTCCAAATCAAGCGGTACAACCTTTTTCGGATCAAGCAACGGATGACGGCCGCGTTTAAGCTTCATGTAGCCCCGATCATTCATTTTTGGCATAATCGCACGCTGTGCATGTGCCAGTCTTGCCTTGGCAAACGTGAAATCGATATGACCGATTAGATCCTGATCATATAAAAAATCTTCTACACAATCACTAACGAGTGCAGTCAGTCGCTGTAGTATTTTTTCTATCTCGCGAATCTCCTGTACGCGCAGCTCACGCAGACGGTTGTTCATTGCAACGATAACCTCTGGTTCAATAAATAGCGTTGCTCCTGAGCCTGATTGGTCATGAACAATACCGCCAAAGCTCGAACGGTACTCCGCCTTAACCGGAATAACAAATCGGTCATTACGAAGCGTGATGATCGATTCCTGAAGCATTTTTTGAACAGACGAGGATCGAATCATCGTCTCGAGCTTTTCTCTTATACGCGCTTCTCCACCGCGTAGTTCTCTTCGAATAGCAGCCAGCTCATTACTTGCGGAATCCATTACTTCCCCCTGCTCGTCGATGCAGGCTAAAATTTCTTCCTCCAGCTCACGATGCTCGCTAATTTGCTCAGCATACGTCAATAAAGAAGGAATTGGATGTTCCTCATTCACTTGCTCTATAAAACGTTTCACGCGACGCGATCCTCGTGAGGTAGAAGCTACCTCCATTAGCTCAGAGGCGTTCAAAGTTGCGTGAATCCGTGCACGATGTAGTGAAGATGATAAATCGAAAATGCCGCCAAACGGGGCTGCACCTTTAAGACGATCAGCAGCATAAGCTTCATCAGTAAGCTGCAGCAATTGCTTCACTTGTTCCAAATCAGTTTCAGGGAAAAGCGCCTCAACTTTGCTTTTGCCCAGTGAAGTTGCAGCATGCGCCTTAAGCCGATCGATTATTTTGGAATACTCAAGTGTTGTCAATATTTTAGAATCCACGATAACACTCCTTAAACGTTTCATTAACCTTCAATAAGCATCTTTTCTCCAATTGAAAAGTGTATCGAAGCATTCTCACGCTTTATTATTATAGCTTAAAGTTTCATTTCTTGTACTATGCGATACATATTATTTTGTATTTTGGCAACACTGATTATAGATTTTTCGTACAACATGAAGTTTACAAAGAAATCATGGAGGTAGTTAAAATGAGCTTTCTTGGACATGTCGTTCGATTTGTAGTTTCTGCTTTAGTGCTTATGCTAGTTGGCTGGATTGTTCCTCAATTTACAGTCGGTGGATTTTGGAGCGCACTACTGCTTGCACTCGTAATTGCTGCACTTGGCTGGATAATTGAAGGAGTCTTCGGTAAAAAGGTTACCCCATTTGGTCGTGGAATCGTTGGATTTATCGTCAGCGCCTTAGTCATCTGGCTTGCACAATTTATTGTTGGCGGCGTTTCTGTCTCCATTTTGGGCGCGATTTTAGCCGCGCTTGTGATCGGGATTATCGATCTCTTTATTCCAAGCGGCAACCCTTATGAAGCTGCTGATCGTAAAAAGTAACCATTTCAACAATGACAAGGTCCTTCAGCCTATTGCGGTTGAAGGACCTTGCTTTATAAAAAGTTCAACACTTTGTCAATAGCTGTTCACTGGCAATCATTACATAAAGTGCTGTAATGAGATACAATGATAATTGATAATACAAACAAAGGGGTTATATTGTATGAAGAAATGGTTAGTCCTTGTTTTTGCTGCTGTTATGATGTGCGTGCTTATTGCGTGCGGTTCAGATACAGGTGGAAGCAAATCACAGCCAGAAGCTCCAATTCAAGTTTCAGAAGAAGAAATCGCCACCGGATCACTAGAAATTGTTGCTTCCAACTGGGAGTTTGATAAGGAATACTATGCGATTCGTGCTGGTGAAGCAATCGAATTGAACGTGAACTCTATTGAGGGCGTTCATGGCATCGAAATATTGAATACCCAATACAACAATATTGTAAACAACAAGCCAACAGAAATTACAGTAAATGAACCAGGTACATATGAAATCCGCTGCTCGATCCCTTGTGGACAAGGACATCGCACGATGATTACAAAGCTGGTCGTAGTTGGTTAATCAATCAAGAAATGCTCCTGTCCTGCGACAGGAGCATTTTATGCGCTCTCTTAGCCCTGCTCGATCAGCTCAATCCACTCATTATACTCTGTTTGCAGCTTCGCATACTCACGCTGAAGATGCTCATATTGACTCTTAAGCTCACTAAGCTCTTGACTCAATCGATCTGTATCTGCTGTAGCAGCCTGCTGCTCGGCCAATGCAGCAGCAGCCTCTTCCTGCAACGCCAACTGCTCCTCGTATAGAGCTGCCTGCTGTTCAACTTGCTTTACACGTTGTTGTTGCTGGTGCAGCTGTGCCTCCAACTGCTTGACTTCTTCTTGAAGCTCTTGATCTCGCTGTCGATGGCTGTTCAAGCTTGCCTCCAGCTCTTGGATGCGCTCTTGTGCCATCTCAACTTGATTTGCGGTCATTCGTTCCTTCGCAGCATTCAATTCCAAATACTGCAGCAGTTCCTCAGCCTTGGCTGCATCCTGCAGTTGCTTTTTCTCCAACTGTTCATGCGTTTGCTGAAGCTCTGCAATACGAACTTCCTGCTCTTGTATCGCTTGCTTATATTGCTCAATCTGCTGCGAGACCGCCTGCTGCTCAGCTAACTGCTTCTCAAGATCTGCTTGAACAGCTGCGCTGAATTCCAATTCTTCCTCCAGCCTTTGCAATTCTTCCACTAGCTTCTGCTTGGCTGCTTCAATTGCTTCAAGCTGCTGCTTTGCGCTCGCTCGTTCAGCATTCAACTCTTCCTGCAACTGCTCCGCAAGCTGCTCATTATACTGGATACGCTCACGCGCCTCTAATGTTTGTTGTTGAAGCTTGGCCTCAAGCTGTGCTGCTTTTTCTTCCAGCTCTTGAATGAGAAGCAATGTCAGCTCCTGTTCATTTTGGTGCATATGCTGCTGTTCTCCGAGCTTCTGCTCTGCCTCTTCGCTGGCTGCTTTAAGTCTTGCTTCATATGCTGCAGTCTGCTCGGCTATGTTGAATTGAAGAATCTTCACTTGCTCGCGCAGTTCATCAACTTGTTGCTTGTGCTGCTGTTCCGACTTCCTAAGCAGCTCCTCCTGCTCTTCTATCGCCAGCAGCTTTAAACCCTCATCTATTAATTGCTGCTTCAATGCTTCTATCGTTTGTTGTGCTTCACGCTCTGCTGATTCTACTATAGACAGCTTGTTTATAAGCTGCTCGGTCTTCGCCTGCTCGTCCGCCAGCTGAGCTTGCCACTTTGCCTCGACAGCCTGCAAAGATTGCTGAGCTTCTTGCAGCTCAAGTTCTTGCAGCTCATTGTATTCCTTGACAGACGCAAGCTGCTCACTTAGCTGCTGCAGCTCCTGTGCATGCTTCTGCTTGAGCTGCTCGCTTAGCTGCTGCAGCTCCTGCTCATGCGACAGCTTGAGCTGCTCGCTTAGCTGCTGTAGCCCCTGCTCATGAGATAGCTTAAGCTGCACACGCAGCTCTTCGAGCTCTTGCTGCTTAGCGTCTTTCTCCTTATGCAGCAACTGTTCCTTTTCCTGCATATAAGCTTGCTTCCGTCGCTCCAGCTCCTGCTGATGAGCTTGTTCCAGCTGCTTGCGAAGCGCTTCAAGCTCAACTTCCTGTGCTGCTCTTTCTTGCTGGAGCAGCTGTTCCTTTTCTTGTGCTAAAACTTGCTTCTGCCGCTCTATTTCTTCTTGCTGTATTTGCTTCAGCTGCTCTAGCTCCTGCTCATACTTCTCATTAAGCTGTATTCGCTGCTCTTCCAGCTCCGCGTAAGCGCGTGAAGCCTCATTCAGATCAGAGCGAAGCGCCTCTTCCTGCTCCATTGCCGCCAAAATTTGTTCATCAGCCTGAGCGAGGCGACGTTCAAAGCTGTCTTTCTGCTGATGGAGCTGCTGCTTAGTCTCTTCGATCAGAGCTTGCAGCTGCTCCTTTTCAGTTTGCCAACGCTGTTGTTCATCGGTCAGCGATCGCTTCACTTGCTCCGTCTGCAGCTGCAGCTGCTCCTTCTCAAGCGCAAGCTCCTGCTCCTTAACCAGCAGCTCCTGCTTTAATGCCTCTATGTTTTGCTCATGCAATAATTGTGCTTCTAATAGCTGCTCTTGCGCTTGCTTCAGCTGCTCAGATAATGTCGCAACCTTTTCATCCTGCTGTTGCTTCAGCTGATTTTTTTCTGCTGCTAACGTTTCATAATCTGTTTTCTGCTTGGCAAGCTCAGCCTCGAACCTGCTTTTTTGATTGACAAGCGCGATACGCTTTTCTTCATCATATTGCTTATGAAGCTCAACAAGCGAAGCCTCATGCTCTAGCTTCAGCTGTGCGATTGTTTGCTCCAGCGCAGTATGAAGCTGCTCTGACTTGGCAATAACTTCTTGCAGCTGCTCTGCATGAGACGCCTCAAGCTGAGCACGCTCTGTTGTAAATTCAGCAGTTAGTTCGTCTTTTTCTGTTGCAAACAGCTTACGCTCCTCTTCCAATCGTGCATCAAGCAAATGCCTTTCCTGCTCCAGCTGCTGCTGGTGGATTTCCTTCAGCTGGTTCAATTCTTGGGCCGACTGCTTCATATAAAGCTCATACTGCTCGTGAAGCTGCTGCCATTTCAGCTTTTCTTCCTCCAGCTGCTTCTCAGCTATATGAAGTCGTGCTTCCTCTGCCTGCAGACGACTGTTTTCCCTTCTAAGCCGAAAAACCTCTTCTGTTATTTGAACAGCGGCAAGAACCGCTAATTTATGTGTATCCAGAACGGGAAAATTTTTAGCTAATTTATGCATAATTTCATCAATCGAAGTAGCGATTGATTTCATATATTCAACACTGGAGTGTCCTTTTAATTTATACTGACTACCAAATATATCAACATGTACCACGATCTGTTCTGTGTCCATGCTTGTACCCCCATTCCATCTTGTCCGTAGCTAGGCTGTATCCACAGCAAAAAGCCGCATCTTAAGCTCACTTGGAACTTATTCGATGCGGCTTCTATAGTTTCCTGCCTATTTGCGCAATTCTGCAGCAAAAGATTGTTCTAATAATTGAACAACGGACTCATGCAGCTCAGTTACTTCTTCATCTGTCAGCGTGCGCTCCTTGTGGCGATAAACAAGAGAGATTGCAACACTCTTCTTGCCTGCTCCCAGGCGCTCGCCTGTGTAAATATCAAACACCTGAACAGACTCGAGAAGCTCACCAGCTGTTTGTTTAATAGTCGAAATCAAGCTTCCTACTTGTACCCCAGCTTCAACGACTACAGCTATATCGCGCGTAATCGCAGGATAACGAGGAAGAGCCTTATACACAATATCGCTGCTCGCCTGTTCATACAATGGAGCAAGCTCCAGCTCAACAACATAGGTATCATCCAAATCAGCTTCGCGCTGAAGCTCTGGATGCAGCTGGCCGATATAACCGATTACTTGCTTCTCATCATTTGCCAGTAATACTATTGCAGCAGTACGACCCGGATGGAATTGCTCAGGTTGAGCTGCTTCATAGCTAATGAGCTCGCTAATGCCCAGTGCCTCCGCAATAGTCTCTACAACACCTTTGGCATCATAGAAATCGTAAGCAACAGCTTGGCTGTTCCAGCCAGCATGTGTGCGATTGCCAGTTAACAATGCAGCAAAACGATGCTTTTCATCCGGCAGCTTAGTCAACTCGTTTTCATCCGTGTGGAAAACAGATCCTAGCTCGAACAATGCTAATGATTCATTTTTGCGGTTGCGGTTATACGTTGCAATATCAATAAGCTGAGCAATCAAATTCGTACGCAGCACACTGCGCTCCTCACTCATTGGCATGAGCAGCTTCACTGCATTCTCATTTGGCGTCAAATCAGGAAACAGTGTCGTATGCTTCGGACTTGTGAAGGAATAGCTGATCACTTCAAGCATGCCGGAATCTGACAAGCGCTTGCGAAGCTCTCTGCGAATGCTTTGCGGCTTCGTTAATGCACCTGGGATAACCTCACCGTGAATCGGAGTAGTCGGAATGTTGTCATAACCATAGATTCGGGCAATTTCCTCAATCACATCGACTGCTAGTGTCATATCGCCACGACGAGTCGGCGCTTCCACGACGTATTGCTCATTATCGTTGCTCTCATAGGCAAAGCCGAGGCGTGCCAGAATCGCTTTTACCTCTAAGCCTGATAAAGAAGTTCCAAGTACGCGATTGATTTTCTCCAGAGATACCTCAATTTTCTTCGGTTGAATGTCGCTCACAACTTCTTCGACGATTCCTTCAAGCACCAAGCCCTCTCCAAGCTCAGCGATTAGTGCCGCAGCTCGGTTTAACGCAGGGATAACACGCGCTGGATCTACCTCTTTCTCAAAACGAAGGCTTGATTCTGAACGAAGCCCTAGATCACGTGATGTTTTGCGAACCGTGCTGCCAGCAAAACGGGCAGACTCTAATATGATATTCACGGTTTCAGTTGTTACCTCCGTGCTTGCACCGCCCATAACGCCGGCAAGCGCAATTGGCGAGGTTTCATCTGCAATGACAAGCATATGCGGCTCAAGCTTTCTTTCCTGATCATCAAGTGTGACCAGAAGCTCCCCTTGAGCAGCAGAACGCACGATAATGCGTCCACCAGGAATTTTATCGGCGTCAAAGGCATGAAGCGGCTGTCCGTATTCAAGCATTACAAAATTCGTAACGTCTACAATATTGTTAATTGGGCGAATGCCTGCAGCTATCAGCTTGTTTTGCAGCCATAGCGGTGACGTTGCTACCTTCACGCCTTGAATATAACGAGCAGAATAGTGGCTGCATAGCTCTTTATTCTCAATCGTTACCGAAACATGCTCACTTGCTTGAGCAGTTGTATCCACAATAACAACTTGAGGCAGCTTCACTTCGCGTCCAAGCAATGCTGCTGCTTCATAAGCAACCCCCAGCATGCTTAGCGCATCAGAGCGATTCGGCGTAAGATCTAGCTCAAGCACCTCATCATCCAGCTCTAGCACCTGTTCAATCGGCGTACCTAGTGCTAATGTTGAAGGCAATACAAGAATCCCCTCCTGCTGCTCCTTCGGCAATAGCTTGTCATTTAAGCCTAGCTCCTTCGCCGAGCAGATCATGCCTTGTGATTCCACACCACGTAGCTTCGCGCGCTTAATTTTGAAATCGCCCGGAAGCTTGGCTCCAATAACTGCGACTGGCACATGCTGCCCAGCATCGACATTAGGAGCGCCGCAAACGATTTGCAGCTCCTCACCGCTGCCTACATCAACTTTACATACATTAAGCTTATCGGCATCTGGATGCTTCTGCTTTTCTTTCACATAACCTACAACAACTCCAGATACTCCGCTGTTTCTGCTTTCCACGATATCAATTTCAATACCGCCACGCGTCATTTTTTCAGCTAGCTCAGAGGCTGTTACGCCTGATAGATCAACGTATTGCTCCAACCATTTATATGAGACTTTCATTCATTATCTTCCCTTCTTCATCGCGTTGGTATGGTACTCACATTCGTGCAAATTGAGATAAGAATCTCGTGTCATTTGTATAGAAGTGACGGATATCGTCAATGCCGTATTTCAGCAATGCAATACGCTCGATCCCCATACCAAAAGCAAAGCCTGTTACTTCCTCTGGGTCATAGCCTCCCATCTCCAGCACGCGCGGATGCACCATGCCGCAACCTAAAATCTCCAGCCAGCCTGTCCCTTTGCACATCCGACAGCCAGAACCGCCGCATTGCGCACAAGTTACATCAACCTCAGCGCTAGGCTCCGTAAATGGGAAAAAGCTTGGACGAAGGCGAATTTGCGTATGCTCACCGAACATTTGCTGTGCAAACTGAAGCAGTGTACCTTTCAAATCACTCATACGAATGTTTTTCCCGACTACCAATCCTTCAACCTGATTGAATTGGAAGGAATGCGTTGCATCATCATCATCACGGCGATACACCTTGCCTGGGCAAATGACGCGGATTGGCGTTTCACCTCGATGCGCCTGCATCGTACGTACCTGTACAGGAGACGTTTGCGTACGCATCAAAATTTCCTCAGTAATGTAAAACGTATCCTGCATATCGCGGGCAGGATGATCCTTCGGCAGGTTCAGAGCCTCGAAGTTGTAGTAGTCTGTTTCTACCTCTGGACCTTCGGCAATGGAATAGCCCAGGCCAACAAAAATATCCTCAATCTCCTGCGCTACTTTGTTCAATGGATGAACAGCGCCAGCAGGAAGCTGACGGCCTGGCAGCGTGACGTCGATTGTTTCTTCACGCAGCCTGCGATTGGTTTCCGCTTGCTGAATTTCGTTCTGTTTGCGTTCAATTACCTCTTCAATCGCAGCACGCACATCGTTGGCTACCTGACCAATGACAGGACGCTCCTCAGCACTTAAACCTCCCATGCCGCGCAGCACTTCCGTCAGCGCACCTTTTTTACCTAAATATTTGACGCGCAGCTCTTGAAGCGAGCTTGCTTGGTCGATCTGCTCCAACGCAGCAAGCGCTTCGATTCGTAAAGCTTCTAATTTTTCCTTCATCGCGATTCCCTCCATTATGCTATACCAGTATACAAAAAAAGGCTCCTCCTCCCCGAAGGGACGGAAGAACCGTGGTACCACCCTAATTCAGATGACCTGTTTTTGAGTCATCTCTTAGCTCCCTGTATCGTAGGGGGACGTGTCGCTCTAATACTTCTACAGCAATAGAAGGTTCAAGCACATGCTCCAGAGTGAATTTCCGCAGGCAATGACTATCGTACAGCTCTCAATCTATGGCTGTGCGTTCCTGTATAGGTTGCAGTTGCGTACTTATCTCTTTCAACGCGTTCACAATATAGGTAAGTATGAATAATATTATATGCAAAAGCAGATGGTCATGCAACTATCGAATATTTGAATTAATTTTCAAATTCAAAACTAAACTGTCGCTGCTGTCCGCTTACGAAGCTGATGACAACCTCTGCCTGCCATTTCGTCGGATAAGGCAGCCTCATGTTCTCCAAAACAAATCTGCTTTCGTTAAAGCCGGGAAATTCGATATGATCCTCTAACTCGATCGAATCCAGCTCAAATAGTCGCTCAGAGGTTCGCGGCTTATCCTTCGCTACGATTGACAGCTGCACATTCGCAATTTCGCCCTCCTCCTTAAGCGACCATAATGTCACGCTTAACGAATTGGGACCAGGCGCATTGGGTGACAGCTTCACCGTGTAATGTAGTTCATCCCCCATTTGATGTACATTAATCGCACGATCAAAGCTTGGCATTGGGCTAATCGAGCTTATTATTGCTGCAAGCGCGATCACGACAGCCATTGTAGCAAACTCATAGAGCAGTGCCCGTGGTCTTGACACGTTCTCGTTAGCAACGACATAGGTTTTTGCCTTGTAGCCAAACCATAGGGCAAGCAATACTGCTGCCACCTTTATCAACAATAACTGCCCCCAGCTTGTATAGAACAGGTAGCTTGCATCTGGCAAAATAAATACCGTCAGCACGACACCACTTACGCTGGCAAGCGCTATCGTCAGCCATAACAGCTTCGTAAATGGCTGAATAAACGCAATCACCGCATCTTTTCCTTCTTTAATCTGAAGGATGAAATAAACAATGCCGCCAACCCATATCGAAATAGAAGCGAGATGCACAAAATCGACGAGCACTAAAAAGCTGCTTGTTGCAGGATGACCATTCATGCTTTCAACCAAAAGCAGGAGCAGCGCAGCTAATAGACGAGCTTGGATATATTTCTTAACAACAAACAAACTGATCGTGCTTATGACCATAAGTGCGAGCCACACTCGTCCTGTTGCGCCTTCAAGCAGCAAAACGGTAAGCTGGTTGCCGCCAAATTGCTCGACCCACTGTATGAGCTGTAAGAATAATGCTAACAATACTGCGAGCACCAATCCTTTATTCATATTGTTTAGCAGGCGAGTATGCCATGCTCTCTGCTTCTCATTAACTGCGGTAGAAATAAAGCTGTCAACAAGAACCAGACCAGAAAACAAAATTAGCAGCAAGTAGACCAACAAATTGGATATGTACATGATGATGTCCACTTCGACACTCCCTTTAATTATAATTCGCTTCGCAACATAGACATGAAATATTGTATGATATTACTAATGCTGCACTTGACGCTATCCATTTTGTGCAGCTGTGTATCTTTCCTGCTTTGTCGTATATGCTAAAGGAAAGATGTGACATAAGAACAAAAGGAGCTGAATACGTTGGGCAGACAAACAAGTGCAATTGTAGAGCAATCATTGCGTATGCTATTGGAAAACAATACTATCTTACCACAACTTGATGGTACAAAACGAGAGCAGGCGTTTCAATCATTAGGAGCGATTCTTTCTACTCCTAACAAAATGCATAAAGCTTTTCTGCGCATCACGTTAGACAGCGGCGTTGTTGTACGAATACCTGCTTATCGCATCCAGCATAATGATGCACTGGGTCCTTACAAGGGCGGGATTCGTTTTCATGAAACGGTAAATGAGGATGAGGTTACGAATTTGGCCGCGCTAATGACATTAAAAAACGCGCTGCATGACGTTCCATTTGGTGGCGGAAAAGGCGGTGTCAGCATTAGTCCGCGTCAATTTTCGGAGCGCGAATTGTACATGATTTGCAAAAAATACGTGCAGTATTTCTCAGATATTTTAGGTCCTGACAAGGATATCCCTGCTCCCGATATGGGAACAGGCGAACGAGAAATGGACTGGATGACAGCAGAATACAAAAGCATTCATCCAGGCAAGCCTTATCTTGGCTCTTTCACTGGCAAAAGCATTTCATGCGGCGGCTCTCTTGGTAGAAGAGAAGCAACAGGAAAAGGCGTTTATTTCTCCTTTAGATATGTATTAGATTATGTGAATGAACATTTGTCATTGCTTGATTTGCATCAAAATCCTTATGTCGAAACTGCGAAAAAATATATGAACAAGCCCTTGTCACTGGCAATACAGGGCTTCGGCAATGTCGGGTCTGTTATTGCGGCTGAAGCGTTTCGTGAGGGCAAGCATCGTGTAGTAGCTGTTAGTGATCGCAATGTCACCTTATATCAGGAGCAAGGCTTGCCGATCGATAAGCTGATTAATTATTGTCAGCTTCATCAAGGGGAATTGCCTGCGAATGAGGAACAGCTCCAACTTGCTGATGTGAAGGCAGAGGTGCTGGATCGCGAGGCAGTATTATATAGCGACGTAGATGTACTGTTTTTGGCTGCATTAGAGGAGCAGCTGCGTGTGGACAATATCCATAACGTGAAAGCGAACGTAATCGTCGAAGGCGCCAACGCGCCCATTACGGGTGAAGCAGATGAGGTGCTTGCACAGCGTCAAGCAATCGTCATTCCGGACATCCTGGCTAATGCTGGAGGCGTAATCGTTTCTTATTTTGAATGGCTGCAGGGCAAGGATACGCGGTTTTTCAGCGAGGAGCAGGTCTACGAGCTGCTCTATGATAAAATGAAAACGACACTGGATCAAGTGCTTCCATATTACTTCCGAACACCTCAGCAGCTGCGTCAATGCTGCTACAATCATGCGGTTACTAGATTAAGCAACATTCTATATCGCCAAGGAAAGCTGTATTAATGAACAGGAGGAGGTGCCATTGCATCTCCTCCTGTTTCACTTTACATGTATATAATAGGCAGCAGACTAGCAAACAAATTAGCCTCTAACCAAATTGGACCGCAGCTTATTGGAAATAAACTCGATTATTAAAATGAGAATGACTAAACCAATCAAAATAGAGCCAACTTGATCCCACTTATAGCTCCTCATTGCAAAAATAAGCGGCGCGCCTATTCCACCTGCACCGACAAGCCCTAGTATCGAGGCCTCTCGCATATTCATATCAAAACGATAAATGATGACCGATAGAAAAATTGGCATGAGCTGAGGAATAATACCAAATCGAATTTTTTCAAAGGTGGAACAGCCCACAGATGACATCGATTCCAGAACACGCGTATCAAGCTCTTCAATCGTATCTACATATAGCTTGGCCAGCATTCCGATAGATGTTAACCCAACGGTTAGGACACCGGCAAAGGCTCCTGTTCCTGTCACACGGATAAACATTAGACCATATACAAGCGCTGGTACGGTTCGTATCGTAATCAGCAACAGCCTTGTAACCCAGGAAACGGGTTTAGGCACTATGTTAGACGCTGCCAAAAAAGCAAGCGGAACAGCCAAAACTGCACCGACAATAGTACCTAGAAATGCTATGGCTACCGTTTCAAGCAATAGATAAGGTACACTATTTTTTGTGAAATTAAAAAGTAAATCAGTGTTCGGATGGGTGAGCCCATACATGATGTTTTTGGCAATGACGAGGCCGCCTTGCCCAATATTGTTAAAATTTATTGCAGTTAACGACCATATAAATAAAGCAGCTAAAATACTCGCGATCATTCCAATATACAAATGATTTCGAGGGGCTGCTGACAATTGCTTTTCAATGTGGTTCATTGCTTAAAGTCTCCTTAAATAAGCTTTTTTCGGAAATACTCGCTGACACGTTCAATGACATATACGGTAATGATCAGCACTAATATAATTAAGCCGACAGCCGGATAATCTCGCCAGCCAAGTCCCTCATTGATAAGCAGTCCAATTCCCCCTGCGCCTACAAGCCCAAGTATAGCTGCATACCTTACATTTCCTTCAAAGCAGTATAGCGATGTAGAGATATAGCTCGGGAGCACCTGTGGCAAAATGGCATAGCGAAAGGCTTGAACTCTTGTCATCCCGATTGATTGCATCGCTTCGAACGCTCCCATATCGACACTTTCAATTTGCTCATAAAGCAGCTTTCCGACATAAGAAATTGTAAATAACATAATGGCTACCGTACCTGCCAGTAACCCGAGACCGAAAATAAAGGTTGCGATTAACGCACTTACTAGTGTTGGAAGTGTACGCATTAAACTAAGCAGCGTTTTGAAAAACACAATAATAACTTTAGACGTTGTTACATTAGACGATGCTGCTACCGCTACAGGTAAGGCAATAAAAGCCCCTAGCATCGACCCGAGCAATGACATTTTGATCGTGTCCATCAGCGGATTCCAAACACTTGGGAAAGAGCTCCAATCAGGCGGAATCATTTGCCGGATAATGACGAAAAATTGATGGATTCTTCTAAATAACACTTCAAAGCTAAAGCCTGTAAATTGTGCAGACAATACGGTGCATACAACTAAAAACAAAATAATTAACGGCACTTGAGAACGCTGTTGATGTACGACCTTGCCATTGGAAAGTGTTATTTTTTTAGGCGGAAAAATTTTATTGAACATGAGCAGTCAACTCCTCCGTCGCTTGATCCGACTCCCATTTGCCACCGTAAATTTCCTGTAAAATAGCCTGCGTAACCTTTGATGCTTTTCCGTCAAATACGACCTCACCCTTACGTATTCCAATCACTCGATCTGCATATTCAAGCGCGATCTCAACATGATGAATATTCATAATGACGGATATATTCATTTCCTGATTAATTCTTTTGAAGTCGTCCATAACAATTCTCGATGTAACGGGATCAAGGGAAGCGATAGGCTCATCAGCCAATATAATATCTGGTTGTTGTGCAAGCGTACGGGCCAGTGCAACACGCTGCTGCTGTCCTCCAGACAGCTGATCTACTCGAACGAACGCCTTGTCCAAAATCCCTACCTTATCAAGCGCTTCCAACGCCTTTGTTCTGTGCTGCTTCGTAAAAATCCCCGTCACCTTGCGCCACATTGGCAGCTCCGGTACAAAAGAAACGAGGACATTATTAATAACTGTTGTGCGAGTTACTAGATTAAAGGATTGAAAGATCATCCCTATTCTTCTTCGAAACTTTCGAATATGTCTCCCTCTAAGCTTGGACACATCCACATTGTCGACCATAATTTTACCTTTTGTAATATCATGTATACGGTTGATACAGCGTATAAGGGTTGATTTCCCTGCTCCGGACAGCCCTATTACCGCGACAAATTCACCCTGTTTAATTTGCAGATTAACATTGGATAGCGCTGTTGTACCATTGTTGTACTTCTTCTCAACATCGATAAATTCAATCATTTGGAACCTTCATTCCTTTAGCTATATAGTTTGAGTAATAAAATGAGAACATCATGAAATGATGATGTTCTCATTAATGATTCATGCTTGATATGTTAGCGAACGCTAATTATTTCATGCTACGGATAAACTCTTGGGCTTTACGCTCATTATCGTAGTCAGAGGATTGTGCGATTTGGTAGCCTTCATGAGAATAAATTGCAATAACTTTTTTGCCTTCTTCTGTTTGAGCAATCGCGATGAATGCCTCTTGAATAGCTTTTTTCAGCTCATCATCCATAATTGGAGAGTTTTTGCTTACACTTACCGTATCGTTGTAAATTGGAGCCGTTACACCAATAACATTCGTTTCATCCCAGATCGAAGCTGTGCGACCAAATTCAGTTGTCCACTTTTCTTCGTTATCACGACGAGCATCTGCAAAGGCAACAATAATATCAGACATTCCTGTTGCTAGACGACCGAATGATGTACCGTATGAATCAGCTGGAGTAACTTGAGCTAGATCCGTAATTTTTTTTCCGTAGTTTTCTTGCAGCCATAACGTAGGATAGATATATCCAGCAGAAGAAGAAGTCGACATCACGGACCAGTTTGCACTATTCAGGTCTTCCCACGTCAGCTCTTCGCCATTGTTTACTTTCGCAGCCAGCTCTTGACCTTTCTCAGAAGGACCAGCTATGAAGATCGAACGGTAATACGTAGCCTGCTGATCGTCTAGGCCAACTGTTGGCTTATTTTCGTTCCACTCTTTCGGGTCAACAGAGTCGTTGGACAATGCTTTACGTGTAGAAGTTAGAATGACCTCTGCACCATCGTCATACAACACGTATGTTCCACCAGGAATCAACCCGATATCTGTCGTGCCCGCACTAAGAGCCTCACCTACTGCTTCATACGTTGTCCCAACATCAATTTGCACATTGCCAACTTCATAGCCTTGCTCTCCAAGCTGTTCGATTAATAGATTTTTCAGTGGCTCTGTCGTCGTAATAATTTCATCCGGATCCTTAGAAGGTACAAAGCTCACTTTTAAAGTATCGATCACTTTCTTCGTCTCTTCTGGTGTACTTTCTGGTGATGTAGATGGCTGTTGAGTAGCTGCATTATTCGTAGTGTTCGTATTTTGATTTTGCGTGTTGTTTGCGCCACAGCCTGCTAGTAAGCCTACTGTAAGCACCGATGCCAATAATAGTGTAAATCTCTTTTTCATTAAAAACCCCTCCACCTATTCATATCTTCTATGTTATGTTTTCTTGCACTCTAGCAGTGTAAGGGTCATTAATTAACTATATATCAAAATAAAGTTAATATATTGTAAATTAGATATTATTTTGGTAGTTTCGCTATCCGAATATGATAGAATGTGGGTGTTAAAAAATATAACTGAGGAAGATGCTCGATGCAGAATGATACCTGCGAGATTGTTATTTTAGAAACAAGTGATCTGCACGGCTTTATGTTGACTCGAAGCTATGCAGACCATCGTGAGGTCAGCTATGGGTTGGCGCGAATTGCCAATCTTATAAGAGAAATAAGGCAAACTCAGCCCAATACGCTTCTTATCGATAATGGCGATTGCTTGCAAGGGACACCACTTACCTACTATCATGCCAAAATAAGCTCTCAGTTAGAGAACCCTGTCATTGCCTGTATGAATGAACTGAATTATGATGCTGCCGTACCTGGCAACCACGAGTTCAACTATGGGCTTTCCTATTTGCAGCAGGCAGCCAAAGCCTCCTCATTCCCTTGGCTGAGTGCCAATATAATAGATTATGCAACAGAGGAGCCTTTGTTTGATAAGCCCTATATCGTGCGAATTTTAGATAATGGTGTGCGCATCGGTATTTTAGGCTTAACTACCTCCCATATTCCAAATTGGGAGCAGCCGGATCATATTGCAGGATTGCGTTTCGATAATCCTATCCAAGCCGCAAAGCGGTGGGTTAAGCATATGAAGCAAGTGGAGCAAGTTGATATTGTGATTGTTGCCTACCACGGAGGCTTTGAGCGCGATATTGAAACGGGTAAGCCTACGGAAGCTTTGACGGGAGAAAACGTTGGATATGCCCTGTGTGAACAGGTGCAAGGAATCGATGTATTGCTTACTGGTCATCAGCATCGGGCCATCTGTGGCGCAAAAATCAACGGAGTATGTATTGTTCAGCCTGCTAGTGAAGGCAGGTATTTGGGAAAGGTTACGCTGCAGCTTGAAAAAAATGAGGCTGGCTGGCTATTAACAGAGCGTCAGTCTGAGCTGATTGAAGCCGCACATTTCGATCCAGATGAACGTTTTGAACAGCTTGTAGCCCCTGTTGAAGCCTTAACCCAAGCATGGCTCGATCAACCGATTGGCTTCGTAGAAGGCGATATGCGTATAACAACGCCTGAACAGGTACGATTACGTGAGCATCCATTCATAGAATTCATCAATCGTCTACAGATGGATATCTCTGGCGCTTCTATTTCCTGTACAGCTTTATTTGATAACGAATCTCAAGGCTTTGACACGCAAATCACGATGCGTGATATCGTTTCAAATTACAAATATCCAAACACTTTAAAGGTGCTGCGAATTTCAGGAGCTGATATTCGATCCGCTTTGGAGAAATCCGCACAATATTTTGATATTAACGAAACAGGTAATATAATCGTTCATGATGCCTACCTTCAACCAAAGCCACAGCATTACAATTACGATATGTGGGAAGGTATATCCTACACGTTGGATATCTCGAAACCTATTGGGCAACGCGTTATTACACTTAAGCAGAACGATCAACCATTAGTAAAGGAGCAGCTGTATGAAGTGGTCATGAACAACTACCGCGCTAGCGGCGGCGGCGAATTCGACATGTTTCAAGGCAAGCCTGTTGTCAAGGATATTGCCATTGATATGGTAGAGCTTATAGCTGACTATATACGAGAAAGACGTCATATACGAGCCTCTGTCAATCATAACTGGCATATCGTTAATAGCAATCAGACCGGAATTATATAGACGGGAGCTGCTAGCCAATGAGCGATCTTCACATCTGACTAATCAATTGCTTAGCATACGTACGTTGAACAACAAGTTGCCGCACAGCCAGTTCCCGAAACTAACCGTCCCATAATAACCGGGGGCTTTTATTGGACCTTTGTACCTTCGTCTTTTTCTGGTCAAGGCCTTTTTCTAGTTGTAATTACCTAGATCATGCCATATAATTTGGAGAAATGAGGAAGGAATTGTTCGATTTTGCAAATGAATCCCTCTTCTAATTTTGAGATAGTAGAAAAAGGGTTAGTGTCCATTTTAGGGGGAGGCAATATCATATGAGTAAATATACATGGATTGATAGAGATATTTGCATCGCATGCGCTGGCTGTTATGCCGCAGCACCTGCTATATACGGTGCAGATGATAATGGTTACGCTGAAGTGATCTTCAATGGGGATTCAAACCGTGGGATTATGGAAATTCCAAGCTATCTTTATGAAGATTTGCAAGATGCCTATGATGGCTGTCCTACTCTTGCAGTTAAGGTTGCAAATCATCCCTTTAATAAATAGCCCCTCAAAATGAGGGGCTTTTACTTGTAAGCATGTAGTTCTGCTTATACGTTTACGTTATTTGCTGGCCATTTCAGGCGTTGTCAGCTGGTCGTAAAAATCAACAAATTGATCCTTCTGATCGGAGCTGCGCAAAGCCATCGCTGAGCGTGGATGCTCATCCAGAATGCCAGTAATCATGTATGGAATGATATAACCCCACTCCACTTTATCACGCAATGGAATCATATGTTTTTCAATCATATCAAGTACAGGGCGTACGTTGTATTTCGTGTTTTGCAGCTCTGTTACAAGCAGCTCCGTATTGCAGTTGCCCGCAGCACGTCCCATGCCGTAAACAGAGGAATCAAGCAATTCTACGCCTTTTCCAGCAGCTAGCAATGTATTGGCGAACGCGAGCTGTAGATTGTTATGGGCATGTACACCTAAACGCTTATTCGGCAAATGCTCCTGGAACTTATCAACAAGATAGCTCATATCCGTTGGCTTCAAGCTGCCGTAGGAATCTACGATATATACAAAATCAACAACGCTCTCATTAATCAGGTTAAACGCCTCAACTAGCTGGTTTTCCAGCACGTTGGAAAGCGCCATAATGTTGATCGTTGTTTCATAGCCGCGATCATGGAAAATTTGCACCAACTCAAGCGCTTTGTCTACATCTTGAATGTAGCAAGCTACACGAATTAGGTCAATCATGCTTTCGCTACGTGGTAAAATATCATTTTCATCTACGCGACCAATATCTACAAGCGCTGACAGCTTCGTTTGTCCTTTGTTAGGAATGACTTTACGTAGAAAATCATCATCTAGAAAACGCCACGGACCTGCAGAATCTGCTCCCTTCAGAAGCTTAGGAGAATTTTTATAGCCAATTTCCATATAGTCCACGCCAGCTTCATTCAAGCTATTATACAAATGTTGAACGAATTCAACGCTGAAATCCCAATTATTAACAAGACCACCATCACGAATCGTACAATCAACAATCTTACAATGTGTCGTTTTGGACTGCATATCTGTTACTCCTTTTACTCTGAACGTCAGTTCTGTTTTCTATCATCATACTTGAAATTGAAAAATAACGCAAAATAAAAATAATTGTGCACATGATTGCACCTGATATGTATATCTTATTAGAGAAACGGTTTCATTTACAAACTGGATCAAAACCTTTAAAATAAAGGTATATTTCGCTTAATTTTTCGATTGAAAAAGCGGGGGAACCAAACGTCTTAAGGGGTGAATCCAGATGCCGCTCGGCAGAAGGTAGGGCCTACTCTCTAGCCCGAACCCGACAGCTAACCTCGTCAGCGTGAAAGGAGAGATGTGCAATGTCTATTTGTCCATCGAATGATTTTCAAAATGTGCATTCTGAAGCGGATATGCTTCAGATCCAACGTATCGAAGTATTTGTAATCCCGGCACTTGCAGTAGATGCGAATGGCTATCGCGTATGCTTGCGAATATCAAGCAATCGCGGTTATGGCTGGAGTGAGATCTTTATCGACGATTCTGATATCTCCTTTGATCTCCAGGATTGGGAGCATCAACTTACCCCTTTTATTGGTCCTACCACAATCTCAACTCTAACCGAGCATATTTCTATTACGCTGCAGCAATCTGTTACCTATGACCAAAGAGCAATCTATTTGTTTACCAATGCTTTGCATCAGCTGAACTTTTTGCCTGATGGTCATCAACAAGCGGAGGCCGATGAAGAATTAATACTTCGAAGACGTGCCATATCCTATTTATCTTTGTACTAAAAAAACGAAAACCCCTTACAAAAAGCTGCCGTGTGTCGTTCACGAAGCCTGTAAGGGGTTTTTATTAGATTGCTATACTAGTCTAAAGATACGAGCCAGCCGAATGGGTCTTCGACCGTTCCTTTTTGAATGCCCGTAATTGTATCGTAAATTTTCGACGACAGCTCGCCTGTCTTACCCTCATTAATGACATACTTCTCATCGTTGTAGCTAAGCTCGCCAATTGGAGAAATAACAGCCGCTGTACCTGTACCGAATGCTTCCTCTAGCTGACCATTACGATGGGCTTCAATTAATTCATCGATTGAAATTCGACGCTCCTCCACCGGCACATCCCAATGCTTAAGAAGCGTAATTACAGAGTTACGTGTAATCCCATTGAGAATGCTTCCGTTAAGCTGCGGTGTAACAACCACGCCGTTAATTTTGAAAAATACATTCATGCTTCCAACTTCTTCAATGTACTTGCGATGAACACCATCCAGCCATAGCACCTGCGAGTAGCCACGATCCTTTGCTTCCTCTTGCGCATTTAGTCCAGCAGCATAATTGCCAGCTGTTTTAGCCTCTCCTACACCGCCTGCTACTGCACGAACAAAGTGCGACTCAACATGGATTTTAACCGGGTTAACACCTTCAGCGTAGTAAGCACCTACAGGTGACATAATAATCATAAACAAGTAGTTTAACGATGGGTTAACGCCGAGTGCTGGTTCAGTCGCAATAATAAATGGGCGAATATATAGGCTTGTGCCTTCAGCAGATGGAACCCATTCACGATCCACATCCAGAAGTTTGATTAAGCCTTCATAAGCAAGCTCTTCATCCAAGTGAGGAATGCTAAGACGAGCATTTGATTTGTTTAGACGCTCAAAGTTTTTCTTCGGACGGAAAAGCTTAATGCCATCTTCTGTACGGTATGCCTTCATGCCTTCAAACACAGTCTGTCCATAATGGAATACTTTTGCGGCAGGGTCCAGTGAAATATTTTGATAAGGTACAACACGTCCTGAATGCCAGCCCTTGCCTTCTGTATATTCAAGAATAAACATATGATCGGTGTAATATTGTCCAAAGCCAAGCTTGTTTTCATCAGGCTTTTGCTTCAATTGAGCCGAACGCTCGATTGTAATTTCCAGTGCCATAATCAAGTACTCTCCTCTTAACGATTGATATTGTTATTTGAATGATACCATGCTTTAACGTATATTTATAATATCTATTAGATTTTTTTGTTATACCTTTTAGGTATGGAAGTATTGAAGGGAAGCGTTAACATGGATATGCGTCAATTAAAGTACTTTTTAACGATTGCCCGTGAAGGTCAAATTACCCGTGCAGCGAAGCTATTGAATATGGAGCAGCCTCCTCTTAGCCGTCAACTCAAACAAATGGAAGACGAGCTTGGCGTCAAGCTATTCGATCGTCATGGAAAAGGACTTAAGCTAACTGATGCGGGAATGCATCTGAAGCACCGTGCAGAATCGTTATATTCGCAGTTTAACGAAACGATTGAAGAAATGAAAGAGCTTGAGCAGGGCGTGCGCGGCGTACTGTCTATCGGTGCTGTATTTTCCTGCAGCTCTTTATTGCCGCTGCCGATCGAACAATATCGGAAAAAATATCCTCAAGTTAGCTACAAAATATTAGAGGGCGACCATTATTATCTTGGTGAGCAGCTCGAAAAACATGCGATTGATCTGGTTTTTGCACGCTTGCCTTTTGAAGCGCTGATGGACCCTAAACATCTCGTTATTATGCCGCTGCCCTCTGATCCATTTGTCGTCATTGTACCGACAAGCTGGAAGCAGTTCGAGCTGAAGTCCAGCTTTCAGCTGGAGGAGCTAGCGGACTACCCGCTGCTTACATTAAAAACAGATCAAACGACACATATGCATGAGCAGCTGATTGAAGCGTGTCATCGTTATGGCGTAAAGCCTAATATTGTCTGTGAATGCTCGTCTGTCGCGATTACCATTGCGTTGATTGCTGATGGACTTGGCATTGCACTGCTTCCCCGCTCTGTCATGAGCTCCTTTATGGACCCGCGTGTCAAAATGATTCCTCTATCTCATGACGCGCTGCAGTCCGATATCGGGATTGTGTGGCTTAAGGACCATTATGTCCCCAAGCGCGCTCAGTTTTTTATTGAGACCGTCAAGGATGTCTATGCAATTGAGCGTTAAGTCCCTTGGCTATGAAATCATCTGACTGCGTGAGCACTTGAAGAGACAGAATATTAACATCCAATGCACGAAGTAGCTGACATGTTGGACGTCCTGTTCATCATACACTTAGAAGGTATGAACATTATGTTAGGAGGAGTCATGTGTGATTGGCTTGTCATCGAGCTTGACCAGCTTGCCTACTTCTGAATTTCAAGTATTCGTATTTACATTGAGCTCGATTAAACGTTACTTTTTGATTGAAATCGTTGGAGGCACAGCTTTCTTTATGCTTGGACGAATATTGTTCCATAGTGATCTGCTCTGTCTCGCTTGCAATATTATTGCCTCGCAAATGCTGAACTATGTTCTTCCTACTGCAACATCATAGTTGAATAGCCTACATAAAAGAAGAGGCGTGAACAGAAGTCAGCTCTCCGACATTCTGAACACGCCCTTCTTTCTTTATTGTCTATAGTCTATCGCTTAGAAATTAAAATAGCGTTTAGCGTTATAATAGCTAATATTTTGTACCAGCTTACCTAACTCCTCCTCGTCATAAGGAAGCTCGCCTTGCTCAACCCAGGTACCGATCACATTGCACAAAATTCTGCGGAAATATTCATGACGCGTAAAGCTCAAAAAGCTGCGGGAATCTGTCAGCATACCGACAAATTGTCCGAGCAAGCCGAAGCTAGCCAAGCTTTCCAGCTGAGCTATCATTCCTTTTTTCGTATCGTTGAACCACCACGCCGAGCCAAGCTGCATCTTGCCAGCTACGCCGCCGCCCTGGAAGCATCCGATAAGAGCAGCAAGAATTTCATTATCATTGGCGTTAAGAGAATACACGATCGTTTTAGGCAGTAAATCCTCTTGCTCTAACGCATCGAGCAACCCTTTAAGTGGAGCAGCAACAGGCGCGTCGTTAATCGCATCAAAGCCTCGATCAGCACCAAGCAGCTTATACATGCGGGTGTTGTTGTTACGTGTAGGATTCATATGCAGCTGCATCGCCCAACCAAGCTTTGCATATTGCTTTGCCATATGTAAAAACGTAACCGTTTTGTATTGCTGCTCTTCCTTCAAGCTGATTGCCTCTCCGTTAAGCTTGCGTAAGAAAATTTGTGCAGCCTCTTCCTTTGTCGCTTCACAATATGGCACATAGTCCATGCCGTGGTCAGAAACTTTGCAGCCTACTTCATGGAAGTAGTCAATGCGTTCGCTAAGCGCACCAAGCAAGACATCGTAAGTGTGTACTTCTCTTCCAACAACCTCACCTAAGGCTGAAATCCATTCGCTAAACCCCTCTTTATTGATTTCAAGCGCCTTGTCAGGTCGGAAGGACGGTAATACTTGAACATCGAAATGCTCAAGCTCTTTAATCTTTTTGTGGTATTCCAACGAATCAATTGGATCGTCCGTAGTACAGATGACGCTTACATTCGACATATGGATCAGATCGCGAACCTGATACTTCCCCGTTGCAAGCTTGGCATTCACCTTTTCCCATATGTGCGGTGCATTGGACGCATTAATCACGTCATCCACTCCGAAGTAACGCTGAAGCTCAAGATGCGACCAATGATATAATGGGTTGCCGATGGCTTGAGGAAGTGCTGCAGCATACGCTGCAAAGCGATCATAATCGGAAACGCCTTCGCCTCCTGTTACAAGCTCCTCTACTGCGCCATTCGCGCGCATGGCACGCCATTTGTAATGATCGCCAGCAAGCCATGCTTCAGTTAGATTGGAAAAGCTGGCATTTTCATAAATTTCTTTCGGACTTAAGTGACAATGATAGTCAATGATTGGTATTGATTTTGCATAGTTATGATACAACGTTTGTGCTACATCATTTTGCAGTAAAAAATGTTCATCTAAAAATGGCTTCAATGTTCCTACACTCCTTCAATCTGTATGCCTTGCCGACCCTCTATATGATCTGTAATCAAGCGATGTCTTCAAGCCTAATCTTTTCAGTGTACAACAGGATGAGTTCTTTAATTATATAAGCGGAGCCTTATGCTCGATACGTAATGCCTGATTTTGTGCAAGAAGCGTCAACTCTGCGGTCTTGAACACATGCTCTTGAGTCATAGCGTACTCTGTTTCTTGCAAAGTATCAAGTATTAGCTGCCCGAAATACGGATAGCCTGTTAAGCCCGAAACTTTGATATATTTCTCCCCTTGCTGATTTACAAGAAATACATGGTCTCCGCCATCACCTGCGCCGATATTAACGTATTTGCGAAGCTCAATATAGCCTTCTGTCCCTAAAAGCACCGTTCGGCCGTCTCCCCAAGTACGCAATCCATCTGGCGTTAACCAGTCAACGCGCACGTAGCCAACCGCACCATTCTCTCCGATCAAATGAGCATCGCCAAAGTCCTCCAGCTCCGGGTATTGCTTATTGTTGAAATTACCTACCGTGCTGCTAATGATTTTCGCATCATTATTTCCCGAGAAATAGAGAAATTGTTCAATCTGATGCGATGCGATATCTGCAAGAATGCCCCCATACTGCTCCTTCTTGAAAAACCAGTCCGGGCGAGATGGCGCGTTAAGACGATGCGGACCAAACCCGATCATCTGTACAACTTTCCCGATTGCTCCTTGCTTAATCAACTGATCCGCATATACCGCGCTTTCCACGTGAAGACGCTCGCTATAATAGACTGCATACTTCTTCTTTGTCTCTGCATAGACCTGCTTCACCTGCTCCAGCTGCTCCAATGTCGTGAAAGGACCTTTATCTGTAAAATAATGCTTGCCCGCTTTCATAACCTGGATTCCTAAGGATGCTCTTTCATTCGGAATAGCAGCTGCTGCCACTAGCTGGATAGCTGGATCATCCAGAATTTCTTGCAAATCTCGAGCTGCCTTAGCTTGAGGATATCTGGAAATGAATGCAGCTACTTTCTCCGGACTAGGGTCATACACCCATTTCAAGGTTGCACCCGCTTCAATTAAGCCATTGCACATTCCATAGATATGACCGTGATCCAAGCAAGCTGCTGCGAAGCAATATTCTCCTGGCTTCACAACTGGCTTAGATTGACTAATCGGCGCATAATTCATGCCATCCTTCATATTGACAGAACTCATCATTGCTCACCTCTCACTTTGCGTGATTCTTCAATACGCTGCTGAAGCTGCTCAAGAAATTGATCCTCATCAATTGGAAGCTCTACCCAATCGTCGTTCCATGTAGACAGCAGCATCGCATTGGATAGCATCAATCCATTAATCCCCTCTTCTCCTGGAGCGATGAGCGGTGTATCATGCAAAATCGCATCAATCCAGTTTTGCGTAATCCCGCGATGACCTGTATTTTCGCCTTGGATTGGCACATCAATTGTCCAGCATTCCGGTTTGCCAAAGCTTTCTGTCGTGCGCTCATTATATTCTGTTTCTGATTCTCGCAGTCTGCTGAATACGAGCTTGTCGTTTTCTATAACAATTTTCCCACGTGTTCCAACTACTTCAAAACGATTCGTACCAGGTGCCTCAATCGTTGTCGTAATAAAGACTCCTGTTCCGCCATTTTCATATTCTACAAATGCTGTCACATCATTTTCCACTTCAATATTGCGTGCCTTGCCAAAATAGCAAAACGCACGAAGACGCTTTGGCATTAAGCTAACTGTCCACTGCCACAAGTCAAGCTGATGAGGTGACTGATTCAGCAGCACTCCGCCGCCTTCTCCTTCCCAAGTGGCTCGCCATGAGCCGCTGTCATAATAATGCTGAGAGCGATACCAATCAGTAATAATCCAGTTGGTACGGCGAATATCTCCAAGCTCACCGCTATCTACTAGATTTTTGAGCTTTTGATACAAAGGGTTCATTCGCTGGTTGTACATCATACTGAACACAACGCCGCTGCCGGCTGCTGCCTCATTCATCTCTCTAACCTGCTTCGTATAAACGCCAGCAGGCTTTTCCAGCAAAACATGCTTGTTATGCTTGAAGCATTCAATCGCCAGCTCTGGGTGAGAATAATGTGGTGTGCAGACAATAACGCCATCGACTGTAGGCGATTCTATAAGTTGCTGTGGCTGTTCAAAGAATGCTACCTCCTGCGGCAAATGCTCCTTTGCCCATTGCTTGGCAGCGTCTGTTACATCGGCTACTGCCACAAGCTCAAGTCCACTTACTTTTCCTTCTAAAATATAAGACAAGTGCCCTTTTCCCATATTTCCCAAGCCGATTATGCCAACGCGTACGTTTTTCATCTTCAACCTCCAGCTATTATTCGTTCCTCATTCAATAACACTTTAATGATAGCACTTTCATTTTGTTGAAACTTTGCTGCAATTTATCACATTTCCAGATCCATTTAACCGAGATTGGTGTATACTTAGGGCATCGACTATGTGGAAGGAGTGAATCGCTTGAAGGTCATTCAAGCCAAGCCTTTTACGGTAAATTGCTTAACAGACATTCCGAAGAAGCTCGTCTATCATACTCATTATCAATATGAAATTTACTACTTCCATGAAGGTCAAGTCAGCTATCTTATAAATGATCGAATATACAAGCTGACACCTGGCGATCTAATCCTTATGCATGGGATGACGCTGCATAAAGCGCTGCTTGAAAAGCAGGATGTTTATAAACGAACAATTATTCATTTTGATCCACTGTATTTCGAAAAGCATATGCAGCCCAGCTATACAAGCAACCTGCTGGCGCCATTTACTCAGCTGAAAAATATCTATCTATCGTTATCCGATGAGGCTAGGGTGGAATGCGAATCGCTGCTGGACAAGCTTACTCAGTTAGAAAAGCAAGTAGACGATTCTTACTCCTATCAAAAAAGTCATATCGTTTTCGTTGAATTCATGTTGTTTATTAATGAGCAATGCCAGCAGCCCATGGATAATGAACGACTCGTTCATACCTCAACAAAGGAAACGCATGCGCAAGACGTCATTACGTACATCGAGCAGCATTATGCACAGGATATGTCGCTTGACCATCTGCAGCAGGCGCTTCATCTCAATAAATATTACTTGAGCAAAACGTTTAAGGAAGTTACAGGCACTACGATTTTTCAATATTTGCTAGAACGAAGAATATACGCGGCCAAGCTGCTGCTCGTAGATAGTCAGGCGAAAATAACCGACATCAGCTTGGAGGTTGGGTTTAAGCACTTAGCTCACTTTTCTCGAGCTTTTAAGCAAACGACAGGTGTAACAGCCGAGCAGTACCGCAAACAGAATCAGGTCACAAACTTCTAGGCCGAAAATCGACAATAAAAACAGGAGTGCCCAGTAGTCAACGATTGACTCTCTGAGTACTCCTGTTCTTTTCTCCGACCTAAGCCGTACTGAGCTTACTTGCCAGCTTGTTCAATTTATTGCACAAGCAAAGCGCTTAGTTATTGTTCATATACTCCATCTGAAGCGGCAGCTGGATATCGATTAATGTGCCTTCTCCAGATCTGCTTGTAATAAGCATCGTACCCTTATGCTCCTCAATGATGCGGGAGCTTACCATCAGACCAAGTCCAGTTCCTTTTTCCTTTGTCGTCAAGAACGGCTCTCCGATCCGTTTCTGCACATCCTCTGGCATTCCCATGCCATGATCCTGTATTTTTACATGCAGGATTTGCTCGGCAGGCTCGTAACGTATAGTAATCTCCACACGTCCTCCGTCCTGCATCGCTTCAATTGCGTTTTTTATCACATTGATAAAAACCTGCTTTAGCTGATTTTCATTGCAGTATAAATTAGGCAAATTTTCTTGTGCTTGAAAATCGAGTTCAACACCATACAGAGCAGCTTGTGTTTCAAGTATAGACAGCACGCTTTGAACAATATGAACAATATCATTAAATTGAAAGGAATTATAGTGCGGCTTAGCCAGTGTCATGAACTCATTTACGATCAAATTTATGCGATCAATTTCTGTTCCCATAATATCAAAATAATAGCTGTGCTCAGCATACTTGTTTCGCAGCAGTTGGGTGAAGCCTTTAAGCGCCGTTAATGGATTACGAATTTCATGAGCAACTCCTGCTGCCAGCTGCCCGATTACCGACAACTTCTCAGAGCGAACAAGCCGCTCTTCATCCTGTCTTCGCTCAGTCAAATCACGCAGTACGGTTAGGATAGCGGTGCGGCCAATGTAGTTTTCAATTTTAACGCTTGAATGCTCAACTTCGATAATTCGATCATTGATTTTCATCTGCTGCTGACGAAATGGCGTAGCCTCCTCAAGCAGCAATGCGTTTTGAAAATCGTGAATAACGTCTTCCCGATCCTTAATATCGAAATACTCCAAAAACGACTGCTCGGACAAGCCGCTAATATGACGCTTGCCAAGCAAGTCCAGTCCGTGTCGATTCGCAAATATGATGGCGTAGTCCACCGTAATATAGATAGGTTCAGGTATAGTCATCAGCATACGCTGATACATTTTTGCGTTACGAATAAGCTCGCGCTCTTTTTCGTATTTGATCGTCACATCCTGTACCGTTGATAGGAAGTATATGACACCATCATGCTTGATGGATGTGCTCTTGCCCTCAAAATATACGATAGATGAATTTTTATGTTTCCCGTTCCATCTAAAAATTTGGCGCTTCGTTATCTCACTGTCCAGTATGTTATCGAATGATTGGGGAAGGAGCCAATCCTCCTCTTCAATAAAGCGATCTACCTGCTGACCGACTATTTCATCGACGCCGTAACCGAGTAGCTGAGCGAAATAAGAATTGACGTAAATAAAAGTATTGTCATAAATAACAAACACACCTGCAACTACATGATCCATCAAAACAGAATAAAAATTTGATTGTTCCTTAATTAATGCTTCAAATTTCATATAGCTGCTCGATTGATTGTAGGAGTATGGATACTGGCGACCTGCTGCCTGCTTCATAGAAGCATTTCTATTCGCATTTACCGCATGATTCGAGAATTCCATAATTTAAACCTCCTTCAAACCTATCACACTATATATATTTGCTATTAACCACAAAAAACCTCTTGATTTTGGAAAAATCAAGAGGTTTTTTAATAGAAAATGAGTATTAGCCTTGAAGCAGCAGCTGCTCTGGATCTTCAAGCAGCTCCTTAACCGTTACGAGGAATCGAACTGCTTCGCTGCCATCGACAATACGATGATCATAAGACAAAGCGATGTACATCATTGGGCGATTTTCCATGCGCTCTTCGTCGATTGCCACTGGACGTATTTGGATTTTATGCATGCCGAGAATGCCGACTTGCGGTGTATTCAAGATTGGAGTAGATAGCAAGGAACCGAATACGCCACCGTTTGTAATGGTGAAGCTTCCGCCTTGCAGCTCATCCAACGTCAATGTATTGGCACGTGCTTTTTTCGCAAGCTCGCTAATGTTTCTTTCAATTTCAGCAAAGCCAAGACGGTCCGCATCACGAACAACCGGAACGACTAATCCTTCCTTAGCTGCAACCGCAATACCGATATCGTAGAACTTTTTCACAACGATATCTTCACCATCAATTTCTGCATTAAGCAATGGGAATTGCTTAAGTGCACCTACTACCGCTTTTGTGAAGAAGGACATAAAGCCAAGATTCACTTCATTCTTTTCAAAGAAGGATTCTTTGCGGCGCTTGCGCAGGTCAAGAATCGCCGTCATGTCAACTTCATTGAACGTTGTAAGCATAGCAGCTGTATGTTGGGCTTCAACAAGACGCTTCGCAATGGTAGCTCTGCGACGAGACATGCGCTTGCGCTCTACTTGCTTGCCTTCAGCGGATACCGCAGCTGACGCCGCAGCCGGCTTTGAGGCAGCAGCGCTTGGCGCAGCTGCTGGCGCTTGATTATGTGTACGAACATTGTCTGGATAGATACGACCAATCGCATCTGTATTCTGAACCTGATTAAGATCAATGCCTTGCTCACGTGCAAGCTTGCGTGCCGCTGGAGACGCTGTAACCGCTGCTGAAGAGCCTCCAGCTTGTGCAGCTGGTGCTGCAACTGCTACTGCCGCCGCAGCTGGCTCAGCTGCAGGTGCTGGCGAAGGTGCTGCCTCTGCAGTTGGTTGTGCCTCTGCAGGTGCTGCAGCTGGAGCACCGGAGCCTTCTCCGATTGAACCGATTGCTTCTCCAACTAGAACTACATCACCATCTTGTTTATGAATGGAGCCAACAACACCGCTGCTTTCGGCACTAATTTCGATGTTTACTTTATCTGTTTCCAGCTCTAGCAAAACATCTCCCTGATTTACGGTATCTCCAACTTTAACAAACCACTTCGTAATCGTTCCTTCGGAAATGGATTCTCCCAACTCTGGTACAATAATATCTGCCATGTGTTGCTACCCCCTAACGATATTCGATTCAAATGGCTGGCCATTTAACGTCGTTGAAATAATTTCTTGCTGCTCTCTTACATGAACCGATTGATGACCGCTTGCCGTACTTGCACGTTCCTGGCGTCCAATATAGCCTACCTTCACCTTGCTTGGAGCTAGTGCATGAAGTTTCGGTTCCATGTACCACCATGAGCCCATGTTTTTAGGCTCTTCCTGTATCCAAACGATCTCCTCCAGATTCGGGAACAACTTGATAATGCGTTCCACTTCAGCTTGAGGGAATGGATACAATTGTTCGATGCGAGCAGTACGCAGCCATTCATAGTCTGCTGGAGTTCCAGAAGACATTGCTTCCTCCAGATCAACCATCACCTTACCCGTACCAAGCACCAATCGTTTAACCTTATCACGCTGTGCCTTCGCTTCTGTCAAGCTGAACTGCGGCAGTACTGGCTTAAATGAGCCTTCGCTAAACTCGACGCCGTGATCTGCAACACGCGGGTTTCGGATCAAGCTCTTAGGTGCCATCAGCACCAACGGACGAACGTTCTCGCTGCCAAGCATTTTCGCTTGTTTGCGCAGCAAATGGAAGTATTGAGCAGCGCTAGTCAGATTGGCAACTGTCCAGTTGTTATCAGCTGAAAGCTGCAAGAAACGTTCAAGACGCGCACTGGAGTGCTCAGGACCTTGCCCCTCATAGCCATGAGGCAATAGGATCGCGATTCCTGATTTTTGTGACCATTTTGCTCGTCCTGCACTAATAAATTGATCGAAAATAACTTGTGCTACGTTCGCAAAATCGCCATATTGCGCTTCCCAGATTACAAATGTCTCTGGAGAGAACACGTTGTAGCCATATTCGAAGCCCAGCACCGCTGTTTCCGATAACGGTGAGTTATGAATCGCAAATGATGCCTTTGCTTGCGGTATATAATGCAGAGGTGAGAATTTCTCTCCTGTGACATTATCATTTAGGACGATATGACGATGTGAGAATGTTCCGCGCTCAGAATCCTGACCGCTCATACGGATCGGTGTTCCGTCTGCGAGAATCGTTGCAAATGCAAGTGCTTCTGCATGCGCCCAGTCTACCTTTTCACCATCGTTCAAGCTCACTGCTCTGCGCTGCAAAATACGCTGCAGCTTGCTATATTCGTTAAATCCTTCCGGACGGTTTAGCATTTCAAGATTAATTTCACGAAGCTGCTCGATCGGAACGGACGTTTTAACATCCTCAGGTACGATAAAGCCCTCTGCCTTCTCACGCTTCGGTCTTTTGCCTTCCTTCGCCTTCATAGCAGCATAAGCTTGTTGAAGTACGTCCGCTGTTTTGTTGCGCAAGCCTTCAACCTGCTCCTTCGTCATTACATTTTTCTCAACAAGCTGGTTCGCATACAACGTACTAACCGTTGGGTGATTGCGAATCACCTTGTACATCAATGGTTGCGTTCCTTCTGGATCGTCCATTTCATTATGTCCGTAGCGGCGATAGCCGATTAGATCGATAACGAAGCCCTTGTTAAAGCGCAGACGATATTCACATGCTAATCTGACCGCAGCAAGACAAGCCTCTGGATCATCCGCATTTACATGCACAATCGGAAGATCGAAGCCTTTCGCTAGATCACTCGCATAATGAGTAGAGCGAGAATCGTTACTATTCGTTGTAAAGCCAAGACGGTTATTTGCAATAATGTGAATTGTACCACCGTTACGATATCCATCCAAATTATTAAAGTTCAACGTTTCGGCAACAATGCCTTCACCGATAAATGCAGCATCGCCATGTACGCAAATTGTCACAGCAGCATGCAAATCTTGCTTCGGATATCCTGGTGCTGTACGGTTTTCTTGCGCAGCACGCGTATAGCCTTCTACAACCGGATTGACAAACTCCAGATGTGACGGATTATTCGCTAGTGTAATGTTGGCGCGAACAGTTTCGCCTTCACGAACGGCGCGATCTGCACCAAGGTGATACTTGACGTCACCGGTCCATCCATAATTTAGGTTTTTAGCGCTTTCAAGCGCTTTATTCGGTGAATGATGGAATTCAGAAAAAATCGTTTCGTACGGTTTTCCAAGAACATGCGCCAATACGTTAAGACGACCGCGATGCGCCATGCCCATCAAAATATGCTGTGCTCCATCGTGTGCAACTGTACGAACAATTTCATCAAGTACAGGAACCAGCATGTCTAATCCTTCAATGGAGAATCGTTTTTGACCAACAAATGTTTTATGAATAAAGTTTTCGAACATTTCAACTTGTAGAAGTCTTTCAAGCAACGCTTCCTTCTCACGAGCAGATAACGGCGCAGGGAATGAGCCTGATTCTGCTTGTTTGAAAAGCCACTCGCGCTCTTGTTCATCATGGATATGAGTAAATTCATACGCAGCGGAACGAGCGTAAATTTCACGCAGGCGCAAAATAGCCTCCCAACCATTTGAAATCGTGTTAGGTGCGTTATTCCAAATAAGTGACGCAGGAATAGCTTCAAGATCTTGCTTTGTTAAGCCAAAAGTTTTCGGCTCCAAAAGCTTTGTATCAGCTTTCGGGCTCAAATCAAGAGGATTAATATCTGCTCCAAGATGCCCATAACGGCGAATATTCAGCATCAATTGGTGTGCAGCTACTACCTTTTGGATCAAATGATTGTCTAGCTGGATGTTATTTCCTATTAGCGAAGCTCGCGCTGAAGAGCCATTGCTCGCTGAATCGATTACAGATTCAGTAACAAATTCGCTTGGAGGCTCGCCCCATCGTACAAATAGCTCACGAACGGAAGGGTCTACCAGATTCGGGTCTTGCAAATAAAGCTCATATTGCTCCTGCACATAACCATAGTTAGGACCATAGTAACTCTTCCAAGGAGAAGAATTGCGCTCATCATGGATGCTCATTGCAGTATATTCCACCCTCTCTATACTTTTCGATCTTGATATTGTTATTCGTGCTCACGCACTAATATTGAAAAGAGAAGCTCGAAACCTTGTCACAGGTTCGTAACTTCTCTATATTCTAGTACAATAATGAAAAGGCTTCAATAGCTCTTTTGGCATCGGTTTCATCGAAATCACGTATAGATTCTAATGATTTCTAGCCTATTTTCGCTCTATCGATCTTTTTCAGATATTAATTCATAAAGTGTACGGACCATCACACCTGTTGCTCCTTTTGGCTCCCATCTGCGTGAACCTTTAAGATAAGCAGTGCCCGCAATGTCCAAATGCACCCATGGCTTATCCTCCACAAAATGTCCAATGAACAATCCGGCTGTAATCGATCCAGCGTAGCGACCGCCGCTGTTTTTAAGATCAGCAACGTCACTTTCGATTAATTTCTTGTAATCAGCATATGCAGGAAGCTGCCATACACGTTCTCCGCTTTTTTCCGATGCAGCAACAAGTTGTGCGAACAGTTCCTCGTTATTCGTTACCGCGCCTGTCGCTTCTGTTCCTAGTGCAACGAGTACAGCACCAGTTAGCGTTGCCACATCAATCAGCTTGGTTGCACCACGCTTAATCGCTGTCGTTATTCCATCAACAAGCACTAATCGTCCTTCTGCATCGGTATTCACAACCTCAACGGTGTAACCGCTCATCGTACGAATCACGTCCCCTGGTTTAAGCGCGCGATCAGAAGGCATATTTTCCGCAGTAGGGATGACAGCCAGCACATTGGCCTTCACCTTCATCGATGCAATCGCATGAATCGCACCAAGTACAGCTGCGGCACCACCCATATCCGAAATCATTTCCTCCATGCTGGCAGACGGCTTTAACGAAATACCGCCTGTATCAAACGTAATGCCTTTTCCGACAAGTCCCCATTTTTCTGAGGAATCTGGATCGCCCTCGTAATGAATAACGATCATTCGCGGTGGGTTGACACTGCCTTGACCGACGCCAAGCAAGCCACCCATTTGCTCCTCCGCGCAGCTCCACTCATCCAGTACTTCAATATCGAGATCAAGCTTTTGCGCCATCTCTTCTGCATAAAACGCTAGTCGTTCAGGCGTCAAGTCATTACCCGACATATTAGTCAAGTCTCTTGCGAGCTTTACACTTTCTATCATATGGTCAGCTTCTCGCACGGCTGCTTCAATATCGCTTTGCTGTTTTAGTTGATCGTCATTTAGTACAAAATTAATTTGCTTCAGATCAAAAAACGTCTGTTCTGCCTTACGCAGCCATGAACGCTCATACAACGCCAGCTTCAACCCTTCCAGCGCAGCCTTCACTCCATGACGAAGACCATTTTGTTGTTGCAATGCCTCGGAAACAGCATTCGAACTAATATCAATCGCTATCGTGTGCAGCTTGTTGCTCCTAACATGAACGGCTGCTTGTGCGAATGCTTCGCGCAGCTCCACCGCCCCGTCGTCTATAACAAGCACAATAACGATCTGCTGCGGCAGCAAGCCTAGCGTAGCAATAGCCGCAGTTTGCCCTGTTTTTGCTTTCAATACTCCATTTGTCAGCATATGCTTTAATTGTTCATCAATTGCTGCTTGGACAAGCGTCTGTCCTTGCTTTAATGCTTCCAGCTCAGCTATCGTAACAGGTATTATCAATCCATCTGCTTTAGAAGCCATATCTTCATATCTATATGTAGCCAATAACATCCCTCCAACATTAAACCAGTGTAAGTAGCTATAAATATAATAATGCCATACTATTGTACGTCTTCTTTTATCATAAGGCAATTTGCTTAAATTTTCCTACTTAATAATAGCTTACGCGGCTTATGCTGAAAAATACAAATCATTTATGATGGATTTATGACACGTCTTTTACTCGAGCCGAGTCGTGTTTGCACTTTATGACTAGTGCTTACACATTACTTTTTCCGAACGAGCAGCTGAAGACATATAAAAAAGGGTAATCATGCTGCGCACATGATTACCCTTTTAAATAGGAAAGCTTATTATTTTTTCATAGCTGCAATGATCAAATCACCCATTGCTGTTGTACCAATTGCCTTGCTCTTATCAACGGCGATGTCGCCAGTACGATGACCAGCATCCAGCACTTCTTTCACCGCATCTTCAATAGCTTGAGCCGCATCGTGGTAGCCAAATGTTAAACGGAACATAAGCGCTACAGACAGAATTGTGGCAATCGGATTAGAGATGCCTTGACCTGCAATATCCGGTGCAGAGCCGTGTACTGGTTCATAAAGACCAAAGCTGCCTTCACCAAGTGAAGCGGAGGACAGCATTCCGATCGAGCCTGTAAGCATTGCTGCTTCATCAGAAAGGATATCACCAAACATATTTTCAGTAACGATTACATCAAAGCTTGCCGGGCGGCGAAGCAGCTGCATGGCACAGTTGTCAACCAATACATGCTCAAGCTCCACCTCAGGATAATCAGCTGCTACACGAATAACAACCTCTCTCCACAAGCGTGAAGTTTCAAGCACGTTTGCTTTATCAACAGAAGCAAGACGTTTGCTGCGTGTCATCGCAATATCGAAAGCTTGACGCACAATACGCTCTACTTCTTTCTCATTGTATACACAAGTATCAATTGCTTCTTGACCATTTTCTGTGTCACGACGGGATTTTTCACCGAAGTAGATACCGCCAGTCAACTCACGAACAACGATTAGATCCGTACCTTCAAGCACTTCCGGTTTTAGTGTTGATGCATCCTTCAAGCAGTCAAATACAGTTGCAGGGCGAATGTTGGAGAATAGACCCAACGCCTTGCGAATGCCTAGCAAGCCTGTTTCAGGACGTAGTGCAGCCGGATTGCTATCCCATTTAGGTCCGCCTACAGCACCAAGCAATACCGCATCAGATGCAAGACATAGATCCAACGTTTCCTGCGGAAGCGGTGTACCTTTTTCGTCAATCGCGATACCGCCAAACAACGCTTGCTCCGTTTCGAATTTATATCCAAATAGCTCTTCTGTTTTCTTTAGAACTTTAAGCGCTTCCCCTACAACCTCAGGACCAATGCCGTCTCCGCCAAGAACAGCAATTTTTTTCACTTCAGACATGTGTGACACTCCTTAATCATTATTAGTTCATTTTCTGGCTAAGCGTATTGCTTAATCGTTTCGAACTTCATATGAATGCTTTTATCCATTATAACCTTAAAGTACTAGACTTGACTAAGATATAAAATCTATTGAGATTATAGGTTCCAACTATAAAGGGACGATTGAATGATCATCGAAAAAAACGTCCAGTCATACGCACTATATGCATATGGCTGGACGTTCTATATGGAATCAAAGTTTAGTAGTTATTACTTTTTGATCCAGTGCATCAATTCACGAAGCTGTTTACCTGTTTGCTCGATAGGATGAGCTGCTTCGTTACGACGAGTTGCGTTCATCATTGCAAAACCAGATTGGTTCTCAAGGATGAAGTCCCGTGCAAAGCGACCAGCTTGGATATCTTCCAATACTGCTTTCATTGCTTTTTTCGTTTCGTCTGTAACGATACGAGGACCTGTTACATAGTCGCCGTATTCAGCTGTGTTGGAGATGGAATCACGCATAGTAGCTAGTCCACCTTCATACATCAAGTCAACGATAAGCTTAAGCTCATGCAAGCACTCGAAGTATGCCATTTCTGGTGCATAGCCAGCTTCAACCAATGTTTCGAAACCAGCTTTAACTAGTGCAGTTGCACCACCGCAAAGAACAGCTTGCTCACCAAATAGGTCAGTTTCTGTTTCTTCTTTGAAAGTTGTTTCAATAACGCCTGCGCGTGTACAACCGATACCTTTAGCATAAGCAAGACCTAGATCTTTTGCTTTACCAGTAGCATCTTGATAGATTGCGATTAGACCAGGAACGCCAAAGCCTTCTTCATACGTACGACGTACCATATGACCTGGAGATTTTGGAGCAACCAAGAACACGTCTTTGTCTGCAGATGGCTGGATTTGTCCGAAATGAACGTTGAAGCCATGAGAGAACATAAGCGCAGCGCCTTGTTTAAGGTTAGGCTCAATTTCTTCTTTGTATACACGAGCTTGAGTCTCGTCTGGAAGAAGAATTTGAACGATGTCAGCAATTTTAGTAGCTTCAGCAACAGTTAATACTTCAAAACCGTCTTTTTTAGCAACGTCTGCAGATTTACCAGGACGAAGACCGATAACAACTTTCGCACCGCTATCACGAAGGTTTTGTGCTTGTGCATGACCTTGGCTACCGTAACCGATAACCGCAATTGTTTTTCCATTTAGTACGCTAAAATCAGCGTCTTTTTCATAATACAATGTAACTGCCATTTCTATAATTGCCTCCTTTAAGTTGACCCTTTTGAACGGGTATGTAAGAAAGAGACACTCTCCCTCTTACATCCCCGTTCAAAAATGGGGTTATAGCTATCATATCATGTTTTTACTAGAGTTTCTTCATTGCTCCGCTTACTTTCTCCATCGCTTAACATTCTTTTGGAATGAGGTGCGCTTATGGAGATAGTAAGCTCCGCTGGAGCTCGCAATCAACTTCGGACTATTGAACTTCCTCTTCTAATAGAGGTTCAACTATTCGGCTTTCAGGACCAAGAAGATTGGCCGCTAGTAGAAATCGAGGAACGCAGCGTACGGTTTTGGTACGTGAGCTACAATGTTTTCGCAGAAAACATACTTCGAAAGCATTGCCCTTCGGTAGCGTTCCATATTCGATGCCGAGTATACGTCAACGCGTTACTTCGCAATCAACTTCGGACTATTGAACTTCCTCTTCCAATAGAGGTTCAACTATTCGGCTTTCAGGACCAAGAAGATTGGCCGCTAGTAGAAATCGAGGAACGCAGCGTACGTTTTTGGTACGTGAGTACCGGAGTTTTCGCTAGCGTTCAAGCTTCGATGTCGAATCCACTACATCGAATGCACATCGTCATCAAAGTCGTATAGTTGAACTTCCTCTTCCACTTACTTTACGTTTCCGCGGTTCAATGCTGTAACCCCAGTTCGTGAAATTTCACGAATGCCGTAAGGCTTGAGCAGTTCAATCATAGCATCGATTTTCTCAGTATCGCCTACCACCTGAACCATTAAGGAATGAGTGGAAATATCGACTACTGAGGCGCGGAACGTATCCACAACGCCTAAAATTTCTGGACGAGCTGAATGCTCAGCTTGTACCTTAATAAGCGCCAGCTCACGTGACACCATCGGATTTGCACTAAGATCGATAACCTTAATGACATCGATCAATTTGTACAGCTGCTTCGTAATTTGCTCTAGCGTATGGTCATCGCCAGAAGTGACGATAACCATACGTGATAAGCCAACCTCTTCAGAGGCACCCACTGTAATGCTCTCAATATTGAAACCACGTCTACCAAATAGACCAGACACGCGCTGCAGAACGCCTGGCTGATCGTTCACAATAACTGCGATCGTATGCTTCATCATTCTGCATCCCCCATAATCATTTGATCGATTGTGCCGCCTTGAGGAACCATCGGATATACATTTTCATCGCGTCGTACAACAAACTCAACGACAGCAGGTCCCGGATGATTCATCGCTTCCTCCCAAACCTTGCGTGCGTCGTCTTTTCCTGTTGCACGGAAGCCTTTTACTCCGTAAGCCTCTGCAAGCTTCACGAAATCAGGACTTCCCGCTAGGTCGATATGACTGAAGCGGTTTTCGTGAATAAGCTCCTGCCATTGTCTAACCATACCCAGTACCTGGTTGTTGAGAATAACAACTTTAACCGGAATATTGTTAATTGCACATATCGCAAGCTCCTGCGCGCACATTTGCATGCCGCCATCGCCATTGATGGATACGACCATACGATCCGGATTAGCCATTTGCGCACCGATTGCAGACGGGAATCCAAAGCCCATTGTTCCTAGTCCGCCAGACGTTACCCAAGAGCGCGGCTTGTTGAATTTATAGTATTGAGCAGCCCACATTTGATGCTGACCAACATCCGTTGTTACAATTGCATCACCGTTTGTCGTTTCATGGATCATTTCAATAACCCATTGCGGCTTAAGCTCTTCATCAGAATCGATGTATTTGAATGGATGCGCTGCTTTTGAAGCTAGCACTTCTTTTCTCCATTCATCTGCAAGCTCAGCACGAGCAGCCGATTGATTGGCAACCTGCAACACGGTTTTCACATCACCTACAATTGGAATGTCCGCATGTACGTTTTTACCGATTTCAGCTGGATCAATATCGATATGAACAATCTTCGCGTGTGGCGCAAAGCCAGACAGCTTACCCGTTACGCGATCATCGAATCGAGCACCAATATTGATTAGCAGATCTGCTTTTTGCAAGGAGTTGTTGGCTGTATACGTACCATGCATCCCTGGCATACCAAGCCACAGCTCATGACCGCTAGGGAAACCACCTAGACCGAGCAAGGTTGTCGTAATCGGAATATCCGTTTTGTTTACAAATTCTAATAGCTCTTCATGAGCACCAGAGTAAACTACACCGCCGCCTGCAAGAATAATCGGACGCTTGGCTTCCTTGATCGCCTGAATCATCTTGTCAACCTGAAGCTTGTTTGGCGAAACGGTAGGGTTATACCCGCGAATACTAACTTCTTCAACAGGCTTAAACAACGTTTTTGCAGCCGAAACATCCTTCGGAATATCAATGAGTACCGGTCCTTTACGGCCAGTGTTCGCAATATGGAATGCTTCATGAATGACACGCGGCAAGTCTTTTACATCGCGTACCAAATAGCTGTGCTTAGTAATTGGCATTGTGATGCCTGTAATATCGGCTTCTTGGAATGCATCTGTTCCAATCAGTGTACTCATTACATTGCCAGTAATGACAACTAATGGTACAGAATCCATATATGCTGTAGCGATCCCTGTTACCAGGTTCGTTGCTCCCGGACCAGATGTTGCAATACATACGCCTACTTTGCCGCTTGCACGTGCGTAGCCGTCTGCTGCATGAATAGCGCCTTGCTCATGTCTCGTTAGGAGATGGTTGAAATCCGGATTATCATGCATCGCATCATAAATATACAAAACCGCGCCACCTGGATAACCGAATACACAATCCACACCTTCAAGCAATAGACTGCGCAGCAAAATTTCAGATCCTGAAATCACTTCCGGCTTGGAAAACTTCTCCATTAATTCTGCTCTTGACTTCGTAATGACATTCGTTGTTGCCATAAGTAATCCTCCTCTCGAAAAGCAAAAAAACCTTTCATCCACTGACACTTTATCCTAAAAAAGTGTACAGGGACGAAAGGTTTATCTTCCGTGGTACCACCCATATTCGTTATCTATCTTGCGATAAATAACCTTAGCAGGTCGAATAAGCGCGTATAAATACACATAACAAATTCTACCTATAGCACGTTAACGCTTGCCTTGCGACTCCCCCTAATAAGCAGTGCTGTTCAGGAGAATAGCTCCGAGGTGACTCGTATAAAGGGATTCCGGCGTTGGTCTCAGCTAATCCAACACTCTCTGAGCAGTAGAGCCCTAATACTTCTTCCTCATCGATGCCGATTATTATTCACTGAATACATTATAAATATGCAGTGGATTTTCTTTTCATCATTATATGACGATTAATTAGAAACGTCAACTACTAAGTGATAGCCTTTTTGTTAGTTTACCATAAAACGTACTGTTTATACGTAATATGGTCGTTTTTTTCTATAACCATATCCGCCGCCGTATCCATAACCTCCACCATACCCGTATCCGCCGCCATAGCCATAGCCTCCGCCCCAGCCAGCGCCCCATCTTGCGCCCCAGAAGGCGAATATGCCAACAAATACAATGCCTAAAAGAAACAGTGCGATGATCCAGTTGCTAGTAACTGGCTTTCCTTTACTGTTTCTTCTTATCGGTTTAATATATACGCGGTGTTGATCCACGGCGACAAGCTTTCCTCTTACGATAGAGCCATCTCTTTGTCTAACTTGAATATACCGTCCGATATGCTTTCTCAACGAAGCCTTTCTTATTGCTCGTATTCCTCTCACGATCTTGCACCTCCTTTACAAACTACTGTATTGTATGCAAAGGTGGTCGGACAGGAATGTATGTATGTCCCCTCAAAGTCAAAAAGGCTCTACACTTGTCCATAGAACAGGTGTAGAGCCTTTTATTATCACGATCAATTCATTAAGCACTAACTTTATCTTTAGCAACTGCTGCTAGCGCGTTGAAAGAAGCGATATCGTTAACTGCTAGATCAGCTAGCATTTTACGGTTAACTTCAACGCCAGCAAGTTTCAAGCCGTGCATGAATTTGCTGTAGGATAGACCATTGATACGTGCTGCAGCATTGATACGAACGATCCAAAGTCTGCGGAAATCACGTTTTTTGTTGCGACGGTCGCGGTAAGCGTACATTAGAGACTTACCTACTTGCTCCTTCGCGGTTTTAAATAAACGGTGTTTGGAACCGAAATAGCCTTTAGCTAGTTTAAGAATTCTTTTGCGACGACGTGTGCGGACAAATCCGCCCTTGACTCTTGCCATGAATAGAAACCTCCTGTAGATATAATCAATTTATTGTTGAATTATTTAAGATTAGACAGACCTTGCTGAATACGACGAACGTCGCCAGCTGCCATAAGTGGTTGACCTGCAAGAACGCGTTTTTGACGTCCAGACTTGTGAGACAGCAAGTGGTTTCTGTAAGCTTTATAGCGTTTCACTTTACCTGTTCCAGTAATTTTGAAGCGGTCTTTAAGACTGCTGTGTGTTTTCATTTTAGGCATTTGTGTTATCCTCCTTAAAAGTAATAGTACAGCTTAGTTGTTGCTTTTTGGTGCCAAAATCATAATCATGCTCCGGCCTTCAAGCTTAGGAGCGCGCTCAACATTGCATATTTCGGCAACCTCAGATGCCAAACGATTCAAAATGCGTTGACCAATATCCGCATGTGTAATTTCACGGCCGCGGAAGCGCACAGACGCTTTCACTTTGTCTCCGTCCTTAAGAAACTTCACTACGTTACGGTATTTTGTTTGATAGTCGTGTTCCTCGATGTTCGCACGGAACCAAACTTCCTTCACATCTACAATCTTTTGGTTTTTGCGGGCTTCTTTCTCTTTCTTCTGCTGCTCGTAGCGGAATTTACCATAGTCCATAATACGGCATACTGGTGGTTTAGCTGTTGGAGCAACGTTTACAAGATCAAGATTCATGTCAGCAGCCATTTGCAACGCTTCACGAAGCGGCTTAATTCCAAGTTGTTCACTTTCAGGACCGACTAAACGGACCTCTCTTGCACGAATATCGTCGTTGATTTGATGATCTCTGCTAATAGTGTTACACCTCCTAAATTTTTTCACAATGATTGATTTTATGCTTCCATTTCCACGAAAGTGAAGCATAAATCAAAATAGCTTCTGCACAAAATAAAAAATGCGGGTTCAGTCGAACCCGCATCGAACAAACGTAATGTATCCATAAAACATACGACAAGCATATGCTTAATTATGCATTCGTTCATCGCGAACCAGTCAGCAATAAAGCCAATCAGGTGAGAAGCGGGCGCTTCTGCTTGTGCAATGTATTCACATACCTTAGTAACTATAGCATAGACAATTCACAGTGTCAACGCTATTCGTTGAATCATTTACCCCGCACTTCTTCGATTCGAACCACACGCGTATGCTCAGTATGACTCCATACTTTGTTGTTTTGCGTAAAGAATGCGTAAAACGTGATTGGCCACCATGAAATCAAGAAAAACGGCAGTGTAAGCAGATGGGCATACATCTTCCATGACCGTACCCCCTCGATAAGCATCGCAGCTGGGAAAGGAAGCACCGAGCACGCGATCACGATAGCTACAAACCAAATTGGAAATTGGCTGTAAATCGAAATAATAATATTATCCGCTGGTACGATAAGATCAATCCATAAAAATACCGTTAATAAAAATCCAATCAACGTATTGTATACAGAGATCGAGTAGACAGCAGAATCAATTTTGGTCAGATTCCGCTCTTTAATACCTGCCCATAGCAGCGGGAAGAAATAATTACGAGCCACGTTAAAGTGACCTTGCATCCAGCGCAAACGCTGACGCGCTGAAGCTTTGAATGTGACAGGCTTTTCATCGTATACCTTCGCTTCGTAATTCAGCACCGGATATACATTGCGCTTCACACAGCGCATCGAAAACTCGAGATCTTCGACAAGACTCGTAGCTCCCCAGCCCATCTCCTTAAGCAGCTTGGAGTCAAAACACATGCCCGTGCCACCAAGGAAATTACTCATGTTCAAATTCATGCGAGACAGCTGCCATAAACGGTTGCAGTACCAATACGTAATTGCATAAGCCGCTGTAACCCATGAGTCGCTCGGATTTTTTGTGTCCAAATAACCTTGAATAACTTTATGCCCAGCACATAAATCATCGTTCATTAGCTTTAAGAAATCTTCGTTTACCAAATTGTCAGCATCAAACATGACGATCGCATCATACTGACGCGGCATCGCCCACAACTCCTTGAGCATCCATTCAATCGCGTAGCCCTTGCCACGCTGTTTGTCATTGCTTCGTTCACAGGCATATACGCCATGCTCGCGAACGATGTCCGCTGTAGCATCTGTACAGTTGTCACAAATTACAAAAATGTCGTACAGCTCTTTCGGATAATCCATCGCCTTTAAGTTTTCAATGAGCGCACCGACTACTTTTTCTTCGTTGTGAGCTGCAACTAGAACAGCAAACGACTTTTGCGGCTTTTGCTTCGGTCTGCTTATATGTTTTTTGAAACCGAATAGCGAAAGCGAAAACTGGTACAGCGCGATAATTGCCAAGAAAACTTGAACAACGATAAATGCCACTGTAAAAAACATGTTGCATAGCCCCCTTAACACATCTTACTTCGTTTGGTGAAGCGATTGTGATCGGTTCTCTCTGTCTAATAATCACAACCATACGATTGTGCAGTCTAAAGCTTATTCTTGTCAAAATTAGATTAAAGCCACAATTGGCTGGAAAAGCGTTTGCATCTTTCACGCTGCTGCCATTTTCTTTGCAAAGCTTATGAATGTTCCGTTTCTCGTAATTTTTGACAAGGAAAACCGCTTAGATTATTGTTAGCTTTACCATAAATAAATGTTTCTATTACCCATAAATATAGCTAAAATGGTATAGTATACTTATGTACGAGCAAAATTAATCAGTTACGGACTGGATATTGTGGAAGGATGTCATACATGGAAAAATGGATTAGCTGGTTGCGCATCCACGAAAATCGATTATTAATTTGGGCTAACCGACGCCTTAACCATACATTCGGCTATCGTTTTCTGCATCGCTGGATGAGTTCAATTACTCACTTCGGAGGAGCTACCTTTACAATTTGCTGCTCCTTGCTTATTGCATTATTAGGTCGTGGCGAAATTTCGACAGTAGGCTGGAAATGTCTTGCTGCTTTAGCAATCAGTCACATTCCTGTAGCACTTTTGAAATACAAATTTAAACGATTACGTCCTTATCAAGAGCTGCCCGATGTCAATACAGGACTAAAGCCGCTGGCAGATCCTTCATTCCCGTCAGGTCATACAACGGCAATATTCGCCTTTATTATCCCGATCGTGTTAAATGCCTCGCTGTTCCCGTTTTTTGTCGTACCACTGGCACTGATCATCGCAGTTTCGGTTGGATGGTCTCGCATGTATCTAGGACTGCATTACCCATCTGATGTACTTGTCGGTGGGCTGATCGGCACACTTACCGCTATGGCAATCCAATACTTCTGGCATACACCAACTGGCAATTAATACGACGTATCGAACAGTAGTGTACTATATAGGAAGTTTCGAATCGACAAAACCTGATTTTTCTCGCTGTTTTGCAACGTTCCTTCTATTATAAATAACGGATAATATAATCGGGCTGTCCCTTTCACGTAATCGCGAATTGGACAGCCCGATTTCTTTTGCCAGTATAGCTACATGCGATATTTGGTTTTCTTCTGCTCGCGGTGCTCTTGCAGCACTTGTTTACCAATGACCACCTCTACCCGATAAATAGGCTGTCCCATCTGGTGAAACTTTGTCTCATATTCAGTGAAAACCAAATCCTCACGTGGACCATCCTTATGCAGATTAAGCGAAATATTTCGCATAACAAGCTCCATATCTGCAAAGCTGTTCAATGAAAAATCAAACAAAGATTGCGAATCTGTTTTGAAATGAATCTCGCCCTGTTCATTTAATTTATGAATATAACGCTCAACAAATCGCGGATGAGTCAGTCGACGACGGGCATGCTTGCTCTTAGGCCACGGATCACTAAAGTTCAAGTAAATGCGCTGCAGTTCACCTTCATCGAACATTTCATCGATGTTTTCAATATTGGCACGCAGCAATGCAAGATTAGGCGGAGAATCCACTTCATGCTCACTCCATGCTGCACGCGCCTTCTCGCTTGCGCGACGAATCAACTCATCATACATATCTACACCGATATAATTAATCTCAGGATTGCGTACACTCATCTGGCTAATAAACTGCCCTTTTCCCATGCCTAGTTCCACATAAATGGGGTGGTCGTTGCCAAAAAACTCATGCCATTTTCCTTTATATTGGGAAGCATCTAATACGACCAAATCTTTTTGGGCTTCTATACTTTCAAGAATCCCCTTCCTACCTCTTAAGCGCATCGCTATATCTCCTTCGTTCGTGTATGCTACTAATCACTCAGATATAATTGTGCATAATCTCAAGCGGCTTGTAAAGTCCTTTCAAAAGTGTTGCTTAATCTATAAGCAAAAAAATAAGGGCCGGTTCCAAATCAGATGTGATTTGAACCAGCCCTTCCAGCGCGTTAAGCAAGTGCCGAATCCTTTTCGTCGTTGCTCCATGCTTTCTCCAATGTATGATTTAATTTCTTGTACGCAGAAATCTTTGAAGAATTGTTGTCATACAGACGTACACCCGTCAATGCAATAAGCTCTTTAACCGTCAACTCAACTGTTACGACTTCGTCACCATGTGGAATTTTTGTTTTTTCCATATTAATCACCTCATTCATAGGATATGAAAAATGAAGAAAATTATGCGAAGCTGTATCCGTTTCCAAAAAGTATATGTTAGGTTTTTTTATTGATTTATCGCACTTTTAATATAACATACCATGTAACCTTTTGCAAGCTGGCAGCAAACTTTTAGGCTGTTTATTTTTCCCGAACATTCCGCTGTCAAGCTAATAGAAAACATGGCTTTTCAACACTTTTTTCGTTACAATTAAGGATGAAGCAGTGAAAAGGAAGGTAAATCATGATTAATATACAACATGCCCTGGATAAGCCTCTTACTTGGGGCGATAAAAATTTTCATACCTGGAATTATGAAATGCGCGAGCAGTTCGACACAAAGGTATTCAAGGTGATGCTGGATGCTGGGTTTACCTGCCCAAACCGCGATGGTTCCATCGCCAAAGGGGGATGTACGTTTTGCAGTGCACGCGGTTCTGGAGACTTCGCTGGAAGCCGTAGGGATGATCTCGTCACGCAGTTCAATACGATTCGGGATCGTCAGCATCTGAAATGGCCAAATGCCAAATATATCGGATACTTTCAAGCGTATACCAATACGTATGCCCCTGTAGAGACACTTCGCGACTACTTCGAAGTCATTCTAGAGCAGCCCGGTGTAGTCGGGCTATCAATCGCAACAAGACCAGACTGCTTGCCTGATGATGTCATTGATTATTTGGCAGAGCTGAATGAGCGTACCTATCTGTGGGTAGAAATGGGCCTGCAGACCGTTCATGAATCGACTTCTCAGCTCATTAATCGCGCACATGATACAGCTTGCTATCTGGATGCTGTCAAGCGTCTTCGTGAGCGCAACATACGCATTTGCACGCATATCATCTACGGTCTTCCGCAGGAAACACATGAGATGATGCTCGAGACAGGACGTCAGGTAGCCAAAATGGACGTACAGGGCATTAAAATCCATCTGCTGCATCTAATGCGAAAAACACCGATGGTCAAGCAGTATGAAGCCGGTCTGCTTCGTTTTTTGGAGCAGGATGAATATATTAAGCTTATCGTTGATACGCTTGAGTTTTTGCCGCCCGAGATGATTGTGCATCGCCTGACAGGGGATGCGCCTCGCGATCTGCTAATTGGGCCAATGTGGAGTATGCGAAAATGGGAAGTGCTCAATGGAATCGATCGAGAGCTTAGACGGCGCAATACATGGCAAGGCAAGCTGTGGGTACAAGGGGGTTAAGATTATGGGATTTATCTCTGTACTAACGATGGCTCAGCGCTGGGTAGCAGAACGAGTCGAGCGCGGTGAAACAGTTATTGATGCTACTGCCGGGGGCGGCGTTGATACGTTGCAGCTTGCACAACTTGTTGGTCCTAAAGGGCGCGTGCTTGCTTTCGATATCCAGCAGGATGCGCTGGACAAAACTGCGGCACGCCTGAAGGCTTATGAAGAGCAGAATAAGCTGGCTCCAGTGCAGCTAATTAAGGACAGTCATTCCAAGATGAGCAGCTATGCGGCGGCACCGGTTGCTGCAATTATGTTTAATCTTGGCTACTTTCCAGGAGGAGACCACCAGATCATAACAGTGCCTCATTCAACCTTAAGCGCTCTTGAGCAAGGCGTTAGCCTGCTTCGGCCTGGCGGCATCCTGACCTGTGTGCTGTATCCTGGTCATGCAGGAGGCGAGACCGAGGCTGCTGCTGTAGAGCAATGGGCAGCACGACTGCCTCATGAGCTTGCGAATGTCGTTCTGTATCGTCAACCACAGCGACCTGCTGCGCCATATCTTATTGCAGTAGAGCGAAAAAACATCACACATCGCTGAAGCTAATCGTTATTTCTCTGTACATATCATCATGTCAACGATTTCTACAATGTATTAATTGCTTCAGTTTTTACGCCAGCCAACAAAAATCGATCTAACGCGAAAAGGAGAAACACGATGACTATTCAAAAAATCGAGCATGTCGGACTTATGGTAAAAGATATTGAGACATCCATTGCTTTTTATACTAATGTACTAGGGCTAAAGCATTTGCGCACGATGCCTCATTCCAACGGAATTATTACACTTGCATTTTTAGGTTATCCCCACTCCAACGAAACGGTGCTTGAGCTGATCCAAGGCTACAATGCTGATCTTCCAGCGGAAGGAAAAGTTCATCACCTCGCGTTCACCGTAAGCGATATCGACTCTGAATTTGAGCGCTTGAAGCAGCTGCCAAACGTTAAACTTCAGGATGATGCACTTACGATCCTGCCTGACGGCTCCAAATACTTTTTTTTCTACGGACCTGACGGAGAATTCCTGGAGCTGTTCCAGCCTGGCGAGATCAAGCCTTATCCACTGCAGTTTAAGCCTCAATTCAAGGAAAGAGTATGGGGCGGACGCGCGCTTGAGCAATTCGGCTTAACACCTCCAGAAGGCGCAATAGGTGAAGGCTGGATGATTAGTGATCATCCAAATGGCATTACGAAAATTGTTAATGGGGCGCTTGCCGGTACAGGTCTTGATGTACTGCGCGAGCAATTTGGAGCCGAATGGTTCGGTAAAAATGGTTTGTCCGGTAAAAGCCAGCGCTTCCCGCTTCTCATCAAGCTGCTTGATTGCAATGATGATCTATCGGTACAGGTACATCCTACGGATGATTATGATAAGCTACCAGCGGGCGAGCTCGGCAAAACAGAAATGTGGTATATCCTTTCTGCCAAGCCTGATGCGAAAATAATTTATGGCTTAAAAGAAAACGTGACGCGCGAGCAGCTTGCAGCAGCGATCGAAAGCGGCCAAGTTATGGATCAGCTTCAAGAGGTATCTGTCAAAGCGGGTGACGCCTTCTATATACCAGCAGGTACTGTCCATGCATTGTGCTCTGGCGTAGTTGTTGCCGAAATCCAACAAAACTCTGATACAACCTACCGTCTATATGACTATAATCGTCCTGGATTAGACGGCAAGCTGCGTGAGCTGCATATCGAGGATTCGCTTGCTGTTATCGCTTATGAAGGGGCAGGAGCTTCCTATGTTGATACGAGCGCCATGCAAGCAGGCGAATGGCTTACAATTGCAGAGTCTCCTTATTTCAAGGTACAAAAGGGCTTGATTGCTTCAGATGCCCAGCTTACAACGAGCAAGGACAGCTTCGAAATCATCGTTATCGCTGAGGGCGAAGGTAACATCACTTGGGGCGAGCATCACGAGCAGCCGGTACAAGCTGGACAATGCTTCCTGCTGCCAGCAACGCTTGGTGTTTACTCCCTTGAAGGAAAGCTGACTGTACTGCGCTCTACCGTTCCAGCAGCTGAATAATAGTTGATGGATCGAAATAGCACCTGAGCAGAGCAGGCCTATAGCTCCAATCGTATAACTATGTAGTTAGACAAAAAGGGGCCGAGCGACGAGCGTCATAAGACGCTTGAACGTTCGGCCCTTCTCCATCTTTTTTCTTATATCTATCGCTTCTTGCTAGCTATTCAGCTGCTCCTGCTTCGACAGATTAATACTGTACGGCTTGGCAGTTGGCTTCTGCTCACCTTGCTCCTGCACATACATCATCACAAGCAAAGACTCACCCTCAGCAATCAGCTCACCTGTCTGCAAATAATGAGGCATGTTAAACGGAACCTTCTCCATTACGATATGCTTCTGCAGCTCCCGTTCATTAAATTGATAGCTGGCAAATTTCTCGCCTGCAAGCTCTGGCTGCTCGGCAAGTGTTTTCATCCAGTGCGACCATTCTGATTTATCCAGCTCCATCTCCCACCATACTTTACGCGGCTTATAGCGATGGTTCAAATAATAGTCCAGCTTCATCAAGCCTTCAATAACTGGCAAGTCAAGCGTAACCCCCTCCTGCTTCTGAGCAACAGTCAGGTAGGACCATAACCGCGAGAACAAATCCTCAAGCTGATGACCGATCTTCTGCCAGCCTTGCGTTTCCCAGTAGTCGCCAAAGCTTTGGAAGAAGTCAAAGGGCGAGCTGAACACATGATCCACCAAATACAGCAATGTATGGTCCATGCGATGTGCGTTCCAATACTTCTCCAGTACATCCTCTACACGCTTAATGCGAACGATATCGCTAAACGGCATCAGATCATTGGCAAGCATTTCGTATGGAGCAGTATCCATATAGATATAGCCCCACTTTTCAGCGTCTCTGCGCAAGCCCGTTCCGCGCAGCATTTTCAAAAAGCCAAGCTGCAGCTCCTCTGGACGCAGCGCGAACACATCGTTAAATGTGCCGCGGAACGTATCATAGTTTTCAAGCGGCAGGCCGGCAATCAAGTCCAGATGCTGGTCAATTTTCAGAGAGTCCTTCACCTTCGTAACAGTACGTACAAGCTTCGACCAGTTTTGTCTGCGTTGTACCGCCAAATTCGTCGGATCATTCGTGGACTGAACCCCGATCTCAAAGCGGAAAATACCTGGAGGAGCGTTCTCCGCCAAATAATCAAGCACCTCTGGGCGCATAATATCAGCTGTAATTTCAAATTGAAACACACAGCCACGATGATTCTCAATTAAAAATTGGAACATCTCCAGGGCATAATCACGCTTAATATTAAACGTACGGTCTACGAACTTGATCAGCTTCGCTCCGTTATCAATCAAATAAATAATGTCCGCCTTCGTTCGTTCAATATCGAAGTAGCGCACCCCGACTTCAATACTTGATAAGCAAAACTGACAGCTGAACGGACAGCCACGGCTTGTCTCAAAATAGACGATGCGATTGCCCAGCTGAGACAAATCCTCCTCAAAACGATGCGGTGAAGGTAATGTATTAAGATCGAGCTTCGGTCGACCTGGATTAATACGAATTTCAGCACCTGCCTCTGTATGCTTGCGATAAGCTACGCCAAACACCATATGATACTTTTGTGTGGTCTCGATTTCAGTTAGCAAATGATCGAACGTTTCCTCCCCTTCACCCATAACGATGAAATCAACCTCAGGTAGACGTTCCATCCAATAATCCGTATCATAGCTCACTTCTGGTCCGCCAAGTACAATTTTAAGCTCAGGCTTAATTTTTTTCAGCATCTTGATCACAACAATCGTCTCTTCGATATTCCAGATATAGCAGGAGAAGCCGATTACATCGGGATTGCGGGAAAAAAGATCGGACACAATATTCATGGCAGGATCTTTAATGGTGTATTCAGCAATCTCCATATCAAATTTATGACCGCTGTACGCCTTCAGACAGCGAAGCGCCAGCGATGTATGAATAAATTTTGCGTTTAATGTAGATAACACGACCTTCATATTGGTACCTCTGCTTTCATCGTTCAATAGTTCACTTCTAGAAGCCTTAAACACTCATTCTACTATTGTAACGAATCTTCGTGCAAAAAAGAAGGGTTGTCCTTCTTCCAACAATAAAAGCCTAGATTTTGCCGAGGAACGACAAAATCTAGGCTTCTTATTTATAGTTATAATTGCTGTATAGCCGTAAAGGAGTGCGTTATTCTTCAGCTGCAGGATCAAAGCTGCGTGCTGCAAATTCGGCATCCATCATATAGAAGGCATTGCTATCTTGATCGATGCGTTTCAGCTTTGTAATAATGCCATCAAATAATGCTTCCTCTTCTACCTGCTCATCAATAAACCATTTGAGAAAATTAATTGTAGCATGTTCACGATCCGAAATGGCCAGATCAGATAGATCGTAGAAACGCTTCGTATTCGCAATCTCATGCTTATAACCTTGTTCAAATACGTCCACCATCGATATATACGTATTGTTAGGCTCACCAAGCGCTTGAATCGTAGCACGCTGACCACGATCATTCAAAAACTTATAAATCTTCATGCCATGGAATCGTTCTTCTTCAGCTTGCACCAAGAAAAAATTAGCGAATCCATCCAAATTTTCAGCTGAGCAGTAGGCTGCCATTGCCAGATACACATGAGCAGAATAAAACTCAAAATTCATTTGGTCATTAAGGGCTTTAGCTAAATGATCGTTCATAATCTGTGCACCTCGCTTTTCTTATTTGTAATTATTCTAACATAGAAATCACAATAAGAAAAGCATGAATCAGTAAAAAGCTTCCACTACCCTAATAATTAGCCCACAATTTTCTTTAAACGCTTATACAGCTTCTCTGGCGATGCTTCAATAATCGGCTGCGACTTAATCATGACAAAACATCCAGACTTGCAGGACTTGCACTGCTTGAGACAGCCTGTTTTCTTCTGCTTGATGTTGGGATATTTCTTCTTCATGCTTTTGTAGACAGGCTTTAGACCTTGCTCAAGGCTTCGCTTGCAATACTTAATCTTCATGTCGCACCTTCTCACTATCGGTTTATTCATCTATCTAGATGATAATGATTATCACCGATAAAGTCAATGTCATCAGAAACTGTACGATGAGGAGGCCATGAAAAAAAGCAGCAAGCATTGAAATCAATGCCTGCTGCTTTTTGAACGTCGCAATTAATATTAAAGCTTAACTACGTTTTCTGCTTGAGGACCACGGTTTCCTTCAACAACGTTGAATTCTACACGGTCGCCTTCGTCAAGAGATTTGAAGCCGTCGCCAACAATAGCGCTGAAATGTACGAATACATCGTTGCCGCCTTCAACTGAAATAAAACCAAAACCTTTTTCTGCGTTAAACCATTTTACGATACCTTGTTCCAAAGTAGTTACCACCTTAAATATATTTATTAAGTCCTTGTCTCTATAACAAAAAAGTCGCTTCGTGCAATTCGGCCTATTCGTTACTAAAAGCCTACATGCACTAAGCGACTAAGGTCTTAATATTGAATACATTGATTGTAGCACATGGAAACAAATAATACAACTACTATATTTTTTTCCAGCAGAAAACATTTAAACTACTGTTCATTCAGCAGTTCCTGTGCCTTTTTCAGCTGTGTATCATTGCGTGCCAGCAGCTCGCGAATATCCTCTACAAGCGCAGCCCCGACTTCGGTATTATAGACACCGTCAGCAGTTAGCCCTTTGTCTCGTTCGTACTGCTTCAGTGCCTGCTCTGTCTGCTCGTCGAACAGGCCCTCCTCTGAAGGAGTGTAGCCAAGCACTTTCAAATACTGCTCAAGCAGCTTAACATCATCGCCATAGCTGCCTCGCTTCAATTCGGCACCTGCTGAAATCATTGTAAACTTAGAGTACTCTGGAAGCTCGACGAGATGCGTTGGTTCTACGCCAACCTCATGAATCCCGTTGCCGCTTGGTGTTTTCCATTCTGCTTCCGTCAGGACAAGTACAGAGCCTTCACGGAATGCTTCATAGGTTTGCACGACTCCTTTACCGTAGGACGTAACACCGACGACAGAGGCACCTGCTGACTCCTTCAATGCAGCTGAGAGTACTTCACTTGCACTTGCAGAATATTCATTAATCAGCACGACAATTGGAAGCTCGAACGGTTCCTTTTGTTGCGACACAAAGCTGACAACACGGCTTTCATTTTTATAGACGACATCAAGAATTTTTTTATCCTTAGGAATGAGCAAATTCGCAATTCGGATTGTTTCATCTAACAGGCCACCAGGATTAGAGCGTAGATCGAGAATGATCCCTTTCAGTTCCCCTTCACTTTGCAGTTGATCGAGTGCTTCTTGAAATTCCGTATCTGTTTCCTTTACAAAGCGTGAGATCGAGATTAGACCAATATCCCCTTCTAATCGCTCACTCTGCACACTATAGACTGGAATTTCTGCACGTTCAATTTCAAATTCGATGATCTGTTCTGTTCCTGCTCGCTTCACGCCAATCACAACGCGAGTGCCTTTCTCGCCTCGCACCTTGCTAAGCAGCTCATTCATAGAAAGGCCGCTGACGGACTGTTGATCAACGGTAACAATCTCATCATCTGGCTTGAGACCGGCCTGCTCAGCTGGCATATCCTTGACAAGCGAAGAGATAAAGTAACGGTCATTAACGACCTTAATCTCCGCACCAATTCCATAAAAATTGCTTTGATAGGAATCTACATATTGCTCACCCTGCTCGTCGGGCAAAAACTGCGAGTACTGATCACCTAATGATTCAACCATTCCAACAATCGCACCATTGATCAATTCCTCTTGTTTGGCTCCATATAAATACTTATCATTGATACGATTATACGTTGCCTGAAGCAGCTCAAAGCCCTCGGCGTCCATTATCGAATTATTTCTCTTCGTCCACAGCTGGCCTCCGAAAAAGCCTGCTGCCAAGGCGATTATCGTAATAAGCGCTATGTACGGTTTTGAACGTTGACTTTTTTGTTCCATTGGTTCCATTGATGATTCTCCTTGTTTGTCGATAATATGTTACAATCAAACGTAAATAGATTTTAGATGGCTGAAGGGAGTTTCTACATACATGAGCTACAAACTAATTGCAATCGACGTAGACGATACACTGCTTAACGATGACATCATCGTAACTGAAGCTACAAAAACAGCACTTAAGCGTGCGATTGAAGCTGGTGTGACCGTTACCTTGGCAACTGGTCGCATGTTCGCTTCTGCTCAAAAAATTGCGAAGCAAATTGAACTCAATGTACCAATTATCACCTATCAAGGCGCGCTAGTCAAAACTCTGCTTGACGGGAAGGTGCTGTATGAGCGTAACGTTCCGGCAGATGCTGCGCGCAAGCTGCTTGCATACGCCAAAGAGCACAATCTTCATCTGCAGCTTTATGTCGATGATGTGCTGTATGGCACAGAGGACAACGCAAGAATCCAGGCGTATTCCAAGCTATCTAACATTCCGTACAAGATCGAGCCGAATTTCGAGCTGTTAATTGACAAGCCTAATCATAAAATGCTCATTATTGATGAGCCAGAGGTGCTTGACCATCATCTTGTTATTTTACAGCGTATGCTTGGCGATCAGCTTCATATTACAAAGTCTAAGGCACATTATCTTGAATTTATGCATAAGGAAGGTACAAAAGGACATGCGCTGCAGTTTATGGCAGAGCATATCGGCTGCACGATAGAAGAAACGATCGCAATTGGCGATGCGTGGAATGACCGGGAAATGGTTCAAGCAGCAGGACTTGGCGTGGCGATGGGCAATGCCGTACCGCAGCTAAAGGAGCTGGCAGACTATATTACGCTTAGCAACAATGAGGACGGCGTCGCGCACGTAATTGAGAAGTTTGTATTTCAGGAGAAATAGATGGCGCGAGTCTATTATATTAAAATAGAGGCAGGGCATGATATCACATCATGCCCTGTCTCTATTTTGAAACAAATGAATGATAAACTACAACGAATCCCGTTCAACCTCTTGCTCGGAATCACACATTTCAATGAATTCAACGCCCTTAAATATGGATTATCTCCATATTACCGATTATATGTGGGAAACTAACAATCTCTTAACTCGTTAACAGCTGCGGAATGCTGAGCACCCTTAATGGTCGAGCTAGTCGATAAGCAAGAAGCCCTCCAAACGCAACAATCCCAAGTGTCAGGCTAAGTATAAAGCTCCACGATAGCGATATGATCGGGCTTTCCATCGCAAGCAGCAACGAACTGGAAATGACCACGCTTGTTGCAATGCCAGTCAGACTGGCAACTATACAAAACATGGACAATTGATGGACCAGCATACGCCTTACCTGTTTAAAGGTCATCCCTAAACTAAATAGAATGGCAAACTCCTTCCGCCTCTGGTTGACGAAGGCGTGCATCGTATAATAGATGCCAATTGCACTAACGAGCAACGTTACAGCTACAATCGCATATAGAAACATAAATCGCTGATGTACAAATTGCTCCATCTCATGTAATGCGAGCTGCTTATCTCCAAAACGTATACTTGTGTAAAAGGAAGCATATGCCTGAAGCTCCTCATAGATAGACGCTCGCTGTTCTTCCTCGATATCAATCAACAGCGTATTCCAAGCCCTTGCTCTACTGCCAACTGGAGATTCGGGATCAGCCCCCACAATCGAATGATCGGCATCCACATAGGCAACGGTTTTCAAACTCATGGAGCCTGGCAAATACCCATCTACAATTGCAGCTATTTGCAGATTACCGATTGGCTCATTCTTCCGCTCTGGATCAATGAGCGTGAGCTTATCCCCAACCGAAACTCCTACCTCCTTCGCATAATCCTTGGTTAGTATTACGCTTTGGGTTAAATCGTGCTGGATAGGTGGAATTAGTCCTTTATCGATCAACTGCTGTAGATTGCTCTTTTTATAATACAATTGATGATAACGCTCTTCCTCCGTCACCCCCTTAATATTGATAACAGTTGCCCAATCGTCTTGACTTACAGGAATGACGGATTGCACGCCTGGTATTCCAGCAATATCGGCTACAGCATTATCAGGAAGAGCGACCGTGATGCTGTTATTGTATAAATGAATATCCGCCACGAACTCTTCATTGACGATATTGATATTCGCTTTTTTCGCTGAATCAAAAATGGTATATCCAATAACAGGAACATTAATCGAAACGGATATCGCAAATATAATAAGCATATTTTGCTTGAAATAAAGCGCTAAATATTGCAGCGCAATAACCTTTTCCTTCTGCTTGCTGCGAAGCCCTCTTCTAATTCGCCAATCGAGCCAGCTATGAAAGCATGGCGGCAAAGCAAGCCATAACCCGCAGGCAAATAGCGCACCTGCAAGTGGAGAGAATATCTGCTTTTCGTTCAGCACCGCTATGATCACGACAACAATAGATATCGCCAGCATAAGCCCTGCTGTATATTGCAGCGACTTTGACACACCTCGTTCCTTATTCATAACGGCAGTGCGATACTCGATCGGCAGCTTGAAAAACCCACGTGCTAGCAATGGCAGCAAAACAATGAACAACATAGCTGCATACTTCATCATATCGATCAGCAGCAGCTTCCAGTAGAACGTATAGGAAGCATTGCCAAGTGAGAATAGACGTTCAAGCAGTCCTGATCCGAGCATACTAAGCGCCGCTGCAAGCGCTCCTCCAATTAGGCTGCCACATATTACAACCGCTGCAAGCTGATAAAGCACAATTGAAAAGAGCTGCTTTTTGGTTGCTCCATTCGCATGTAATATGGTTATTGGCCGGACTATGCTGTGAAGCATAAGACGAAAGTTGCTTAACACAATAGCTAGACTGGCAAGCAAGGTCGCTAGCGTCACAATCGAGGATATCCAGCGCATACTCTCTGCATTCCTTTTCGCAAGATCGCTATCTGTCACTAGCTGATAAGCGACTGGAGCCTGTATCGTTCGCTCGATGAGTCTGATTAGAGAAAGGGGCTCTACTCCATCTGCCAAGTCCAGCATTGCCCCGGAAACTAATCCATCATGTCCGCTGCTTCTCTGCAACGCTTCCAAATTCATATACACAAGATCAGGGAATGCTGTTACATTCACATCTGCAATAATTTCTTTTACCGTCCAATGCTTACGCGAAATATAATTCAAAGGCAGCTCAACACTAGCGCCTTGCTTCACATTCAGCCTGCTAGCAAGCGAGTCTGTAATGATCACCTCATCCTGCAATAAATCCTCGGTGAACCGATACCTTGCTTTGGCGAGCTCATCATTTTGCAGCCCGATTAGAAACAGCTCTTCTCCTTCAACTGGATTTATCAATACAAATGATGCCTGTTTGACATCCTTCAACTGAGTAATGTTTTCCTGATCGCTCGGATTAAAATAACGAACAGAGATCGTAGGTGGTGTAACAATGACATCAACTCCGCCAAAAACGTCAGCAAGCTGCTGCTTATAGGAGCTCTCCATATTGGCAAGCAATAGTGACATGGAAACCAAAAGTGCGATTGCAACGGCGACACTGGCAATGGAGGCAAGCATTCTTGAGCGATTGACAACCGATAACCGAAACGAAATCCCAAGCATTGACGTTCTCATCAGCTCGTCATCCCTTTCATGCTATAAAACTCCGTCACAATGATGTCGCGCCTCTGCTCAATTGAACAATTAGCATCTAGCTTGAGCTGCTCATACATAAAACCGTCATGCATAAACAACACACGCTCGCCGTATGCCGCCATCAGCGGGTCATGGGTAACCATTACAATGGTTTGCTTAGCGCAGGTTTGGATATCAATCAGCAGCTCAAGCATTGCTCTGGATGTCTTGTAATCAAGATTGCCTGTAGGTTCATCTGCAAGCAGTATGGCGGGCTGCTTGATTAACGCTCTCGCCAACGCCACACGCTGCTGCTGACCTCCTGACAGCTCGTACGTTTTAAAGCTGCCGCGCTGCTCCAACCCAACTTTTTTAAGCATTTGCTCCGTTTTCTCCTCAATAACTGCAGCGCTTTCTCCATCCAAAATAAGTGGTATCGCTACGTTCTCTCTAACTGTCATCGCTTCAATCAAGTTAAAATCCTGAAAAACCACACCAACTTCCCTTCGGCGATATTCAGACAGCTGGTGACCATGCTTTGCATCAAAATGCACCTTGTTACCACGTACAAAAAGCGCTCCTGAAGATGGAGCAATCATCCCACCAATTATATTAAGCAGCGTTGTTTTGCCTGAGCCGCTTGTGCCCATAACCACTACAAATTCCCCATCTTCAATCTCCAGCGTGCATTTCTGCAGCGCTACAAGCTTGTTAGATCCTTGCTTGTACCATTTTCCTATCTGTTCCAGCTTCAATATGATGTTTCGACTCATTGAACTCAACCCTCGCTCCCCTATAATGAACGAACTATAGATCCGTATGACGACAAACCTAATCCTATAAATCTACACTACATTGCTGCATAAAAAGTGTTTTTGTCATATTGGGTCGTTTTTTCGTCGGAAGTGACTTTATTATTTCCTTCTTGAAATGTACTTTTGATGCTTTGCTCCCCCATAAGAGCAATAGACTGCAAATAAACCATAACAAAAAAGCTGTTTCCAGCTTCGCCTAAGCGAATACTAGTAACAGCTTCTTGATTATTGCTTATACACTTTATCCTTATCTCAATGCTCGTTTTTCACCTTCTTCACGGCGATAGTAGAGCTTTTGCTTGCTTCACTTTCGACATGCAGACGAGATACTGCCGTAACAACATACGTATAGGTTTCACCGGGAACAGCGGTATGATCAATAAATAATTGCATGTTCTCCTTTGTTGCTGCCACGGTAGCCACCATATGCTCAGTTGTCGTTGTACTTGGCGCCTGCTTGCCCGATGCTCTATAAATAACGTAATAGCGCGGCTTCTCGCCCTTGTTATCTGCCTTCCACTTTAACTGCACACCGCTGCTTACATTTTTCGTTTGAGCTAAGGTTGGGGTTCTAGGCGCTTCGCCACCAAGCCATGGCATTACAGGAATCAGTGACGGCTTCACATATGTTTCCTTGATGCCGTCAAGTGCTCCCAGCGGATTAGCCAGGAAGTGATTAGAGCTGAACAGGATGCTTCCATGCACGCCATTGTCCTGTGCATAACGAAGCTGTGCAGGCAGTTGATCCTCATGCTCCCAGCCAGATGTACCTACTTTATACGTGGCATGACCAACGTACAGATGAACATCATGCGTATCCGCATACTGCTCAACCTCGTTTTTCCACCAATCAACCAGCACCTCATAAGCAGCTGCTCTTAAACCAAACTGCCAGTAAATTTGTGGTGCAATGTAATCGACCCAACCGTTTTGAATCCATTTTCTCATATCCGCATACACAGCAGAGTAGCTCTCAAGGCCGGTTGTATCTGAGCCTGTAGGATCTGAGCCAGTTGCTGCACTGTTCTTGTTTTTCCAAATCCCAAATGGACTAATGCCGAATTTCACATAAGACTTCTCTTCCTTAATAGTCTCATACAGTCCAGAGACAACCTGATTGACATTTTCACGGCGCCAGTCGCCTAGAGACAGCTGCCCGCCTGCTGCAATGTAAGCATTGTACTGCGCCCCATCAGCAAACTCCTCGCCGCCTACAGGGTAAGGATAGAAATAGTCATCCATATGAATGCCATCAACATCATAGTTTTGAACAATTTCTGCTACAGCTTCTGATATATAATCACGAACCTCTGGAATGGCAGGGTTGAAATAAAGCTTGCCTCCATAAGGAACCGTCCAGCCCTGATTAACGCGAGCTGGGTGACCTTCAGCCAGTGCATCAACATTCGTATGCATCGCTACCCGGAATGGATTAATCCACGCATGGAACTCCATATTGCGCTTATGCGCTTCCTCAATCATAAAAGCTAGCGGATCATAGCCATCCGAAGGCGCTACGCCCTGTTTGCCTGTCAGCCAATGCGACCAAGGGAAATATTCGGATGGAAAGAAGGAGTCCGCTGTAGGCCGAACCTGTGTAAATATCGCATTAATTCCTGCTGCTTGCAGATCGTCCAGCAGCTTTACAAAATCCGCACGCTGCGATGCTGGATCTGTATCTCCTTTAGCTGGCCAGTCAATATTTTCAACGGTCGATACCCAAGCGCCGCGCAGCTCGTATTTCGGTGAGCTGATGGCATTCGTAACGATAAGCTGCTGACTAACGCGCTGACCGTTGACATCTGCGTATACGGTTGTTACGCCTGGAGCAAGGCCATAAATCTCGCCTGTCTCGGCATCAATGGATGCAATATCCGGGTTTTGAACTGAGAAGGTGACTCCTTCCGTAATCGGTTTTTCACCTTCTATGCGGTACGTGCCATAGACTTTTGCCGTTATCGGCTCGCCATCCACATAGGCGGAGAAAACATCCTTTATCGCAATCGAACGAAGCTCGCCTGGTTGTACCTGCAGATCCAGACTGCTCGTTAATGTTCCATACGCCTCTGTTGTGTACGAGCCAGATATTGTGACTTCACCGTAGCTTACACCACGAATTGCGCTGCCATTAACGCTCGCGATTGCTTCGTCACTTGAAGTAAACTCAGTCAGCGCCGTTACATCAACAAGCTCGTTGCCGTTATATACAGCGAATGCTTGTACTGCTACTTCCTCCGTAGGAACGAGCGAAGCAGGTCCAGTAACGATTAGCTGTTCGGGCACAGCTGCATGCTCGCTAACTGACAGCTGATAGCTTGCTGCTCTTCCGTTATATACTGCAGTTATCGTCGTCGATCCTAATGCTTTAGCTTCGATAACACCGTCTGCTGAAATCTCTGCAACCTCAGGCATGGAGCTGCTTAATGCTGCCTGATTCAATGCTATCGTTGTTGGTTGTTTATCGCCATTTTTTGTAGCCAACAGCTTTGGAGTAAGAGTTTCCCCAACCTGCATAGAGCGAATATCAGAAAGCTCTAGCTCTGCAAGTTGAGAATTACCGTACAATAACGTTATATGATCGATATAAATCGTTCCCTGTGTTTTTGCGCTTGTTTCTACCAGATAGATTCTGCGCAGCTTGATCGGACCTTCGATTGCAGCTGGTATATTCGCGCTCACATATTGCCAACCGTCGATTACTGTTGACGTAGTTGTAAAATCGATCGGGGTTTCCTTCCCATCCTTATCTAGCAAATGACCTCTAATCCAGTACTTAAAGCCTTGACCATGCACCCAAAAACCAATTTTAGAGGGTGAGCCTTCAAGCGTACGGCCATTCGTTGAACCATCAGCATCCTTGAACCAGATGTAAGCCGCTGATGTTCCAGTTGTATTCGTAAAATCATATTCCAATTTCGCTGAGGAAAGTCCATGCATAACAGGCGCTGGCTTATCTGCTTGCGTCAATGCGATACGATCTGCCGCTGCACTCTGCGTTGCATATACATCTCCAGTCGTTCCAAAATCCTCGAAATCTTCAAAAACTACACTTGTTACCACATTTTCTTCTGCTGCACTTGCGATTGGTAATGAAAAACTTGCCATAACTAGTAAACAACTTAAACATACCAGTATCACTCGTTTTACTTGCATTTCATGTGTTCTCCTTTATGTAGTATTAGGTTAAATATTTTGAAATAAAATTTCACAATGAAAATAAATTGTAAAAATTTTATTTAACCCACCAATAGAGTAAATGCAAGTGTATTCATTTGTAAACAATTTTTTTACCAATTTTTGATTTATGATTATAAAGTAACAAGTTTTGTATAGTCTTCATGTACTACGTTAATAATTCTCACACAAAATAAAAAAACATCTCCAAAAAACGATTTGTCATTCGACAAAATCCTCATTGAAGATGTTTTATGTCATAATAAGTCACACGTTATTGAAAAATCTACACGATAAATCATCATGATCCTTTTTGTGCATGACTTTTACATTCACGATTCGGACAGCTAGCAAAATTTCCAATAAAGTCAAGACGATGATCCAGTACCTTGAATCCAAACTCTGCTTCTAAACGCTGTTCTAATTCAAGAAGCCAGTCGTCTTTAATTTCTTCAAGCGCACCACATGTATGACAGATCAAATGATGGTGCATATGTTCATGGTCCTGACCACGCAGATCAAAACGAGCAACACCATCACCAAAATTCATTTTTGCAACAATTTGCAGCTCAGCGAGCAGCTCGAGCGTACGATATACGGTAGCTAACCCGATTTCGGGGAACTTTTCCTTTACAAGCATGTAGACATCTTCCGCGCTGAGATGATCCTCTTCATTTTCGAGCAGCACCCGAACGATGATTTCACGCTGCGTCGTCAGCTTATATCCGCTTTCCATCAAGCTGTGCTTTATTTTTTCAATCTCAGCTTGTATATTCATCATTTCGCCTCCTCAGCCATACAAGGCAAGCTTATTCTAAACATTTCTCATTTTAGAATGATTCTAAAATAATGGTATGCTATTTTGCCCAATAAAGCAACAACAAAAAAAGGGATGTCAGAAAATATTTGAATCTGTTCGACTCATTTCTTCTGATTATCCCTTACATTTCACTAATTCGCTATAAATCCGCCAATACTTGATACCATATTCCTCGTTTGGAATACAGCTGCTCCCTCACATAATCCCATCCCCCAAGATAGGAGATGTCGAATAAACCATCTGGCTCTATGAATTGCCCCTTAATAGCTGCGGCTACAGTTTCATTGACTGGGCGGAAGCCATGCTTAACGAAAACGCGCTGACCTTCTTCTGATAGGAGAAACTGATAAAAGGCTTCAACGACCTCTCGATTGCCATGCTGATCAATATGCTTGTCAACTAAGGCGATCGGATTTTCAATAAGAATCGTATGCTCGGGGATGACAATATCGTAGTCAACACCTTTTGCAATTCTTGCAAGCAGCTCATTTTCATAGGTGACGATTACGTCGCCAACTCCATATTCAAATGCAGCCATCGATGCTCGCCCGCTTTTATCAAGCGATTCGACATTGGCGTGAATTTGCTTAACATAGTTTTTCGCATAATCAGCATTGGGGCTGCCGAACAACGTCTCAGACTGCTTTAATCCAGCACCGTAGATTGCATTGATATCCCACTGCGCGCCCCCGGAGGTTTTTGGATTCGGGTATAACACCTTTACGCCTTCTCTTGCCAGGTCATCCCAATCCTCGATCTGAAGCGGATTGCCTGTACGTGTTCCAAGCACAACAATGGAGCTCGTAACCATACCTTGATACCCTTGACTGCGCCAATCATGCGTAATCAGACCTGCCGCTTCAAGCAAATCAATATCGCCTTCCATTGCCAATATTGCAATATCGGCCTCAAAGCCACCTATAATTGCGCGTGCCTGTGTACCGGATGCTTCATACGACTCCTGTACTTTAATACGCTGGCCTGTTGCTTCCAGCCATTGCTGCTCAAACATCGGCAGCAGCTCCTGCAGCGCATCCTTTGCAACAGAATAAGCGCCGACCACTAAGGTAACATCGCCCGTAGCCGGTGTTGTTTCTTGTACTGACGCCCCATTGCCGCTGCAGCCTGCAACAAGTAATAAACATATGACTAACAGCGAATATTTCAATGCTCTTGCTTTCATAGATATCGTCACGTTATCTCCACACCTTTTGCGCATAATCACTAGATATAAATAGGCAGCGGATCGACCTTAAGCGGATTTTCCATTATCCAGCTCTTTTCATCATTGAACAAATACGCACGATGAACGAGCACTTTTACCTGCTCGCCAGGGTGGAGCACTTCCTTCTCAAGGGAGCGGTACGTAATAAGTTTCTGTCCATCAATGTCAAGCTCGACCATCCATTCGCTGCCGCGAAAGTGCAAATGCTTCACTATAGCATCCATCGTAGCAGATGCCAGTACAATTTCGCCTGACTTGCCTACCTCAATATATTCTGGACGGATTAGCGCTTTAATACCTTCAGACTTCGCAACATCTTCGTAGCCTTTTAAGCTTTGTATATTTTCAATCAACGAGGACTCGCCGATGAAACTAGCGACAAATGGCGTTTCTGGATTTTTGTAAATATCCCACGGCGTCCCTTTTTGCTCCAGCTTGCCTTTGCTAATAATCATAATTTCATCTGCAACCTCAATTGCCTCTTCCTGGTCATGTGTAACGAAGATTGACGTAATGCCCAGCTCGCTAATCATATCCTTCAGCCATGTGCGAAGCTCAGTGCGGATCTTCGCATCAATCGCTGCGAACGGTTCATCGAGCAGCAGCAGCTGTGGTTCAGGAGCGAGCGCTCTCGCAAACGCTACACGTTGACGCTGACCACCTGACAGCTGATGCGGATACCGATGCTCGAAGCCCTTCAATCCTGTTAGCTCAACCAAGTACTGCACCCGTTCCTTAATGAATGATTTGTTTTGCTTTTTCACTTTAAGTCCGAAGGCAATATTGTCGAACACCGTCATATGCTTGAACAACGCATAGTTTTGAAATACAAAGCCTATGCCGCGCTCTTGTGGAGGCAGGTCATTTACACGTTTGCCATGAAAGTAAATATCGCCAGAGGTCGGCGTTTCGAGTCCTGCAAGCATGCGCAAAATCGATGTTTTACCACCACCACTTGGTCCCAGGAAGCCAATCAGCTTACCCTTTTCAATTTCAAAGCTGACATCCTGTACCGCATGGAAGCTGCCAAATTCTTTATTCAGATTCTTCACTTCGATATGCATAGGCTAATGCACTTCCTTTCTCTTTTTCGTCCACTCCATTAGAAGCAGAAGCATAATAGAAAATGCTGCAAGCACCAAGGCAATACCATTGGCAGCCACAACATTAAAATTCTCTACATCCTGATATACCAAGGTTGTTGCTGTTTGCGTCTTGTTAATGATATTGCCGGATACAACGAGCACCGCTCCAAATTCACCCAGCGAGCGTGCTACAGTAAGCACAACGCCGTACATCACGGCAAATCGGATATTCGGCCATGTCACTTTCCAAAACGTATACCATGAATAGGCGCCAAGCGTTGTGGCAGCCTGCTCTTGCTGATCACCAATTTCCTGCAAAACAGGCATAACCTCGCGCACCATAATTGGGAAGGTTACAAACAAGGTAGCAAGCACCATCCCTGGCAGCGCATATACGATCTGAACGCCAACATTGCCCAGCAGGGTGCCAAGCACTGTATTAGGTCCAAGCAGCAATACGATCATCAAGCCTCCAATAACAGGAGAAACCGCAAATGGCAAATCGACGATGCTATTGCTTAATCGCTTCATAAGCGGAGACAGCCAAGTTGCGCGTACAAGATAAATGGATAGCATCACGCCAAACAGCGTATTAAGTACAGTTACAATGACAACAATAAGTCCTGTCATTTTAAGGGCATGCAAGGATTGCGTTCGCAGCAGAGCATCGAAAAAGCCAGTAAAGCCGTCGGCCCATGCTCCTGTAAAAATTTTGTATAGCGGCAAAAACAGCAGCAATCCTACTACGATATAAGTTAATGTGATCCAAAGTCTTCTCATCATGCCTGACCCCCACGATTAAGCTTGTGTATAAACCAAAGAATCAGGAACGATATGGTCAGCAGCAATACCGATACTGCAGCCGCTCCATGAGGGTTGTTGCTTTCAATTTCTCCAAAAATATAAACAGATGCAACAAGTGTTTTTCCGGGAATATTGCCGGCGATTAAAACGACCGCTCCAAATTCAGCTATCGCCCGAGAAAATGCCAGCATCGCACCGCTTAGTATGCCTGGCAGCATTGTCGGCAATATAATTCTGAAAAAGGTGTGAGCCTTGGAAGAACCAAGCGTATATGCTGCTTCTTCCTCTGATTGGTCTAACTCCTCAAGCAGCGGCTGAAGTCCGCGAATAACAAATGGAAAGGTCACAAATACCATCGCTATGACAATTGCCGGCTCATGAAACACAATATCGATGCCAAACCAGTCATAAAACATGCTGCTTGGTCCAACGAGCAGCAATATGATAAAACCAGCAACTGCGGTTGGCAGTGCAAATGGCAAATCAATTACACTATTAATAATACTTTTGCCAGGGAACTCGTATCGTACAAGCACCCAGCCGATCATCGTGCCGATTGCGATATTGATGAGCGTTGCAATCGCTGCAAGCTTGAGCGTCAATAGTACAGCCTTCCAAGCTAGCGGATCCGATAAGTTTTCTATAAAGCTAGCGACCCCTGCAGAGAGAGATTGTGTGTAAATCCCGATAATGGGTATAATAATCAGTCCAATAAAGTAAATGAAGACGATCGTACGAAAGCTATAGCTCCATTTTGGGCTACGAAAAAGTGAGTTCAATGTGCTCTGCCTCCATGAATATAATTAATCCCACTTGAATACTAGGTATTTACAATGTATCACTCCCACCTAATGGAAGTCAATGTATTTTTCAATAGGTTTTTATTATTTGTGCATGTTGCCCGGACAGAAAAAGCAGCAGAGATGTCTCTGCCGCTTTTTCTTCTTATTGCGCCGCTATTACTTGATATATACACTGCCAAACGGTAAAAGCTCGCGCAGCAGTCGCTTAAACCAGCCCTCATCGGTAAGCTTGTTCTCAAGCTGCCGGTCGCGAGAGCCTGTCTGAACAAGCACTGGTCCTGTTCCCCGAAGCTCCCACTGCACATTCATATGCTGACTAGCGAGGGAATTCCCGTACACAGCCAAACGAATGGAGGCGTCCTCCGGGTAAGCGACAAGCGCGCTCGTATCAACGAACAACGGGGTAACCGGATCAAGCTGCATGGTTGCAATATCGCCAACAGATATAACTCCCAGCTTGCCTGGGCCCGAAAATTTGATGCGAATGAGCTCTTTCGTAATCCACGCCGTTTTCAGCTTCAATATTTTGCTTTGATAGTGTATCCCTTCTGTAAAAAAGACCACATGTCGAAAATCAAACAGTAAATTGCTATCCTCAGGGATATCAAGGGTTTCCAATGAAAAACCGGCCGGCAAGCCAAGCATAAACGATGCAGGACCTTGCAGACGGGAGCGTATCCATTTCTTCTTGCGGTATACACCACCAAGCCCCATTAGCTTGTCCTCACGTCCAAGCGGCGAGCCTTGATAAGCCATAATCGCTTTCGCATGCAGCACATGAAGCGTTTCTTCCGCTTCAAGCTGAATGCGTACATGTCCAATCGGCGGGGGAGCGCTTATGTTCATGGCAGCTGTACTTCCCGCGTTCGTACCTGTCTGCGCCATACCGCAAACCGCCAAATGCGAACGGAAAGCGCATATAGAAACACCAATGCAATAATCGATCCAGCCGCAATCAATAGCTTATGATAAAGAGACTTGCGAGCTTGCTCCATTTGCTCCATTTTAAGTAATAAATTTTGATTTTCAGCAAGCAGCATTTCGGTTTTCTCCCGATATTGCTCGTTTTGCTGGCGATAATACTCATTGCTTTCATTCAAAGCATCCTGACGATTCATGAGCTCTTCAGCCTGCTTGCGCGATTGCTCCAGCTGCTCCTGTTGCGTGGCAATTTGATTTTCCATCGCCTGCTTGGCCGCATTGTATTCCATCTGTATTTCTTCAATTTTATCTGGAATATTATAAATATCTTTCGCTCGATCAAAAAAGCCCGCTTCCGCCGTTTCAGTCGTTGTCAAGGTTATCATTAGAATAATAGCTGCAATAAAGCCAACCTTCAGCATGATTTTCATTGCACTCACCTGCTTTATAATCTAGTAGTTTTCATATGCAACTATTATCTATTCTATCATAATTTTGTCATTAATTGTCGGATTTTTATGCGAATGCTAGATAATTTGTTTACAAAACGAGTTTGTACGCTTGACTAAACCCGAGCTCATTTGCCGTACATTACACGCTTATAGCAAAAAAAGCCTGCTGGCTCTATCTCCAGCAGGCTCTCATTTCGAGTCTAGCAATCTCGTTATTCATTCTCGATATAGTAGCGTTCTTCTCCGAGTGTAATACTTGATTTTCCTTGCGTAATATCCGTAGCCCACGCCACAAATTGTTCAGCCTGATCAGCCTCAGGCAAGCAGCATACTGTCACCTTATCTGTAAAATCAACATGGCCAAGACGTGTACCGCGACCATGCAGCTCATTTTCCAGCTTCCCATACCAGGTATAGTCCACCTCTATGAATACCTCGCGATGCAGGACATACACAATCTCCTCTGCCGCCTCTATGCCTGCGACCGCTCCATCTGTATAGGCGCGCACCAAACCGCCTGCGCCTAACATAATGCCGCCAAAATATCGAGTGACGACTACCGCGACATTTTTCAATCCTTTATTTTTAATTACTTCAAGGATCGGCTTGCCTGCAGTGCCGCTTGGCTCCCCATCATCCGATGCTTTTTGAAACTGATCCCGCTCCCCTACAATATAGGCTGAGCAATTATGTGTAGCCTGGCGATGCAGACGCTTGATTTCATCAATAAATGCAATTGCTTCTTCTTCCGTTTCAACAGGTCGTGCGTAGCCGATAAAGCGTGATTTCTTAATGACAATCTCTTTATTGCCGTCCTGTCGTACTGTGCGATATCGCTGCAGCAACCTAATCCCTCTCCTTTACAAGAAATAATCCTGCACATTAGATCACACTGTGCAGGATTATTCATTTTATTACCGACTAAAAGACTGTCGATTATAAACGAGCTTCAAGCTCTGCTTTTTGTTTTTCAAAGCCAGGCTTGCCAAGCAATGCAAACATATTGGTTTTGTATGCTTCAACACCTGGTTGGTCAAATGGATTAACGCCTAGCAAGTATCCGCTCACTGCACATGCTTTTTCAAAGAAGTATACCATGTAGCCGAATGTGTAAGGCGTCATGTCCTGAATGTTTACGATCAGGTTAGGTACTTGTCCATCAGTATGAGCAAGAAGTGTTCCTTGGAACGCTTTTTTGTTCACGAAGTCCATCGTTTTGCCAGCAAGGAAGTTTAGACCATCAAGATCCGCTTCTTCTGCTTCGATCGTAATTTGCTCAGCAACCTCATTTACTTGAATGACGGTTTCGAAAATGTTACGGTTACCCTCTTGAATAAATTGACCCATAGAGTGCAAATCTGTCGAGAAGTCTACAGATGCTGGGTAAATGCCTTTGTAGTCTTTACCTTCTGATTCACCGAACAGCTGCTTCCACCATTCCGATACGAAGTGCAGGTTTGGCTCATAGTTTACAAGAATTTCAGTAACTTTACCTTTGCGGTATAGCGCATTGCGGATAGCCGCATATTGATAGGCTTCATTTTCAGCCAAGGATGGTTTGCTGTAGGCAACGGATGCATCAGCAGCACCTTTCATCATCGCATCAATGTCGATGCCTGCAACGGCAATCGGAAGCAAGCCAACTGCTGTCAGCACAGAGTATCGACCACCTACATCATCAGGAATGACAAAGGACTCGTAGCCTTCTGCTGTTGCAAGAGATTTTAGTGCGCCCTTTGCTTTGTCTGTTGTTGCATAGATGCGTTTGCGAGCTTCTTCTTTTCCGTATTTTTTCTCAAGCTCTGCACGGAAAATACGGAAGGCGATAGCCGGCTCAGTCGTTGTTCCTGATTTGGAAATAACGTTAATGGACCAGTCACGACCTTCAAGAAGCTGAAGCAAGTGCTTCACGTATGTAGAGCTAATATTGTTACCAGCGAACAAAACCTGAGGAGTTTTGCGCTGTTCTTTGGATTGAATGTTATAGAAGGAGTTGGATAGCATCTCGATCGCTGCTCTTGCTCCCAGGTATGATCCGCCAATACCGATGACAACCAGCACTTCAGAGTCCTGTTGAATTTTATCTGCCGCTTTCTTAATACGAGCAAACTCATCCTTGTCATACTCTGTAGGAAGGTTAATCCAGCCCAAAAAGTCTGAACCTGCACCTGTACCATTATGTAGCTGCTCATGTGCAACGCGCACCTGCTCAGAGAAATAATCTACCTCATGCTGTCCAACAAATGCCAAGGCTTTGCTGTAGTCAAATTTTACTGTATTACTCATCGTTTTAACGACCTCCAAAATTCCGAAGCATAGCTTCAATCTCAAAAATGAAATGACTTTTAATTAAGAATATCGAATTTGCACCGTAAACACAAGTACAGCAGCTATAATAACTATTGAATAGAGGTACAAATAAGTTTTATATGAAGCTTGTAAACCCGAACAGCAAATCAATATTGGCTCAATAATAAGGAGAGATCATCAAATACACGATAACGCCTGTCAAGCTGACATATAGCCAAATTGGCATCGTCCAGCGCGAGATTTTGCGATGCTTCTCAATTTGATTGGTTAATCCGCGAATGACTGAAAATAGCGCGAACGGGACAACAACGGCTGCCAGCACAATATGCGTAATGAGGATGAAGAAATAAATGCCGCGCAGTATTCCTTCCCCGCCGTAAGAAGTAGACTCCGTTAAGTAGTGATACGTTACATATGACACCAAAAACAAGGTGGTAGAGACAAATGCAACTCCGACAAAGGTTTTATGCATCTTAATGTTTTTCTTTTTAATGGCTACTAGTGCGACCACAAGCGCCAGAAACGTAAAGCTGTTGAATATTGCGTTAAGCATCGGCAGTATTTTTACATCAAATCCGATTTCCCCCTCGTAACCAGGAAGAAAAAACAATACCGCAATCAATGCAACAATGACCACTGTCAGCGTCATAACGAGCGGCGTATAATTTCTTTCTTTCATGAGCTGTTGAACCTCCTCAAATTTACCTATTTCTTATACTTTAGCGTATTATAAATCGCTATTCCACATCATTGGTGACGCTTTTGTAACAGAAAAACGACGTTTTTGCAAAAAAATTGCTAGTTCCATTCTTTAAAAAGAATAAAACTAGCATCCGTTAACTTCAATTCATTTATACATTTTTACGAGATGCAGCTCGCGGTATTTCCCTGGCGTCAGCCCTTCCTTTTTGCGAAACGTTGCAACGAAGTGGCTCACATCATTAAAGCCTGTCTGTTCTGCTACCTCGCGCAGCGCCAAATCAGGGTAATCGAGCATAATTCGCTTGGCCTCTCGAATGCGCAGCTGAATGAGAAATGAGTACGGCGTTAAACCGAATGCCTGCTGAAAGCTTTCATTCAGCTGCTGAACAGCGACATGTGCCTGCTCCGCAATTTCCTGAATCCCAATATTATGAGATAGATTGCGCTCCATCCAAGTAACGATCGGCTGTAAGGTTTGATAGGTTTGTGATAGGGATGGCTGCTGGTTGAACATGCCAAATTTGTGAAGCTGCATTAAAAAAGCATACAACGCTGTGGAGCCTTCAATACTGGATAATGTAGTCGAGGCTGCAATGCGCTCGAACCAGTCTCTAAATAATTGGTCGAATGATTGATCTGCATCTTCCTCATAAAAGGTGAACGTATCCATTTCAAGTGCTTTCATGATAGAAGCTGACGATGCACCGCCATATGTAATATAAATCGTAGACCAACGTTCTGAGGTTGGATAATAGCTATGCGGTATGAATGGTGCAAGCAGGACACCCATCCCCTTCGCCAGCTTCATCTCCTCGCCATGCATCTCGAAGCATCCCTCTCCGTCCAGCGTATGCAGCCAATGATAGAACGGGTACCCATCTGCCCGTTGAAATGCTCGTTCCCATGCGCTGTAGCCAATGGACTCCACATATAACGGCAGGGAGCGTTCCAGCGAGGTAAAAACATAACGAATATTCTTTTCTCCCCAATTCAAGGCATCACCACCTGATACCTCTCATTATATTATCCTTCTCGAAATGCGTCGAGTGAATCCAGCTTATTTCCTTTGTAATCAAAAAGCGTAAGATTAGACCAGTTATTCTCATGCCCTACTGACCAATTCGGCTTCGACGGAATCCAGCAGGGCTCCCAATAGTAAAGCCCCATTCCAAGCTGATCGGGCAGCTCTCGAATCCGCTTCATAAGCTCCAGCAGCCACTGCTTCTGGCCATCGACTGTTGGAGGAAAGCCTGGATGTACCCAGTCCTCCGTATGGAATATAAGCGGCTTATCGTCTGGCGGCGTCATCGTCCACGGATAGGCAACCTCTACTACGATAATTGGTTTTTTATAGCGTTGTGCCAAATCATGAATATTATCACTAACCTCCTCAAGCGTACCGTGCCACCACGAATAATAGGATAGTCCGATGATATCGTAATCGATTCGTAGAGATGAAAGCTTGTCATAGAAAAAACGACTCGCTTCATTATCACCGCCGCGATCAATGTGAATCATAATCGGAATGCTGTCCTCATCGCTCGTTGCAGCTTGAACGCCGCGAATGCCCGCTGCAATCAGCTGTCCGAGCTTCTCCCATTGCTTGGGTGTGTTATATTCGCCATCTACCTTTCCTGCATCCCAGATCATGCCGTTGGTAATCTCATTGCCAACCTGAACCATATCGGGCAGTGTTCCTTGCTCCTTTAGCTCGGATATAAAGGAGGCCGTGAACTCCTCAACTGCAGCGACCAGCTCTTCAAAGCTCAAGCCCACCCAAGCCTTTGGCATATGCTGCTTGCCCGGATCTGCCCAGTAATCCGAGTAATGGAAATCCAATAAAAAATGAAGTCCTTTATCCTTGATCCGCTTAGCCATCATGAGCGTTTTCTTCGGGTTGCAATAATCGAACTCAGGGTTGTTCCAGATGCGCAGACGAGCAGCATTGACCCCGCTATCCTTCAATATATCAAGCACATCGCGTTTTTTACCGTTTTCATAAAACGCTCCGCCTTCTTGTTCAATCTCATCGACAAATGAAATATCTGCGCCTTTAATAAATGTAATGGTCATCCTCATTCGCTCCTTTATTGAGAGAAATTTGAAATATGATCGATAGTTTTATTATAAAGCGCTTGCAAATTGGCGGATATATAAGAAAACGCAACAAAGCATATAAGAATTAGCAATATCTAAAAAGATAAAAACTTGAACAAGCGACTAAGAGAAACAAAGACGCTGCAGCAAGCTTAAGCAAGCGATGCAGCAGCGTCTTTACTATTTGGAGCGACTTCTCCTTATTAACATCCAAGTCAACGCGCCAATCACCAATGCCAGCGCTATGTATACAAGGAAATCATTTGATCTTCCAGTTGGGGAGAGCTCATCATGAATCAGTCGAAACGATGAATCGAGCTCCAAATCCATTGTATTGGTATTTTCATAGCGTTTCTCTAGCATGGCTTGGAACTCCTTTATGCTCTGAGTATTAGTTTCAGATGGTGGTTCCTGAGAGAAAACAAGCCTTTGAATCGTATTATCTTGTTCATATAGCATATAATATTCATCTGCTGGGACATCGTATAGAATACGCTGGTTGTCTTGCAGCTTTAACAAGCCTTCAGGCAGCTCAGGCGGATATCCAATTGCGGATAAGCCGTAGCTTCCATCCATAAGCATCTCCGTTCCAATCGCATTTACAGGTTGATTATCTTGAAAAATAACTGCAATCCAGATAGGCTGGTCCTCTACGTAGATATGATCGGATTTGCCAAGTGCAAAGTCCGCATTGATGCGATACACCGGATGTAAGTTGCTAAAGGTAATACTCCCCTTTTCCTCCTTGAAGCCCCATTCAGTTGGCACATCTGCAAACACTACATCCTCTACAATTTGAAAGAAATGCTGTTCTGCAAATTGAGTCGCTTCTAAAGGTGGTTGAATCGAACTTGCTAAAGCACGCTGACTTTCTAATATAAGAGACAGCAGCACTGCCGCAATCAGTAAACGTCTAACATGAAGCACGAAATACCCTCCTTGTTATTCATCTTATATTAGATTGTACCACACATATTTTCCTCTTAATAACTTTATACCTGTTATAGATTAAAACGTTGCGGACAAATTGTATAGACATTGGAAATTCATTTGGGATAAAAAAGCAGCTACTACTGGATGAATCAAGCGAAACGGTACTATAATAGCTTCCGTTTATAGCTAATTTTAATTGAAATCACTTTACCGTTTACAATAATTACCTTATAATAATTTTAGAATGAAACTAGGTTTCACCAAGCGGAACTGCTTTGAGTCATGATAAGGAGAGTGCGTGAGATGAGTGAGGGATTTAAATTTGAAGGAATTGATCACGTACAGCTGGCTGCTCCTGCCGGCTGTGAGGAAAAAGCACGCTTGTTTTATGGTGATCTGCTTGGCTTCAGAGAGCTTGAGAAACCGCTCGCCTTACAAAAGCGTGGCGGTGTATGGTTCCAATGCGGCGAGCAGCAGGTTCATATTGGCATACAGCCTGATTTCGTGCCCGCTGTGAAAGCACACCCTGGCTTTCAAGTCATCGGATTAGAACAACTGCGCAGCCATTTGCTGCATCATCAGCAAACGATTATGGATGACAGTGATCGGGTTGGTGAAGGAGTAAGTCGATTCTTTATTAACGACCCGTTCGGCAATCGGCTAGAGTTCCTGGAGTATTAATATAATGAGTGCATAATTCGAAAAAGGGCAAGTCGCTCGGGTAACTTTCTACCAGCATTGTGGATAGAATCTACCAGTCACGGCTATGCCCTTATGTTCATGAAGCGTTGTTGGCTATCGTCTAATCGGTTCTGAGCTAATTATACCATAGCGATAAAGCAGCTTTTTCCCGAACAAGCCCACCAATCGATCGGTCAGAAAACCGATCAGACCTAATGAAATGAGTCCGACAAATATCCAATCTGTTCTAAAGAACAATCTGGAATTCCAGATCAGATAACCCAAACCTTCGTTGGCAGCAATCATCTCTGCACCGATAATCGCCATATACGATGTCCCCATCGCGAGACGTACCCCTGTGAACATATATGGTACCGTTGCGGGGATGATGACATGAATCAGAATTTGCCATTCTGACGCGCCCAGGCTGCGAGCTGCGCGAATTTTATCCTCCTCTACAGCCAGCACGCCTGTTAGTGTATTCATAATGACGATAAATAAGGTCGCGTACAAAATGAGTGCTATTTTAGACTGCTCACCTATTCCAAACCACACCAAAAACAAGGTGATAAAGGCGATTGGCGGAATAAAACGAATAAAGTTGAGAAACGGCTCTGCGAAAATACGTACAATCGTTACTCTTCCAATTAATAAGCCCAACGGAATCGCAACCAAACTGCCTAGCATCCAGCCAACAAATACACGATAGAAGCTAATGCCAATGTAATGAAGCAGCGATCCGTCCGCAATAAGCTCTATCGCGCTTTGCAGCGTCACAAGCGGTCCAGGTATGACGTCAGGGCCGTAAATGAGAGCACCAACTTGCCAGATCGTAATAACCAATACCCAGAGCAAAACGTTGGCAACCAGCTTATTCTTCAGAAGATTCATAGCTTTGCTCCTTTCCTAGATCGAATACTCATGATCAAAATGAGCTTGAATCGTTTTTTCCAGCTTAATAAAATCAGGCTGCCCCGGATCACGAGGATAGTGAAGCGGAACGTCATAGATATCTGTTACTTTACTGTTCGGACCACGTGACATAATGCCAATCCGTTGTCCCAGCAAAACCGCTTCACTGATATCATGCGTGACAAAAATAACGGTTTTGCCTGTTTGTCTCCAAATATGCGACAGCTCCTTCTGCATCGTGCGCCGCGTCATCGCATCCAATGCGCCAAACGGCTCATCCATAAGCAAGATCGAGGAATCGTTCGCCAGCACCCTCGCAAGCTGGACACGCTGCTTCATGCCGCCTGACAGCTCGCGGGGATATTTCTGCTCATGACCTTGGAGTCCGACCAGCTCAATGTAATAACTGGAGATTTCATTACGTCTTGCTTTGTCGACTTTTTTCATTTTTAAGCCAAACTCAACATTTTGCCTGACATTCAGCCACGGGAACAAGGAGGCATCCGCCTGCTGAAACACAACTGCGCGATCCTGTCCGGGCTTTTCGACCTCTGACTTGCCAACTTTAAGCTGACCGTCTGTTTTGCTGACAAAGCCCGCAATCATATTGAGCAAAGTAGATTTTCCGCAGCCGCTGGGGCCAAGCAGAACGAAAAACTCCCCACTCTTGATCGTTAGGTTTACGTCCTTCAATATATAATGCAGTTCTCCTTTAGCTGTATGATCGTAGCTTTTATTAAGACCTGAGATCGTAATGCTCTGCTGTTGATCGTTAACCTGTGTAGCTAATGTCATCCTCATTCCTCCCTATGGTACAAACGTTACACGTTCAGGCAATACTTCTTGCAGTAAGCTAAGATCAAATTTCGTAGCAAGCTCGAAATCCTGCTCAATAATGCCTTCACCGAGCATATAGTCCTTCAATCGGCTAATGGTCGTGTGTGCTTCCTCTGAATAATGAATGCTCCATGTGTTATCCTGCAAATCTCTAATCGTATGCTCACGCGGCTGCTTCACCTTGTCATACATAATGTCCGCTACGCGCTCCGGGTTGTTTTCAATAAATTCACTTGCTTCATTAATCGCCAGCAAAAAGTTTTTCATGCCTTCGCGATTCTCTTCAATGAGACGATTGGCGACAATAATATCACCGCCAATGCGAACATCTGTAGCAGCCATATCGGTGTATGCATACGCATTGTCGAGCTCCTCAAATTTATCAAGCAGCACAGAGCCAGTTACCCATACGCCGTTAATCTCGCCGCCTTTTAGCGCAATATAGCTTTCATCGAAGCCGCCTTGACCAATAAACTGAACCTCATCCGTATCGACCCCTTGCTCGGTAAGGAACTCATCCCACAGATAAGGAATAAATGTACCACGGCTAAAGCTCAGCTTCTTCCCTGCAAAATCCGTTGCAGACTGAATATCGCTGCTCACATACAGCTTCCAGCGCTTTGCATCCTTCTCACTTAAGCCTGTTCCAGTGGCTGCAAGGATCGAGTACTCTCCCTTGGCTACAGCGTTTAACACTGGAAAATCAGCGCCGAAGGCTACATTAACCTGATTAATAAACAGTGCATTAATCCCTTCTGCTGGAGTAGCAAACGTTGCAATGGTTGCATCTATGTTGTACTTTTCAAAAAAACCTTCCTCCAGCGCTACCTGAAAGGTTGGATTGGTCACGATATCAGCAATCGTCAGCTTCGTCGTCTGGGATGAAGCTGTACCTCCATCGTTAGATTGCTGCGGCGTTGCTGCCTTTTGATTGCCGCATCCCGATAAAATCAATGAAAATACTAGGATTAATACCAAACTCCACTCTAATTTATTTGTTTTCATCGTCCATTACTCCTCTTGATTCACTTGTCTTTGCTTCACCTCTAAATTGCTTACAACACACAGCGCACCTTCAAGCGCATCTGGATGAGCTGCTTCCGTTCCAGCAACCTCTACCACAGAGTCTGTTCCGCTAGGAGCCGCCCCCGGCACGCGCAGATTTGCAACATCGAGCGGTTTAATCTCGATCTCTACTGGCTTCTGGAGCTGCGGCACCCACTCATATGGAAGACGGTAGGCACGATAAACCATATTGGCGTTATAGTTGTTTTTATACGGAGATATATACTCCCATACGATTTCATACTCGCTTGTAACCTCGAACAATCTACCGTCAGCACCTTCTGTAATGAGCGTGTTGCCGTTCGGCAACCGCTGTGCCGAGCTAATATATGGACTGTAGAAGCGATAGGAGTCCGTTGGCTCATTGAAGCCAGCTTTCGTTGGCGTGTATTCCCATTCGATTTCCAGTGATACCGGATTTATTTCCAACACACGTGAATGATCGCGCACAGCATTTTTCAAGCCGTAAGGTGAAGCGGGATTCGGCAGGCCATATCCACCCCAGCCGCCATTATCAAATACGAGCAGATTCCCTTCGCCCGGTAAACCCTTCGGAATAATATGAGCATGATGCTGACCGATAATCCATCCTAGATGCTTTACTTCAGGCTTGGAGTAATCAGGTCCAAGCTGCCACACAATTTTACCTGTCTTCTTATCCGTAATCGCAATAATATTGGACTCGCGCGCATCCCATATCACATTGTCTGGATGGAAGCGTTCATCTCCCGCATCATAAAATTTATTCGGTCCTACGTACGAAGCAGAATTAATATGCATCCAGTCGCCATCTGCCGACTCACTGCTAAAGGAGCGAGCGTTCGGATTGCGGAATAGCACATTTTTCGCCGCTTCATCAAAACCGAGCTCTTCGAAATGATCACTGACACTCCATTCCCATACAATATTGCCCTCGTAATCAACCTCAATAATAACATCATCAAGCAATCGTTTATCCGATATTTCGGGCTTTTTCACGTTGCGATGCGCGAGAATCAATGTTTTGCCAGAGTCTGTCTTCGGCTCTTGCCCCGGGGCATAATAGCCAACGGGATTGCCTTCACGCTGATAATCATGATGCTGACGAGCCATCCATTGCGGCTCATTATCAGGGTCTTCAATAAACTCTAGCTTATCGAATTTCCATACGATATTGCCATCAAAGTCAACCTGCACCAAATTGGCTTCATCCTGAAAGCTATACCGTGGATCTCGCTGCTTCGTACTGCCAAGCACATAGCCGCCCGGGAATATTTTGTTAGGAAACCCTCTTAATCCTTTCCATAAATGAACCTCTTTACCGTTCATATCAATCAGCAATGCACCTACATTTGGCGCCTGAAAAATGGTATAGCCGCTCCATGCCTTTTCTGGATTATAGATCGTTGCTCCTGTTGGATAAATCGTTGGATGTCCCATCTTCAACACTCCTTATATTAAAATTAATAAGATAAAAAATGATCGTTCTTGCTTTGCTGCGTTTGGGGCTGAGCAGGTCGATGCTTGGCGACAGCTTGATCCGATTCTCGATTCGGGCTGCTTTCATCGGTACTCTGTTCATTCTTGTCATTTACCACTACGGCACTCATAATTTGTTCTGACATCCCCTCAACATTTTCAATCAATTTGCGGAAAATATGAAGCTGCTGAGTGACCTCATCTTGCGAAAATCCGCGAAAGATCAGCTCCATATTAAGCTGTCCAATATTGTGATAGCGCTCGAGTAATCCTATGCCTTGCTCCGTGATGTTCAGATAGATTGTTCTACGATCCTCCTTGTAGCGTATGCGTTCTGCATATCCCCCTTCCTCCAGCTTGTCGCATTGGGCAGTAATGGCGCCACTCGAAAGATCTAGCTGCTCGGCGAGATCGCTCATGCGTTGCTCGCCTAAAAGCGAGATTTGGCGTAAAATCATGACACCTGGCAAAGTGATACCCTCAATCGTGATTTTATCGCGTTCTTTCACATACTTTCTGACCAGCTTGCGAAACAAATGATCTAGTTCCTGCAGCTGTACGTAATTTGCGTCGGTCATAATCCCTCCTGCCTCGTGGTTGAACAAAAAAGGCACGAAATCAATCGCCTCCTCTTAATAAGGGTAGCAATAGATTTCGTGCCTTTAGTCGTCTAATCGGCCACTACTTCAACGGAAAACCTTTTAACGTTGAAGCTTTTGATATTGAAAATATGATGCTTGAAATGTATAGCTCAAGCTTACTCCAACAATTCCAATGTGTCAAGTAGGAATTTATCAAAAAAATAACGGTGCTGCAGAGCATCTCTACAGCACCGTTATGTTGCAGCTTACAGATAAGAGCAAACGTAGTCTGTCACTTCAGTGACAACCAGCTTGAACTTTTCATTCGCTGCTACTTTGAATTCGCCTTCGCCTTTAATATGAATCCATTCCGCTTGTCCTGGCAAAAGCACCTTTAAGTCACCAGCCAAAATTTCCATAATCTCAATTGTATCGGTTCCAAACTCATACTCGCCTGGCAGCATAATCCCTAATGTTTTTTTCGTACCATCAGGAAATACCACTGCACGGCTCGTTACTTTACCATCAAAGTATACATTTGCTTTTTTGATTACAGAAACGTTATCGAATTGAGACATTTAGAAATTTCCCCTTTGCTGATTGAATCTATCGGAAGCAGTGGCTATTAAAGCATTGCTTTAACTTTGCTCACTACGTTCTCAACTGTGAAGCCATACTCTTTGATTACACGATCGCCAGGCGCTGAAGCACCAAACGTTTCAATGCCAAGAACATCGCCTTTGTCGCCAACGTATTTGTGCCAGCCCATTGGATGAGCCATTTCCACAGCAAGACGAGCTTTAACCTCTGGAAGAATAACAGAATCCTTATACTCCTGAGATTGTTTATCGAACAGCTCCCAGCTAGGCATGCTGATAACACGAACTGCGATGCCTTCTTCAGCAAGAGCTTTTTGTGCTGCTACAGCAAGCTGAACCTCAGAACCTGTTGCAATAATTTGCGCAACTGGATTAGCTGCATCTGAAACAACGTACGCACCTTTTTTAATGTTCTCGCGAACACCACTCACTGTTCCTTCTAGAATCGGAAGGTTTTGACGAGTAAGCACTAGGGCAACAGGAGCACCTGTATTTTCTACGGCATAAGCCCAAGCTGCAGATGTTTCATTAGCATCAGCTGGACGAATAACGGTTAGATTAGGGATAACACGAATCGAAGCTAACTGCTCGACTGGCTCATGTGTAGGGCCGTCCTCACCAACAGCGATCGAATCATGCGTCAGAACATAAATTGCAGGAATGTTCATCAGTGCAGACAAACGAACAGCTGGACGCAAGTAATCTGTGAATACAAAGAATGTACCACCAAATACTTTTAGACCTGCATGAAGCAGCATACCGTTCACCGCAGCCGCCATGCCGAACTCACGAACGCCGAAGTAGATGTTGCGGCCAGAGTAATCCTCAGGGCCAAAGCTTGCTTCGCCATTAATATGTGTCATTGTAGAGCTTTCAAGGTCAGCTGAGCCCCCAACAAGGTTAGGAACGTTTTTCGCAAGTCCGTTGATCGCTTTACCAGATGCAACACGCGTTGAAACAGCAGCATCACCTGCTTGGTACGCAGGAAGATCTGCATCCCAGTTTTGCGGCAGCGCGCCAGTAATCGCAAGCTCGAATTGCTTCGCTAGCTCAGGATGAGCTGCTTTATAAGCCTCGAACATCGCATTCCACTCGGCATTTGCTTGCTCGCCTTTTGCTTTTACTTCGCTAAAATGAGCGCGAACTTCATCTGGAACATGGAACTCATGGTTCTCATCCCAGCCGTAGAATTGCTTAGTCAGCTTTGTTTCGTCAGCACCAAGCGGTGAACCATGCGTACCGCCGTGACCACCTTTACCTCCTTTGTTAGGAGAACCGTAGCCGATCATTGTTTTAACTTCGATCAAGGTCGGTCTGCTTGTTTCAGCCTGAGCTTCTGCTACAGCCTGCTCAAGCGCAGCAAGATCGTTGCCGTCTTGTACGCGAAGCACTTGCCAGCCATAACCTTCAAAACGGCTTTGTACCGTTTCAGAATAAGATAGGCCTAGCTCGCCATCAAGCGTAATATCGTTGGAGTCATAAAGCACTACCAGCTTGCCAAGCTTCAAGTGACCAGCAAGCGAAGCTGCTTCATGAGAAATCCCTTCCATCAAGTCGCCATCGCCGCAAATAGAGAACGTATAATGATCTACAACTTTGAAATTGTCCTTATTGTATGTAGCGCCAAGCTGAGCTTCAGCCATCGCCATACCAACAGCCATTGCAATACCTTGTCCAAGCGGACCTGTTGTTGCGTCAACCCCAGCGGTATGACCAAACTCAGGGTGTCCAGGTGTTTTAGAGCCCCATTGACGGAACTGCTTCAGCTCGTCAAGCGGAAGATCATAACCAGAAAGGTGAAGCAGGCTGTATAGAAGCATGGAGCCATGACCTGCAGACAGAACAAAGCGATCACGGTTAATCCAAGATGGGTTCGCCGGATTATGATTCATTGTTTTCGCGAATAGTGTATAGCCCATTGGAGCAGCGCCCATTGGCATACCAGGATGTCCTGATTTCGCTTTTTCGATTGCATCAATTGCTAATGTACGAATCGTGTCAATTGACAATTGATCAATTGATTTTTGAGAAACAGTCATTTCAGTTTCCTCCCAGATTTATCTTTTGTAGAAATACGTCATATTTTCATTAATACTTTGAACATTGTACCATCACTTTTTAATTAAATACAACCGTCTTGTTCTGATGAACAAGGATGCGATCTTCCAGATGCCACTTGACTGCTCTAGCCAAAACAACCTTCTCAATCGTGCGGCCAATTCGCTTCAAGCTGGTGATATCATCGCGATGCGTAACACGCTGTACATCCTGCTCAATAATTGGTCCGGCATCCAGCTCTTCCGTTACATAATGTGCGGTCGCGCCGATGATTTTAACGCCGCGCTTGTAGGCTTGCGCATAAGGGCTTCCACCAATAAAAGCTGGCAGGAAGGAATGATGAATATTAATAATACGGTTCGGGAATTCCTCGATAAATTTAGGCGGAATAATTTGCATGTAGCGCGCAAGCACGATCAAATCAGCTTTACCTGATACGAGCTCCAAATGCTTGCGTTCTGCCTCCGCTTTTGTATCCGGTGTTACTGGAACATGGTGGTAAGGAATACCGAAAGACTCTACTTGCTCCTTCATATCAAGATGGTTGCTAATAACCATCGCAATATCCGCATCAAGATCGCCCGACTTCCACTGCCATAGCAGCTCATTTAAGCAGTGATCCTCTTTTGATACGAAGATCGCTAAACGCTTCTTGCGGCTGGCACGGAAAGTGCTCCACTTCATATTGAAGCGATCTGCTACTCGATTGAAATCCTCTACAATAACAGGAAGCTCCTTCTCCAAATCATTCAAATCAAATTCGAATCGAATGAAGAACATGCCTCCTTCAGGATTCATCGTATATTGATCGGATTGCACAATGTTAGCGCCGTGCTCATGTAAAAACTGTGAAACAGTTGCCACGATTCCTGAACGGTCCGGGCATGAAATAAGCATTCTCGCGCGATTTTCATACTCGCGATTATTTTGTGATGTAGCTTGTGACATGATAACCTTCCTTTATCTTTAAGTATTAGGGTGTGTCTAAGAATTGCACCTACAGATACGCCCTAGAAGTTATCCAAACCTGACAATACTGCGATCAAGCGTTGGTTAACTTCGCTTTCTGACAAATCAGCGCTCAGCGCTTTACCTTCTATTATTAGATCATACAAGCGCTCCAGCGGCTCGCGCGGATCAGCCTTTTTCGCCTTGGCATCGCTTTTGAGCAGATCCCATGTACTTGCCGTAAATTGATTCGGATCGATATCCTGACTGGCAAAGAAATGCTTCAAACGCTCGAGATCCTCAACAAACTGCGGACCGAAATGTGAAGATACATCACCACGCAGCAAAGCAATTTCAATCTCATACATTGGTGCTGTTCGCTTAGCATCCTTGCCAATCCAAGGGGTTTCCAGAATAAATGGTCTGCCCTTCAGTGCTTCATGGTGAACAACATTGTGAATCGTTTGGAACCCTAGATAGCCCGAACCAATTGGCGCGTGACGATCCTTGTGCGCCGCAATACTGTTTTTGCTATCATTAATGTGAACAACCGCGATGCGATCAAGACCTACAATATCGTCAAATTGCTGCAGCACACCATCCAGATCGTTCACAATATCATAGCCTGCATCGTGAATATGGCAGGTATCAAGACAGACTGTTAGACGCTCGTTATGCTCCACCTTCTCGATAATTTGCGCAATCTCCTCGAACGTACGGCCAACCTCCGTGCCTTTGCCAGCCATCGTCTCAAGTGCGATGTTTACACTTGTTTCTGAGGTTCCAGACAATACTTCATTCAGTCCTTCTGCAATACGAGCAATGCCGTAAGCAGCATCCTTATCTGTATAAGCGCCCGGATGAAGCACAATATTTTTTACCCCAATATATTCAGTACGGCGAATTTCTTCTTGGAGAAACGTCACGCCCAGCTCATAGGTGGATTCCTTATATGAACCAAGATTGACAATGTAAGGGGCATGTACAACAATTTCGTTAATGCCTGCCTGCTCCATCAAAGCTTTGCCTTCTTCGATATACAATGATTCAATAGGCTTGCGGCGCGTATTTTGCGGTGCGCCTGTATAGATCATAAAGGTGCTAGAATCATAGGAAACAGCTTCTTTAACCGCCGTTACCAGACCTTTATCTGAAAACGACACATGGGAACCGATTTTCAACATATTTTAACTCTCCTTCTGAGGTTAATCACACTTTATTGTAGTGCAAGCCTACAGCATTCCGCAAGCTATCTTGCTACATCTTTCCCAACTTTCAATGATTCTAGCTAAAAAGGTGCCCATCGCGCACATTTCAGGCTATAATATCTATTAGAACGAGCAAATTTTTGTCGAGGTGAACTTCCATATGTACGACTGGTTTATGTATTTCATTATATTTTGGGCGATCGTAATGCTCGTCGCCATGGGTATCGGTGGATTCTTCATGTTTCGTAAGTTTTTGAAAATCATGCCGATGGGCGATGGCAAGTCGAAATTAGACTGGCAAAACTATTGGGTTGAATCGAGCCGGCATATGTGGACAGATGAATCCAAGGCATTTCTAGCCGAGCTGGTTTCACCAGTTCCTACTCCATTCCGTGACATCGCATCACATTCCATCGCTGCTCGAATTGGACAAGTTGCCATCGAAAGCGGAGCGAAGGAAGTAACAAGAGATCACTGTATTGAAGGCTACATACGAGCAACGCCGAAGCGCGATTATAAGAGCCTAGTTGCCTTTTTGAACAAGAAGCAGATCGATTATAAACGCTATGAGCATTTAATTAATAAATAGCGAAACGCAACCTTTTCGGCCTGATATGCGTATATAACAGTAGACTGTGCTTATGATGTACTTTTCATGTTGAACATAAAAGTATATTCAGATGGTCATGAAAAGTTTTAGGAGGTGGCTATTCAATGAAATGGAAAAGTAAAATGAAACGCACAGCCACAACTACAAGTGCAATTCTTCTTGCCCTTATGCTTGCTGCTTGTAGCGACAACAACACAACCATTACGCCAACTGCCACGCCAGACACAGAGCAGACTGATCAAGGCTCGATTCCTTCTGATAACCTGCCTGATGGAACAGGTACTTTGGATCCTGGTACGCCTACGCCAGATCAAGACGAACAGGGATCAGGCAATGACGGAAATGGAGATGCAAGCGATACAGATGGCAACGTGAGCTACAGTGATGTTCTATCAGCTGAAGGTATCTATATCGGAGCTGCCGATAATCATAGTGTTGAAATTAAAGTAGATAACGACTATCTCATGTTCCAAATCGATGATACGCTAGAGCATATTATTACGGATTACGCAGGAAACGAAGCCGTAACGTTTGAATATGTAGAGAAAACGATTGAAGATCTTGGAGCTAAGCAGTTGTGGCTGAAAAGCATTGAGAAAAAGTAATGCTTTAATCTAACCATCAATCCATACTATACGAAATAAACAGCATATGATCGAAACAAAAAACGTCACGTTTAAGCTATAGGAGCCTGAACGTGACGTTTTTTCGTTCTACATTGTTCACAGTGTGCGTCAGCTGGCAGGAATGAAACCATTGCGTTTAGCTTGGAGGGCATTTACCATGAAGTCTATTTTGTACTTCGCAGCATTCAGTATCCTTGCAGCCACATTTATTTTCCAACCATATCAAACACATCAAGCACATCATAATTCTGAAGTAATAGCAACTGAGGACATAACCAAAAAGGCAGTTGAAGCCGAACTTCTGCATATTGAATTCGAGGATCAAATTATCGACGCAGACCTAATTGCAAAGGTGAAAATAGGAAAACTATTAGATGAATTCGATGAGCCTTCACCGAAAACCTTATTAGAAGCAAGTATTCTAAACGTAATAAAAGGGAATGACCCGTTAACTTCCATCCAGGTTTTGCAGAAGGGCAATAGCAAATGGTTATTTGAGAACAATGATATCCTGCAGGAAGGCAGTGAGCACATTTTGTTTCTAAAGCATACCGATACAGTCGAACAGCCTCTTACATTTTGGATTTATGGAGAAGAAACCGGTATGTATGCTGATCTAGGGAATGGTCTATTGGAAAAAGCAGCATATCCTGCCCCGCAACTGCGTTCCATTGAAACTGTCTCGCTTAGCCAGAGTTTGAGTTCGCAATCTGAAACAGGCAGAATAATTCAAATTGTTTATGAAGACTTGTTCATTGATTTAATTGAAACATACCTCGATAATGAGTAATCCAACAATTTATTAAGCTGCAAAAAAATCCTTTTTCTCTCAATGGTGCATAGTCCTCAATTATAAATTCCATCATCGCAACATATAGCTCAGCACAATAACGCAGGATTGAATGATTTCTAAAGAAATGTCAAGTTCAACTCCTCCCAAATGGAGTCTAGACTTGACGTTTTTAGTGTTATCTATTTTTTGTTTTATTTATTTTAACCATTTTGACCAATCATCAGAGTATTTATATGTTTTTATGTTTCAGGAGGATGTCAATTAGCTCACAAACTCATACACAGGCCCCTCTTGACTGGCAAGCTGCAATTTGTCCCCTGCCTGCAACGAGTACACTTTATAGGCAACCATAAGCTGACCATTCAAATACGTACCATTACGTGAGCCAACATCCTTGACTTCAAGCCTTCCCTGCCTCCACTCCAGCTCCAAATGGACGCGCGACACGCCTTTGGCCTCCTCCTGATAGTGGACGCCTTCCTCAGCACGACCGATGAGAAAAGGGGCGTCGCCAAGCATTATATTCTCTTGCTTGCCGTGCAGCGTGCGAACGAGCATAGGCTGTTGATTTAACATCACCGTAGCATGAAATTCATCCAATTGGACCGTTGCTAACGAATGGCTCTTAGGAGTCACTTTAGGCTGGTTAGCTGCTGTTCCAACATGAAGAGCTGAGTGTGGCTTTCCTTCCGAAACAGATGAAGGAGCTGCTGGCTGCGCCATGACTTGCTTTGGCACACCTTCCTCTACTGCTGTCTGAAGCGACTGCAAGCGAGAAGATGCGTGTACAGCATGTTCCGTCATCAATTCAAACGAGATCGGTTCATCTAGTCCTCTCGTATCCATCCATGTCTTGATAGGCTTAAATAAAAGCAAACCTAAAAGAGCCAGCAAGCCGATTGTGATGCCGCTGCAGAGAAGCAATTGATCCAAGCTCCGTTTCTCAGCATAGAGCGTGAACCACGACAGGCCAATTGCGGCAACAATTAATACAGCCACCGCAGCATGCTTCCATGTCAAGCTTGCAGCATCGTCTTCCTCTTCCAGTTCCAGCTCATCATCCTCTAATTCCTCAATATGCTTAAAAGCAGGTGGCTCTGAGCTTTCCAAGATCGTGCGGACACGATGCTGCTTGCTCAGCAGCTGATTCTGTACCTCTTGCTGATCTTGATGTTGCGCCTCATTTTCTTCCGCTAATTGCAGCTTTCTCTTCTTATGCGCCTCCTCCCCGTGGTTTGTTCGAGAAGATGGGACGTGCTGCGAGGAATGAACAGCTCTGAAGCTTTCCTGATCCATAGCGGAAGCTAGCTTTTCATTTACTTTACGGTCATGTAAGCTCTGCTTCACTGAAGTTTGCGTTTGTTCATGAATGAGATCAAGCAACAGCTGTCGCAGCGGATGAATCGGAAGCTCGGCTGCAGAAAGGAGCTGTAAAATTCTATGGTAGCCTGCCGTATCCAGATCGGCAACCAGACTCGACCAGCGAACGGCTAGCAGCAGCAAACTCTGTCCAAGCTGATCCGATAATGGCTGCCTGAGTGGCAAGTAAGCCAAACCAATGCGTTCCTTCGTATCATCGATATACATCACTTGTTCATCCAGCATGCAGCACTGCGGCCTCAGCATATAGTCATAGCAAGTAGCCAAACCATCCGCGATGGAAAGAAGCAAGCTATAATATTGCTTCATCGTTAGCTGTTCTGTTCTGAGAACATGTGTAATCAGACGATAGCCATTAATTTCATAATTAAAGCTGATACGATCATCTACCTCTAGCCAACTCATCGACAACAGCGTATGAATCGTATTATCGCTTAACATATTAAGTTCCAGCTCATGCAATTCATGACGATGAAACGGCTCTTTGCCTGAAATCGTCATTTGATGTCCGTTATAATTTGTAAAATCAATATGAATAGATCGCATCACGATTAATTTTGCTGCCAATAAGCTGCACGCTGCAGTTCCATATCATAGCAGCCCCTCCTTTTCTTTTAGACTTATCCTATCCCCCAGGAAACAACCAAACAATCATCATCGCAGGCGCAACAGCCAGCATAAAGGGAAATTGGTGCAGCTTGAACACCCCAAGCAGCATGAGCCTTTCAGATGCAGGCACTTCAACAAGCAATGCATTCGAATAATAATGGCGTCGTTTCATTATTTTTAATATCGCCTGATAACCAAGCAGCAGCAGAGAAATAACGCCGCCAAAAATAAAGGACAGCACCATTAGCTGCACGATAGACGATACTCCTAATAGTGAGCCAAGCGCAGCGAACAGCTTGACGTCTCCAGCTCCAATGCCCTTGCACAAAAATAGCAATAGCATAGGGATAAAGCCTGTCACAAGACCAAGAAGCGAGGCTGCTAAACCAGCCCCTCCATCCATCACGCCATGTGTGAGCAAGCCTGCTGCCAAACTGCCAAGCACAAGCCAATTTGGTATTCGAAAATAAGTCACGTCATAGTATAGGGCAATCGCCGCTGTCCCAACGGCCAGCCATAAATGAATCATCATGTGTCGTATTCTTCCTTTCCCTTGCAGCATTGTGAGATTTAGCTGAAGCAATGCAAAGCTATTACTTTTTAACTTGAAAAGGCTGCTCCAGGCTATATTCAGGCTCTGTCAATTTTAATCGAAGTGTCCACATGCCTGGTGTTGTGTTTCCTGAGACATGCCAGGTCCATTCGACTTCACCCTTATCATTCGAGGTTGTTGTCCCTAGATTTTTCGCTACGCTACTGCCGCTCTTATAGACCACTTCTAGAGATATCGACGAATTCGGAAGCGTTACAGCCTTAACGGTTGCCTTTCTTCCAGGTTTAAGCGGATTTGGCTCTATAGAGGTAACGTAAATATAAGCGTCCTGTTCATCTTCAATAGAAAATGAAGCCGATTGCGAATCTGGAAGCCACACGCGCTGCATCGCCTGTTCACGTACTGATAAACGATGACCAAAAAACGGAAGTGAGAAGGGCAAATCATACTGTAGAGCGACGATGACATTATGGTCGGTGTAGTGTACCAAATCAGGAAGCTGCAAATAAACAAGCTTAATTTGCTCCTTATCAAGAAACGCATAATGATTGTCACCTATGATGACTCCCTCCAACAGTTCTCTTCCAAGCACAGTAGTCGCAAGATTAGCCGCCGGCCAAAAATTCCCCTTAGCCCCTTCCTTAAGCAGCTGATCAAGCGGGTGTGGCAGAAGCTCGCCAAGCTCATACACAAGCTCAGAGACTCCCTCTGTTGCATCACCGAACGAAGCCTGCTCGTTAGCGTTTAGCCGTTCATTCAAATAATCCGCAGCAAGTCCCGCGGGGTGCATATAGTTGGCAAGCTTTTGTGCCGACTGTGAGGCTATATGCTGCAGCGTCATTTGCGCTGAAATTGCCATAATAACTACGTAAAACACAAATAAAAAAGCAATGAATATGGGCATGACCAGTGCAGCCTCAAACGTGATTGATCCATCCTCAAGTCGAAGTTCGGATCTATATCTTTTAATATGACGCAGTGACCATTTCCATTTTTTTATAAACATTCCCTTCAACCTCACTACCTGTCGCACTTTGTGCTATTAATGCATTCGCGATTTCTGGAAGGAGCCACAGCTTCATGGACAGCTGGGCTGAAGCTGTGAGGGAAGTTGGAAGCTGTAGCAGCGACAGTCCTGTATTCTGTTCTATAACCGCGATCATTCTAGAAAGCTTTGCTGGCTTATTGCCAAAATGAAGCAGTAAAAACAACCGCAAATACTGCTCATAGCTAACATCAATAGGTACATACTTGGATAGCTCTGTTTTGCCATTCTTCATAAGCTCATTCATATCTTGAACAGCATATCTAATACCATGAGCAACGGCAGCCCCCAATATTAGCAAAGGATGAGTTAGTCCACGATTAGCAACGAATCCTTCTATCGTTCGAATAGCAAAACGCACTGCGAATATTTCACCATAAGCGAGCAGCACATTCGCCAGCGGCTTATGAACACCATACAGAATATACTCCACTTCTTGCTTTGAAGCCTGAAACAGCTCAGACGATAATTCACCTTCTGATAGAGATATTTCCCCTAACGGAAACAAGGCATATTTCCCTAGAATGAATTCATTCAAATAGATTTCATTTCGAACATTCGTTGCAGCTTGCGCCATCAAGCCCATCACTTTTGAAAGCTGTGCTGTAGATTGCTGTGCCTGCTGCTTTCCATTGCCTGACAATGTAGATGCTTCAATACCAGCTGAGGCTTGTTCTGCATTGCGCTCGGCATTAGTTCGATAACGGCTGTGCAATGCGTCATAGTCAGCCTGTGCCTCTTGAAGCTTTTCTCCAGACTGGAATAACGATTTTAACGCTTCAAATGCATCCAGCTCTTCTTTAAATTGCTGCTCGTATTGCGCAAGCTGAGAGATTACCTCTTGCTGCTGATTAATATTGCTCTCCCAATGTGCGATTTTAGCACCATTGGTCGAATAATCAGTATGGTAGCTTTCAATATGCTGCTTCAGTTGTTCTCGCAATTCGGAAGCAGAACTAAGCTCTCTGCTATTAGCAGTGCTTGTATTCGGACGATCTACTAAAGCCTGAATCATATCGGCCAAGCTTATACCATCTGATACAATTGCTGTCGCTTCAGCTAGCTGTGTCTGGATTGCACTACGGTACTGCCTAAAGAAGTTCTCTCCACGGATCATCGTGTCATCAAACTGCAGCTCATTCAGCTCTTGGTCTAATTGATTAGCTCCCGAAGGCTGCCGGTTATGCTGTTTCAAGTACAATTCATACTTGATGGAAATGGTTCTATCCAGCGCTGATGCAGCTTGAATATGATTGTCTATCTCATCTGCCAGCCTACTAGCACGTTCGGGAAGCTGATTTCCTTCCTCCCTAATAGCTTGCACAACATTGCTTGCCGTTCGTTGATAGGAGCTAATTTGAGAGCCGTATCGATCCAAGCGATCATACAGTTTTTCAAGTGCTTCAGGCTCGATTTCTTCTAACGAATCGTTGATTTCTTTTAAGATATCATCCTGCTGTTTGATCCAGCCTATGTACTGTCCATAGCTGTTGATCGTGCTTTGCGAGCTTTGAACAACTGAACTCTTAAATCTGGAGGTCAGGATGCTGCCCAGCTGTTTTTGTTTGGTCAATGCTTGCAAAAGCAACTCCTCGCGCTCCTTGAACAAATGCTCCAATTCAATCATGACCTCCATTAAACCTGATGCTTTATCGACAGCACTTTGTATGGGCAACCATTCTTCCAACAGCTCAACTGTAAAGTCTATTGGGCCTTTATACTTCATCTCTTCCAGCACCTGACGTTCGAACACCTGATGCTGTCCTAAAAACTCTGTTGGAAAAACCGCTATGTCCTCCAGCTTCGCTGCTGCGAAGTCACTGCCTTGATCAAATGAGAACACTGATAAACTATTCATCAGATTCAGCTCCAAGGCTTGTCTAAATAGCTGCTCACTATCTGTTCCACCTCTTGCAAACAAACCATATTTCGTATAGAGCTGGCGATCATACGCAGAAACCATAGATTGTGCCGATAGCTTCACAGCAGATTCAGTCGTTCGCTGGAACAATAGAATACGTGACATATCAATTAGCACCATAAAAAATACGACAAGCAGCATCATGATTAATGCACAAAAAACGGTCACGGTTCCATCTGATCGAAAAAACAAAGCTTTCATTCAGCACCTACCTTTAGGAGGAGAAGGACGTTATCGCCCTTCTCCCTCCGTTCTTCCACTTTTGCCGATCGTCATCCGTCATGGATGCAAAACGTTTGGCATAGTACAGAAACAAGTCCACATTTCGAATAAATTGTGTCGGGGCGTGTATCGCGTATCGTGCAGAGTAATGAGGAGAAGGCAGCAGCTCACTTTGCTGCCAAAATAAAGGGGCAATGTCTCTCGTTAATTCCAGCGAAATATGAGGCATAAGCTTATGCTGATACAGCTTCATGCGTCCAGCCATTCCTACGCCATTTTCAACGAGATAAGCTTCTGTTTTAGCAAGTTTATCGTTGAGGAGCTTTCCGTTTCGCTGCATTGTCGCAGCAGAGGAAGATACGGTAAACTCATTATTCCATTCTGATATCGGCAAGGGCAGCAGACCTCTGAGCAGCATAATTGACAACTCATGCTCGTATAATCCGTATTCGTGCAGCCCTTCAATCTGCGCTGTATGAAACTCTCGATCTCTGGCATCCCACTGGTAGCTCGCCCGCTCTGCTGCAGTCAAGCTAATATATTGCACATAGACAAGCTGATACGCATAGACCGCTGCAAGCATCATAATGACGATCACTGCTATAATAAGCGGAAATACAAGTGTTGCCTCCAGAGTAGCTGCTCCGTGCTCATTAAGTGCAAATCGCTTAAGCCATTGCTGTAAACGAGACTTGAATAAGTATGATGTCATGAGCTAGTTAAAAGCTCCATTTCTCTCATTTTTAAAAGATTCCTTTAATTCATTCTCTGAACCACTGACTAATTTCTCAACAAATTCAACAATAAAATCTTTGAACAATAAAAAAATAATAACGACAACAGCAATAATGAGCACTATCTCAAGCGTTCCGATTCCTTGCTCATTTCTCCAAAATGAGACGATGCCTTCCTTCGATTGCTTCCATAGTTTTTTCATATCTAGCTCTCCTCTACATAATTTGCATCATCATAACGGCAGGCGCTACTACAAGCACCATCAGTAACAACAAAATACCAACAAGCGGAAAGATCATTTTGGAGGAAGCTTCCTCCCCTTTTAGTCTTGCAACCGTCTTGCGAGACTCCCAGAGGGACAAGTTCAACTCCTGCACGGACGATATAAAATGCTCACCTCCTTTACGAACATTCAACAGCAGAATGGTCGTCAGCATCGACATTTGCTGGAGCGCACAATTACGGTTCAGCTTTTCAATGACACTGGCAAACGAGGCACCATTATTTAGTTCAATCACCGCTTCTCTCCATTCCACATAAAGCGGATGCTTGCTATCCTGCTTGCTTTTGATGCATTTGATAAAGCTTTGCAAAACGGATTCACCCGCACCAACCAGCAGCGTTAGCTGCGTTAACAGTTTGGGCAGCTCTGTAAGCATTGCCCGCTTCCTCTGAGCAAGTGCGGACTTAGTCCCTTGATACAGCTGTAATACCGAAACGACTGCTACCAGAACTGCAACTAATGCAATTGCCCACTCCTCTGCGGCATAAGCGATCCAGCAGCCTGCAACCGCAATAAGCAACGCTTTTCCCACTGCTTCATTGACCAAATAAACAGTTGCCTCGAAGCTCCATTGATAGCGATAGTATTGAAGCAGGTAGCTATGCAGCATGTGCAGGACCATTGGGAAACGTGTTTCAACCTTTACAAGTTCATACAGCTTATAAGCTGGTACGTAGATTATTTTGGAGGGCGGCTGGGTTGATTTGGTCTTCTTGCGCTTTTTGCTTCCAGTTCTGACACTCACTTCTTTTCCTAAAGCAGCCTGCTGCCGCTCCTGTGCTTCCTGCTTCATATGTGCCAGCTGTACGAGAAATACTGGAGCTGGGAGTTGACTCACTCTTGTTCCCGAAAGAAACAGCAGCAGCCACAAAGCTGTTAAAATCGAAGCAGCAATTAACAAAATGCTCACCTACATTCTGATTGTTGTTATTTTATCCATCACCCAAAACAGCAGCAGCAAGAACAACAAGACGAGTGTAAGCAGTACATAACCTAGTCCAGTTTGCAGAGCTGCCATATAATCAGGCGACATCGAATGAAGAAATTGTAATAATACAAATGGGGCAGCCATCATCATTCGTCCCTCGAGCTTCTTTTGTGCGATCAGCACTTGTATTTCATTATCAATCGTAATCTGATCACTGAGCATTGCTGCTGTACGACGCATGACTGACAGCAAATCGCCACCGCTTCGCTTGCATGTCTGCAGAGCTTCAACGAACTGTGTTAACTCTTCGATATTCGCCCGTTCAGCTAGCTTTTGCAGGCTAAGCTCAATCGCTTCCCCATTGCGGATCCGTTGATTAATGATCGAGATTTCAGCCATCATCTCCACATTAGAATGCGGATACAGCATAGCCATATCCTCACCCGCAACCGCAAAGCAATTCTCCAATGATCGTCCCACTGCAAGCGAGGAAACAAGAGACATGAGCATATCCTTTAATTGCAGCTTCATGCGCTGCTTCCTCTTCGCAATGAGCCGCCTTTTATCATAAGAAAGGAGTAGAATCGAAAGTGGGGTCAACAGCAGTGAAAACCAGATTGACTGATAAAAGCTATACGTGATCAACACAATTAATCCGCCCCATATAGCCAGGCTTTGCACAAGCTCTGCCCGTGATAGCGAGTATTGATCATAATGAACAAGCTTCACAGCTGTTGTCTTCTGGTTGTTTGACAGATCTGTTGGCTCGCGCGGCTTGGAGAAGGTTCGCTCGCTTGTGAAAGATGATTCTTGCGGTGTTGCGGCTGAGTAACGATTGCTCGTTGCCGAACTTGATTCTACCTTCGTGTTGAACGAATGATCTGCATCTCCCATACGTTGCTTATTCAATCCATCACCTCATTTCCAGGTTGATTCCGCTCAGCGTTCCTCTTCCGGCAAAGCTAGTCCAGCAAGCTGAAGCTTCTCTGTTCTGTGGAGCGGGTACGTAGATCGTTTCAAGCGCTGACTGCGGTCTGGCTCATCGCCATCGTATTGAAAGAGCGGCTGGAGAATAATTTCTCCATTGTCCAGTCCGATCATTTGACTGATCGCATAAACGCCTCTACTTCGATCAGCAAAGCGAGTTAAATGAACCATAATATCGATTGCCGAGCTAATTTGTGATCGTACAACAGGTAACGGCAGCTCGCTTCCGCTCAGCACCATCGTTTCCAAGCGCGACAGCATATCCCATACATTGTTGGCATGGCCTGTACTCATTGAGCCCTCATGACCGGTATTCATCGCCTGAAGCATATCAAGAGCTTCCTTGCCTCTGACCTCGCCGACAATAATTCGGTTGGGTCGCATCCTTAGTGAAGCGCGAATAAGCTCACGAATTGAGATTTCTCCCTTTCCTTCGGTATTCGCATTACGAGTTTCCAGCGTTACCAGATTCGGAATTCCGCGAATTTGAAGTTCTGCTGCATCCTCAATCGTAATAATGCGCTCATCGTCAGGAATGTAGCTAGACAGTGCGTTTAGAAAGGTCGTCTTGCCCGAGCCCGTTCCGCCACTAATGAAAATATTGTATTTGGCTTGAACCAGCACCTTCAGAAAGTCTGCTGCTTGCTTCGTAATCGCTCCACGATCCATCAGTCGCTCCATCGTAAGCGGCTGCTCCGGAAATTTCCGTATCGTCATACATGGCCCTTTCAGTGCGATAGGAGGCAGTACAATATTAACGCGTGATCCATCCGACAAACGTGCATCCACAATAGGCGTCGCTTCATTCACAACACGGTTAAGCGGAGACACAATCTGCTGAATCAAATCCTCCAGCCGCTCTCTGCTTTCGAATTTCATATCCAGCTTGCTGACATAGCCATCCCGTTCTACAAATATGTCCTGTTCACTATTAATCATAATTTCAGATATGCTGCGATCGTCCAGCAGCGGCTGCAGCATATCCAGTCCGCGAAAGCTGTGAAACAGTCCTCGCACGATTGCCAGCTTGTCTCCAGTAGAAATATGCCGATTGGAGCTCCATCTTAGTACAGCTTCTTCGATCCAATGGCGCAGCTCTGCATCAGTCATCGCCTGAGAAAAAACATCGCTGTCACGCAACTGGCCTCTTAACTCATAGATAGCTTGCTCAATCATCCTGCCTTCTCCCCTGCATACAGAAGATGCTGTGCACAGCGTTCAATTGCTGCGCGATAGCTTACAGAACCGAGCAGCTTTGGTTCACCAACTTGCCATTCTTCGACATAAGGCAAGTATTCATGAAATACTATCGTTGAATCGAGTGGACAGCATCCATACGGCTCATTCAACACATGCCATCTCTTGCTGCTTAACTCGCTCATCTGCTCAGGATACTCGCGCTCCGCATCCTTCATCGCTAGATCATGCTTATGCAGCCATAATGGCTGTGGAAGCAATACGGCGTAATGCATATCGCACTCGGACAGCACGGTGATTGTCCAGTTGTCGAGCCCAGCAGGCATATCTACAATAACGAAATCATACAAGCCACTTGCAGCAATTGTGTTTAGCAGCTCTTTCGCATCGTCAGATGACAGCTGGGCTCGGTCTGCTTCATGCTCAAAGGCCCGCAGCGTATGAAATTGAAGATGTGGATCCTGGTATGCATGCTCACTGAGCCATGCTGATGCTTGTGATTTATTGCTTTTCACCAGATAGAGCAGATCTGAATAAGAACCTCTTCCAAGGTGCTTGAGCTGTGTGAGCAAGCGATCAGTTGCATTCCATTTCTCTAAGTTGCAATAAAACACACGATAGCCCTTGCTTGCCAATAGTACAGACAGGTGCAAGGCCATCATCGTTTTGCCGCATTGCTCTAGCACTGAGCTTACGGCTATCGTTCTAAGCTGCTCTTGCTTGCGAAGCAGCTTTTTCCCTTCGCCGCTTTTCACTCGCTCAAAGCGCTGCTGCAGCTGATGGAGCAGAGAAGAAACCGATTGATACTTATATAGCTCTGCTTCTGCAAGCTCTCTTCGATCATCAACAAGCACAATAATGGGGACAACGCCATGCTTCGTCATATAATTGCTGCCATCCAGCTGTCCACCGCCAGCCGCCAGCCGTGCCTTGAAGGCGGGCAGCAGCTTCTCTTCGATCATAATTAGCTCTACACGATCCAGCTCGGCTGGATGCTGCAAACGATCAGGATTCGTATACAGCTGCATTCGCCACGTATGATAAATCGGACTTCCCTTCATATAACTAAGCATACGTGTGACATATTCAATATCCGAGGCAATAAAAGCTGCATTGATACTCATCGCAATCCCTCCTGAAATCCATAAAAAAAAGCACCGCATAGCGCGCTGCTTCTGGCAGCGGCTATACGGTGCTTCCGTTTCTTATTATTTCAAAATGTAACACATTGATCCAATATATGTCAACCTCTGTTTTAGCCCTTGTTTATGAGAAGATTACTCGAAGAAACGTTTAATTTCGATTTCCGCATTCTCAACGGAATCCGAGCCATGAATAACGTTATAATCGACAATCGTCGCAAAATCGCCTCGGATCGTACCTGCCGCTGCTTCAACCGGATTCGTAAAGCCAATTAACGTTCTCGCATTGCGTACAGCCTCGTGTCCTTCAACGATCATGGCGAATACCGGACCTGACGTTATATACTCGATGATTTCGCCAAAGAACGGCTTAGATTGCAAATGTGCATAATGGACGCTTGCCAGCTCTTCAGAAATTGTCATCAGCCTCGCCTCAGCAATTTTGAAGCCTTTTTCCTCAAATCGAGTAACAATTTTTCCGATTAGCCCACGTCGTACACCATCTGGCTTAATCATAACAAACGATCTTTCCATCATAATCTCCTCCTTGGTTATCTAATCGAGCTTCTCTTCCGTTAATGTCAGAAACAGCTGCACATCCTCTGCGACAAGCGAAGCGCCTTCTTCCCAGAAATCTGTTTTTGTCAGATCAACAGCAAGATGCTTTTTCGCCAGCTCCTCTACCTGTAAGCGTCCAGTATCCTGCAGTAATGCATCGTACGACGCTGCAAAGCTTGATCCTTCCTTAAGGGCACGCTTGTAGATGCCTGCGCTGAACAAGTAGCCGAATGTATACGGAAAATTGTAAAACGGTACGTCAGTTAAATAAAAATGAAGCTTAGCCGCCCAAAAATGCGGGTGATAAAGTGATAACTGATCAAGAAATGCTTCCTTCTGAGCCGCGACCATCAGCTCATTCAAAGCCTCAGTTGTAAGTGGACCTTCTGCTCGCTTCTCATACATAGCACTTTCGAATATAAAGCGAGCATGAATGTTCATATAGAAGGCAACTGCTCGCTGAATTTTGTCATCGACCAGTGCAAGCTTCTCCTCCTTGCTCTGTGCACGCTGCAGGGCACGATCCGATACAATCATCTCTGCAAACGTAGAAGCTGTTTCCGCTACATTCATCGCATACTCCTGAGTAAGCGGCGGCATATCCTTCATGACATGCTGGTGATACGCATGACCAAGCTCATGAGCTAAAGTTGACACATTGGAAGCCGTGCCAGAGTACGTCATGAAAATACGAGTTTCCTTGCTTCTTGGCAGCGAAGTGCAAAAGCCTCCTGGACGCTTGCCAGGCCGATCCTCCGCTTCAATCCAGCGCTTTTCGAATGCTTCTTGTGCAAAATCCGCTAGCTCACTGCTAAAGCTGCCAAATTGCTCAATAATGAACGTTGCTGCTTCATCAAAGCTCATCGTACTGCTTGCTGTGGCTAGCGGCGCTTCAACATCATGCCACTGCAGCTTATCTACACCAAGCAGCTTCGCTTTCCGCTTAAAATAAGGAATCAGCAGCTGCTTGCCTTTCTCTACAGCCTGCCACATCGCTTGCAGCGTTTTTTCGCTCATTCGATTCATGTGCAGCGGCTCTTCCAAGTAGGACGACCAGCCCCTGTTTTGATACAGCTTCAAGCGAAAGCCTGACAAATGATTAAGTGTATCTGTAAGTAAATCAGCCTGCTCCTGCCAACCCTTCTCCCATTGCTCGAAGGCAGCACCGCGCTTTTCGCGGTCACGATCATCCAGCCGGTTGGACATTTGTCCGGCTGAAAGCTCACTACCATCTTCAGCTGTAAACGTCATTCTTGAAACAATCGTATTGTAGAAATCTCCCCACCCATGGTAGCCATCTATAGCCAGATCAGCAGCAAGCGCCTCCAATTCGGGCGCCATCTTATGCTTAGCCAGGTCTCTACGCTCATTTAAATTATAAGCGAGCGGTTGAAGCTCTGGCTGTGATAAAAATCTCTCCCATTGCTCATTTTCGATGTCACACAAATTTCGATCATATTCTGTAAGCACCGTGGTATATGAAGCACTTAAATTTTTCATGCGATCATTAAGCAAAACCGCTTCCTTGTCAAACATATTTTGAGCCATTAAACAGGCTGTAAAGGAGTCTGCCTCGCGCAGAATCGATAAAACCTCCTCGACAATCCTTGTTTGCTCGACAACACGGTCATACTGTAAGGCATCCGCTTCCTTCAGCATGGCGCGTAGCTTGCTAATTAGCTCCTCTGCTTGCTTAAGCTCCTGCTTAAGCTGAGGTGAGGATGCTCCACCTGCATAAATGCTATCAAGCTCCCATTGAAGGCTATAGGTCATGCTTCATTCCTCATTTCACATTTTTATTATTTTTCCATCTATAACTTGGTTTTAGAACAAGAACGATTTGCCAACAGGCACACTTAGGTGTATAACATTAAGTATATCGATTTTGGAGGTGCAACACCATGTTGAAGCAGCTGTCACCTGAAACGGCAATAAAGCTGGCCAAAGAGCTAGTCATTCCCATAGAGCAGCTTGTCCACACACCTAGACATATTGTACTCGCAAAGCTCGCTGAATTAGCCAAGCAGCAGCCTGAAGCGGCGAAAACTGAAGATGCAGACGACGAAAAGGAGTCTAATTCATGATTCCTTTTGAAAATACATGGCCCTATGAAGTGATTTTAAATGATTATTATGTAGAGGAATGCCCTTTCTGCGAAGCGAAGCAGGTTCTGCTCCCTCTGAAAAAGAAGGAAGTGCCTGACATCCAGAGCGGTAAAAAAAAGCTGCTCATTTTCCCATGCTGCTATTCCAAGCTAACGATCATTGATATTGATCAGGATTATTTTTTAGCTGACAGCAAGGTTCGTTCTTTTCGTTAATCATAACATAGAGTAGAAGTAGAATAAAAAAGCTACAGCCACAACATGCCGCATGTGCTTGTTGCGTCTGTAGCTTTTTACTTAAAATCACACAATGTGCTAAGCATCGTTCTTCGCTTTCTCGCGTTCTGCTGCTGCCAGTTCAGTAGTTTCCTTCCACTGCTCACGACTGGCACGAATCATGCCCGCATCTATTATCGATTGATCATTCACGACACGTGAAAACCATTTAACGGCCTCTTGATAATTCCCAACACGTTTATTCAACTCTCCAATAATATATAACAGCCGTGCGTTTTTATTGCTATTCGTTTCATGCTCATAGACAACAATATATTTTTCAAGCGCGAAACGAAGGAAGCGTTGTTCATTTTCCTCGTGTCCCATGTAACGATACAACCACGCGATATGATGTAAAAACCCTGCAATTAATCGATGGTCCTCATTCATAAGCTGAGCGATCATTAAAGCCCGCTTATATGTGGTAAGTGCCTGCTCAATCGTACGCTCGCCGTGAAAATACTGCTCGCTCCAATGCTTGCCAATTTCTTGATAGTAACGATTTTTTTGCTCATCGTTCATTCGCTTTGAGCCATTTTCAGAAAACGCATAACCGCATTGCGGACAAACCCTAATGACATAATAATCTGGATTAATGCCGTTTTTATAATATCCGCAAAAATCGGTATCCGTCCTTGATGGATTTTTAAAGCTAGGGCGAACTCTCGTAATCTTAAATGTTGATTCACAACAAGGACACTCAGAAGTAGACAAATATAAGGGATCCACTCGAATTCACTCCTGTTCGGCTGTATTTATAAAATGATATGCAGGTCCTGATAGTCTTTCCAATACAAGCGCCTGAAGTGGTTCAGACATATTGATTTCGGAGAGTGCCTCCTTCATACAGCTTAACCAGGCTTGAGCGCTAGATTCAGTAATTGGGAAAGGCATATGTCGTGCACGCATCATCGGGTGTCCATATTGCTCTGTGTACAGCATTGGTCCGCCAAAAAACTGCGTTAAAAACAAATATTGCTTTTCCATAACCGGCATAATATCCTCTGGGAAAAGCGGACCAATTACCGGGTTCTTTTGAACTTTTGGATAAAAGGCTTCCACGATTTTGCGAACCGTGTCAGCTCCTCCAATTTGTTCATACGTACTTTGCTGTGACATCGTGATCAACTCCTACCATATATCGGCTTTCATTATACCATAATAAAATCAGATTTCGCCGTCCTCTAATCAAAAAAGCTGCTTGGCATCTCGCCAAGCAGCATTAAGCTATCAATTATTTATAATCGTAATCTTTTGAATTGGCTGGGGTGGAAATTGCTTCTCTGATCACGTACACAAAGGCGCATACAAGAATTCCTGCTAGAATACTCATAGTCATCACTCCATCATTTCATATATCTATAGTATAACACAATTTCCGAATAAAAATTTGAATTCGTTTTCTTTTTTTATTAAATACTCGCGGTATGCTTGTACTTTTTATTTCATATACATCTAGTAAACCAAACTTATAGGATAGGACGTATATCAATGATAAAAAAGATGCTGCATCCGTTAGCTTTAGTTGCCTATTTGTCATTCATTATTTTATTTTTAATGGTTCTGTTTCCATCGCAAGCTTTAACAGCCTCATTGCGTGGACTTGAAATTTGGTGGGAGGTGCTCTTCCCTGCCTTATTCCCATTTTTCGTTATTTCTGAGCTGATGCTCGGCTTTGGTGTTGTTCATTTTTTCGGAAAGATACTAGATCCGTTAATGCGACCTGTTTTTCGAATTCCTGGCATTGGCGGTTTCGTTGTAACACTCGGTTATATATCAGGTTATCCGGTAGGAGCAAGGCTGACTGCTCAACTCTATGAGCAAAACCTGCTGAATCGAAGAGAAGGTGAACGTCTCGTTGCCTTTACAACCTCTTCTGATCCGATCTTTCTGATCGGTGCAGTCGCGATTGGTTTTTTTGGCCAAGCAGAGCTTGCTGTCGTGCTTGCTGCGGCCCATTATATTGGTGCTTTGTTAATTGGGTTACTCATGAGATTTCATGATCGCCGCAGTGAACGAACTGAAGTGCAACCTACAGCAACTATTAAAAGCTTTAGCTATAAGCAAACATTGCTGCATCAAGCAATGCGAGCGATGCATCAAGCAAGATTGCTTGACGGGCGCCCCTTTTCCGTTATTTTGCAGCAGGCAATAAGCTCAGCAATTCGCATGATGATCGTAGTCGGTGGACTTGTCGTATTTTTTTCGGTTGTGCTACAGCTTTTGTCCGATGGTCAGGTACTCACTATGCTTATTATTGCCCTGCAAGAGCTATTTCATATGCTGGGAATTTCTCCCTCAGTAGCTGAAGCAATAATCCCTGGTTTATTTGAAGTAACGCTAGGCGCTCAGCAGGCAAGTCTTGCTTCCCTACCCCTTCAGCATCAAGCAGCTATTGCAGTAGCGATTTTATCTTGGGGAGGATTGTCTGTGCATGCTCAGGTTGCCAGCCTGCTAAGCCAAACGACGATTCGTTACTTGCCTTTTCTAGCTTCACGATTCATACATAGCGTGCTCTCCGTTATGTTGCTATATGCTTTATGGGACTGGCTTGGTCCAAAATAGATTGAACCTCCGTTCTTGAACATTGTTCGTTTTTCAGCTATGCTCATATAAGAACCAGGAATTTGCAAAGGAGTTTATGTCATTGAAATATGCTGTGGTCGACCGAGGAGATTCACTATCAAAACAATTAGTCAAAAACTTTATTGAATTAGCAGAGAGAAAAGGTCTTCAGCATGATCAACAAGAACCTGATATCGTTATTTCAATTGGCGGTGATGGAACATTATTGAAAGCCTTCCATCATTATATTGCGCAAATTGATTCTGTTGCTTTCGTTGGGATTCATACGGGACATCTAGGGTTCTATGCCGATTGGAAAGCAAATGAGCTTGAGCTTCTTGTTGAAAAAATGAGTACAATTGAGCCTGCAATCGTGAAATATCCTCTCGCCAATATCGAGCTTGTTACAAAATCAGGTCAATATAATTATTTTGCCTTAAACGAGTTCACCCTTAAGGGTGTTGATAATACAATGGTTGCGCAGGTCAATATTAACGGTGAACAGTTCGAGATGTTCCGAGGTGACGGAATTGTCATTTCCACTCCTACAGGCAGTACGGCTTATAATAAAAGTTTGGGCGGCACCATCGTCCATCCGGCAATTGAATCGCTACAAGTAACGGAAATTGCATCCATCAACAATATCGTTTACCGAACGCTCGGCTCATCGGTTCTACTGCCTAAGCACCATTATTGCGATATTATTTGCATGAAGCAGCAACGCATTCAAATTCACGTCGATCACTTAGGAAAAATGTTCGATGATGTGGTTTCGATCAAATGCGCTGTCGCTTCCAAAAAAGTTAGTTTTGCACGCTATCGTCCATTTCCATTTTGGAATCGCGTTCGAAACGCATTTATCGGTATCGATTCCCTCAAATAAACCGTATAGTTGATTCCCACAGCAAAAGGCACGACGGATAGCCCCGTCGTGCCTTTTTGCTAAAATTTGATCTTTTTGGATTATGATTCACTGGAAGTAGAAACACGCTCGGCTTGCGGCTGCTTGTTTCCTTTGCCTTTTCGATCGCCTGAACGTCCCTTGCGATAGAAATGCTCTTTGCGTTTCGATTTGCCTTCCTTTTTTTGCTCCTGCTTCGCATCTAGAGCAGCTTCTTTATCTTGCTTGTCCTGCTGCTGATTATGCTGTTTTTGGCTCCCTTGGTTGCGTTGATGACGTGGACGCGGTTTATCAGAGCCAGTCTCCGAATCGGAAGTTTGGCCTTGCTTATCACGATGAGCAGGACGCGGTTTGCTTCGCTGTTCTTTTTGTGGCGAAGCTCCTTCTTCTGACGTAGAAATAGACGCAGACTTATCCTTCGATTCTTTCGATACTGGTACAGGCCGTGTATATTCCACCTCGTCAATAAAGATGACTTCAGCATCTCCAGCTTCCACATTGTCCTGCTTTTTCTCCAATATAAAATACGCACAACCAAAGTTGCAGTACTCATTAATATAGTCGGTCATATAGGAGTAGGTCGAATCCTTCGTTGCTTTCTGATGGCCATCTCGGAAAAACCCTTTTAAGCGCAGCTGGTTGTAGCCCCAATCTCCTACGATATAATCATACCGTTCTAAAACTTCACTATAACGATTACGAAAAGCTTCGACATTCCAGCCGTTTCGGTTCTCGAAAATTAATTCATATGTGTTACTTGCAATATGAATTAATGCCATTGCAGCATCTCTCCTTAGCCTAGATCAGCATGCTGGAACATGCACCAGATGTTGGCGTCACGTTTTGTTCAGACTGATCGTTTGCTTCTGACATAGTATTTATATTTGGTTGATCTGCTTCAATTGCTGCATAAGCAGAATCAGTTTGCTCATGTGCATGGTAGGAGCTTCGAACAAGAGGTCCAGACTCCACATGTCGGAAGCCGCGGTTTTTGCCTTCCTGCTTAAGCTCAACAAACTCATCGGGGTGCACATAACGTTCAACTGGCAAATGCTTTGGTGTTGGCTGCAAATATTGACCTAACGTTAAAATATTGCAATCGACTGCGCGCAAATCATCCATTGCCTGTAAAATCTCTTCCCGCTCCTCGCCTACACCGAGCATAATGCTGGACTTGGTAGGGATTTTCGGCTTCATCTCTTTCGCACGCTTCAGAAGCTCAAGCGAACGTTCGTATTTAGCTTTTGCACGAACACGATCAGACAAACGTCTAACCGTCTCAATATTATGATTAAGAATATCTGGATTGGCATCCATTACGACTTGCAGTGCATCCCAATTTCCCATGAAATCAGGAATCAGCACTTCTACGCGGCAAAACGGCAATCTTTTGCGAATAGCACGAATAGTTGCAGCAAATATTGATGCTCCCCCATCAGCCAGATCATCGCGAGCAACAGATGTAACGACACAATGGCGCAAATCCATTTGCTCTGCTGCTTCTGCTACGCGTTCAGGCTCCTGTAAATCCAATTCAGTTGGCAAGCCTGTATTAACGGCGCAAAAACGACATGCTCTTGTACAAATATCTCCCAGAATCATGAATGTTGCAGTACGATTTGTCCAGCATTCGTAAATATTGGGACAACGCGCTTCCTCACATACTGTATGTAACGTTTTCGTACGCATCATTTGTTTAATTTCGGTATAGTTCTCGCCAGCAGTCAGCTTAATTCGAAGCCAATCCGGCTTTTGCAATTTTTTGTCTTGTTTCATTAAACAGTACCTGCTTTCAATTACTTTTCGATAATGACATTGTAGTTATTATAACATAAATTCCAAGATTGGAAGTGCATATTCCTTGAGAACCATGACAAGCTGGATATTTTTCAAGCCGTTTGGGGACCATTAAGCTTAACGAAATTGTGAAAGGATGATCCCAATTGAGTAAGCTTCGATCCATCGTGCTTATTGTTGTCCTTCTCCTTCCTGCGTATGCCTACTTTTTACCTGAAGCCGCTGCTAATGAAAAACAAAAACAGGAAAAAAGCGCAGAAGAGATTTATGCAGAGCGCCTAGAGCTATATAATAGCCTTTCGGTGATGACAGATATTCCCTGGCAATGGATCGCAGCCATTGATCAGTACGAACGAACCATGACAAGAGCAAAACCCAAGGTAAGACCAAAGCTTGGAGAATTAACAGGTGTGTATATTAACGAGCAAAAATGGGCGGGACCTCTAAATCCAGATGAAAACGATGAAGAGCTTGTTTCAATCGCCTTTTTCGAAGGAGTCGGACGTGACGGCGATGGTGACGGTGTTGCAAGTCGATCAAGTGATATTGATTTGCTATATACAGTCATTCATTTAGTCAGCCAATTTGGCAAAACCGATGAAGACCTGGCCATCGGTCTATGGGAATACTATCAAAATCCTAGAGCAGTACAGCGCATCCAGCAATTTCATCAATTATACAGCAAATTCGATAAACTGGATTTATTTGAGCATGCATTTCCTCTGCCGTTGCGCTCAACCTATTCCTATAGAGACACTTGGGGAGATCGCAGAGGCTGGGGAGGACGCCGAATCCATGAAGGAACCGACATCTTCGCAGGACATGGTACGCCTGTTCGCAGCACATGCTATGGGGTAGTAGAAATTAAGGGCTGGAATCGATATGGCGGCTGGCGAGTCGGCATCCGCGATCTGAATAACTACTATCATTACTACGCCCATTTATCCGGCTTTACAAAGGATCTGGAAATTGGACAGCTTGTCGAGCCGGGTGAAGTGATTGGCTGGGTAGGCAGCTCCGGTTATGGCAAGCCTGGAACATCAGGGAAATTCCCACCCCATCTGCATTACGGCATCTATAGTGATCGCGGCTTGCTGGAATGGGCATTCGATCCATACCCAAGCCTTAAGCACTGGGAAAATGAAGAGCGCAGACGCCTTCGCAAATAGCGAAGCGCGCCCGCGCTCTTTTCGATTAGAGTAGTGCTATGGGGTAAGCATATAACTGCTTTGCTGTTCCCCTGTTGTATTAGCACCTTCCGCTTCTGGATCCGTTAGCTGACGATTAGAGGTATCGCTTGATATGCCTTGACCTGGCTGCAGTGGGACTGAAATATTCGGCGCCTGTGGCGCTGACTCGCCAACCGGCTTGCCCGTGCTGTCATAGTAGTACATTGGCACATCTCCAACAACGAGCAGATAAGATATCGGAATCTCGGCTTCAACAACCTCTGGAGCTGAATCGAACGGAACAATAATCGCTACTTCAGTAATGACTTTAATATATACCTCAACAAGCACCATATTAATCGCAGCATTTTTCTCTCTGGTGTTCAGCTCGACCTTAACAGCACCCAAAGGCTCAAATGTTACTGGAATTTTGGGACCGTAGGTTGAAATGATTGCACTGTCCAAAGCGTGACCGAGCGGTATTTTTTCAGGCATATGCTGTAGGTCAGACAAGGTGCTCTGCACCGTTTCAATCGTTGATGATGTGATACGCATATGCTCGTTATAATTCAGCATAAAGCCTGATATTTTCCCCTTGCTGTCCATCTTCCAATCAATAAGCTCTTCAGAAGTCGCTCGCTGAGCGACCTGCTCCGTTATTGCGCCATTAATGGCTTGAGTCGCCACCTGCTTAATGCGAATTTTAGCAACATGCATGAGTGGTTGTCGAATATTTTTTTCAACAAAAACAAATGCCGGAATGGTCATAACAAGCAGCGTGACAAGTATGAAGAGCAATCCACGCTTCCAACTGCTCTGCCTTCGCCCGTGCCGTGATGCAGATTCAGTGAAAAAAGGAGCTTCTGAATTGGAGCTGTAATCGTCTACTCGATTGTGAAAGGGACGTCCCCAGCTTATGAATGAAGTTCGTCTCGCTTTAAAAGTTTGTTGTTTTTTTCTTGCAACAGATGCTGGCTGCTCAAGCCATTTGCGTTTTCCCCAGCTAGATGCAGAAGAAAACGTACTGCGCTGTCCTCTAGAAGAAAACAATTGCATAATCTGCCAGCCCAAGCCTTTACGCCCCCATCTAGCCATCGCCTCACCTCCTTCTTCCTTTAAACGTATGCGCTTATCCAGAAGAAAAGACGAGCAGCTGTATGGTAAAAATGAAATCCTAGGAAGAGGACCTGAAGATCATCATAATGCAGAAAAGGAACATAGAAAAAGCATGCTGCGTTGACAGTGCAGCATGCTTTGCTTAAACATCTATGTTATGAATTGCTTTAAGTATGAAATATGCTTCTCCAACGTTTCCTCCGTGGGGGCTGACATGCTAAAATCCTCCATGCTTAACCAGCCATCATAGCCTATCGCTTGAAGTGCTTCAATTACTTGCGGCCAGTATACCTCTCCATCATCAATTGTCCGCCATGCCACACGCCACTGAGAGCTATCAACATCATAAAAAGAGGCTGCATTCTTCACATGAACATGTGCCAGGTATGCTCCTAATATCTCAAGACCCATGCGATACGCTTCAAAACCTTCATGAACCATATTGCCAGGATCGTAAATGACTCCGATATGATCTGGATCAAAGCCATCAACCAATCTTCTAGCGGCAGACGCGCTGCTCGCTATATTGCCATGATGCGTTTCTATTGTGCCCTTGACACTATAGCGCTTGCTAAGTTTTTCGACCTCTGCAAGGTATTCTCGTCCTGATTGAAGGGCTTCCCAATATCGGGTATCCTTATTGTAACCTGGGACTGCTATGCGTATAGAAGGGGCTCCTAGCACGGCAGCAGCCTTCATCGCCTGCTCAGTCGCCAAGATATCTCCTGTGCTAATATAAGCAGCAAGATTAGGAATGACCAAGCCGTGTGCTTTCGTTAATTCTGCAATCGACTTAAGCTGTTCTATCGAGCTATCTGCCGGAACTGTAGATAAATTATTTACCCAGAATGAAGGGGTTTCATTCTGACGATTAGGATCAAGCGTTGTAAATCGCCACTCTACGCCATCGTATCCGTATTTTTGAAGCAATCGCACCGTTTCCTCTAATGTACAATCAGGCATCATAACTGTAAACACAGAAAATTTCACTAGCATTACCTCCCTTTATTTAGAAGCATAACAGAAGATAAGCAGCAACGTTTTGCTTACGTTGCCCATAATTTCATTTTCATTGATTATAATTGACGTTATAATGATTGCATCCCATCTATGCCTTAAAGGAGGAGTTATGTCTATTCTTCGCAAACTTTTAACCGATCAGGACTTTCAAGACGCCGTTGAGCAAGAAAGCAGCATTCGCGTCTTTAGTGATAATCAAATTATCGAGCATCGTGCAATTGTTGTTCGTTTCGATGAAACCAAAGTTATTACGCAAAGCAATGTCAGCGATTTGACCTATCATAAACGCGGCCAATGCGAATTTTTCTTATTAAAAGACTAGCAGATATAAAGCCAAAATGAGCAGCTGACATCAAAAACGAGCTCCATCTTGAATGAAGGTATCAAGACGGACAAGCATCAGCTGCTCCAGTTGTAACGTATAGAAACTTCTCGAGCCACAGCTCAACAGGTATGTCATTGAGCACATTAGGTAAGTATCGTTGCCTCAGTACGCAGACGAAGCAGTCCACGCTGCAAAACAACGGAAGCGGCAATTGTTTTCGTGCCATACTGCTCGAAAACAATACTCAGCTTGTCTTGCTCCAAATGTTCAATAATTCCTTTGCCAAAATGAAGATGTTCAACGTTCATGCCAATGCCAAGCTCGCTTGCAGTAAGCAAGCTTTCCCCGGATTGTCGCCATTGCTGCTCTGCTGCTAAACGATTGGAATCTGCCTTGTCCGCTTGTCCAGTTCCCTTGCCTGCCAAACCAGACTTGACCGTTACCTTGCCAGCAACATGCAGATGTTCAGGTACTGAGGCATCTACTGGATTTATAATCCGCTGAACCTCCTCGACAAATATAGAGGGCTGTGACTTGCTTCCCTGCCAGTTGGCAACAGAGTGAAGCTCCAGCCGCTTGCGCGCACGAGTCAATCCTACATAAAATAACCGCGCTGCTTCCTCAATCAGCTCCGGCTTGCTAAGCTCTTGCCTACTAGGAATAACCGCAGCTGCCAAATCAATCATAAACACCGTGTCGAATTCAAGACCTTTCGCACTATGCAGAGTAGACAAGGTCACAGCAGGTTTTTGCTGGGAGCGCCGTCTTGCCTGATGCTGAAGCTTTTCAAGGTCCTTAAGGCGGCCTGCGAACTGCTCTAATGTAGACAGGCCTTCAGCGATTACTTCTACATTATTCAATACGAGTAGCAAACGCTCCTTTTGAAAGCCTAATCGCTCCGCTATTTGATCCAGGCATTTATCGTAACCAAGATCATGTCTTATTTTGTGAATTGCCTCTTTAGGCGTCATCGACTTTAAGTGGTCGATATGTGCCTTAGCTTCCTGTATCCGTTCAATCTGATAGGATTTCAAAGTCGTCTCTTCCAGCAACAACTGAAAGAGCGATTGATCGGTATGCTTTGATTTTAGCTCTAATATTTGTTGTTTCGTTACATAGACATTCATTTTGAACATGACCTTTTCGAACAGCTCAAACCTCCGATCTGTATAGCTTAGTCGCATAAAGTTCAAAATATCTTCTACGATCCAATGCTTAAAAAATCGATCATCCGCATCCTTCATATAAAAAGGAATGCCCTGCTTGTCCAGCTCGTGCATAAGCAGCAGCGAAGAGCTGTGATTGCGGTACAGCACTGCCGTTTCCTCCAGCTTCTCAACATGCTTTAGCTGCTGAACAAGTTCAGCAATTTCCTCCTGAATATGAGCGTGATGTTTAACAACGATCGGCTGAGCATGCTCATTTTCAGTAAACATCGACTTTTCATAACGATGTCGATTGCGCTTTATAAATTGATTAGCTACCTCTACAATCGTACGGGAGGAACGATAGTTTTGTTCCATATACAAAATTTTGGCAGAAGGATAGTGCTGCTGGAATGCAAGCAAATAGGCTGGCTCCGCCCCACGCCAGCTATAGATGCTCTGATCATCATCTGCGACAACGCATAAATTAAGATGATCCTCGACGAGCCACCGTAAAATGCGGTGCTGAACGAGCGAAGTATCCTGACTTTCATCGCTTACTACATAATCATAGCGAGACTTGTAACGCTGTCTCAAAGATTCATGCTTGCTTAGAAATTGTTCGGCGTAAACGAGCATATCGTCAAAATCAAGCAGAAGCTCCGAATAGCCATGCTCCTTTTTCTGCTCATACAGCTGCGCAATTTGAGCAGCATGGCGAATGCTGCAGCTTGCCGTATCCCATTGCTCAACAGGCAGCTGCTTGTTTTTCACGTAGCTGATATACGTTTTCAGCTCCTCCATCTGTTCTTCCTTTGGCTGTGTGCCATTGACTTGCTCGAACAGCGTTCGCAGCAATTGATGCTTGCTAATGTTAGCCTCTGCCATACCTTCATGCTGCAAAGCTGACTGCGTCTCGTGCTCGCCCTGCTCTGACTCAAAGCCGTCTATCATGCGATAGCTTCTTCTTTCCAGCTGAAGCTGAGTACGAACAATATCATACGCAAGACTATGTATTGTAGAAAATTTCACTTGAGGCAGCTCTGGAAAAAGCTGTGCATAGCGTCTGCCCATGTCGGCGGCAGATGCCTTGCTAAAGCTGACAGCGATAACACGGTCACTAGAAACATTGCAGCAGCTGAGCATGTAGCCAAGGCGCATTATCATCGTTGTCGTCTTCCCCGAGCCAGGTGAAGCGAGCAGCAGCAGTGGTCCTTCTATATGTGAAACAGCTTGTCTTTGCACATCATTCAATTCAATGAGTTTTCTTTTAGCACTTAAAAATTGCTCCAGCATCATTACCTCTTCTTCATATCTGTTCATGAATTAAAAATAAGAAAGCCCGGCGACGAAGCGGTGATCACTTCATCCTCGGGCGTTGATTAATTACGACTGATCTGTAATTAGTAAAGGACCATCTGATGTTATAGCAAGCGTATGCTCATACTGAGCAGACAAGCTGCCATCGACTGTTCTAGCTGTCCAGCCATCTGCATCGATTTTGGCATGGTACTTGCCGATATTCAGCATCGGTTCAATCGTTAAGACCATCCCTTCCTTCAGGCGCGTTCCACGACCTGCTGGACCGTAGTGTGGCACTTGGGGCTCCTCGTGCATTTTTGAGCCTATGCCGTGTCCGACAAAGTCACGAACGACTGAAAATCCCTCTGCTTCTGCATACTTCTGAATTGCGCTCGAAATATCGCCAATACGATTGCCAATAACAGCCTGCTCAATTCCCTTATATAGAGATTCCTTCGTTACATCAAGCAACCTTTTCGCTTGCGGCTCAAGCTCTCCGACAGCATAGCTCCAAGCAGAATCAGCAAGCCAGCCGTTTAGATTCACAACCATGTCAATGGTGACGATATCGCCATCCTTAAGCACCATTTCCTTGCTTGGGAAGCCGTGGCAGATTACATCATTAACTGAAGCACAGGTTGCATATGGATAACCATGATAGCCTTTTTGCTCTGGTGTTGCACCATGCTCTCGAATAAATTTTTCTGCAAAGGCATCAATTTCCATTGTGGTAATGCCTGGCTTGATCAGTTTTGCGATTTCTTTATGACAAGCCGCCAAAATTTCGCCAGCTTTTTTCATTTTCATTATTTCTTCCATCGTTTTAATTACGATCATGCTTAATCCCACATTTCTGTTTAGACTCTATCATACTATACCATATCTTAGCTTATGCTGACATGTCCTATGACGTGAATTGCAAACTATTCACGATCTTTTCACAGTATTTTTGCCATATAGGCCACATCCAGATACCGGTCAAATTTGTAAGCGACCTGCTCCAAAATTCCTTTCAGTTGATAGTGATGCCGCTTGAACAAGCTTATGCTTCGTTCATTTTCCGTACAAACGACTGCAATTAGCGTATGGAAGCCGTGCTCGGTTGCTTTTCGCTCCAAATATTCGAGCGCCTGCGAGCCAATTCCCTTCGCTTTAAACTCCCCATCCAAGTAAATCGTAATTTCTGCTGTACGTGCACAGCTATGCTTTTTAATAAATGGACTTAGCATCATATACCCGATTACCCGGTCATCATCCAAAATGACATAAGAACAAAAACGGGGATCACTGTGCATCGTTAACTCACGCATTTTATCTATCGAAGCTGGCTCCACATCAAAGGATACAGTCGTGTTGGCTACATAATCATTATAGATGTCTCGGACATTCTTTAAATATTTTTCCTCTGCTGCTGTAAAACGAATCATTGAGCAACTCCTTTTCTTACCTAGAGATTTCCGTGTATAGAGTCCAATATAGGCAGGGAACGGTATAGTCATGTTGCATGTAAAAGGTTGACCATTCCCATCATCTTGCCGCATAATTGGTTTAGTATTCGTTATTAATGGATAATTTTCGAGGTACTATCGCAAAGAATAACATAAACATCTCGCTATGTACCACATGGAATACAATTATTCAACGGGAGCAAACAAACGTGAAACGTAAACAAATTGGACTTATGATCGGGATCTTTTTTATTGTAGCATTCATAGCCCTACTCGTAACAACGGCAATTATTGTACAAAAAGTAATTGAAGATGAAAAATACAAGCAGTCCTACTATGCAGCGCAATATGGACTCGACAAGGGTGCTAACACCTCGGCTAATACGCCTGTTAAGTTTCCATCACAGTCTTATGCTGCAGACCCTGATTCGCCTCAATACAAGGCCGTTCAGCAAATTCGCGAGCTGCATGCTCTAGCTGACTTCTTCCTGCTCGGCAGCAAATTCGAGAAGTATGCCGAGGGTAGTGATGAAGGATGGAGCGAAATTCTCAAATCAGAGCTGCTGAACCCTGCTCATTACACGCAAATTTCCGAGACATTAGTAGAAGAGGAAGAATTGGTCAAGGATATGAACAATCTTATCGCTTTGCAGGAAATCGCCGTTACACAATATGAGCCGAATGCACTGCGCTATATGCATAGAATTTTGCATGATCTTGATCTATATGGTTATCCTGATCCAGGAAAAGCTGCTTATGATTATTTTGGTGCGACACATGCCGTTGCATCCAGCAACCCAGCACAGTTAGATGAAATTAATGCCTATATTGAAAACAAAAAACCATCCTCCTGATCACCAAATGAATCGGAATGCTAAACTAACGAAAAACCTCTACTCGCTTCGCCGCATGTCGAATATGCGGACGGCAGTAGAGGTTTTTTCTTAAAGCTATATACTTATACGCTGCTTAGCAGCTTGCTTCTAACTACGTTGGTAGCTTCAATCATTTGTGCAAGTGCCGCCAACGTTTCAACTTCACCTCGCGTTTTCAAGCCGCAATCTGGGTTAATCCAGAACAGACGAGGATCAAGCACCTCAAGTGCGCGCTCAATTAACGAGATCATTTCAGCAGCTGCCGGCACTCTAGGACTATGGATGTCGTATACCCCAAGTCCTATGCCCAGATCATAGGTTTGCTGCTCGAAGCTGCGAATCAGTTCCCCATGACTGCGAGAGGTTTCAATCGAGATCACATCCGCATCCATATCTCGGATTGAGGCGATCATGTCATGAAAATCACAATAGCACATATGGGTATGAATTTGAGTTTCTGCACTTACGCCGCTTGTCGTAAGCTTGAATGCTGCTATCGAGGCATCAAGATATTGTCTTTGCGCAGCCTCCTTTAACGGCAGTCCTTCGCGCACAGCAGGCTCGTCAACCTGAATCATCGCAATACCTGCATGTTCCAGCGCATTTACTTCTTGACGCAATGCCAAAGCAAGCTGATACGCAACCTCTTCGCGCGAGATGTCTTGTCTTACAAACGACCAGTTCATAATTGTGATCGGACCAGTCAACATCCCTTTTACTGGCTTGCTTGTTCTCGATTGTGCATATACAGTTTCTTTAACTGTCATCGCACCGCTGTACGTTACATCTGCATAAATGATCGGAGGCTTCACGCATCTCGAACCATATGATTGCACCCAGCCGTTCGAAGTGAAGCAAAAACCACCTAGCTTCTCTCCGAAAAATTCAACCATATCCGTACGTTCAAATTCTCCATGCACTAGTACATCTAGTCCAAGTTTTTCTTGATGGTCAATCCAACGGTTTATTTCTTCGGCAATAAATGCATCATACTGCTCTGTCGTCCATTCCTGTTTGCGCCAACGGCTTCGTGCTGCGCGTACCTGAGGCGTCTGCGGGAAGCTGCCAATCGTTGTAGTAGGCAGCAATGGCAGCTTATGCTTGTTTACCTGCAGTTGATAACGATCCTTGAAGCTAGTTGATCTAGTCAAGCCTTTTGCCAGCAACTCTTCAATTTGCTGCTGAAGCACTTGCTTCTGCTGACGCTGTTCTAATGCTTGGAGTGCCTTATAAGCCTGCTCCGCCTCGCTGACGCTTTGCTCCCAGTCCTGTGTATGTCCAGAAGCTCTGCCAGCCAGCTTAACGACTTCTACAAGCTTTTCATCTGCAAATGCGAGCGCTTGCTTGATCGTCTCAGGTAGCTTGGTTTCTTCTTCAACCGTAACCGGAACATGCAGCAAGCTTGCCGACGGCTGGATAATTAAACGGTCACTAGAAACCAGCTGAAGGAGCTGGTCCAGCTTGATGGATGCTTCCTGTAAATCAGTACGCCATATGTTGCGACCGTCAACAAGTCCAATCGCAAGTGATAGGTACTCCGGGAGACCATGAGCTTGCAGCTGCGCAATATTGCTCTCCCAGCCGTGTACTCCGTCCAATCCAATAGCTGCAATTGGAAGCTGAATCAAGTCTTGATAACGCTCGATACTGTCGAAATACGTTTGCAAAATTAGCTTCAGCTTAGGTGCCGCTTCAGCAAGCGTTTGATAAATGTATCGAATATCGTTTAACTCATGATCAGTCACATTTGTGACCAAGCTCGGTTCATCTAACTGCACCCATTCTACGCCTGCATCCTCCAACTGCTTCAACACCTCGCAGTATAGCGGCAGCAACCGATCTATCCATGCACGTTCCTCACCAGAAGCATAGCCCTTAGCCAGCTTAATATAGCTATAAAGCCCGACAATCACAGGCTTGCCGTTAATGCCCAGCTCCTGCTTCGCCTCGCGATATGCCTCAAGTGGAGCGTTGAATGTTAACTGCGGCTTCGCGTCGTTTAGCTCCGGCACAATATAATGGTAGTTGGTATTGTACCATTTCGTCATTTCACTCGCTGGTTGAGTTCGTGAACCCCGTGCAATCTCATAGTAAAGCTGTGTGGAAACCCTGCCACCTTCATATTCAAATCGAGCAGGCACAATGCCAAGCATAACTGAGGTGTCCAGTACATGATCATAGTAACTAAAATCATGTACGGGAATAAGCTCGATGCCCGCTTCCTTCTGCTTACGCAAATGCTCCAGTCTGATGGATTTTAGCTTCTGATGCAATTCCGCTTCTTCCAAGTTCCCTGCCCAATACTGCTCAATCACTTTTTTCCATTCTCTGTGTCTGCCGATTCGAGGATAGCCAAGATTACTGCTCAATGCCATATTAATCTCTCCTTTTACCTATATTGCTATCAGCTTAACATGGCTTTCGACTTCTAACTAATCTTCATTTTCTATATGTAGATATAGCTAAAAGCTATTACAATTTGCTATAACTTGCTCCCTCAATCACATTTAGTCAGGTTTGTCACTACCAAGTGAGATGATACGAACTAGTTGAATATTGATTTCCTCCACCGTCAGCTTAAAACCGTCAAGATACCACTGCATCATCACTCCAATTATCGCATTCGCATAATAACTGGCATAAAGCTGTCTGTCTACACCTAGCTCTTCCGCATCCTCACGAGAACTATTGCGCAATAGTAGTGTTTTTACAGTTTCAAACAGTAGATAATAATATTGCATTGGGACATTGCGAGAAAAAACGATTGAATAGAATGACTTGAATTTATCGATATGATTAAAAATTCGTATCGTTTTTGGATTCAGCTTGGCTAGATCCAATTCCTGAACGAAACGATAAGGCTCCCTATAAGCTAGGTCCAGATCATGTGTAATTTCTCGGAAATACTCCTCAAACAACGCCTCTACATTTTCATAGTGCAAATAAAAGGTTCCACGATTGATTTTGGCTTCACGGCAAAGCTGCGAGATGGAAATTTGTTCGAGTGACTTTTCCTTAAGAAGCTTTAACAGAGCCGTTCGAAGTGCTTCCTTTGTTTTTATAATCCTCAAATCTGATTTCATTATAATTTCCCTCTTTATTGTACACATTATGGAAATGTGTTGAATATGCATCACAAAGTTAAAAGGTTGTTGATTGTTACGATAAAGCGATTTCATTATAATAAATAATGAACAGTTGTTCAATAAAATACTGGAGGTCATGTAAATATGAAGCTTAAGGATAAAGTCGCTATTGTAACAGGTGCAGCATCAGGAATGGGTAAAGCAATCGCGATCGGGTATGCTGCCGAAGGAGCAAAAGTCGTTGTATCGGACTTGAATGAGTCTGGAGCGCAAGCAGTCGTTGAGGAAATTAAGTCTAGCGGCGGCGAGGCAATTGCTGTAAAAACAAATGTTGCAGATGATTCCGATATCAATGCTCTATTTACAGCAACGATGACACAATATGGCAAGCTGGACATTCTCGTTAATAACGCGGGAATTATGGATGGCATGGAGCCCGTTGGAGAACTTTCAGATGAGCGTTGGGACAAGCTGTTTGCAGTAAATACTACAGCGGTAATGAAAACAATGCGAAAAGCCGTTAACATCTACTTAGAGCAAGGACATGGTGTTATCGTTAACAATATTTCTGCTGGAGGTCTTATGGGTGCGCGTGCAGGTGCAGCTTATACAGCCTCCAAGCATGCTGTCGTTGGTTTGACGAGAAATACTGGCTTCATGTACGCACAAAATAATATTCGTTGTAACGGCATCGCTCCTGGCGCTGTTATTACCAATATCGCTTCTACCATGACCAATATTAGTGAGTTCGGGGCAGGACGCCAATCTCTTGGTTTGGCGATCAATCCACGTGCTGGTCAACCAGAGGAAATTGCAAAGCTGGCAATCTTCCTTGGATCAGACGATGCGAGCTTTATTAACGGTCAGGTTGTAACCGCGGATGGCGGCTGGACAGCATATTAAGCATCCATTAGTTAGTTAATAGAAGAGGCACGGAACGTCAGATAGGCTTGACGTTCCGTACCTCTTTTTACATTGTGCTTTTTAATTATAGCTATACGGCGCTATAGCTTAAACTGAGAGACAGATCCATTTAACTGCTGAACAACTTGCTGCAATGAGCTCGCAGCACTATGAATATCTTGAACATAGGTTAGCTGCTCTGATGTAGCCTTAGCTACTAGATCTGACTTATTCGCTACTTCCTGTGCAGAGACTGCAGCATGAGCCATGCTTGCTGATACCTCTTCAGAGCCTGCACTCATTTGTTCCGTAATGGCAGACGCATCCACCATCTGTTCATTTACTTTTTTCGTCGCGATCAAAATCTCACCAAAGCCCTTTACCGCAGTTTCCATATAAGCACTGCCCGTTTCCACTTGAGAGACAGTCGTATTCATTGAATCTGATACAGCATCGATTTCTTGACGTGTTTCAGATATAAGGTCATTAATATGCTGTGCAGATTCTACTGAATTAGCAGCAAGCTTTCTAATCTCTTCAGCAATAACCGCAAATCCTCTGCCAGATTCCCCTGCTCTTGACGCTTCAATGGATGCATTTAATGATAGAATGCTGGTTTGGTTTGCAATTGCAGTAATATTATCAGTAATTGCACCGATATGCGTTGATTTTTGCTTTAAGCTGGAAATATGTTGGTTTAGTGTTCCGATACTTTCCATCATTTCACTCATTTGATTGCTTAGCTGCTTTAATCTTACTGCACCGAGCTCTGCTTCTTCACTGCTTTGCATCGTAATCTCTGAAATAGAGGTCGTACTTTCGGCAATTCTTTGAATACCTACAGTCATTTCCTCCATCGCTTTACTCACTTCACTAGAAACGGTGGATTGAATTTCTACTTGCCCATTAACTTCACTAATATGCTCATTCACCTTTAGTGCGGATTGATAAGTAATGTCTGCATTCGCGGTAAGCTCCGTAGATGCAACCGAAACTAATTCCGTGCTAGAAGAAATACTGCCTATTAAACCTCGCATTTTTATGATCATCTGATCGATAGAACGTAAAATTTGGCCAAGCTCATCTCTACTATATTTATTGTTAGAAGAAAGCTGTAAATTGCCATCTTCAATACGTACCATTTTTTCTGTAACGAGCTTAATCGTTCGATTCATATTCCGAATGAGCAGCAAACCAGCCGTTAATATGATGATAACTTGGACAGCAATAACGATAAAGGCAATGATTGCTGTGTTTCGATTCTCTTCAGAAATGGTGAACATTTGCTCTGATGCATATTGTTCGATCAGATCCCCGAAAAGGTCTACATCAGCACGAGCCAATTCAAACTTCTCATGCAGCACAAGGTCATTCCAATTTTCACTAGCAATATTGGCCTCGGCGGCCGTTACCCAACCATCGAAATTAAGCTTCATCTCTTCCAGCAGCTGTATAACCGTTCTACCATTCGAATCTGTGATTAATTCTGATTGATCACGAAGTATTTCTAGTGCGCCTTGTAAACGTTCGTCAACCTGCTTCACATTTTCATGAAAATCTTCAATTAAAGCTTGCTGATTGCCCCCATTTTGCAATTGCATCGATTGATAGTCTGCCATCGCTTGATACATATCACGATCAGCATTCAGCACATTGGATTGTGCAAGATAGCTTGTCTCATACAAAACCATCTGTAATTGCTTCGTATTCGATACATTTTGATTCAAGAAATAAATAGAGGCGGCCGCGAAAGATAATAATGGAACCATAAATACAAGAAGCAGCTTTACTTTGAAGTTCATTGAAGATTTCCCCTTTAGTCGTATGAGTGTCTACCTGTATAATATATCGGCTGTTGAATGCCGTTTTATAAAGAAGAAATTACTCACATAATTATCCAATAAAGCCAACGAACGAAGGGCATAGGTCGATAGTGACCCATGCCCTTCGTTCGTTAATGTAAAACAGCTTATCGATAGTATGAATTAGATTATTCAAGCTCCATATGAAAGCTTTGCTCTCCGATCTGTACGTATACTCGATCATCATTTTGCTGGGGTGGAATTGCAAACACATGTCGTTCAACCGTGCCATCCTCATACGTCAACTCAATCGTATTGCTGCTAATCTTATACGTTCCTTTGACCGTCTTGCCAGAGGCTGCTGAATCTGTACGAGCGTCTCCAGTGTTGAGTGAGGCAAGCGACAGTGTATCCGAGGTAAATGTACCGTTCGGATAAAAAATCATTTCATTCGTCCATGAAGTCGAGAATGGGGTAATCCCAACCAAGCCAGTATATCCTTGAGAAATATACTTGCCTCCTAGCTTTGTTCCGTCTGGAACAGGCACTACCTTCCTCATCGCAACCTCATCAATTTCCAATATGCCATCCTTATTTACGCTAATAGAAAGCGGATCTTGACCACTTATCAGAAGCTTGCCATCCTTAATCGAATAGCTATGACAGGTATCTCGATTGCAATTAACCGTCTCCGGTCCGCCATTTGCCGGGTGACCAACTACTACTTTTTGATCAGGCAGAAAGGTATAAAACATCCAACATACCCCGCCGCATTGATAACCGCCGTAGTCGTATTTCCCTCCATAATACATACCTTGCAGCTCATTCAATTTGACAGGCCCAGTTGGTTGCTTTACAACAGGGGGCAGCACAATGGAAGGTTTAGCTTTTTCGGCCTCCTTTTGAGCTTCATACGCAGCATTAACCTGCTTCTGAGCTTCCAGCAGCATTTCCCTTACTTCCTCCATTGTATATCCGTGAGAGGTTACATACTCAGGTGTATACACGATAATTTCTCGATGTACACCGTTCCAATGGACGATGGATTCTGTTGATTCACTTACAAAACGAAGCGGCACCAGCGTATGCCCTTTGATCTCAACTGCAGGGCGGTCAAGCTTTACAGAGCGTCCGTTAACCACTGCAACATCGCTGTCGATGGTAAGCAGAAGCTTTATCCCTGTTTTTTCAGCAGCTACAGTACGCTGCGTTCCATTCCATGTAACATCCATTCCTAGCGCTTCGAACAACGGGCGCATTTGAACGACGGTCGTTCCTGCTTTAATATCAGGGTCTATCGTAAATGTAATTTGCTCATCGTTAACATATACATCAATTGGCTTACTAGCTGCATGTGCAATTTGTGCATGAACGAGCATTACTAATCCTAATACAGTTATTGCTGCTAATAAAATTAGCTTGTTATAAGCTTTCAATAAGTGTTGCATGTACTCCCTCCCTAACCATTTTTATCCATAAAATCCGATCTATTGTATCACATGACAAGGGTAGCTCGTAATCATACAAAGGTCTCTACTTTGGCGTAAGGCATCTCCTAATCTATGTCGCATCGTGTCATGACTATGACAATTAGACTACTTCTACAAATGAAAAGGCATGAATCCGAAACAATCGGACTCATGCTTGTATGATACTCGTTGTTTTTAAGGCTTATATGCGTCTTATTTAAGCTGTTGTAAAACTGTAACTAATCACGACCACCTTCATAATAAAGCGAACAACCTTCTGTGAAATAAAGCCATTAAAAATACCGGGCTGCCTACTGGCAGCCCGGTTTTGTCAAGGAAATTTGGTTATTTATTCATCAATATGAATGGATGCTTGATGCTCAATCGAAGCCTCCATGATATCACCGAACGCCCAGTGGCTTTCTAGAACATCATTGTACGGAGTGTCTACTTCATGAAGTGGCGATCTCTCAAACAGCCTATTCAACGTGCTGACAGCTTCCGCTCTAGTTAGCACTATATTTGGTCGGAAGGTTCCATCGGGATAGCCATTCATCATTCCTGTTGCAAGAACACGTAGTATACTACGGTATGCCCAATGTCCTTCGATATCCTTCACATCGTACGAATGATCTGCCTGCTTGCCAATTAATAGTTTTACGATCGCATTAGCATATTCCGCTCGAGTAACAGGTTGATTTGGACGGAATGTCCCATCGGAATATCCGACCATCAAACCAAGCTGTTGCATAGCACTAATATGCTGTACTGCCCAATGAGATGCCCCTACATCCTTGTAACTCATTGATGTTTCAACATCCTGCAGTCTATCGTCAAGCAAACGCGACAGCATAGCTGCCAGTTCTGCCCGCGTAATCGTATGATTTGGCTTAAACGTTCCATTTGCATAGCCACTCACATACGATACGTGCAGATCAGTGCTGCTGAAGCTAAACACTGTAAAGGTACTGAACTTGCTTACTTCAATCTCAATACCTTGCGGACGTCCGCTTGCATCGAGGATAATGCGGCCCGTCTGCACCTTCTTCTCGCCATCGCTATGCTCAATATACACAGCAAGAGAGTTAAGAAGCTGCTTTAATAGATCTGGATTGGTTGGCAGATCTATCCCTAGCAGTGGGAAAACTACTTTTGTATTGAAATTTTTATAATTCGTTTCAATAACTGTCGGCGTTCCTACAATACCAACCTTGCCTTCTCCTGCAATCTGCTGTACTTGCTCAGCTGTTATCGTACGCTCAGACACTTGCTGTTTCTCCGCTAAGTCACGAATCGGCACAATTCGGAAATACAAATCTATGCCTTGTTGCTCCAATTGTTGCAATGTTTGTTGGGACAACTGAATAGTGGCATGGTCTGTGCGAATTTCAAGTGCGATCTTATTGGACGAAAATTGCTGTACTGAAGATTGCTCTATCGTTACCTTTATCTCATCCGCTGGATCATCTGGCAGATCATCGATCAGTATGCTTGCCATCGTGCGCCCTTGAGCTAATACTTTTTCAACAATACTTTTCGTTTTTGCCAAATCAAGCTCAACTACATCTTCAGCTCTGCCATCTCTGTTTACAACTCGCGAAATATCCACTTGCTCGATAGGATTTGTACCGTCAGCTGCTACAAGAACTTGACGAACCTTTCCTGTCCCTGCTGGTGATGGAGAAGAAGAACTAGTGCGCGAAACGTTTACAGACAATGAAGGGTCACTTTCAATTCCGTTCACTGTTTGCGTCACATAATAGCCCTCACCTGCATCAACACCTGTAAAGACGAACGTTCCGTCGCTCGAAGCAGTTGCTGAATCTCCCACCTGAATATGCTCGTGATTATACAGAATCAAGGTTGCTTCCGAATTTGCATTTCGAACAGAAACAGTTCGAGCACCTCCTGTTACCGAAACAGTCGTCGGAGTAACCGTTACTGTACGCTGCACCTCTTCAGCTGCATTGCCTGCGTCATCACTAACGTTGTAGGAGACAATATAGGTGCCAATAACATTCGTATCAATTGGATTCGTAACGACAATATTTGTCGATACGTCTCCCTGTCTTGCATCAATCGCTGTTGCTCCCCCATCATCGTAAGTGGAGCCTACTACCACTCTTACATCATTATTTCCATTCAACGTAATGATTGGAGGTGTCGTATCAATGGTAAACGCTATAGCAATAGATTCCATGCTAGTATTTCCAGCAGCATCTGTCGCAGTAACAACCACACGGTATTCGCCGTCAATCCAAGCTGTCGAAGGAGTATATGTCCATTCGCCCAAATGATTTGCATTTACAGTGCCTTGGGAAATATCATTCACAAATAATTCCACTATACTGTTTACTTCCGCTGTTCCGCTAATCGTTGGAGATAAACTTGTTATAATCGTCTCGTCGACAGGTACTTCAATTATAGGCGCTTGTGGTGCGACATCATCCACTACTGTAATGATGAATGACTGCTCATACGTTCCACCATCTTCATCAGTCGTACGAATTCGTACGGCATATGTCCCTGCTTCCAGCTGCGATGCATCGTTGGCCTGCAGCTGATCACCTACAATGTTAAACAGTTCATTATCCGTTGAGCCATCGCCCGTTACGAGCGTATACGTGTGCGTATCTCCTGCGTCTGCATCGGTTGTCGTTAATGTACCGACTACCGCATTTGCTCCTGCACTTTGATTGACCGTGCTGTCATCTAGGCTGATCGCCGTTGGAACAGTGTTCGCCGCTGTTGATACATCTAGCTTGCTTACTGTGCTTTGGTTCAGAGCGCTATCCTCGGCTACGACATAGATGTCGTATGGGGTATGCGTGCTTAGTCCAACAATCGGACTTGTTGCATCTGTAACTGCTGCACCCACCACGATGCTGCCGCTTTGCAGCGCTGGCGCATCTTGCGCATTATTGCCCGCTTTTAGCTGGGCTGCGCTTGGTGCTGCTGCTCCTTCTGCTACTACCACATAGTACACCTTGCCTGCTTCATCTAATTGAACAGTCAACGTCAGTCCTGATTTCGTTACATCGGATGCTGTTGGTGTGCCAATCGTGAAGCTTGGTGCGATATCATCGACTACCGTAATGCTGAAATCTTGCTCAAACGTTCCACCATCATTGTCTGTTGTGCGAATGCGCACAGCATACGTGCCTGCTGCCAGTTGCGATGCATCGTTGGCCTGCAGTTTATCGCCATCAATCGTGAAGCTCGCGTTATCCGTCGAACCTTCGCCCGACACTAACGTATACGTATGCGTATCTAATGCGTCTGCATCCGTTGTCGTTAACGTGCCCACTACCGCATTCGCGCCCGCACTTTGATCGACCGTACTGTTAGTAAGGCTAATCGCTGTCGGAGCACTGTTTGCCACCATTGATACATCCAGCTTGGTGGCTGAGCTTTGCGTGTTCGGCGTGCTCACATTGTCCTCTGCTACGACATAAATGTGATACGTCTTCCCTTCCGCTAAGCCAGAGATCGTGGCAATCTCATTCGTAGCGGCTGCATCGACGTCAATGCTGCCGCTTTTCAGCGCTGAAGCATTGTCCGCATCATGTCCTGCCTTCACTTGGGTCACGCTCGGTGCTGCTGCTCCTTCTGCTACTACGACATAATACACCGTTCCTGCTTCATTCAAGCTTACCGTTAACGTCAATTCTGTTTTTGTTACATCGGATGTTGTTGGCGTGCCATTCGCGAAGCTTGGTGCGACATCATCCACTACCGTAATAGTGAATGACTGCTCATACGTTCCACCATCATCATCAGTCGTACGAATTCGTACGGCATATGTCCCTGCTTCCAGCTGCGATGCATCGTTGGCCTGCAGCTGATCACCTACAATGGCAAAGCTGGCATTATCCGTTGAGCCCTCGCCCGTTATCAGCGTATACGTATGCGTATCTCCTGCGTCTGTATCGGTTGTCGTTAATGTACCGACTACCGCATTTGCTCCTGCACTTTGGTTAATCGTGCTGTCATCTAGACTGATCGCCGTTGGAACAGTGTTCGCCGCTGTTGATACATCTAGCTTGCTTACTGTGCTTTGGTTCAGAGCGCTATCCTCGGCTACGACATAGATGTCGTATGGGGTATGCGTGCTTAGTCCAACAATCGAACGTGTTGCATCTGTAGCTGCTGCACCCACCACGATGCTGCCGCTTTGCAGCGCTGGCGCATCTTGCGCATTATTGCCCGCTTTTAGCTGGGCTGCGCTTGGTGCTGCTGCTCCTTCTGCTACTACGACATAGTACACCGTGCCTGCTTCATCTAATTGAACAGTTAACGTCAACCCTCTTTTCGTGACATCGGATGCTGTTGGTGTGCCATTTGTGAAGCTTGGTGCGACATCATCCACTACCGTAATGGTGAACGATTCTTCAAACGTTCCACCATCATCATCAGTCGTACGAATGCGCACAGCATACGTGCCTGCCGTCAGCTGCGAGGCATCGTTGGCCTGTAGCTCATCGCCTGCAATGGTGAAACTCGCGTTATCTGTTGAGCCCTCGCCTGTTACGAGCGTATACGTATGCGTATCTAATGCGTCTGCATCCGTTGTCGTTAACGTACCAACTAGCGCATTTGCGCCTGCACTTTGGTTAATCGAGCTATTCGATAGGCTGATTGCCGTAGGAGCACTGTTCTCCACCGTTGAAACATCCAGCTTGGTGGCAACATCCTGCGTGTTCGGCGTGCTCACATTGTCCTCTGCTACGACATAAATCTGATACGTCTTCCCTTCCGCTAAGCCCGAGATCGTGGCAATCTTATCCGTATCTGCTGCATCGACGTCGATGCTGCCGCTTTGCAGTGCTGGCGCATCCCCCGCATCATTCCCTGCCTTCACTTGGGTCACGCTCGGTGCGTCTGCTTCATCTGCTACGACGACGTAGTACACCTTGCCTGCTTCATTCAGCTGAACGGTCAACGTCAGCCCTGTTTTCGTTACACCAGATGTTGTTGGTCTGCCATTCGTGAAGCTTGGTGCGACATCATCCACTACTGTAATGGTGAACGATTTTTCATATGTTCCACCATCTTCATCAGTCGTACGAATTCGTACGGCATATGTCCCTGCTTCCAGCTGCGATGCATCGTTGGCCTGCAGCTGATCACCTACAATGGCAAAGCTGGCATTATCCGTTGAGCCCTCGCCCGTTATCAGCGCATACGTGTGCGTGTCTCCTGCATCAGCATCGGTTGTCGTTAATGTACCGACTATCGCATTTGCTCCTGCACTTTGATTGACCGTGCTATTGCTTAGGCTAAGTGCTGTCGGAGCACTGTTAGCCGCTGTTGAGATATCCAGCTTGCTGATTGTACTTAGGTTAGATGCGCCATCTTCGGCTACGACATAGATGTCATAGGCGGTATTCGTCGCTAAGCCAGTGATCGTTTCGAGCACATCTGTAGCTGCTGCACCCACCACGATGCTACCGCTTTGCAGCGCTTCCGCATCTTGCGCGTCATTGCCTGCTTTTAGCTGGGTCACGCTCGGTGCTGCTGCTCCATCTGCTACTACGACATAGTACACCGTGCCTGCTTCATCCAACTGAACAGTCAACGTCAGTCCTGATTTCGTTACATCGGATGCTGTTGGTGTGCCATTCGTGAAGCTTGGTGCCATATCATCGACTACCGTAATGGTGAAGGCTTCTTCAAACGTTCCATCATCATTGTCTGTTGTGCGAATGCGCACAGCATACGTGCCTGCCGCCAGCTGCGAGTTAGCCTGCAGCTCATCGCCTGCAATGGTGAAGCTCGCGTTATCTGTTGAGCCATCGCCTGTTACGAGCGTATACGTATGCGTATCTAATGCGTCTGCATCCGTTGTCGTTAACGTGCCGACTACCGCATTCGCGCCCGCACTTTGATCGACCGTACTATTATCTAGGCTAATCGCTGTAGGAGCACTGTTTGCCACCATTGATACATCCAGCTTGGTGGCTGAGCTTTGCGTGTTCGGCGTGCTCACTTTGTCCTCTGCTACGACATAAATCTGATACGTCTTCCCTTCCGTTAAGCCTGAGATCGTGGCAATCTCATTCCTATCTGCTGCATCGACTTCGATGCTGCCGCTTTGCAGTGCTGGCGCATCGCCAGCATCATCCCCTGCCTTTACTTGGGTCACGCTCGGTGCGTCTGCTTCATCTGCTACGACGACGTAGTACACCTTGCCTGCTTCATTCAGCTGAACGGTCAACGTCAATCCTGTTTTCGTTACATCGGACGTTGTTGGTGTGCCATTCGCGAAGCTTGGTGCGACATCATCCACTACCGTAATGGTGAACGATTCTTCATATGTTCCACCATCTTCATCAGTCGTACGAATTCGTACGGCATACGTGTCCGTACCCGCAGCCAACTGCGATGCATCGTTGGCCTGCAGCTGATCACCTGCAATGGCAAAGCTGGCATTATCCGTTGAGCCCTCGCCCGTTATCAGCGTATACGTGTGCGTATCTCCTGCGTCTGCATCGGTTGTCGTTAACCTTCCAACTACCGCATTCGCGCCTGCACTTTGATTGACCGTGCTGTCATCTAGGCTGATCGCTGTCGGGGCACTGTTCGCCGCTGTTGATACATCCAGCTTGCTTACTGTGCTTTGGTTCAGAGCGCTATCTTCGGCTACGACATAGATGTCGTATGCGGTATGCGTGCTTAGTCCAACAATCGAACGTGTTGCATCTGTAGCTGCTGCACCCACCACGATGCTGCCGCTTTGCAGCGCTTCCGCATCTTGCGCGTCATTGCCTGCTTTTAGCTGGGCTGCGCTTGGTGCTGCTGCTCCTTCGTCTACTAAGACATAGTACACCATGCCTGCTTCATCTAATTGAACAGTCAACGTCAGTCCTGATTTCGTTTCATCGGATGCTGTTGGTGTGCCATTCGTGAAGTTTGGTGCCATATCATCTACTACCGTAATGGTGAAGGCTTTCTCAATAAATTCATTACCAGTATCGGTCGAACGAACTCTTACCGAATAGTTGCCTGGCGTAAGTTGTGATGAGTTATTAGCCCGAAGCTGGCCACTTGCAATGTTAAACAATTCATTATGCGTTGAGCCGTTACCAGATACAAGCGTATACGTATGCGTATCTACTGCGTCTGCATCTGTAGTCGTTAACGTTCCAACTACCGCATCTGCTCCTGAACTTTGATTGATCGTATCAGCACTAAGACTAATGTCTGTTGGAGCAATGTTAGCTACTGTCAAGACATCCCGCTTTATTACATCACTCTTGTTCTGCTTACTATCCTCGGCTACGACATAGATGTCATAGGCTGTGCCCGGTGTGAGCCCTGAAAGTTCAGTTGTCATGTTGATATTCTCTGTGTGCACAACTACACTTCCGCTATATGGTGCTGTTACATTCTGATTGTTGTGGCCTGCCTTCACTTGTTCAGCACTCGGAGCCGCAGCGTTATCAGGTAGCACTACATAGTACACCGTACCTGTTTCATTCAATTGAACGGTCAACGTTGTTCCAAGCTTTGTCGTATTCGAAAATGTTGGCGTGCCATTGTTAAAGTTTGGAGCAATATCGTCCACTACTGCAATGGAAAATTCTATTTCTTTTGAAGCCCCACCTGTATCGGTCGTACGAATTCTTACAAAATACGTGTTTGCTGCCATTAGCGAAGCGTTATTTACCCGAAGCTGGTTGCCAGCAATATTAAACAACTCGTTATGTGTTGAACCTGCTCCCGCAACAAGCTCATAGGTATGGGTATCTCCTGCATCTGCATCTGTAGTCGTTAATGTACCAACAACCTCATTCGCAACTGCACTTTGATTCACTGTTGTAGAACTAAGGCTAATGTTTGTTGGCGCATTGTTGAGAGCACCATACACGACCTCCAAATGTGGAGCTAGTGCTGCTTCGCAGGCCAAATCCCCTCCACAATCCTGTCTTGTCATGAATTGCATTGCCGTGTTACTAGAAAGTATTAGCGAAACCGTGTCGGGCTCTCCGACAGCAATATTGGCAGTAGTTAATAAATTCGTAACATCTACACTATACCTATAATATCCAGCGTAATCTCCTGTAACAGCATCTGGACTTGTTAATTGAACAGAAGATGGAGCCCCTAGCTTAGCAGGCGTAACATCAGGGGTACTAGGCCAGTTATCCTCCTGCGCGATATGAACAGCAATAGAGTTTCCATTGTAATCATCCCTGTCAATACTAAGCTTAAGGACAGCCGAAAGTACTTCTTTATTAGGTGCAATCTCGTAACGTAGTATAGACTCTATCCCATTACTAATAGCTAGTGGAGGAACTTCAGTACTCGGCAATTGAACACTTCTCTCAGCAGTAGCTTGAATTTTTACGGGATCGTCATTTGCAGAAAGGCTCGGCAGCCAATAACCTAACGCTCCTACTATAGTCAACAACGCAACCATTATAACTATTGAAAGCTTTTTCATCATTTAAGCCCCCACAACATTTAACAAAATATAAAACTAAATCTAGCAAAAAATTCATCTTCAAACTACTTAGCATGAGGGCCATTAGCTTTTCGGAGGAAAAACTCCTTCGAGCGCTATAATAAAATTCAAGACCAAATACGGCTGCATATTGTTGTGAGGCTTACCTCCACCAATCGGGGACAACGCAAGTGGATTCATATCGGTATTAGCAGTTGCTGAGTACGCTCTATTGGTGGCAGGTACATTCCCCCTCGCGCCCCATACAGCATTAGTCGGATCATCTACACCACCTGAGGTCGCATTGGATGCGTTGGGTACATGTGTGTGACTGGGTATTTGATCAAGTGTAAGTGTTTGCGTCTTCTCACCGACCGCAGTTGCAATTGCTCGAGGTGTAAGTCCTGGGCCAGCCCCTTGTCCCATTGGTGCTTTTCCTTGCAAATTCGGCAGTGCAAATGTTGTATGACCGTCCCCACCATACTGACTGCCTATTACGGCAAATAATGCGGGGTTTTGCTGGACGTGCATAATTGAACCATCACACAATGCCCAACCTCTCGGCGCATAATTCCCTGCAAATAATCTAATCTCTCCAACATACGGATCCATACTATCCCTCCTATGATCTTGACGGAAAAATTCCGACCAAAGCTATACAGAATGACACAGCGGTATAAGGCTGCATATTGTTATGACCTTGACTCGCTCCAGCCGTCCCAATAGCGTTTGTATTCATGGCAGTGTTAGCAGTCGCAGTCGAGTAAAGATTGCGTCCTGCAGCTGCAGTCCCCCATACATTACCTTCAGGATTTGCACTTGTTACACCACTAGAATCACCGTATGCCTGATGTGTGTGTTGAGGCATCTCATTCACAGTCAATACATGCTGAGCTTCTCCTCCAGATGCTCCAATTGCATAATCAACAGCCATATCAACAGGCACTCTCCCCCGTAGATCAGGCAAAGCGAAGGTTGTTCGACCATCTCCACCAAACCTGTTTCCTATAATGGAATATAGTGCCTGATTAGAGTTTATCTGCATAATTTGCCCGTTGCATGGGGCCCAACCTTGTGGAATTATTCCAAAAGAAAATAATCTAATCTCACCAACAAATGGTTCTGCCATACGAACTCCTCCTCTAAAATAACTTAACCTTGCGAAGGAAATATCCCTTGCAATGCAATAATAAAACTTACTGTCGAACTAGGCATCATATTATCGTGCGATTGATTTCCCCCGACTGAGGAAACCGCTGCTGTGGACATCGTAACATTGGGAGATATGCTCTGATAGTTTTTTATAAGCTCATTGAATGCCCACAATTTTCCCTCTGGTGAATTGCTCGTAGCATCAGCAGCAACATTGTTGGCATAAGCTATATGTGTGTGTGTTGGCAACTCTGATTGGATTAACGTTACCTTCTCAGTACCAGCCATTTGACCAAGTGGATAATTGTTAGAAGTATGTAACGGTACCCGTCCTCTTAGATCTGGAAGCTTGAAGTTTGTTACTCCATCACCTCCATACGTGGTGCCAATCAGCACATACAACACTTCATACTGACTAATGCTGAGCAAGCTTCCATCACAAAAATGCCACCCTTGTGGCGCATAATTACCGGAGAACATTCTAATTTCTCCTACATATTGATCACTCATTTGCTTACCCCTCTCAATAAATGGTAGTGTTTGGCGGTTGCCATTGCATCGACACGTACATATCCGTACTGCCGATCATTATAAATCCCAGCCGTTCATATAAACGGTGAGCAGGATTTCCGAGTGTGACATTCAAAAAAATGGGTACTTGAAGCGTTGTTGCTTCTAGTTGGAGACGTTTCAACAGAGAAGCTCCAATTCCTCTGTTGCGGAAGGAGGGTAAAATAGAAATATCAATAAGATGAAGACGATCCGAGGTGCAGTCAACACTACATTGACCAACAGACTCATTTTCGTACAATATGACGGTGCGATGCGCATTGGGAAACTGCATCTTGTAAGAAGATTGCTGTGTCATCCACTGCATATGCAAAAAATGTTCGATTTGTGTGGATGTCCATCCCCAGGATTTCACTTCTTCCTGTCTAACGGACATATATAACTCAAACAAAAACGTTTCATCTTGTGGTTCAACAGGTCGCAGTAATAATGATGACATCTTTCACCTCTTTAACATATGCGTATAGATGGACAAGTGGCTTGTTTTACTTGTGTCTCAAAAAAATGATTCTCATTTTTTCCATAACCTGTTGGACTTTCTGGGAGATATAAAGAGATTAGATTTTCTTTCATCATAGCAGGACATTTAATGCTAAACAACAATTTTTTGAGATAATTGAAACGAAAAACATATTAACCCATTTGTTTACATTTAATCGTCAAATAAAGCGTTCGCCTTCAATGTAAAAGGGATCGGACACACAATATAGAAAAACCCGCACTAGAGGTGCGGGCTAATCCATTATTATTCATTACACATCTTTCGATCTATTCAAAATAAACTGCCTTTCCAGTTTTGGATGATTCGTAAACCGCTTCAAGTATTTCGGACACTACACATGCCTGCTCTGGTGTAACAAGCGGCTCGCTATCATTTTCGATCGCTTGCAGCCACAATCTTGCTTCTAGTTCAGCAGGATCGTCCGTACTGCCATCATAGAAATCTACACCGCTAGCGTCCAGTTCTATGCGATTCGTAAACAGCTTGCTGTTTTTCTCACCATTAATGCGCAGCCCATCTTCCATATCTGCGCCGCCTTCCGTACCGCATAGTGTCGTTTTTGCTTCACCAGTCTTCAGCATGTTAATTGCCCAGCTGGATTCAAGCATAATAGTTGCGCCATTTTCCATTGTAATCATCGCCATAGCTGCGTCCTCGACCGTAAATTTTTCAGGGTCCCATGATCCCCACGCATTTGCCGCATTCGCTTTTTTGGAGAGCTTGTGGAATGCAGTACCGAGCACTGCTTTTGGCTTGTAATTGTTCATCATCCATAGCGTCAAATCAAGCGCATGAGTACCGATATCGATCAATGGTCCTCCGCCTTGCTTCTCTTCATCAAGAAACACTCCCCATGTTGGTACAGCACGGCGGCGAATGGCATGTGCTTTTGCATAATAAATATCGCCTAGCACACCTTCCTCACATAAGCCTTTCAAGTATTGGGAATCCGATCTAAATCGGTTTTGGTATCCGATTGTCAGCTTTTTGCCTGTACGTTTAGCAGCTTCAACCATTCGTCTAGCGTCAGCAGCCGTTTTAGCCATTGGCTTTTCACACATGACGTGCTTATCTGATTCAAGCGCAGCGATCGAAATCTCTGCATGCGAATCGTTTGGCGTACATACATGCACAACGTCCAAGGAGCTGTCAGCTAGCAGTTCCTTGTAATCTGTATACACCTTTGCATCTGGAGTACCAAATGTGCTGCTCGCTTTTCTTGCACGTTCTTCCTCAATGTCGCAAAAAGCAACCATTTCTGCATTTTGCTGCTTTTGCAAGGCCGGCATATGCTTGCCAAAAGCGATTCCTCCACAACCGATAATACCAATACGAATTTTACGTGTCATATGTACCTCCATGTTCGTTCTTAGTTGAATTAGAGTTATCTTCTTATTCATTGTACCCTTTTGAAGGCAAATTTGTACGACCTTAGCTTGTACAGAGAAAATAGTAAGATCGCCTGCATGCTTGCTCTAAGGCTAGCATGTGCCTATACTTGTTAATTCCCCTTTTCGTGCGACAATCCTGCTTATGTTCCATAATCCACAATAAAAAAGGAAAAGAAGTCGGTTTACTCCCGAATCTTTTCCAGTTTTACTGTTTACTATTAATGCGGATAAAGTGGCTCAAATTCAACGCCGCATGGACCTCCATCCGTATTTTCAATCAGCTCTACTTCTGTACCATCTGCACGGTAAAGCGGTTTGTAGTAATGACTAATATGCGTAGCAGATTCATTAGCATAGTGGCAGATGAATGCTCTTCGAAAGCGATTCTTCGTCTTGTTGCGATAAGAGCCATGAATCAAATTGCCGTTAAAGAAGAGTACATCCCCAGGCTGCAGCATAACAGGAACAGCCTTTTGATCCTTTGGCGGCTTGACAAAATGCGTCGTAAACGATTCCTTTGAATCTGCTCTATCCGGACAAACAATTTCATGCTCTTGCGTTTTAGGAACGACAAGCAAGCCTCCGTTCTCCTCATCGGCTTCATCCACTGCTGTCCAAGCTGCGATACAATTCCCTGGTTCCACCTTTAGATAAAAATTGTCCTGATGGAGCGCCTGTCCTCTGGCACCCGGCGGTTTATAGTAAAACATGCTCTGCGCAGCGAGTGGCGGTTCTTCGTACAAATCCTGCAACACATTTAAAACCGGCTGGTGCAGCATATATTTTTTTGCAACTTCATTAAAGCGATGTGGATGCATGACTCTAGGATATCGTCTTAAAGGATCAGTTGACTCATTGCTTAGATCAGGTTCAAAATGACCTGGAATAAACTGATGACTAATTTCTTCGAAAGTATGCTCGATCTCGTTTAGCTGCTCCTGTTTGAACAGCCCTTGAACAATAATATAGCCTTCTCTATCGAATTGCTTCTTTTGCTCCTCAGTTAAAAAACGCAGCATATACACGATAAAATCCCTCCTCGTTTGACTTATGTACATTGTATCGTGCACTGGAACTACACAGAATTAGCAATCCTGCACTTCATTCACACTATTCTGCTATCTTGTAGATTCTTAAGAGGATTATGGTTATACTAAACTTACAGATCCCTCTGGATTGGAGGAGTTGCAATGAAACGATTCGATGAGCCTTCTCAATATGATGGAAAATGCTATAGCATCGTTATTTCAGGGCATTTTCAAGTAAATGACAGCTACGTCACGATCAGAGAACAAGGCATGAAGGATTGGTTGATTGCTTATACATTAAGCGGAGAGGGTTATTTTAACACGCCCGAAGGAATGAAAACGTGCACGAGCGGAGATATTGTAATCTTAAAACCAGATACCCCACATCGTTATGGTACTTCAAAGGGTGAAACCTGGAATTTTGTGTGGGCGCACTTTGCGGATCCGTTTATCGCTGATAGACTTCTACCAGTTGAAGCGCTGTATGTCGAGGCTATTCAATCTGTTTCGGTACAAAAACGGATCTATCGAGCTTTTCGCAGAATCATATCCGATTCCAGAGAAAGAAGCCAGTTTTGGCATGATCTATGCCTGAATTCGCTCCGTGAAATATTAATGCTTCTAGCGCAGCAGCGTGAGTTGCAGCTCGATCCACGAGTCGAAGAAGCGCTGCACTACTTATCCCTCCATATGCGCAGCAATATAAAGATCGACACATTAGCAAAAGCAATTGGACTCTCGTCTTCACGATTATCCCATTTATTCAGAGAGCAAACTGGTCATTCCATCATTGATACCTTGAATCAAATGCGAATTCATCAAGCAGCCCTGCTGCTAGAGCATACCAATCGTAGTGCTTCAGAGGTTGCTTATGATGTTGGGTTTCATAATTACAATCATTTCATCAATCAATTTCGAACATGGATGGGAACGACTCCAAGTGATTATAAAAAAACATTATTGCAGCTATAAACAATAAGCTATCTAAATTCGTTTTTTCCAGCTCTGTAAGGGCCCGTTTCTTACTCCTCTTTAGAGCTATATGTTCGTGTTGTTAGTTTTTATTGTAGTTTCTGATCATCAGCTTAGAAAAAAGACGGCGACTTGATCGATAATGCGATGATCAGTTCGCCGTCCTTGTACAGTAGTTCCCCTTAAAACTCCCTTTGCCGCAGTGCCTCGTAAAGCAGCACGGTTGTGGCCATCGCCACATTGAGGGATTCACTTTGACCCTTCATCGGAATAATTACCGTCTGATTGACAAGCGTCTCGATCTCAGCAGACAAGCCATCACTTTCACTGCCCATCACAAGCCATGATCCTTGCTTCCAGTTGTAAGCATAGCAATGCTGCGTTGCCTGCAGGCTTGTTCCAACAATTTGAATGTCCTGCTGCTTCGCACGTTCAATATATGGCTTCAGCTCGCCTTCCACAATCGGCAGATGGAACAGCGAGCCCATTGTTGAGCGCACCGTTTTCGGATTGTATAAATCGACACAGCCTTTGCCCAGCAGCACTGCATCCGCACCAACTGCATCCGCACTGCGAATAATCGTACCCACATTGCCTGGGTCTCTAACCCCATCAAGCACAACAACCAAACTATTCGGCTTGTAAAGTGCTTCATCATTTGTTTTAAGCTTGCCCATGACTGCAAATATTGGCGGGGCTGAGTCCGTCCCTGTACATTTTGCCATCACATTAGAGGTTGCTTTGAACCATTCTGTAAAAGAGGCAGTCTTGCTTTGAAGCTCGACGATTTCCTTTGGCAAGCCTTTATCCGCGTCATACACTATCGCTTCAATATCAGCTCCTGCCGTGATGGCTTCCTTAACTAGATGAATGCCTTCTATAATAAATAATCTTTGACGATCACGATGTTTTTTTTCAAGTAATGATGCCCACAGCTTCACGCGCTCATTTTGAACAGATGAGAGCAGTTTATGCTCATTTGTGTATGTCATGCTTTCCACTTACCTTCCTCTAATTAACTACTATGTTGAATGATACCTTATTTATCTGGGTACAGTAAAGCTGTTAGAACATTCACTACATAAGGAGGATGGATAAGATGCAAAACTTTGATCTACGTCAAGCGATTATTGATCGAATCCAAGACAATAACAAAAATGAAATCCACGAAACGATTGCTGATTCCTGCGGCGCAGACGAGCGCGCGCTGCCTGGACTAGGAGTGCTTTTTGAAATTATTTGGAAGGAATCTTCAGAATCTCAACAGTCTCAAATGGTCGAGACCTTGTATCAGCATCTGCAATCAGATCATAATAATTCAACTGCATCGCCATCGTATTAAGCCTCGTAATAAGGACGGGATGTGTAGACGATTTTCCCATTAACGATGGTCATCTCAACAAATGGCAGGTTATGGAACTGGTCGACCACAATAAGGTCGGCCTTTTTACCTTCTGCAATCGAGCCTGTTTCAGCTGCTGTCCCCATAGCCTGGGCAGGGTGCAGCGTGGCTAGCTTGACAGCCTCATGCAACGGAATAGTTGATTCCGTATGAAGCTTAAACACAGCTTGAAGCATAGAAGCTGGGTGATAGTCCGAGCATAATATCTGCGCGCCCGCCTCCACAATCGCATCACTCGCCCGCAAATTTTGATCGTGGGATGCCCCGCGCACAACATTGGGGGCACCCACGCAAACGCTCATTCCATTCTGTACGGCATACTTAGCAACATCCAGCATTATTGGAAATTCACTTACCGCTACTCCGTTATGCTTGGCAAGCTCTATTTTCTCGAAGCTATCGTCATCATGGGAAGCAACCGCAATTCCATTTTTAGCAGCCAGTAGCGACAGGTGCTTCAGCTTATCCCAATCAATTGCCTGCCTGCGCTCCATCAGCTGATCAACGATCTCCTTAACTTCTGCAATCGTTACCCCTTGATTTTTCATCACATAACGCTCGAAGGAGCCCTCTTGACGATATTGCCCCTGACCTGGCGAATGATCCATGTAAGACAGGTAATGGATCTTCTTCTGCTTGATATAACGTTCAATATACGGCAGACCATCATCGTAGGCCACCTCATAACGCAAATGTATATAGTTGCGAACTAAGCTGCGCTCAGTTTTGTAGCGATGTATGAGCTCAATCAAGTCATTAACCAGATGATAGCCGCGCAAGCTCAAGCCAACCCCCAACGATAAGGAATGATACATCGTTGTAATGCCATGTACCGGTAGCTTGCGTTCAAATTCTAATAGCGACATTTCCAAAGGAAATAAAGTATTAGGTCGAGGCTGAACCTCTTTCTCGATCGCATCACAATGAATATCGATCAAGCCGGGGAGAATCGTCTTGCCCGCTGCATCAATTACTGTTATGACAAGAGCTTTGTTCTGCAGCTTGTAATGCTCAATGCATTCATCCACGTATTTAGAGTCCGTAAGGATAGCTTTAATTGTTCCGTCTGCAATAACAACAGACGCTTCTTTACATTCGTTCTCCATTACAACAAGCCCTGACTTTAGAATAATGAGGTGCTCACCATGAACTTCAAAATTATATTGGTCGTTAAGAATCATATGGCCTCCTCGGTTACGATGTTTTCATTCATTGTAAATGGTTGCTAAGGTTTTGTAAAACGAACAGCAAGCTTTCAACTTCTGTCTCTATAACAAACAGCACCTCCAGATGCCTCTCACATTTACAAATGTGAAGAAAAGCAATCTGAAGGTGCTCAGCATGCATGAATAAAGGTTTATTTTAAGTAAAGCTTATTATCGTTCATTAGCCATTCAAAACTTGGAAACTACGTTTGCCAAGTGGAAGCAGCTCCGGCTGTTCGCATGTGCTTTGCATCATATAATGCTTGCCTTCGCTTGCCGCATCGTGAATCCCGTGCATTGCTTCAAGCACATGATAGCCTAACTGACCGCTAGCTCGGTGAGCTCGACCTTCGATAATTGCTGCCGCCATATCGGCAGCTCCTAATCCGCGATTATTGTCTGTATTGCCATACAGCAATGGCACGTTATGCCATTCTTTCGTGCCTGCACGATGAATCCGAACATCTCCGCCAAAATTATTTGGATCTGGTACAACCAGCGTACCGTGGCTGCCATGAACCTCAATGCGTGGAAGCGTGGAATAGCCCCTTGTATCAAACGAGGTAATAATGGTGCCCATTGCTCCACCAGCAAAATCAACGATACCTGCAATATGCGTCGGCACTTCTACCTTGATGGTTTGACCAAATTTCGGCTGGCTCGTAATCGTACGCTCCGGATATGAAATATTTGCTGAGCCAGTAACTCGACGAATTGGTCCCAGCATCGCTACCATTGCTGTTAAATAGTATGGTCCCATATCAAACATCGGACCACCGCCAATTTGATAATAAAACTCAGGGTTAGGATGCCAGCTTTCATGACCACCGGACAGCATAAAGGCCGTCGCACTAATTGGCGTACCGATCCATCCATCAGCAATGACTTTAGCTGCAGTTTGAATACCGCCACCTAAAAAAGTGTCGGGTGCGCTACCAACAAGCAGCCCTTTCGCTGCCGCCAGCTCCAGCACCTGCTTAGCCTCTTCACGTGTAACCGTAAAAGGCTTCTCTACGTACACATGCTTGCCGGCTTCAAGCGCCTGCATGCATACTTTGGCATGAGCTTGCGGGATAGTCAAATTGATAACCATCTGAATCTCTTGATCTTCCAGCAGTCCCTCTACAGAGTATGCCTTGATACTGTGCTGCTCTGCTTTTTCCTGCGCACGAGCCACATCAAGATCGGCAATCGCAACGACCTCCATGCTGTCAAATTTTTTGCCATTCTCAAGATAGATGCCGCTAATATTACCTGCTCCAATAATACCAACTTTTATTTTATCCATTGTCTATTGTCACCCTATCCGCTTAATTGACTTGATTATCTTGCATGCCTGTGTAAGTACTTGCTAGCTCGCCTGCCTCTTGAGCGAGCACCTTGCCTTCAGCGCACCATAAAAAGCCTCTGCGCATCATTTCTTTCACTTCTGTAATTTCCATAATATTTGCTTGATGACCTAGTGAGTTGTAATATACTCTTCCGAGTCCCCAACGCTTCGTCCATGCCACCGGCATATCCACAGCTTTATTAAATGAATGCGGTCCATCCACAGTCGGGAAGCGCGTAGTAGCAAGCACCTCTACTGCTGGATCGACGTGAAGATAATATTGCTCAGAGGACACCTCAAAATTAGGAATGCCAGCTACAAGTGTGCTAGAGCTGTTTCTCATTTCAACGGTGTAACGCACACCGTCATTGCCGGGGTGAGCCACCCATTGTCCACCGGTCATAAACTGCCAGTCCACATTTTTGCGGAAAGCATCACACATCCCGCCGTGACAGCCAGCAAGCCCTACACCGCTTTGAACGGCTGCAGATACGTTATCTACAAGTCCCTGCTCGATTTCCCCCATCGTCCATGCTGGAATAATAAGATCTAACTGCTTCAAATATTCCGCATCACGAAATGCCTCAAGCGTATTCTGCACATTTACCTCAAAGCCCTCTGCTTCTAGTTGACCTTTAAAAATTCCTGCTACCTGTTCGGGTTGATGACCATCCCAGCCACCCCATACGATTAACGCCTTGCGCATAGAACTTCCTCCTCATGTTGAGCAATCTCAGATTGCTGCTGTCTATTGGTTAGAGCCTGTATGTCGTTTCCTTACTTACATCTCGCTAATTGCAACCCAGCGACGTTCTTCAATCGAACGCTCTACTGCTTCAAGTACCTCTTGGCACTTAACTCCGTCTACGAAGTTAGGAACTGGTTGGCGATCATTCGTAATCGCATCCATCAACTCCACCATCTCATGGGTGAATGTGTGCTCATAGCCAATCGTATGTCCTGCTGGCCACCATGCATCCATATAAGCATGTGGGGCATCAGTAGCAAGGACTCGACGGAAACCCTGTACATCCTCGGCATCATCTGTAAAATACACTTCAAGCTCATTCATACGTTCAAAATCGAATCGAACACTGCCCTTGCTTCCATTAATTTCAAAGCCATTTGTACAGCGATGACCACCAGCAAAACGAGTCGCTTCAATACTGCCTAGCGCGCCATTTTCAAAGCGTGCCATCATCAACGTTGCATCATCTACTGTTACCTGACCCATTTCCGTAGAGCTGCCGCCTTTTGCACTTAGACCGGTCATATTTTCAGCAATCGGACGCTCCTTAATAAAGGTTTCACTCATCCCGATCACCTCTGAAAACTCACCAACAAGGTAACGCGCCATATCAATAACATGCGCGCCAAGATCTCCTAAAGATCCTGAACCAGCAATTTCCTTCTGTAGGCGCCAAACAAGCGGGAACTGCGGATCCATAATCCAGTCCTGTAAAAACTGCCCCCGGAAATGATTGATCTTGCCAATTCGGCCTTCATCGATCAGCTTTTTAGCAAGCTGAACAGCAGGAGCAAATCGATAGTTGAAGCCAACCATATGCTTAACACCTGCTGCTTCTGCTTCAGCGAGCATCTCTCTTGCGTCTGATAAGGTCAGAGCTAGCGGCTTCTCGCAAAAAATATGTTTACCTGCTCGAGCAGCGGCAATTGCGATTTCCTTATGTGCATCGCTAGGCGCGTTAATATCAATCAAATCAATGTCATCTCGCTTCAGCAGCTCACGCCAATCTGTTACAGCCTCTTCCCAGCCAAATTGCTTGCGTGCTGTCTCCAGTGCTTCTTGATTTCGTCCGCAGATTGCTTTCATCTGCGGTACGGTACTGTTTGGGAAAAACATAGGAAGAACGCGATACGCGTTACTGTGGGCCTTCCCCATAAATTTATAACCTACCATACCGATTCGAACTTGACTCATATTAAAATCCACCTTTCCTCTACAAGATTGATGATTGTCTTACAACTAACGTTACAGGCAATATGGCGTATTGCTCCGCTTGTTGTGCTTCATTCAACAGAAAAGATGCGGCAGTCACGCCCATGTCGTAAAACGGAACAGCTACACTGGATAACTTGGGCGTTACAATATTGGCACCATCCGAGTTATCATAGCCGATAATACGATAATGCTTCCCGGCTTCCAGCTCGTAAGCAGATAAGCCTTCCATTGCACCAATCGCCATTCGGTCATTGGCTGCGAAAATACTATCAATAGCACCAGTCTTAATGAGTGAGGCTAGCTTCTCAGCCGCTGCCATACCGCTTTTCCTACTATAGTTCCCTTCCACCAGCCACTGGTCCTGAATTGCAATACTGTGCTCCTCAAGTGCCTTAATATATCCTTTGTATCGATCTATACTATTAGAATATTGCTTGGGGCCATTCAATAATGCTACCTTTCTGCTGCCTTGATCCAGCAGATGGGATACAGCCAGATAACTGCCATATTCATGATCCCCATCTACAAAACGAAACGATGATTCAGGAAATCTCTGATTAATAATGACGAAAGGGAAATCGTGATCAGACAGCTCCTGCAATGCTGCTCGTTCTTCTTCATTGTCATTGGAACCTAATATAATGCAGGAATCTATCTTTTTAGAGCGAAATAATTTAGTATAGTCTCTTCGCTGAGTGGGATCTTGAAAGACCATCAGCAAATCAACGTTAGACTTTCGGGCGATCTCCGCGATCCCGCTTAGTATTTCTGAAAAGTAATAGGTCGAGAATAAATGAACTTTCGGAACATGCGGCAATACAACACCTAGGTTACCGCTTTTTTGACGAGCAAGCTGCTGAGCTAACGCATTCAATTCATAACCAAGCTGTTCCGCGGCCTGCAACACCTTCTCTCGCGTCTCTTTCTTGATCGGTCCTACATTGTTCATTACGCGCGAGACGGTTGCTTCCGACACTCCTGCTAGCTTAGCAACGTCCTTTCTGCTCATTCCTGAACCTCCTTTTCTCCAAAATTTGCTTACGCACACAAGATGTACACGCGTACATTATTTCATGTAATCGTTTACTTGTCAATTTACTTTCGCAATCTTTTTTTTAATTTCTCCAATCCGCTTGCTCCTAATATAGAATAACAGCAGCAAGCTGCCATCTATCGAATCCTTCAACCAATCTAACCTTCTGCTTCTATACGGCTCCCTATGTTCGACTCTTTTTTTGATCTTACTATATCAAACTTGTACTCGGACAAGATCAGCCCTACCAGAGCCAACAACGTACCAATCACAACAGCTACCGTGATCTTTTCCTTTAGTATGATTGAAGAAGCCACTACCGTTATGACGGGAACGACATAGATGTATACGCTTGTTTTTACAGCACCTAACAGCTTTACAGCAGAATTCCAGGTTACAAAACAAAGCGCCGAAGCTCCGAGCCCGAGAAATAATAAATGAAATAAAGGAAGCGGCTGCATAAGAGATGACCAATTTGGCTTAAATCCCGATATCACTAAAATAGGCAGCATAAACAGAAGACCGTAGAAAAAAATTTTGCGAGTTGCTTGGACTGTGCCATAAGGAAAACTGCCTATTTTTTTCATAAGAACAGAGTAGATCGCCCAAACAGCAGCAGCTAAAACAGCTAGCAAATCCCCAAATGGATTAAGCTGGAAATGGTAATTCCCATTAAAGCTTATAAGGAAAACCCCTACCAGCGCGACAGCAAATCCAGCAAAAAACCGCCTGCTTAGCTTTTCGCCATCCAAAACAAAATGAGCGAGCAGCGCCGTGAAAAACGGAACGATAGAAACGATAACGCCAACATTTGAAGCAAATGTGTATGTCAATGCGATATTCTCCAATAAAAAATAAAGTGTTACACCACAAACGCCCGCTGCTGCAAAGTACCATTCATGCTTCCATTCGGTTAGTTTTAGCTGCAATGGCGAAAGTAGGCAAAGCGCAATAAACCCGATTAAGAAACGCATAAATAAAATCTCCACCGGAGAAATAACCTCGAGCAACAGCTTCGTTGAAATAAAGGTCATTCCCCACATCAGTATCGTAATCCATGCGAGAGAATGCCCTACTATTCTCATATTTTCGTTCATAAGATTGATATTTCCCTTCTACACTTAAGTCAACTATCTATAAAATCATTTAAAAATGTTCATATATTGCTTCGGTGTCAACCCGATAAACTTTTTGAAAAAGTTGGTGAAATGACTTTGGTCTACAAAGCCTGTCTCAAGGGCTGCATCAATTGGCATTATGCCTTTCTCCAACAATTTCTTCGCCTTGCTGATACGTAAAGTCTCCAAATAACTGTAAGGAGAAATTCCTTTTTGCTTCGTAAAGCTGCGCAATAAATAATATTTGCTCAGTCCTGTTAACTTGCTTAGATGATCGAGTGTAATTCTCTCTTTATAATGCTCCCTTAGATATTCGCAAATCATTGTAACCTCTACACTTTGTTCAGACTTTTCCAGTAAAGCTTGCTGATCGGCATAGTCCTCAATCAGCTGCTGCATTAAAAAATAGAACAGCTCTTCCTTTCTAAACTCCCGATCTCCCAGCATCATCATCTGATGCAGCTCCCTTAGTACTGGGACAAGCTCACTTCTAAAACCAACTGGCGATTTAAAATACGGAAGCTCATCCTTGCCTGTAATATCAAGAGCTGCTTTTCTTATTACTTCAGGCTGCACATTGATCGCGCGGTAATCGAGAGCTTCTCCTTCAACTTGCTCGCAAGCGTGGTTGTCTAGCGGATTAAACAGAAGCAGATCACCCGGCATAACGATATATTCCTGATGCTTGCACGATAAAAATCGTTTTCCACTTTCAATAAAGCCAATAACAAAATATTCATGAAAATGATTGGGAAACTTCTGCATAATGCCTGCAAAATGATACGCTTCAACATTTAGATCAGTATCGTATACAATTGATCTCAACTCTTTTTTCATAGTCTCCCCTCCTCATTGTTCTGTAGAGTCCAGTGTAACAAACCTCTCTCGCCCTAATCTTGTATAATATTGCTCAATCGTTTTATGATCTGGATATAAAAAAGCCGCTCCCTATGGAGCGACTTCTAAAAATTTGGTAGTTGGATTTTTTTCCATTGCCGTTCGCATCGCATATTCGTTTTCGAACAGCGCTACATAATTGTCCTTTTTATCCTTAACAAGCGTCGAGTTAATACGGAATTTGCTCGGATCGATGTTATCATCTACGATCCAGCGGGCAAATTGGAACGTCATCGGATGCAGCTGTACATCAACCCCATACTCTGCTTGCATGCGATACTGGAACACTTCAAATTGCAGCTGTCCAACTACGCCTAAAATCGTATCATTAAAGCTTGCCGAGTAGAACACTTGAATCGTGCCTTCCTCAGTAAGCTGATCGATTCCTTTTTGATATTGCTTTTGCTTCAGCGCATTTTTAATCGAAACCTTCGCAAAAATTTCTGGCGAGAAGGTTGGCAGCTCGTTGTAGACAATATCCTTGCCTTGACTTAACGAATCGCCAATTCGGAAAATACCCGGATCGAACAAGCCAATTATATCACCAGGATACGCGACATCTACAATATCTCGATCCTGCGCCAAAAATTGCTGTGGCTGTGACAGCTTGATTGTTTTGCCATTGCGAACATGCTTGACTGACATGCCGCGCTCAAATCGACCTGAGCAAATTCGTAGAAACGCGATACGGTCGCGGTGAGCTGGATTCATATTCGCTTGAATTTTGAATACATAACCGCTGAATTTATCAGTTGTCGGGTCAACAGGTCCACTCTCGCTTACCTTTGCCCCTGGCTTTGGAGCTAGCTGCAAAAAGTTGTCAAGGAATGTCTGCACGCCGAAGTTGTTAACCGCACTTCCGAAGAAGATCGGTGTCAATTCGCCTGCGCGTACCTTTTCATAATCAAAAGGATCGCCCGCTACATCAAGCAGTTCCAAATCCGATATTAGCTGGTCGGTCAAATAATCGCCCGCCATTTCACGAATAATTGGATCATTGTAATCCTCGACCTTTTTCACTTCGATAGTCGTATGATCCTTGCCTTGAAACAGCTCAACCTGACCTTTCATACGGTCATAGACTCCGCACAGCTCACGACCTGAGCCAATTGGCCAGTTCATCGGGACTGAGCGAATGCCTAGCACCTGCTCCAGCTCTTCCATTAGATCAAACGGACCTTTACCTTCGCGGTCCAATTTATTAATAAATGTAAAAATAGGAATGCCTCTTTGGCGGCAAACTTGGAATAGCTTGATCGTTTGCGCCTCGACCCCTTTGGCAACGTCTATAAGCATCACGGCACTATCCGCCGCTGTTAGCGTTCTATACGTATCCTCTGAGAAGTCTTGGTGACCAGGTGTATCCAGAATGTTAACGCGGTGTCCCGCATAATCAAATTGCATAACAGAGGATGTAACGGAAATTCCGCGCTGCTTTTCAATCTCCATCCAGTCCGATGTGGCATGACGATTTGCTTTGCGGGCTTTTACAGACCCAGCAAGACGGATAGCTCCTCCGAATAGGAGGAGCTTCTCAGTTAACGTCGTTTTACCTGCATCGGGATGGGCGATAATAGCAAATGTGCGCCTTTTGTCAACCTCTTGTTTAATTTCTTCACTTAGACTCATACTTGCCTTCCCTTCATCCGAAGTTCAAGTTACTTCATTTATAACCTTCCTCTAATTAGCGGCTGTTAGTTACCCAGATCACATTATCCTCTTCCTGCCCATTCACCGGCCACCATACGAAACCATCGTCAGACAGCATCTGCTCAGCAGATTTTGGCCCCCACGAGCCAGCAGGATAGAATTGTAGATCAGAGGAATCCTCGCGCCATGCTTGTGCGATTCGATCGACAAACGACCATGCATGAGCAACTTCATCCCAGCGTGTGAAGTATGTAGAATCGCCACGCGCTGCATCATGAATTAAACGCTCATAAGCTTCTGGCGTATTAATGCCTATTTGGCAGCTTTGGCAGAATTCCATATTTACATTTTGGATTTCTGTATCAGAGCCAGGCTTTTTCGCATTCAGCTTAATATAGATGCCTTCCATCGGATTAACCCGAATTACTAGCAAATTCGGTGCCAAATCATGGTGCTTGCCGAACAGAATATTATCAGCCACTGGCTTGAATTCTATAACAACTTCTGTCGTTTTAACAGGCAGGCGTTTGCCCGTACGAATGTAGAACGGCACACCTGCCCAGCGGAAGTTATCAACGAAGACCTTCGCTGCGAAATACGTTTCAGTGGTAGATGCTGGATCAACAGAATCCTCTTCGCGGTAGCCAGGCAGATGCTTGTCTCCAAATTTACCAGACTCGTATTGGCCGCGAATAACATTAGCGCGAACTTCTTCACTCGTTTCATAACTGCGAAGCGAACGAAGCACCTTTACCTTCTCATCGCGAATATCTTCGCCAACAAGACGACTAGGCGGCTCCATTGCGATCATTGCAAGCATTTGCAGCATATGGTTTTGTCCCATGTCACGCAAAGCACCAGACTTATCGTAATAGCCTCCGCGCTCCTCGACACCAACGGTTTCAGAAAGTGTGACCTGCACATTTGCGATGTGCTTGTTGTTCCAAAGTGGTTCAAAGAATGAATTAGAAAAACGCAATACTTGAATGTTCTGTACCATCTCTTTGCCAAGATAATGGTCGATGCGGAAGATTTCCTCTTCCTTAAACACTTGGCTAAGCTGCTTGTTCAATTCTTGTGCGGAAGGCAGATCATAACCAAATGGCTTTTCGATTACTAGACGATGCCAGCCTTTTGATTCCAGCATGCCACCATCGCGCATATTGAAGGAAACAGGACCGAAAAGAGAAGGTGCCAATGCAAGATAGAACAAGCGGTTGCCTGGAATATCAAACTGCTTGTCTAGATCATCAGACAGTCTGTTCAACTCCTTAAAGCCTTCCACATCGTTAATATCAAGCGGCATGTAAACAAAATGTTCAGCAAAACGATTCCACATCGTCAAGTCATCCGGTTTGTAACGGCAAAACTCTTGAATAGAATCATAAAGATCAGAACGAAACTGCTCATTCGTACGTACTCGGCGAGCAAGTCCAACTACTGCAAAATTTTCCGACAGCTTGCCTTCTTTATATAAACTGAACAATGCTGGGAATAATTTACGACGCGCCAAATCACCAGTTGCACCAAACAAGTAGTAAATAGCCCCTTCTGGTGCCACCGTTTCGATTGAAGTATTGTAGGTCATTTATCTCATTCTTTCTATAAAAATTTTTATACAGATTTACATGTAATGTAGTTTAGCATATTCGCTTTCAAATCGCCATGAAGTTTGCATAAAAATTACTAATAAAGCGATTAAGTTCAGCTAATTAAAGTCTGATGGATCAACGATCTCGCCAAATTCTCCACTAATTAAAGGAACTCCAAGCGTCAGTGAAAGCTGTCCATCTTCTGAATTCCTATGTAAGGAGGCTTGCAAGTTCACCATACTGCCGTTATCAACCCAGCGATATTGCTTCATTTGATTCACAAAATACGTCACGCTTTTTGTGCCACGATCCAAATATTCATCAACGGTTTGCGCTACCGCCAAACGTTTCAGATCATCAAGCACCTGATCATGCTTAGCTTGCCCGAAAACTTTTATATTCATTTGCACATTTTGATCCTTTGCCTGAAGCTTTCGATGCAGCAGTCCTACTGTCTCCTTCAACTCTGATGCTTTTTCAAGCTCTGAGGCATCAATCTGTAGCGTAATCGTTACTTTTTCAGCTAATTTGTCCTGTTCGGTGCGAGCCAGCCTTAATACGCTTGACTCCACCAGCCACTCGCCATCGTATACATCTCCGTTAGCTCGAATATTTTTAGGAAGCAGCTCCCCTCGCTCATTTATAAACAGTTCCTTCGCAAGTCCTTCTAGCGTATCGTAAGCGAGTGTTGCGTCCCAGCGAAGCGACCACTGTCCAGACATCGCACCGCCATCCAACAGCTCTCCGCTCCAGCTTACCAGCTGATTGAAATCCTGCAAGGCTGCATGATCCGCCTCCTTGCCCGAAATAGAACGCTCCTGAATCCAAGCAGTCAGCATCAGCATGATAACAAGTAAGAAGCTTAACATCAGCTTCCACGGAAGTCGCTGCTGCTTTACCTGCTTCCGCTTGTTTTTTGTTTTCTTCTTATCCGCTGTCTGGTCATAACTAGGTGCCATCATATAGATCATTGCAATGCCCCCTAATCACATATTTTTCTATACTTATACGCGATTAGTAAGGCAGCTCCTGCCTATGAAAGGCCACTTTCGTCCGACATTGGCAAAGCAAATTCTGTCATCATTTTCCGTTTCGACAGCCTCAGCAAGAAAGCGTCATGAACAGCTCCTGCAGCAGCTTTACATCAACGAAGCTCGACAGCAACAGCTTCTGTTTCTACATAAAAAATGCGCCACTCGCCAAGAGAATTTTCCATCTCAGCGACTAGCGCAGCAGCCATTTAGCTCTTTCCTTACTCAGCAATGCCATGTTTGTGTGCATAGATGGCAGCTTGAGTTCGATCATCTACTTCTAATTTGTTAAATATATTCGTAATATGGAACTTTACCGTCTTAACGCCGATAAATAATTCATCTGCAATCTCTTGATTCGACAGACCTCTTGCTACGCCTTTTAGCACATCCATCTCTCGATCTGTCAGTTGATCATGCAGAACAGATGCTGGTTCTACTTTAGGCTGACGCAATCGATTCATCATTTTAGCCGCTACCTGTGCTTCAATTACGGATTGACCACGTACTGCAGCGCGAATCGCATTGGCAATTTCCGTTGCTCTTGATGTTTTTAATAAATAACTGAACGCGCCTGCTTCAATAACAGGGTATAACTTGCTGTCATCAATGAAGCTTGTTAGTACGATAACCTTGCATTCTGGATGCACCTCAAGAATTCTTCGTGTTGTCTCTACTCCGTCCATTGGTTCCATCACAAGATCCATCAGAACAACATCTGGCTTATAGCTTTCAGCAAAGCGTATCCCATCGCTGCCGTTACTCGCCTCGCCTACTACTTCAATCCCATCCTCCGTGTCCAAAACTGCCGCTAATCCTATACGTACCATCTCATGATCATCCACTAATAATACGGATATTGGTCTTTCCATTCTATTTCTCCTCTCCTCATGCCTTGCTACTTACCAGTGGTGGTTCGTAAGGTATCGTGACATAGATCGCTGTACCTTCGCCAGGCTCAGATAATATGCGGAATTGACCACCTAGTTCTCTTACGCGCTCCTCCATTGTTAGCAAGCCATATGAGCCTTGTTTTCTATTTTTTATTTCAAAGCCCATGCCATTGTCCTGAATCACCATATGAATTTCCTGCTCCAACCGATACAGCTTAATGAGCATGTATTCAGCTTTTGCGTGACGCAGTGCATTAGACAGCGCCTCCTGTGCAATACGGAATAAGTGATCTTCATTTTCCTCTCTCATCACAATGGTTGTATCAACGTCCATTTCAATTTGCATCGGAATCTTTTGCTGCAGCTCTTGCACAAGAGTAGACAATGCATGCCCTAAGCTTTTTCCATCCAAATGTGTTGGCCGCAGATGCAGCAGCAGCGCGCGCATTTCCGATTGCGCAACCGACGCCATCTCCTCGATTAGCTGCACTTGACGCTGTGCTTTTTGCCAGTCATGCTCGATAGTTCGGCCTACTGCCGTAGCCGTCATCGAGATCGCAAACAGCTGCTGGCTAACAGCATCATGCAACTCACGCGCGAGGCGTTGACGTTCTTCAATAACCGCATTAAATCGGACCTGCTCTTTCCAAACTCTTTCTTCCTCACTGTTGATTTCAACATGTTCATCCTGATGTTCGCCACTCGAAATTGTGATCGGCGAATATGTATCACGCTGGTGCATCAGTTTTTTCAAAGAGGCTTTCAGCCTAGAATTAATATAATATTGATAGATGGCGGACGACGCCAATCCAACTCCTACAGCTAGGAGCATAATAATAATCCATTGGCCTTGCAGGCGCAAAAATTCCAAAATGCCAATCGCCTGCAAAATAATAATTAAAAAACAGCCAAGTATTAAAAGCCACAGTCCTGTTTCCAGCAGCTTGCGTTTTCGATATTGTTTTTGTTCAGTCTCATTTGTTTTTGTTTCACTATTTTTCACAGCGCCAGCGCTCCTGTCTACCCGCGTTTACCCAAAACACAAGAAAGAGCAGACCGAGTACCGGCCCGCCTTTCTTGCTATATTATACGTTACTCAGCGTCATTGTTTTGATTTAGTTTGCTTTTCAATGCCTCAAGCTGCTCATCAACACGAACCTGACGCTCTAAATCTGCAGCCGTTACAGGTGTGCTTGGAGCCGAGCTGCTGCTTGATGAATAGCTGTATGGTGTACGAAGTACATCCGCTTCTGCCTCAAGCTGCATAATTTTCTCTTCCATGCGCTGGAAACCACGTGATGCAGAACCGCTCTCGATTGTATGGTTAGAGCTGATTGAAGACATTTGCTTTTGTGCTTTTGCAAGCTGAGCTCTGGATGCCAGCTCATTGCGCTTGTTGCGAAGCTGGTAGAACTCATCCTTCATTTGATGCAATTGAAGCTTAAGCTCCTCCGCCTGTGCAGCAGCATTTGCATGAAGCTCGGAATATTCTGTTGCTTTCTGATCAAAGTATAACTTTTCTTCGAGCAACTTGCGAGCAAGCTCCTCATGATTGTTGCGAAGTGCCGCTTCTGCTTTAGATTCACGATCAAAGGCATTGCGCAGGCTATCATCCAAACGTTGCTTCATGCTGCGCTCATTCGCCATTTGCTTCGCTACCGTTACTTCTGCTGCATGAATTTCAGCCTCCATATCACGCAGGTATTGGTTAAGCATAACAACTGGATCCTCTAATTTATCCAACCAATCATTTACCGATGCTTTCGTCATATCTCTCATTCTTTTGAAAATACTCATAGTATTATTCTCCCTTCTCCATCTTAGAAATTTTAGCTTTTAACTCTTCGATTTCACGACGTAATGCTTTCTTCTCAAGATCATCCATCATTTGATCTGTTGCTTGTGACGGCTGATATGTCTGTTGACCTTGCGGCTGTGGATTCGTATATGGTGCAGCCCCATGTGTCCATGGTCCTTGACCAGGAGGGCGTTGATTCATTGGGTCTTGATGATAGGGGTTACCGCCGTATGGCATCCCACCATATGGACGATGCTGCTGTCCGAATGGCGTATGAAACCCAGGTGTCTTAGGAACGACTGCACTAACAATAAAGTATAGGAGAATGAATATTCCGCTCGACAAGATCGTAAGTACGACCAGCAGCACACGATATAGTGTCGCATCGACATTCGTTAGCTCTCCCAATCCACCGCATAGTCCTGTGAACATTTTATTCTCTCTAGAGCGATATAACTTTCTCACAGGGACCATCCTTCCTTGTTTAATTTATCTTTCAACTGCTGAAGCTCAAGATCAACCTCTGCGCTGCGACGGTTCGTCTTAATCGATTCACCGTACACGCCATTTTCTTTACGAAGCTGGCGCAAGCTTTGTGTTTCATACTCCATATCCTGGATGCGCGTTTCCATTTTACGCATCACTTCACCCGGTTGTTGACCATTGTTGAAGCTCATGCGTTGGTTTAATCGCTGCTGCAAACGAATTGATTCCATACGCGCCACATAATAGGAACGCTTATCGTAAACCATTTGATATTCGGTACGAAGCTCTTTAAGCTGAGCTTCAAGCTCCAGTAGTGAGGCATTGCTTTGCTCATACAACTCACGATAGTTGTTAGCCGTTTCGACGAACATCGTTTTTTCGGTAAGCAGAGAGCGGGCAATCATTTCCTCTCCAGCTTTCAATGCGATCATCGCCTGTTTTTCTTTTTGTTCAATCTGCTGCTCTGCTTGTAGCCATTGTGCTTTAAGCTGGTTTGTATGTGTTAAGTACTGCTGTTGCAGTCGCTCTGCCTCAATAATGTCATCGCGTGTGGACCATAAAAACTGGTCGATCAGCTTAACAGGATCTTCAGCCTTCTCTAGACGATCATTAAGTGTAGCTACTGAAATGTCTCGGATACGTCTAAATATTCCCATCCTTTATACCTCCTCTATCATTTTTCACTTGCCTAGTAATAACGGCGTTTTTGATTTTTCATGAAATAAATGCCTGCTGCAATCAATGCTACCGCGAAGATCAGTGTTAATAATCCACCCAGCTTACCTAATAGTAACACACAGCCAATTACTAGAAATGTACCCCCGATTACTTTTTTTCCGCTTTTTAATCCGAAATAACCACATACGATTAATGCGATCGGAATCAGAAAGGAGAAAATACCGCTTAGATCAATGTGCAAAAACTTAAGGGCGAGCAATCCGCCGATTGCGATACAAATGATACCGACTAACGATTTACTATTCATGCTTTGAAATCACCTCTTTCATCATTCATCCATCAATGTTGCTGTTGTTGTTTGTTGTTGCTTGCGTTGTCTTGCTTATGTACTTAGTATAGATAAAATTCCGATTAACCAAAACGGACTAACGGCGGTTTTTGACCTAGACCATGGTCGAGGATGGCTCTACATACTAAGACGGGGAAGGGTCTAGGACTAGCGTATGCCAACAAAAAAGCATTGCCTGTGTGTCATCTGAATACGCACACAGGCAATGCTTCTAATGAAAGATCGGGGCAAGACGCTCAATCGCAGACAAGCCTGCATGCCTCCATTTATCTTCTTTTTCAATTTTGTCATCAGGATCAAGCGGTTTTTGAAACTGCGCCAATCCAATTGCATCCAAAATGCCAAAATCATTATCATCTGAAGCGATTCCCGTATGCACCAGATGCTTTAATAAAAACGGTTGTCCAAATTCAAAAAACGCATCATCTCGATCCAGTTTTCCTTGCAGGACATAAATTGGTAAACGCAGATAAATCGTTTCACCTTCATGCTGATGCAAAATATGATCAAAAAATGCTTTGTAATACTCCCAATTTCCATTAATAACAAAGCCACGCTCTTCAAAAGCATCTTTGATCTCGCCATAGTATGCATGCTTTCCTTCAATAAAAGTAGATGGGATTGACAGCAACTTTATATGCCTCCTTCACAATTCTCTCCCACTATTGTTTCTATTAGGATGATAAGCTATACCTATCGAGCATCTGGCATGGCCTATTCTCACAACACGCGATCCATTGCAGTCAAAACCAGAAATAAAAAGACCGCCATTGAGATATTAATAATTTCGATTAGCATAAGTGTTCGCGACATTTTTGTTGGCGACTTTGGAAAAACACCGGCAAGATCTATCATATATACGATAAAATACAAGCCAGCAAGGATCTGCCCAGTTAACACAGCATAAGAGTGTGAAACCAATAATAGATAACATACAATAAATGAAGCAATTCCAAGTATGATAAGAAACAAATTAAATCCCCAAAAAACAACACCTTTTAAATGCTTGAAATCTCTATTTTCAATCGGTCCTCCTGGAACCAAAATCATTAATAATGTTACATTCAAAAACATCAACAAGCTTGCCATTATCGCGATGCTCTGCAATGCTATCCCATCCCCTCATCCATTGGTATACCATTAGCATAGCAAGAGGAAAAACGAATGTATTGTAAAAAATGAGCAGCTATATGAAAATTTTATTGGTCATTCCACAAATAACTTAATGTGATTTCATTGGTCGGTCTTTCTAATTCCTTTATCGTTTTACCTGCAAATCGCTTCGATGTTTTGATGAGGTGCGACTGATCATAGTAATGCTGCTGCATAACACTTCGATTTTCTTTATCCTCAGTTAGTTTTCTGAATTTAATAATATCTCCGTAAGTCTTTGGAGGCAGTCCAACCTTTCTCTTGAACACACGTTCTAACGTGCTCACAGACACGCTAAAAAACTCTGCCATCGTTGCAATGCTTAAGTTTTTATACTCTCGTTCAACATAATTGAGCATCTCCTCCATACGTACCGTGTCGGCTTTACGCTGTGATAGCTTATGCAGTAAAGCATGATGAATTGCTGAAATTTTCAGCTCAACATCGTTGTAGTTAATAATCGCTCGGTACATATCATTAAGGCCACTGTCCACCTCAACAGCATTTACGATTCGTTCTGTCAATTGAATGCTCGGTACATCAAACAACGTTATAAACCCTAATGGGGTTAATGAAATTCCAACCTGATGCAAACATGATCCATATTGAACGTACTTAGCAGTTTTGATCTGACCAATTACAGCTGCGTTGGGAATGATGGTTTCTTGTTTTGCTCCAATCCGTTTATATGCAGAGCCATAATTAAAAATAATATTGATATGCCCTTGTGGCATTATAATATCCTCTCTGCTTTCAGCTACCAGAAAGTCGAAATCTGCAATCCATATGTAGTCTACTAGCTTACGTAAAGCGTCTACAGATTCAAAGGTTTGAATCATCAGGGAAACACTTCCTTTATATACAACACGTACTCTCCATCACGATTAGTGGTGGATCCTCCAAAAATATTTTTTTGAAATAATAAGCATCGGCCTCAAGCTGACGGTTAAACCATGCTTCCTCTAATGATAGCTCCATCAAATTTCCCCGCGTAACGTTTATTTCTACGTTATAGTCATATTCCTTCGCCTGGTCATCTACTGGATAAAAATACTCGTCCATTACGAGCAACGCATACATCTTTAATCCATTGGAGCCTTCGATCAGCATCCATGCTTCCTGTTGATGCTCTAAGAAATTTGTTACTTTTATCGTAAAGTCGATGTCTGGATAATCCTGCTGTAATACGCCAAAAGTGCGTTGAACCGCATCTTTAATTGCTTCAATCTTTCTTGCTTTGTATTCCGAAATTTCCTCCGTAAACGGGAAAGTCGCTTCGGTAATATCGACCTCAATTCGCCCCAAAGTATCATAAGGCATGGCAGCGTCTAAAAACGGGATGTTTTGCGGCTCAGCAATTGAATCTACATATATCTGCTTGCTTACTGGATGATAGTAAAATGAGATAACATAATCGCTTACTTGATCTACACCATAAAGTACAGGAACCTCATATCCATTTTGATAGATTGGCTGGTTATAGGCTCTTAATTCTACTCTAGCATGTTGATTAGTTGAAGCTAGATAAAGTGCAGTGGTGCTGTCTTCGGGGTAATAATAGCTGTAGAAATTTATATGTTCGACCAATGCATCAGCTACCGCTTCAGCAGTAAATGGCGATGGTAGCTCCTCATTCAAATTAATTTCAAGTTCAGGCGACTGAGTATGGTTGCTTTCATTTGGGTTAGGGATGGAGTTGAGGACGGTACTAGTATTCGCACTGCATGAGCTTAGCAACAAAAATAATATAACAATAATCTTTTTCATATTCGCCCCTCTACATTCCATTTATTAGTAATAAATGTATTTTAATCTTAAGTCACATATGTTCATAATGCAACTTGTATGGATATACAGATTCGGGTGCACCTATAACCATCGGAGATCCGTCCGAACTGTACTTCTCTGTACTTATACAACAGTTTTTCTACAGGAACTGCTCTTAGTATTTTTTCCTTTCTTTTATATGAAATATATGAAAAAAATCCTCTTTAAGCATGACACTGCGTGCTTAAAGAGGATTTTGCTATCCTCGCGTATTAATAAACTAACTCACTCAATCTGACTATTAGATCTCAATATACCCAGCAAACGATAGAACACTTCAAATAGCTGCTCTCTCGTAAGCGGGGCAGTGAAATCTGTTTCCAGCAGCTCGGCCTGAGTTAAAACGCCTGCGCTGGCAATCGCTTCAATTGAAGGCTGTGCCCAAGCATGAGCTTCAATTGAAGATTGTGCGTTCACTTCTCCGAGCGGTAAATTCAATATGCGGGCAAGCATAACACATAGCGCCTCATAGCTCATCGCCGCATTTGGAGCAAAGTTGTGTTCGCTCACACCAATCAGCCACCCGCGAGCAGTTAGCTGCTCAATGTACGGCTTAGCCCAGTGCTGAGTCGGCACATCGGCGAACGACTTGACGGTACTATTACCTGCTGCTTGCTCCATGCTTGCTTCTCCATCAATTGTTTCCGCAGCTTGAGATACATCTCCAATCAATTCTACTAGCATCGCAGTCAGCTTGCTTACTTCCGCTCGCGTTGCCTGCTGCTGCAAATGAAGTGCGCCGCGCTGATCGCCTTGCACCAGTCCAATAGCTACAAGCTTGCGAATGGCCTCGCTTTGCTCATCTACGTCAGTAAACTTGCGGGTTACATCTGCAACTGTATACCATAGTCCTGCTTGCAGCTGCAGCTCGGCTATGCCTGAATCATTTAATGTAGCGTCTCTGACATAGGTTAGCTTGCCATCAGCCGCTACGCGATACAGGCCACTGCTCGATCCTGAGACTGACGATGTAGTCTTGGCAGTAAGCTGTAACTGAACGTCCAGGTCTCGCTGATCGCTGGCTGCTTTCTCTAAAACGTTCCACTGCACAGGCGCCAGCAGCGCATTCACCTCAGCACCGTTAAATCCAAGTTCCAACTGCTCGTTAGCGCTTCTGCGGACAACGATATTACTCGTTGAACGCGTAATGTCATCCTTAAGCTGCTCTGCTAATGCATCTCTATCAAATGAAACGATCTGCTCGCCCCATGTCAACACAATACGAGCACCAGCATGATTAGCAAGCTCTTTGGCTGGTATGACGAGCTCTGTCTGATTAGCAGGAATCTCAGCCCTCAGAACGGTTATGCCATTTTCCTGCGAGCTGGACAGCACTTGCTCTGTCGTCTCTGTCGGGCTTGGTACGAATGGTGGATTAGGACGTGGAGTTGAACCAGGCAAATCTCCAACTCGAATTAACTCCCAATCATCGAAATCGCCATAGTCTCCCTCAGCATGATGAACCTGAACGCCAACCTCAAGCTGACCATTGCGCACCTCGATATCAGACACCATAATCTTCTTCCATCTATCCCAGCCTGTTACTTCGAGTGGGGCCGAATAGGTTTTATTGCCTGTTGTAGCATACAGCATGCTCGTATCGGCAATTGGCTCACCCTCTATGCCAATACGCGTTTGCACAGACAGTTCATAGACGCCATTCGGAAGGTTTTGGATCAGCTGCTTCGCGCTAACCGTTTCCTGATTCCAAAAATGAATCGCATAGCTGCCTGAATAGGCGGCATCGGTGCTTCTAGTACTGTTCGTAAGCTCCCACGCACTCATATCCGGGCTTTCCAAGCCTGGATTCACAACATAGTTTTTGGGGCGAACGGTAATGCTTGCTGTAACCGTTTGACCACCAGACAATACTCCAACTAATTCATAATTCCCTGGTGTTTTTACATCGTAGCTGCTCGGTGTCCATGACAGCACCTCAACCTCGCGATACGTATCATCGCTAAATAACGCTTTGACCGTAGACGGAAGAGCCGCATAATCATCCTGACTTGTCGTTAATTGCACCGAAGCGACCGAAACAATAGTCGGTTCTACATACTGCTCTCTTGATGCGCGAACAGCAGAGAACACATTTATAGATGGAAGTGCCTCTCCAAAATAATTGAATAAAGCCTGATTTGCCCAACCGCTGCCTCCATCTGCTGGGATTGCTTCCTTCTGATAAGAAGCTGCGTAGGTTGTCGCCCAGCCTGTATCTGTACCCATTTGCCAGCCAGGCTCCCAATAAAAGATGCCGATTCCTTTTTGCTCAGGAACAGCAGCTACTGCGGCGATCACGTCACGAATGGCACTTGCTTGGCCTTGAACAGTAGCAAGATAGCCTCCCGCATCAGCCTGCGATTGACCGAAAATATGACCTGTAGGTCCATTCAGAATTGTATCTTCCAACGTATAAGCATATGAGGTTTCTACGATGGCAATCTTTTTGTTGTAGGTTGCAGCTAGCTCATCCATAACGAGCTGCAAATTGTTAAGCGTACCATGCCAAAACGGATAATAGGACAGTCCGATCACATCATAATCAAGATCACTGTATGTCGCGTAAAAACTGCTTACACGGCTTAAGCCATCCCCTGGATTGGCGCGATGAATAACAATATCGATATGATCTCCGTTTACTGCCGCTTCAAAATCTCTTACAGCTTTAATCCCTTGCTCAAGGTATGGCTTTGCTTTCTCTAGTGAATTTCCAAGCGGCCACAGCATACCGCCATTAATCTCATTGCCAATTTGAATCATGTCAGGATAAGCCTGAGCATCAACTAGTGCTTGCAAGGTTTCATACGTATAGTCATACACTTGCTTCTTCAATTCTTCCTCATTGAGCGCTGCCCATGACTTCGGAATGCTTTGTCTGCCTGGATCGGTCCAGAAGTCACTGTAATGCAAATCAACAAGCAGCTTCATATCCGCCGCCTTCGCTTGTGCAGCCATACGAACTAGCGCATCCGTATCGATATTGCCTGCGCCATAAGGTCTTCCTTGCTCATCAGAAGGATCAACCCAAGCACGCAGCCTAACCCAATTGACACCGCCATTTTTCAGCTCCGATATTAGCGAGCTTTCTACACCATCAGCAGAGTAAAATTTACGGTCAATAGCAGCTAACTCGTCCATCATCGAAATATCGGCGCCCATAATAAAATCAGAACGTGAAGCTCCAATCAGCTCATCTACTGGCTCTACGGCGATTGGCGTATATTGTTGCTGCATTGTGCTTGAAACTACCATTTCGCTGCTGCCAACAGCAACAATTTCTCCTTGCTCATACACCGTAGCCGTTATCGTAGCCTCTCCATCTCCAGCTGCCGTAACGATGCCCTGTGCATCAACCACCGCTACGCTTTCATTGCTGGATGCATATTGAATGGACTGCTGCTCGGTGATTGCAGTTGTGAGTGCTACGCTATATCCTGGTCTAAGGATGGCAGAATTCGGTTTAACCGCGACGGTTTCTGTCGTTTTTCCTGCCTTCAGCTGAATATTGCGTATATAGCCATAATGCTCACCCGAACTGTTCATTTTCACACCGATTAATAGTGAGCTGTCACTGCCAACAGAAACATTGCCTAGTCGCAGTGTAGCTGGCGCTTCCCAGCTGCTTCCGCTGTATTGAATAGGCGTTGAATATGTGCCCTCGCTTGTGATCGCATAAAATAGCGCATCAGGCCCTGGCGATGCCTGCTCACTGAATACCTCTAACGACAATTCATACTGTCCTTCTGGTACATTTGATTGCACCGCTTGCAGCTCGAATTGAAGGCTGCTGTCGCTGTAGTACTCAAGCCGTGCTGGAGAGTTCTGATCGCCAAATGTTGATGGGCGCTCCCCAATCAGCTGCCACGTCACAGCTTCCCCATTGATTGTTAAAGCATTTGAGGTGAAGCTCTCCCCCTCTTCTGCATAAATCCTCGCTCCACCTGCTTGCAGCAGAGTGAGCAGCAAGGCTGCGGTTAACAGCGCGCTTAACCATTTGCGTACGTTCATTACAACATCCCCTTTACGATATCGTTCACTTGTCAACATTCATTTCTTCGGCGTCCTACTACACAAACATGACTTCACAGGACAGTCTGCCTACTCTTTAACAGAACCTAGAACAAGCCCTTTAACGAAATACTTTTGCAGAAACGGATAAATAATCATGACAGGCAATGCACCTAGAAAAATTTGCGATGCGCGTACGGTCGTCTGTGAAAGCAGCTCCATTTCCTTTGGATTAAAGCTCATCGAGCTCATATCACGCTGCACAATTACAGTTTGGAGAAACGTCGCAAGCGGATAGTCCGTTTTGTCATTCAAATAAAGCAGTCCATCAAACCAGGAATTCCAGTGAAATACGATACTGAATAAGCCGAGCGTTGCAAGTGCAGGCAACGATACCGGCAAATAAATGCTGAACATCGTTCTAAAATGCCCTGCGCCATCAATTAAGGCTGCTTCTTCCAGCTCCTTCGGAACCCCGCGGAAGAAGTTCAGCAGCAAAATCGTAAGCCAAACATTAACCGCTCCAGGCAGCACCAGCACCCAGAACGAATTGACAAGCTGCAGCTTCTGGATGACAACATAAAAAGGAACAAGACCACCATTAAAGATCATCGTAAATACAAACAGCCATGCGTATACATTACGACCGCGAAACGCCTGTGTTTCCTTTGACAAAGGGTAGGCCGCCAGGCAAGCAAGCGTTAACGTAATGAGTGTTCCGATTACGGTTCGCTTGACCGCTACCCAAATTGAGCCTAGAAATACGGGATTATTAAGCGTTTTTTCATAAGCGATCGTCGTAAAATTAACCGGCCACAGACTAACCAAGTTACCATCTGCCGCTGCCTTCGCACTGAAGGAGACAGCCAGCACATGCCACACTGGCAGCACACAGCATATCGCGATGAGCAACAGCGCAATCGTATTGAACACATTGAATACACGATAGGATAACGTTTTATGATACATTGCCGCTCCACCTTCCTTTTGCTAAAAAATTCGGTAATTTGCCAGCTTGTAAGCCAGTCGGTACGAGATGATGATTAGCACCATTGAGACAACGGATTTGAATAAGCCTACCGCCGTTGCTATACCAAACTTTCCTTCCAGAATTGCCGTTCGATAGACGAAGGTATCGATAATGTCGCCTTTTTCATAGACAAGTGCATTGTATAGGTTGAATATTTGGTCAAAGCCAGCATTTAGAACATTACCTAACGATAGCGTTCCAACGACAACCGCCATTGGCAGCAAGGCTGGTATTGTAATAAAAATAGTTTGCTTCCAGCGCGATGCCCCATCTACCTCGGCTGCTTCATAAAGCGATGGGTTAATATTGGCTAAAGCGGCAATAAATACGATCGTTCCATAGCCAAATTCCTTCCAAACCTCGGACACGACAACGGTAAAGCGGAACCAGTTTCCATTTGATAAAAAAGGAATCGGGTCAATACCAAACATACTCATAAGGAAACGATTGACTAACCCGCCATCAGTGGATAAAATATCTACCAAAATTCCACCCAGAATAACCCAAGACAGAAAATGCGGCAAATAAACAAGCGTTTGAATCGTGCGACTAAGATAGGCTTTACGAATTTCATTAAGCAATAAGGCAAATACGAAAGGAACAATTAGATTAAACACAATTTTCAGGCCAGCAATGATAAAAGTGTTCCATATGACCTGCACGCTGTCTTGTCGTTCAAACAACAGCTTGAAATTATCCCATCCAACCCAGGGTGACCCTGTAACACCTAACCAAGGCTTAAAGTCCTGAAACGAAATGACGATCCCCAGCATTGGAACATAGTTGAACACGATGAGAAACAGCAGCGATGGCAAAATCATAAGATGAAAGGGCCAATCCTTAATTCGCTTCATAACAACGCCTCCTCCAACATTTCTTGAACCTATTAGATACGCTTCGTTGTACAAGAAATGTACATCGGAAGCATCTGCCTAACATTTCATGGGCTACAACTGGTACACTTCACAGAACATGAAATGTACCCCGTAAGCATCTACCTAACATTTCATGGGCTACACCGGTACACTTCACTGAACAAGAAATGTACCTCGTAAGCATCCACCTAACATTTCACTTTCTATAAATAAAGCTCGTTCAGCGCTGCTTCCTAGCTGCTGAACGAGCTTGTAACGTTCACTATTACTTCACGCCGTTATACCATTCATTGACTTCAGCAGTAATTTGGTCTCCGCCCTCAGCTTTCCATTGAGCAACGAAGTCATCAAAGGCGTTAATATCCTTGTTGCCATAAATGATTTCATTCATCGTTGTTAATTCAAGCTTTTTTAAATAATCAAGCTTGCTGCTCATCGTTGGTGTTGGTGGTCCTGTGAACATGTTTTTGAATGAAATGTCTTCTTGCTGCAGCAGCACTACAGCCGCAGAAGGCGTCTCGACGCCATAGGAAGCCTTCACTTCTTTTTCAAGACGAGTTACAGGCTCCTTGCCGTCTGCCAGATTCATCAATGCTTTCATCTGTGCATCAGGAATACGCGCGCCATCACGAACAAGCAAGTAGCGGACAGCGTTTACATAACCGCCAGGAATATCGTCCCAACGAAGCAGCGAGCCATCATCTGCAATGTCATAATCATAGTTTTTGAATAGTCCGTTTTCAAAAACACCGCCTTCTTTTGGATCAGCGTAATTATCAAACAGGTAGTTTTGGTACGTGAAAAATGCTTCAGGATGCTCCATTTTCGTGCTAATCAGCGTAACGCCATTCGTGTAATGCGTACCGTGACGCATTGCTTTACCGTCTGGACCTGTAGGAATCGGATATGGCTTCCATACCGCAGCTGGATCATTTACTGCTGTATCTGACAGCGGCCATCCGCTCATCCAGTATGGACCTGCGATAATGCCTGCCGTACCCGCTACTGCAGGAACCGAGGTTTGATTTTCATCCCATAGTGCAATTTCCTGTGGAATATAGCCCTTGCTGTGCCAATCACGCAGCAGCGCCAACCCTTCCTTCATACCCGCGTGAATCGAACCGTACTCTAGTGTTCCGTCTTCTGCAAGATTCCACTGTTCCGGCAAAGTTCCAAATGCCCCGAAAATCCATGAAGGGTCTCCCATCCAAGTGTTCAAACTCATTTTCGTTCCTGTACTTAACGGCGTTACCTCATTTGGCTTTAAGCCAGACGGGTTATTATTTTTGAATTGATCAAGCACATGCTCTAGCTCAGCCATTGTTTTTGGCGCCTCTAGCTTCAAGGCATCAAGCCAATCCTGACGGATCCATAGCAAGTAATCATGGTTGTAAGCATAATCGAGCACCGGGATGCCCATACGCTTGCCATCACGCGTATACGGATTCCAAACATTTTCGTCAAGCGCCATTGCCTGCTTCCATGTATCACTTGCATACTCATCGAACAAAGAGCCTACCTCGCGGAACAGACCAGAATCGATTAATTCATGTGCGAGTTGTTCATCTCCAATCGTTACAACATCTGGAATATCGTTGCCCGAGTTAAGAGAGAGTCGCATTTTAGTTTGAAATGCATTGTTCGAATCCGTTACCGACCATAGCGATTTTATTTCAATCCCCAGCGTCTCTAGTGCCCATTTTGTTGCAACATTGTTCTCTATCGTTTCGTTGTTTTTGAACTTCAGTTCTGGATCAATTCCCCATACTGTCGAAATTGTCACAGGAGGATCATACTTTTCCTTATAAGCTGAGCCGTTGCTTTCATTGTCTGTTTGATTTTCTGACTGTGCGCCATCTGGCGGTGGTGTGCTATTCGTAGTCGAACCTCCATTATTCCCGCTGCATGCCGCTATAACAGAAACAAGCATAATGAGAATCAATGATAGTAAAACCTTTCTCATCTTTATACCCCCTTACGAATATGTGCTACACCTTGATTATAAATTGGGGCGTTTTAGCAACCTATGACACTGTCACAACATTTCTGCACCTTTTCCAACCTATTATTGATCTCGATATTCATTCGGGGTACAGCCGTAATATTTTTTGAAAATTTTACTGAAGTATTGCGGGTTTTGATAGCCTAGCTCCATCGTAATTTCATAGATTTTTTTATTCGTATGCTTTAGCATGTAGACGGCTTTCTCCATACGGATGCGAATAATATAATCACCAAGACTTTCGCCTGTTTCATTTTTATATAGCTTGGACAGGTAAACGGGATGCAAAAACACACGATCAGCAATGGTTTTAACAGAGGTATCGCCCCCCAACTCCTTGCTGACAAGCTCCTGTACCTGCTTTATGATATGCTTTTTATGATAGATGTCGCTTTCGTCATATTGCATGGATAGCAAATCCAGCATTTCGTTGGACCATGCTCGCAAGTTTGAAGCAGTCAGCATAATGGAACGATCCAGCAATAAGTTTGCACCCTGAGGGTCTATGCTGTGCAAATCAATTCCCATTTTGCTAGCTACATAAATCAGTCCATTCGATATCGCAATAAACGCCTCATACAGCCGTTCACGCGTATGATACGAGTTGCTTATAAAAAAAGCATGCAGCTTTTCTTTTGCTGCCTCCCATCGACCGCTTTCGAGCAAATGTATAAAAGTTGGCGGCTTGTGCAGCTCCTCTAGCGCAGTATTGCTTGTTTGCTGCTTAATCCACTGCTCATCCAGCATTACAATGCTTGCTTCATCAAGCTGTAATCGATACAAGGCTGTTAAGGCTTCGCGATAATGCTTGGGAAGCTCCTCAGGAAACCTGATCCAGTCAGAGGCAACAATCGAAATTTCTCCATTAAGATAGCTCGATACCTTCTGCTGAAGCAAATGATACAGCGTCTTCATCTTTTGCTTATCTGTATAATCCGTACTAGCATCATCCGGCAATGCAATAAGCATGATGACATGATCCTGCGGTGAGCTGCTATGCCACACTTGGTACGGCTTAGCGAAAATCTCCTCGGCTATATTGCCCACAGCATATTCAATAAGCTCACTCGACTGGCGATCCATCTCGCGAAATCGGCCCGCCAACTGAACCGTCAGCAGCACGCAAGCTTGATTGACCTCGAGCCCAATCCCGTATTGCCTGAGCAGGGACTGCAAGGCAGAAGCTGTGCGCTTTCTTCCTAACAGCAGTTCATGCATTAATTGTCTGCTCAGCACCGTATGCTCTGTTCTGCGAATATATTGCTGACGCTGTTCTTCCTCTGCTTGCCTCCACTCCTGCCTGAGCACTTCAACCTGCGACGAGATGCAGGAAACGAACGCATCATCATCTACAGGCTTTAGTAAATAGTCACATGCTTGAAGCTTCAGTGCACGCTGTGCATATTCAAAATCGGAATAACCCGTAAGCAGCACCGTCTTCAAGCCCGGCCATTTGTCCTTAGCCTGCTCGATCAGCTCTAGTCCACTCTTCTCCGGCATTCGAATATCAGTAACTAGAATGTCTATCCGCTGTTCCTCCATTACATCAAGTGCCTCGGCTGCTGAAGCAGCCTGATATACCCCTTCGACGCCAAGCTCTTTCCAAGGAATGGTTGCAGCCAGGCTCTCTGTTACATAAGTTTCATCATCAACGAGCAAGATGTCCACCATTGTCTATTTCCTCCTCTGAATCGCTTACTGACCAGCTTATCGTGACACTTAATCCACCCAGCTTGGAGGGCTGCAACATGATACCTGCGCCACCTCCGTAACGCAAGACCATTCTCTGATGCACGTTCCATAGTCCACACCCCATGTCCTCCTGCATCGGATAATGCAGTCGCTTGCTCAGCGCTACAATGTCTGCTTCCTTCATGCCTTTTCCGTCATCTTCTACCGTAATGTTTATCCTGTTGCGCTTTTTTTCTGCTGTAATCTGAATCATGCTGGATGAGCCGGATTGCTCGATTCCATGCAAAACTGCATTTTCTACCAGTGGCTGAATGGAAAGCGGCGGAATCATCTCCTCCAACACATGCTTAGGCATATTGATCTGATAGGTTAGACGCTTCATACGCATGACACTAATATCCAAATAATGCTGGACAAATTTCACCTCTTCCTGCAGTGGAACAAGCTCCTTTTCCTGTCTTGTCGTATAGCGATAGTAATGCGAAAGATTTTGCGACATCGCAATAATCGCAGCGTAGTTCTGAAGCTTGGCCATACTGGATATGAACGAAAAACAATTATAAAAAAAGTGCGGATTAATTTGAGACTGCAGCTGCTTTAGCTTTGCCTCGCGGATATGAATCTGTTCCAAATAAGAACGCTCGAACAGCTCTTGTATTTGCGTAACCATCGAATTAAAACGGTTGAACAAAAAGGTAAATTCCGTATTCCCCTTTGGTTGAAGCCTGACGGAATAGTCCTCCTTCTTTACACGTTGAAAACTGGTGACAAGCTGCTTGATAGGTACTTGAACCTGAACATATAAAATATAAATAACGACTGCTGCCATCAGAAGCAAAGTTGCTACCGAGGCATAAAACAGCTTATTGCTTTTCGTGATTGGAAGCATCACTTCGGATATTGGCAAATAATCGATCAAAATCCAGCCAGTCGTTGTTGAGCGCTCCATATTGACAAGATAAGCTTCTCCCTCTAGCGTTACGATCTCATAGCCTGACTTTTCCAGTTCATGAAGCCGCAAATGATCAACTAATTGAGCAACCAATTGCTTATTGGCGGCAGAATTGTATATGATTTCGTCTTCCTTTACGTAGTAGAACGGATTTCGCTGCCCATCGCCTCGAAACGCATCAAGCATCTGTTGAATATTGCTGCTGCTGAATTGAACCTCCAATACAAGATTCGAATGCTCGGGACTGCTGGAGCTTGAAAATGGGGAAACGGTAACAAGTGAGAACTGATACTCGGACGCGCTGTCTGCGAAGCTGCTCATTTGCCAGCCTGAGACAGATAATGAGGATAGGTAGTCCTCATCTAGGCTGAACACCTTGCTTGACGTAATAACCCTTTGCAGCGAGGGTGAATAGATGGTTAGCTGACTCGCCCAGTTCACAGAGTTTTCTTGAATACTTAGCTTCTTCTGAATGCGTTTAATAAGCTCGATCGTTTCCAAATCCAAATAATCCCCTTCCAGCTTATGGATATCCTTCAGATTAGATATATCGGGATCATAGATTAAAAGGTTAGGCCACTGACTAATGGAGTGAATCGTAGTGTCAATCTGCTGTTGGAAAAAACGAAGCTGATCTCGACTTGAGTTTTGCAGTTCCTCACGCAGCACACCAGAGCTCGTCTTATTGGAATAAACGTAGAGCACAATAATCGGAATAAGCATAACGACCAATATCGTTAACATTTTTTTATATAAATTAAATGTCGGCATTCCGCCTCACCTCATATCTGTATCATTTAGATGCTAATGGATATAAAAGCGTTTTCATAGTATATTTTATCAATATTTATGGTATTTTTTTATCATTTTTATTTTCAACACAATAGAACCTTATTAATTTCACATGTTATACCTGTCTGTTTATAGGTGTTTTTACATCTAACCAGAAAACGTTTACATCCCTTTTTCAACAAGTAAACAAATGAAGCAAGAGCAAAGAAATGCACATTGTTTACAGCGCTTTCATTCTCCATAATTAAAGCGTATTCATTTTTAGCTGCTTATGCTTCATAACTCAAAAACAGCATGCTTTTTCAGTAAGGGGGCCGTTTCATGCATAACGTACTTATCGTTGATCCGAATACCACTACTCTAAAAGAAACAGAAGCTTTAATTCGACGTCTTGCAACTGGGTTTGACGTTTACACAAACACGAGTCAAGTTAATAATGTCATTTCACTTCTAGAACAGCAGCAGTATTCTTTAATTATTATTAATATGAAAAGCTATAATTCTAGCGGAATCGTGCTTTGCAGTCGCATTCGCCAGGTAAGTCGCGTTCCAATTCTATTGCTTGGAGGTAAAAATGACTTCCGTCTTGCTAGAAAAGCACTAACGTATCAAATCAACGACTATATACCAGAACCGCTAAATGAGGGTGCTCTACTCTCCAGTTTGCGTTCTATAAAAAAAGAGCTTGATGGACGCTACACCTACTACCCGGCTGCATTTATCCCACAGCATACAGCACTTAAGAAAAAAGATGATGCTTCGAAAGCTGTCATTGATTCGGTGAAACGTTACGTCCAGAATGAATTGCATCAAAATATTACGTTGAAAAAAATCTCGAGATTGTTGCACTTTAACTGTGCATACTTAGGACAAAAGTTCAAGAACTATGAAAACATGTCCTTTAATGAATATTTATTGCAGCAACGAATGGAAAAGGCAAAGCTTCTTCTTAAAAAGACAGATCTAAAGATCTATGAAATCGCAAATGAAATCGGCTACACCGAAATTGACTGGTTCTATAAAAAGTTTAAGGAGTATACTGGCTCAAGCGCTAATGAGTATAGAAAAAGATACGAGTTGTCCAGAGCCAATTAATTTATATAAGAAAAAAGCCTGCTGCGGCAGGCTTTTTTCTTATATATCGTTATTTAATTTGTTGGTACTCACTGCCGATACGCTTATAGAAGTGGAAATAATCAACGTCTACATAGCCTCCGCTTTGTTCGCTCGCATAATTGAACAATCCAATACGATAGCCCATAAAATGATCAAGTGTATATTTCATGTTCAAGGCACGACCTATTGGCTTCCATTCGCCATCAACTTCTGCATAATAGAATGTTGCAAGATCGACACTATTCTCAAAGTCAAACTCAATTTTCAGGTAAATATCAGATGCCCCAATCGATGTAGCTTCAACAATCTCCTCCAAACCTGATCCGTCATTCACTGTCATTACAACTGAACGATTTCCTAAAGCATCAACCTTAACCCCTACCGTGCCAAAGCCACTTTGCAGAGCAATCATTCCAGCGTGATCACCTGGCTTCATCTTCGATACATCGATGGCCGTGGTCCCAATGCAGGCCGGACCTTCTGTACGCTGCGTTAACGTATTTCTTGCATGAAGCACGCTTTTGACGACAGCTCCTGTTTTTAGCCTTAAATGTCCTGCTCGTTCGGTCACAGACCAAAGCTGGTTGTCAGGATTGTGATTCCATTGCCATTGCAAGGCAAGCTTATTGTCTTCATATGTGAATTCATCACTGCACACAATTGGCTTAGTCGGCGTGAACGGAAGAGGTACTTCGAATGTCTCTGGCACCTGACCATTTATGCCATGAATCGGCCAACCATCCTGCCATGTAACAGGCACCACAACCGGAATTCTTCCTACTGCGTCATGATCCTGGAACAGAACAGCAAACCAATTTTCATGCTCATCAGCTACAATGCCGCCTTGTGCGACCCCATGATTACGATACCCCATATTATCATCCAATACGATTTTATGCTCGAAAGGTCCAAGCAGACTTTCTGAGCGATAGCAAACTTGTCTGCGACGATGATTCCCACCTCTTGGCCATTCAATAAAGAAAAAGTAATAAAATCCGTTGATCTTATAGGCATGACAGCCTTCAATTCTCAGACCAATACCTTCTGTTTCGCCTTGTAACAGCAGTTGGTTAATACCGCCTTCTTTTACCGCTGTAAGATCAGAAGTCAGCTCTGTAATATGAATGTTTCCGTTGCCATAAATAACAAATACACGGCCTTCATCAAACAACAAGCTAGGGTCATGATATAAATGCTTGATCACTGAACGCTGCCATTCGCCGTTTTCAATATCGTCGGTACGGTATACATAAAATTGCCCTGTGTCGTTGCAAGAAAAACAAACATAGTAGATTCCTTCATGCTCACGCAAGCAGGCTGCCCATGACCCCTTACCATAGATATGTTTACCATCAACCAGATTGTGCTGATCATTATCTTCCAATGAATCAAACACATAGTTAACGATTTCCCAATTGTTCAAATCTTTCGATCTCATGATCGGGCATCCTGGCATAACATGCATGCTAGTGCTTACCATGTAAAAATACTGACGCGAGTAAATAACGTCCACATCAGGGACATCGGCCCAAATGACTGGATTTTGAACTGTCGCTGTTGCCGTTTGCATGTGCATTCATCCTTTCCGTTATCGTTCAGGTATCACTAGTGTTGACGCTACTGAACGCAATTCTGGGTTTAAATCTTCTTCTTCTGTCAAGTAAAGTACCGGCTCTCCATCAATATCAAAATGAACTCTTCGAATTCCTGTACTTCTCGGTGCATTTAATCCTGGACGTGCATGATAGACGTTAAGTAAATTACCTTCTCTATCCTCGATATAGCTGTTGTGTCCTGGTCCAAACTCACCCTCTACCGAACGTGAAGTTAGCAATGGATAGTTCCACTTGATCCAGCTAGCAGGGTCAAGTAAATTAGCGCCTCTTGCTGCTCTAAGCATGCCTACACAATAGGTTGCGTTCACCAGGGCACTTGAAAGCGTCATATAAATATAGTTTTGATCAATAATGGCATACGGACCTTCATCTACAAACGTATGATTGTTCGCCCAACCATATTCTGGCTTGGAAATAAGAACTGGATCGGAGGTCAACTGCCATGGCTTTATTGGATCAATCGTTGCAATGTATAGCCATGATCCTGTATCTACAGGCTTAAATTGTCTTTGTGCCCACAGAACGTAATGTCCGCCATCTACTTCTACATATGTCATATCAAGCGTAATACCATCAGTAAACAATGGGCTGCCGTCATTCTTAATTACTGGAATCGGTTTTTCCCAATCCTCAGCTTTTATCGGCTCTCCACCTGGCTTTAGCTTCATCATTTGACTACGGATATCAACAAATTCACCGCTGCTGCATGCGAACAAGAGATAGAGGTCATCTCCTATAATATGAAATTCAGGCGCCCAAAAAAACATCTTCAGCTCTGGGTAGCTGTTTTGATCTAGTATAAGATGCTCCTCGGCATGCTCGATACCGTCAATGGTATCAGCTTTTCTTACAAAGAAGCGCAAATTGCCTGCTGTTGTATCATCTGTTGCAATAAAATAGTAAGAGCCTTGAAAGTACATCATGCAAGGATCGGCACGATGAGATGCGATAGGAAAGCGATAAAATTGCTGGTAAGCTTCTCCTTTTATCTCATAAGAACCCGCACGTTCCCAATCAACTGCACTCGTATCCCATTTTACTTTTTTATTTGCCGTTGATCCATCACTATAAATAGCAGTCGCTCGGATGTTCTCTAATTCTATTAAGGATGCTGCTTCGATCACTTTTGGTACATGAACCGAATGGTTATAAATTCTGCCAAGCTTATTCTTTATTGTTGTACCCAGTTTTTGTGGAATTTCAATGACATTACGTTCATTGGCATCCTTAACTAAGCCCTTATTGCCTTGTAGCTGAAACGCTTCAGCCTTGACTGGAGGAGTTGCATGATCCAGCAAGTTCAGATCATCGATCGTATTTTTGTAATACTGACCATCCTCGTCACGCCAGTGTATGACATACACTGAACGCTCTTGCTCATAATAGCAAATCGCGTCCTCTACATAGCTATCAGATTTAACGTTCAGCTGCCCAAGCTCCTCATAGTGAATGAGATTCGATGATCGAAACAGCAATACTGAGCCGACACTTTCTTGATCCTTAGAACCATCTGCTTCAGTTCGCTGTGCAATGACACCGTAATTTCCATCCTTTAGCTCGAATATGTAGGGGTTTTTCAAGCTCTTCGCTGTCAATGTCTCATTTTCATTTGAAACCGCTTTAGCAAATAACACGCCAGAATTATCATTTAACGGCGTATAACTCGTTCCATCCTCACTATATGCCAAATGCATACTGTAAGCGAGCTTCTCAGAATAAACTTCGCTTTCTTGAGCGGTTCTCGTATAACAAAGAATGAATGCTGTTTCCGTTCGTTTCACTATATTACTCCTTACTTTAATATAATGGCACGCCAGATCATATGGAAATGGGATCGATCCAAACGTGTAGTTGACTTAGCCTTACATTTATGAACTATATCAACCGCTACCTGCATCAGCAACATGTCTAATAGCGGTTGATATACCTGTCAATTTATAGGTTTCTGATTATAAAATATCTTTTAATAATCTTTGACTCGTGGCATCTAGTTGCTGCCAATCCTGTATATCACATCTTCTTCCATCGAGGTCAGATAATATAATACGGTTTCCTCCTGGAAAATGAATGTGCTCATGTAAATTTCGCATAATAATGCGGATAGAACCGAGATGCGTTTCCAGTTCCCAAAACCAACGATCCGACTTTTGCTTGATCGAATGAATTTTCATAACTTTTGGCAAAAAATATCGAAGCTCTATCTCTTCTTTCAATTGTGCAGCACTGTCTCGATCAAGTTTTGATAGGTCACGAATAATCCCTATCTCATCCCCCTCTTTATTTCGAACTGAAACGTAACCGCTTGTATGATGCATCGGAAACGCTAGGTATATGAGCAATTCGTGATAGGTCTTTCCAGCAATGATCCCTTGCAAGACGCCTCCCTCGCCACGATAGATATAGCAATCGTCTGGCGAAAGGATACGAATATCCTGAACACTCATTATGATCCCACTCCTTTAATTTTTGACATTTCCATTTGCGCATCAACCAGCTTGCGATAGACACCGTCTGTTTTTTCCAGCAGCTCCTCATGTGTCCCAAGCTCAACCATTTTTCCTCGATCCAAAACAACCAATCGATCCGCATTGCGTAAAGTTGAAAGGCGATGGGCAATTGCAAACGTTGTTCTGCCTTTTACCAAGTTTGCAAGCGCTTCTTGAATTTGGCGTTCTGTTTCCGTATCCACCGAAGCCGTTGCTTCATCAAGAATTAATATTTTCGGATCATGAATAACAGCTCTAGCAATCGCAACGCGTTGTTTTTCGCCGCCAGACAGCTTGTGTCCGCGCTCGCCGACACGAGTATCATAGCCATCGGGCAGGCGAACGATAAAATCGTGCGCATTAGCTATTTTTGCAGCACGCATAATATCCTCCGGGCTTGCGTCAGGCTTCGAATAAGCGATATTTTCGGCAATTGTCCCGTCAAACAAGAAGGTTTCCTGCAGAACAACACCAATTTGTCTTCTTAGCTCTGTCTGTTCGATGTTGCGTATAGATACACCATCAATCGTAATTTCGCCTTCATCGACATCATAAAAACGACATAGCAAGTTGATGAACGTTGACTTCCCCGCACCGGAATGTCCCACCAGACCGATCATTTCTCCTGCTTTAACATCAAGGTTAATATTTTTCAAAACGGGATGATGCTTTTCATAGCCATAGGTCACATCCTTGAGAACCACATCCCCTTTAATTTGAGAAAGCTTGACCGCTTGTGGATGATCGGATACATCGGCAGGCGTGTCCATAATTTCGAATATGCGATGTGAAGCTGTCATAGCCCTACTCGTCCAGCTAATCATTTGACTCAGCCATTGAATTGGACCAAAGAGCATTCCCAGGTAAGCAACAAATGCGAGCAGCACACCTAACTGCAGCTCACTGCTTAGTACCTGTTGACCTCCTAGATACCAAATGAGCACCGTACCAAGACTCGTAATAAGACCGAAAGCCGGAAAGAAAAATTGCCACATTTTTTCAGAGCGCATATCGTGGTAAACGACTTCTTTATTGGCAGCATGATAGCGCGTCAATTCCATCTTTTCTTGTCCAAAGGCTTTTATGACACGAATCCCCTGCAGCGTGTCTCCAACCTGCATATTTAATCGGTAGATGGCACGCCATTGCTGATATAATCGACGCCCGACCTTAGGCCATATTGTTACGGACAAAAACACGAGAAACGGTATAGGCGCTAATGCAAGCAGCGTAAGCTTCCAATCCATTGAAAATATTATGACTAAAATAAATACGAAGCGCAGCAGATGTCCGCCGATATATATGACACCATCGGTCATAAATTGGCGCATCGATTCTGCATCGTTGTTCACTCTGCTAATAAATTGAGAGGTTTGCCTTCTATCAAAAAAAGCTAGAGATAGTTTCATAAGTGATTGATATACATCCTTCCGTATATCCCCCATCAATTTTGAACTGATCGCAACACCAATGTATCCTCGTAATGCCTGCATGCTTGACATGACGACGAGCGTCGCCACCCAGGCAGCAATAACGATAATAAAAATTGTCCCTGTCTGCTGCGGCTGCAGCACATCATCGACTATAATTTTCGTCAGATAAGGCGGAATCAGCTCCACCAGCGTAGTAAGCACCAATAGGCAAAGCGCCATCAAGCCTTTGAATTTGTAAGGCTTTAAATAGCTTAACATTCGCAATGCTGCATATTTTTTGCTCATGCAAACTTCACAAAATTGAGTTCCTTCCTCCAAAGGACTATTGCAGGTTGAGCAATAACGAGGTACATCACTTTTCGTTAAAGTCGGCAGCTCTTCCCCTTGTGCAAGCGCAGATATAAGTTTAGCAGCAAAGCTCATAGGTGAAGTTAGCGAGGACGTATAGCGTGCTGCTACTACTGGCCCTTCTGTTGTTTCCACAATAAGCATGCCACTTCCTATATTGCTTACTGCTCTTGCTTCCTTCATCGTATGTACTGCCATCCTCTTTAACGGAACTGACTGCTGCTCCTGCCATAACACGACCTCATCGTGCGTAATTGCCAGCCATTGAACAGCAATTTTTCCGTCTATATCCAAGTCTGATTTGACGCTGAAAAGCAGCTCCTCATTCAATTGTGACTTGAATATCTCTGGCAACGCTGTAATGTCTACCATATGCTTTTTCATTCCTCTCTTTTTCAACAAGTCTGCGATGAAGAAAGCAGCAGATCAAAATTATCTGCTGCTTAGCTTATTTATTCCTCTTCATTTACTCAATTGGTTTTTCGGGATCTACTATTGCCCAGAAAGCAGGCTTCGCATGTAAAACATCATTGAACAAGAGCGGAGCCTCTGTTCGCTTTATTGGAAAGCCGCTTAACCATGTATGATCATCGGCAATTCCCCAGAACACAACCTCACTTAAAATATCTTGCTTTGCTTTAAATGCTTCGAATAGCTCACGATAGCGAGTTGCCTGCTTGTTGAGCACATCTTCCGGAATGTTGTCTCCAAAATCGCTGCGATCATTCCACGCATATAAGCTCATATCCAGCTCTGTTACGATATTGTCCAACCCAAGCTCTGCAAAACGCTCCATAGATTCGATAACTAAATCCGTTGGCGGCCAATGAATACTAATATGAGTCTGGTGACCTACCCCATCTATAGGTACTCCCTTGTCAAGCAGTTCCTTAACTAACTCATAGATAAGCTCACGCTTAGTAGGATCATCCGTGCCGTAATCATTGATATACAACTTAATATGTTCCCCTCCTGCCTCTCGTGCAGCACGGAAAGCGGTCTCAATATAATCAGTACCCGTTAGTTGATACCAAAGGCTTGCTCGCATTCCATCAGGATCATTAGGTTCAATAACTTCATTCACAACATCCCATGATACAATATCATCTTTATATCTGCTTACGACTGTCCGGACATGGGAATCAAGACGCTCCAGCAGCAGCTGTTTATTCGCTTCCTGTTTAGCAGGATCTGTCTCATCTATCATCGGCTTGCCGTCTCGATCTATGAAAAACCAATCACCAACCTGAGTGTGCCAAACTAATGTGTGGAAGCGAAGCTGCATATTGTTTTCCTTAGCAAACTGTACAATTTGATCAGCTGGGCCCCAATTATATTGATCTTCAGTAGGATGGATGGATGAAGGCTTCATCGCATTTTCTGCAACTATCATATTAACGTGCTTCTTCAAAAGCTCAGCCTTCAATCCTTTAGTTTGAAAAGGCTCGATTGCTGCACCAATTGGAAAATAATCAGCGAATACTTCATGCAGAGAAGGGATATCCTGTTCGACCGATGGCTCTGCAGCTGCTGTAGGTGCTGGTTCGGGCTCTAGCGTCTCCTGAGGAGGGCTTTCACTTTCTTCTGGCAATTCATCCTGCTCCTCCTGAATCACCTGATTCGATACCGCCACATCATTGCTTTCTGACGACTTGTTTCCTTGGTTGCTTGTTACGATGATGATCAGTAGGAGCGCTAGCACAACGGCAGCTGTAATGCCGATGATGACCGCTTGTTTTTTTTGAATACGATTCAACATATGTGCCTGCCTCTCTTGAAAATTAGAAACGCCTTGTGTGAACCTAATACATGCTCAGCACTCGGCGTCTCTTAATTCTGTTATTAACCAACAATCCCCGTTCTTTCAATACTTTCTACAAAGTAACGCTGTACGAATAAATAAATGATGATGAGCGGCAATATTGCCATTAAAATCCCCGTATCCTGAACCATGCTCAAATAGAATGGATCCGCCTGAGATGCATCCCCACCGTCTATTTGCATGCCCAGATTATACGGTAATGACGATAATTGAGTCGCCATCACTTTACTTGAAGTTAAATAGGTTGTGGTATAAAAGCTGTCGTTCCACTGCCAAACAAACGAGAACAGTGTAACCGTAATAATTGCAGGAATCGCATTTGGCAGCATAATACGCGTAAAGGTACTGCTAATATTCGCTCCATCAATATAAGCAGCCTCCTCCACTTCCTTAGGAATACCTCTGAAAAACTGTCTGAAAATGAAAATGTATAACCCTGCCTTCAAAGAATTAGCCGTCATCGATGTTAGTATGAATGGCCAATAGGAGTTCAGCAAATTGACTGGTTTCCCAGTTATTAAAGGAATGATTCCCATTAAGGTAAAATCTTTCAAATTCAAATAAATAGGAATCAAAATGGTAGTCGGTGGAACCAAAATGGTTAACAATACCCCGCCGAACAATAGATTGCTGCCCTTAAACTTGAGACGAGCAAACCCGTAACCAGCCAGTGCGCAAGAGATCGCGGTCAATACCGTCGTCATTGCCGACAACGTAAAGGTGTTCAGCAACGTTTCCCAATAATCCATAACTCTGATAACTTGAACAAAGTTGTCTAGCGAGTAGTTTTGCGGTATCCAAACTACAATAGGAGAATACAAATCAGACTTATCTTTAATGGCAGTTGATATTTTTTGCAGTATTGGGTACAAAATTACGAATGCCAAGCCAAGAATTAGGGTGTACCGTACGAATGACCATAGCCATTTCTTCCAGTTTTCGAATGATAAAAATTTGGATAGACTCAAGCTCCACACCCTCCTTCTATTCGTGATAGAATACTTTTCTTGAAATTATTGCCGTACTAATAGCCAATATGATCGCGATGCACAAGAAATAGATCCACGCCATTGCAGAGCTTAAGCCGAAGTTGAATTTAGTGAAACCAGTCTCGCGAATCAAGCTCGTTAAGGCGTTGCGAGAGAACGAGTCGATAATCGTATACACGACGTTAACGAGAATAAGTGGACTTACCATCGGAAATGTGATTTTCCAAAAAGCCTCGTAACCCGTTGCACCCTCCATTTTCGATGCCTCGTACAATTGGGGCGGTATGGTTTGAATTCCCGCCAGGAAGATCAGGATCTGTACACCTGACAGACTGACAATTTCGTAAATGCGATCCACCGCACCTGTCAAATAAATGACAATTGTTTCACTCACACCCGCTTCCAGCATTAGCCGTTGCAGCTCAAAGCTGCTAAATGCATTAATTACACCTGAACCGCCTGCATTTTGATCGTTTACTGCCTGGATCAAGCTCGTGCTTTCCAACTGTAGAATAACACCAGATGCAAGAATAACGGGTAAGAAAAAGACAGCACGGGCCACCGACCGACCAATAAATTTCTGATTAAGGATAACCGCTAAAAACAAGCTGAAAATAACAATAAGCGGAACATTAACAACCATATTTATAATGGATTCGGTCAAGGTACGGTTAAAGCTGGTATTTACAGTAAGTGCATCAATATAGTTCTTAAATCCAATAAATTCGATCATCATTCCTTGTGCATTTGCAGTAATGGTACTTAAGCTGTAGCGAAATGAAGAAATTAATGGAATCAGGAAGAAAAAGATAAAGCCTAACAGCCATGGCAACACATATAGAAATCCCCAAAACGCCTTTTGCTGCGCATACGTACGCTGTTTCATGCCGAGCTTCAATCCAATTTTCATGAACGATCACCACCTGTTATATAGCCCTCGGCATTAATAGTTTTGCCATCGACTGTTACACTTGTTTGACTGTAATTAACGATGACATACATGCCATTTTCATAGGTTGTTTTATAGAGACCCTCACCTAGCTTTTCGTGACCTATGATGCGTTCTGTACGAACCTGCTGTAAGAAGTCATTGACCTCACTGTATATCTGAGTCGCCTTTTCCAACCATATTTCATAATTTACAGCAAACAAATCATTTTGATCTGTGTCCTTCACCGAATGATTGGGTTCATATATCCATTTGAAGTACACATTGGAGCCGTATTCTAACGTTTTTAGAATATATTGCTTGTCATTCGTATAGGTAGATAGATTATAAGGCGAGCCTGCGTAATCAATATAGCCGCGGATGACCATTTGATAGAATGGAATCGATTCATCCTCTATTTTGAATTTGCTGCTCGTCATCGGTGCATTTGTAATATTCGTAACGTACGGAAGTGCATAAGCGTTTACACCATCTGCAAGCACTTGTTCATGCTGCTCCTGAATCATTTGCAGCGCTTGTATGGAAATCTGTTCTGATTCCACCCGATCTATTTGCTTGTTTTTCAAAAAATCGCTGTTAAGCAAATCTGCCAAATCTCTTAGTGCAATACCGCTCGTATCGTATTGACCAACGCCTTTCAGCATAGATTTAGTGTAACTTTCCACTAAGCGCGGCGATACGATGTAGGATGGTGACTTTTCACGGTCACGTCGATTTAATGCCAGATCAAGCGGATACAATACTGCTGGAATTTCTCTAAGCGTACGGGAAGCCTGATTTCTCTCGTTAAAGCCCTTGTTGGTATTTGCAATAAGTAAGGCTGTCTCAGGGAATAATGCAATGTTCTTTTCCTCAGCATAGGCTACAAAGTTTTTCATGCCTTTGCTGCCGCCAATTCCACTATCTACTGAAACCTTTGAAGGAACCTTATGATCGAGTCCTCCATTAAACCAACCAGAATACTTAACGGCAAGCTCCGTAATTTTTCTTTCCTCAAGCTCTGCAATGATCGCTTTCGCCTGATCAAAGGTCGTTAGCGGCTCCAGCGCTTGATACGGGATACCAGCAAAATGCTTAAGCTTTGTAATGCTGCCAATCAGTTCCAGATAGAACGTGCTTGAGCTGGATGCTTCGCTTATCCGCTGAGGCAGGCCATTACGCTCTTGCAAGTATTGCTGATAGTATTGCGCCATAGCTGAATAAGAAGCCTGATCCTTGCCAAGGAACACATAACGTACTGAAAAATCAGTATTCATCGGATTCTCCTGGAACTTTGGTAGGGATCGACGCTGTCCATTGGCATCTAGCGTTACATCGCCTTTATTGACGACGTAAAAGCTTGGATACACATAATTGTAGCTGTTCAATCGACCACTGATATCAGCGTTAATAAGTGCTGCCGCTGCACCTTGCTCAATAATACCGAGAAATGCACTGTTTTCACGAATCATGCCAAATACGGGCAATCTAACCTTTTGCTCTCTATTCGCATCCTCGGTTGTTTCCATGCTCATATCCAAGCCATAAACTGACTGTTTATATGCTGGGTATTTCGTTTTTCCATTATTAAAGTGAATCAATGCGCCTGAGCCATCCGGAACTAGGATAGAGCCTGTTTCCTGAGCATCTCCTGCCCCAAAAAAGCTCAGCATTGAAATCATATTAACCGGGAATACATCCGGATACTGAATTTCCTCTACAGGAATCGTTGCAATTAAGCTATCCCCATCTAGCGTGTAAACAATGGATGCATAAAAAACTCTCGGCTCGGGCTTCGTTTGCGTAAGATTATGCTCCTCTGCATCCTTGATCAGATCTTCCTCCGTGTATCCGATTGAATCAAATGCCTGCAATGCTCTCTCCAATTGCAGCCCTTGCAATGCACTATCGTTTCTCTCATACACTTCTAGATCTTTATTTTCCCTATACGCAATCAATAGCGCACGCTGCGCTGCTTTTTCCATTTGGCCCGTTAATTCCTCGAATCTTTCCTTGCTCAGCCTCATTGGCAAATCTTCTGATGAGCGCTTCGCCGATCCAAATTGATATGTCACTTTTACGCCGTTTTCTATCGGCTCCACCTTGAGCTGCTTATGTGCAACGCTGTCGGTGTAGGAGTTTATCGAGTTGATTTGACCGAAGGAATTGTAAAAGTCAAGCTTCAGCTGTGCAGACAACATATCCTTATTGATCCCTGATGCCATGGTATCCGCATCTCTTTCTAACGGATTGCTATACCATACTTCGCCGCTTTTTTTCTGAACAACCGCTATCTCGCCAGTTTCGTCACTGACATACAGTTGCAGTTGATCATTTTCCAGCATTCCCTTCATGCCTGCAACCGCATTGCTTGTAAAAGCAGCAGAGACAGGCTTAGCTTGAAGGCTTGTGCTTTCATTTTGAACTTGATTGTCGTTATTTTCTTCCATCGCTTCATTCGCCTGCTGCGTACTTGCACAACCAGCCAAGAGTACAACCGCGATGAATAAAGCGATCCATTTTTTTGCTAACCTCATTGCGATCCTCCCCCTAGCCTCTCATGACGATTTCTTGATAGATGACGGATACGAAGGAAATAATTTGCTGCACCAAGCTAAAAAATAGCAAGCAAAGGAATGCCATAAATCCGATAGCCACCAGTGTCAACAGCATCGTAAAAATCGTTTTAAGCGGAGTATATTGATGCACCGTCATATTACCTACAAATAATAAGAATAAAAACCAAACAACTGCGAAGCTGCCGGAAAAGTAGAAAAAGGCTGTCTCTTCCACTGCAATTAAATTACTAAGCCATATCCAAGGAAAATTAATGATGACTAGCGGAATGAGCGCGAAGCAAGTCGAATTGAAAATTTCAACAAACTTCCCCTCTCCATCCATTAGCGTCGTAAGCGACCAATTCGCAACACACCAGAACAGCACGGGTACAACTACATAGACAACCTCCATTAAGCTGTTCATTGTTTTTGGATTATACAAATTGACTAAAAAACCAGCATATTGAGAGTGCAATATGTTTGTAAGCGCAAGCATAAGTAATATAACAAAGGAGATAATGAGATTTATTTTATTACTGCGCTCATATTTCAGCTCCCAGTAGCCATTAAAGGGATGGATGATAAGATAAAAAGGATATTTTACGACTTCCTTACTCAATGGTGACAATCTTTTTTCCTCCCTTCCATTTACGCACTTTTCTCCAAACTATAAGGACTAGCAGTAATCCTACTATGGACGTCATAATTGTCGGAAAATAAGCTCTCATGATCTCTTTTCGATAAAGTAAAAATGCCTTTGAATATCCTTTGTTGTCGTAGCTTTCCTTGAAGTATTTCATTGCCTCTTTATAATTGCCCTGTCTTAAAAGGGCTTTACCAATACCAGAGTAGGCAAATTCCAAATTGGCATTCATATTAATTGTTTCAAGATATCGTTGAAAAGCTGCTTCCTCATCTCCACGATAATAACTGCGCACCGCCTCATTTAATGTTCGGCCGTAAGCTGTCGTTTTGAAGATCGTAATCTCGCCGAGTGCTTTATCCAGCACGAGCATATCATCGCCAACTCGTTCAATGGCGATCGGCATCGTAAATTCTCCAAGCTGATTTCCTAGTCCGCCAAATACATACATAAGATGTCCGTCACCGTTGTATGTGAATATGCGACCGCGCTTGGAATCCAGCACGGAGTAGATTTCACTATCCCCAACGTCAATATCAATGAGTCTGGAAGGTCCTTCTGCTGATCTGTAACGTACGTCTCCTCTTGGACTGAAGTAGCCTTCTCTTCTTAAAATATCATTGCCCTGAGCATTCAGTTTTTTGATATTTTCGCCCCATTGATCTCCATTGGTTGCGTAAATAAAGCCTTCGTCATTAATGTCCAGATTAGTAAATTCAGTCGGTGTGAATTGTACCATTTGACTGCGCTGCTCTTTGGTAGATAACATCTTCCAAAGATATTCAATCGGATCAACATTCACTCGGTTTGCCCCGATAAAAGTGGTAAAATCACCACTTGCGCTAAATTCCATAAAGCCATCAAACACACCAGTCGCCATGACATAGATACGCTTGGCCTTGTCTACGACTACTCGAACCGGCAAAAATTCGTAGTTTTGCAGAAGCAATTCAGATTGTGGTGAATCGACGATTTGTACAAGCTGTAATTGTTCGTTGAGATGCACGACGCGCTTATTGCCTGTATCTGCAATATAGATCTGATTATCTTCTGTTACGAACATCCCCTGCGGATTAGAAAAGCCGTCCTGCTGACCTCCATTGTTGAAACCATCAATGATGTTTATTAAGGAATAATTTTTATCCATTACGATGATGCGATGATTTCCTGAATCAAGCAAATATATCGTTTGATCCTCTGATACATGCAGATCACTCGGATCTTTAAAGCTGTCAACGCCTAGTTTAGCTCCGGTTACGATATTCGTTGGTTCATAAGCTGCTGGAGATACAACCGTATTGCCCCAGAAGGAGTAATTGTACGAATTGGAAGCACCTTCAGCCTGAACAAGCATAGACCCTGAGCTAAAAAACAATGCACAGCATAGCGTAAGCATCACGAATCTTTTCGACATGCGGTTTAATTTCATGACTGTACCCCCCTTCTACTCTTTCATCCCTGAAGTTGCCATTGTTTGAATGACAGAGCTTTGCGAGATGATAAAGAGCGTAATCGGAACAATCATTAGTATTAAGGCTACTGCAGCTCCGACACCTGCACGAGCAATCCCGCCTTGTACAATCTGGCCTAATGCGTAATTGAGCGTCTTCAAATTCTCGCTATAAATGAAGCTTCCTCCATCTGTTCCCCAAAGCGCTGGAAACTGAAGAATAAGCAACGTTAGCCAGGCTGGCTTTACATTCGGCATAACAATTGTCCAATAAATACGATATTCATTTGCCCCATCGATTTTTGCCGCTTCCAGCAATGCATCGGGAATTTGCTCCATAAACTGCTTCATCAAGAACAATCCCAATGGAAACGCAAGTGAAGGAACGATAATAGATGCATGTGTATTGATCCAGCCTAACCATGACATAACCATGTAGTTAGGAGTTGCTGTAACATGTCCGGAGAACATTAATGATAATACAACGATGGAAAACAACGTTTTAGATCCATAAAACCTATACTTCGCCAATGGATAAGCAGCGGCTGAAGCAAGAATGATGTGCCCTGCCGTTCCAATGATTGTAATAAGCAATGTATTCGTCAAGTAACGAGACAGCGGAACCCACGAATTGCCCATAATCGCTACCAGATCAAAAAAGTTATCCAGCGTTGGATTATTAACAAAAAAACGAGGTGGGAAAATAAATAGTTCGTCCAATGGCTTAAAAGCATTGTTAACCGCATAGATCAGCGGCAGTGCCATAAATGAACCAAACATGGCAAGGAGCACGAATAGCAAGAAACTGACCGTAAACGAGCGATTCAGCTTTCTAGGCGCCCGCAAACGAGCAATTAATTTTAATCCCATCGTTACTCACCCACCTTTCTAAGCAGCTTCTGTGTCAGCAAATTCGTTCCAATCATTAGACCAAACAGAATCGTTGCAATCGCTGAAGCGTAACCCATTTCGAAACGAATTGTACCGTAATCCATTAGATGGGTAACGACTGTATGCGCTGCATAATTGACACTCGGAAAACCGGCTAGTGCAATGGAAATATCAGCTACAGCGAAGGACGCTGTAATTTGCATAACCGCACCAAACATTAATTGAGGACGCATAGATGGCAGCGTGATAAACCACAGCTCCTGCCATCTGTTTCGGATACCGTCGACCGCTGCAGCCTCGATTAAGGATCTGTCGATTGTCTGCAACCCGGCAATAAATGCAAGGAAACTCGTACCCAAGCTTAGCCATAGCTGAACAATCATGACGATCGCCAGAATATACTTCTCATCGGCTAACCATTGGATAGGCTCCAAAATAATGCCGATCTTCATTAGAAACCCGTTAAGATACCCGTAGCTATCACCAGAAAATACGATAAGCCATATAAAGAACACATTCCCAGATATAGATGGCGCGTAGAAAACGAGTGTCATAAAAGCACGGACCTTCGGAGACAACTCGTTAATAATCCAGGCAAAGATAAAACACGCGATATAACTCACAGGCCCTGTAATAACGGCAAATAAAAATGTATTTTTCAATGCGATCATAAACACATCATCATTAAGAAACAGTCGCGAATAATTTTGCCAGCCAACAAATCGTGGAAACTCCAGCATATTGAAATAGAAAAAGCTTAACAGTAAAGAAAAAACGACTGGTATGACGGTAAAAGTAAAAAATATAATCATGTACGGACTCATCAAGATATAGTAATGCTTATTTCTTTTCAGCTCGCCAGCAACACGAGCCAACCTTGATGATTTCATCGGTTGGATGGAGCCCTGTACCGTTTGACTATTCGTTTCAGTTTGCATCGGCTTCCACCTCCACACTAATAAGGTAAATTAAACTCTCTTCGCTTAATCGCAATTTCATCATCGATGTAAAGGATGTAGTCGGATAGTGCCTCACGCGGATTTTCATTGCCATTGACAACTTTTCTGAAAGCATTATCTAAATGTCTTCCAGTAAAATAGCCGCCTGGCACCTGAGGAATCCCTTCGACCCACTGCCATTGACTTTCCAGGTTATTGTAGTCCTTAACTGGCCAAGGCAGTTCCTCCAGCGCTTCAATGTTGGCTGTTGGATAACGTGCAGCCTCGCCCATTAGGCCTTCCATTTCGCGTCCATATTGAATTTGAACATCCTTTGAAGTCCACCATTTCATAAACTCCCACGCAGCTTCTTTATCGACTGCATTTTCAAGCATCATAACTGCTGTCGTGGAGCTTGCAACTTGATGGCTGATTGTGCCATCAGCCTGCTCTGTGCCAGGTACCAGTGTGAAATCCCATAGACCACGAATTTCTGGTGCCATGACCGTTAACAGATTGTACGTTGTATAATCCGCAATTCCGATTGGCATCTCGCCCGTTCTAAAACGATTCGGAAAATCCGCTGTTAGCGGGAATTTGTAATTCGTATAGAATTGCGTCCAGCGCTTAAACATTTCCATAGAAGTTTCTGAATCTAGTGCGCTTCTCTTATCCTCATCACGATAAAATTTTCCGCCGTTTTGATAGAGCAGCATCGCAAACGTTGCGTTCGGCACAAGACTTACGTTGTTCGTTGGATTTTCAAGAGGCAGCCAAAACTCCATATTATGCTTTTGCAGGACAGAAATCATATTATATACGTCCTGCCACGTTTTCGGCACTTCTATTCCTAATTCATCCAAAATATCTTTACGGTAAAACAGCATTGGGAACGATTGCTGCTCCGGAAGTGCGTATACGCCGTTATTGTACTCGTAAGGAACAATACCACTTTTCCGGAAACGGGATATAACAGAATCATAATCTGCGAACTGAGTCAAATCTGCTGCCGCGTTTCTCATTGCATAGTTAATCGGAACATCCTCACCTAATTGCAAGGCAACATCAGGTCCCTCATTCGCTAATGTCGCAGGAAGCAAGATGTTTCCAGGCACTAGTCTTAGCTGTACCGAGATATTGCTTTCTGGTGTAAAGGAATCATCTATCATGCCCTTTAATACTTGTGCCTGATCACGACCTGTTGTGATCCATACTGAAATGGATCGTTGTTTTTGCTCTATATTTCCGATACTGTCGTAATCCTCAGTATAGGAAGCGACTAAAGCACCAAGTTCATGCTTTACATTCTCTAAGAAATTTGCATCAGCTCGCGGAAGCTCAGCATCTGGTGAAGAAACCACCAAATAATCGAGCGTTAGCGGCTGCTCCTTTACTTGTAGAATCCAGGTTCCCAAGCTGCCGACATTGATTTTGAATGTCTGCAGTCGCTTGGCGATTGTTTCTGGAGATTCAACCATATCTCGCAATTGAACAACAGTAGAATGAAGCGCCGAAACTTTATCACTGCGTTCACCAGTCGTTTCCTCGAGATATTCAGCAACGGAAGCTATCGTATCAGCCTGTGTAGAAAATACCTCCAGCAAATCAGGTATGCGCTTCTCCAGTTGATAATCGCGATATGGGTCCGGAGTGTTAGATGTTATCATCAATATTTTCCGATACATTTCATTCAATTGAAGTACGCTTGATTCAATCGTGCGAAGAAGCGGCGCAATATCGCCTAGTGACACCATCATCCTAATACGGTGTGTGCCTTTCGTTAAATGGAACAAGTATGGGTCCTCGCCACCGAGAACGTCCATTTGCCATTCTGTGTTATAGTTAAAACGGATGCGTTTCATTTCCTCAAATGGATATTCGCCATCAATCGTTAAACTACGGGTTGAGTATACGCCACGCAATTGATCCTGCTTGCGCTTTAGTGCTATGTGATACAAGCCATCCTCTTCAACTTCGAATTCCCATTCGATCCATTGACCTGGCAGCTTCCAGTTCACCCCTCCGATTGTGTTTATACGGAGCTTTGAAACGTGATAAGGCACCACTGAAGGACTTGATCGATCTGTCAGAGCATACAGCGTTGGTGATGATTTTTTCGTTGCATCCTCAGCCTGAATAATAATCGATTGGTTGTTAGCTTCGCGAATACCTTCGGCTTCATATTGCTGCTTAAGCTGCTCATAGTTCAAAAGCTCTTTTTCCTGATACAGCTCTATATAGTCGATTGCCATCGGTTCTCGAAGCGCGTTTAATGTAATCGTTTGCTCACCTTGATCAAAATAGAATAAATACGGATCTTCATAATATCCGTAGCCATCTATAAAGGACATAACTTGCCATGATGGCTTTTCAATTTGTCTAGGTCGTAGATCATTGCCGCGATCGTCCTGTCTAATTTCATCGCTAGCATTGCCCCATACTCGATTGAACAATAAAATGTCAGCGCCTTTAAAAGGGATTTGACCATTGATTAAAAACTCTCTTTCGATTGAAGAGCTTTTTCCTTCAATCGGATAATAGTGAATTTTGATGTTATACAAGCCTGCTGTCTCTAATTGGACCTTCCAGCTAATCGAGCCTGTCTCTGGCGTAATAACTGCCTTTCCTGACAAACCTTGATATTGGTCAACAATGTCAAAGCCATCCCCATCTACTTCAGAAAACTGTTCACCTTCGATTCGAATAATCTGATTGGGACGGGACGCATGTTCATGTCTTTGCAAGTAATGAGTATAGTCATTCTCGTTCGACTCGTCCGTTACTGCAATAAAATCACTCATTGCAAGTGCTACATGATTATCAGATGATCGAGAAGGATTATACACTGCAACAGACGTTATAATTAGGGCAAGAACTAGGAAGATAATCACGTAGTTCTTTTTAATTTTTTTCACTTTCTTCCCTCCTTGCGAAGCTGCATCATCATTGTTAGTCCCCATTACGATCTGCATAATGGGGACTAACATTACATTTAAACTTGATGCTTATTGACCATATATTTCATCAATTGCGGCTTGGAACGTAGATTTGTACTTTTCAACTACCGTCGAAACGGATGTTCCTGACGTCAATTCACCTTCAAAATCCCAATATGGCAAGGATGGGAATGTAAAATGATCAATTACGACTAATCCTGCCTGTGCCATTTTTGCATTATTGATATCATCTTCATTGTCGAAATTGCTTTCGAATGAAGCTTGAGATGGATAATCGTACATAGATTCAATGTCATTGATTTTTTCCCAAATGTACATGAGCTGTTCCGGATTATCTACTGCTTTTGGAATCGTTAATGCTTGGTATAACGCTTCGCCAGAATGATATTCCGTTGCACTTGGTCCTTTAGGAAGCGGTACAAAGCCGATATCGTAATCCGCCATATCCGTTTTAATGCCGTTCACCTCATACATAGCTCCTACATACATCAAGGTGTTGCCTTCACGGAAAAATTGGCTTGGTTCTGTCCAATCTCCACCTTCGGTAGGTCTGGATACTTGCTCCGTTGCAAGACGAGAAACAAAGTTTAATGCTTCTAATGTTCTTGGATCATCCAGGTTTTGTTTATCTCCTGAAGTAAGTTCTGCATTATTGGAGAAAAGTGCTGGCTCGAGCAACCCGCGGTTTGCCAGTCCCCAAGTATCTATTTTTCCATCATTGTTTGTATCCTTATTAGCTTCCTTGGCAACCTGGATAAATGTATCCCAGTTCCAATTGTCCTCATTCACGTAATCCTGCAGCGGCTTTAAGCCAAGCTGATTCATAAGTGTGCGATTATAGAAGATTCCTGTTGTATGGTTAGCTTTGTCATCTGTGAAGCCATAGCCTTTACCATCGTAAGTGTACAGCTCTTTTGTAACCTTGACGTTAAAAGCGTTTTCATTTTTCACATAATCATCAAGCGGCCATAATAGATCCTGCTTGACCAGTGTTGGAACCGTATACGTTTTGCCTAGACGAACGATGTCCCCAAGCGGTTCTCCAGCCATTAACGATGCGACAACTTTTGTTTGATACTCGCCATAATCAATAGCAATGTATTCAATGTTAAAGTTGTGTTTTTCCATTAAGGCTTCCAAATTAGCTTTACGCTGGATATTGTCTGGGTTGTCCTCTGGAATTGACATATCCCACCAGGATACGACTTTAATCGTGCGTCCTCCCAAATCAAAATCCATTTCAGGCGTTGCGTTAGGGTTTCCTACGACTACATCTTCTTCAGCGTCATTGTCATTGGAAGGTGTTTGTTCATTTGCTGGAGGTGTTTCACCATTGTTGGAAGGTGTTGTCCCTGAATTACTGCTGCAAGCAGCTAGTATTAATACAAATACAAGGCACAGCATCATTAACATCGTTTTGTTCTTACGCATTTTGCTTCCCCCTAATTGTGTTATGATTACAGTGAAAGTGTAGCGCTTACATCGGAGTTGCAACAACCTTACTCTCTTTAGATCAGTTACCTGTTTAATTATAGATTTCCTTTACTGACAAGGGTTTTCGGGTAACCATCACCATGCAACAAGTAAAGATTTGCACGCTATATAAACATTGGGTTAGTGGTGGTTTTAACGCTTTCTCCAGCCAGACCATTACCCTGACAAAAACAGCCTCAGCATCTGTTTCGATGCTGAGGCTGTTTGTAACCCATATGCCCTTGTATATCTCGCTTTATTATTGGAAATTCCAGTAGTCAAAAGTGAATAAATCGCTGCCAGCAGCACCTCTAAATACAAAGAATAAATTGTGCACGCCATTCACCTTATTGATAAGCTCCGTCGATTGGATGCCAGCTATTGAAGCAGGCACAGTCAGCTCACCGATAAGCTCACCTTCCGGGCTTCCAAGGCGCAGTTCAATGGACGCTGGAGAAGCTCCTCCTGATACAGCTGCATGAAATGAAGCCGCTCCTTCACTTCCGAAATCGACATTAGATACGCCGATCCAATCACCATCATCGATGCCTGTCACCACTCTGCCGCTGCCAGCATCTGCACTCGCCTCTATGCCAATACCGGCATTCCAGCCAATTGTTTCTGCTTCTACACGTTTGAATGGATCTAATGACTTCACTTGCTCTACACCTTTATAATCGGCGATAATTTCTTCAATCGAGCCATCTGCCAGGAAGTTCACTTTGTTTAAATGTGTAGAGCGATAGCCTTTTGGTACCCCCATTGCCTTCGATAGCGTTTGAGCGTGATATGCAATGTACCATGTGCCATGAAATTCGAAAATAACGTGATGATTATTGCCGCCTACGTCAAAGAAATGTCCTGGATTTTTCAAAATCGTATCAGCGTACGTCCATGGTCCCATTGGCGAATCGCTTACCATATAAGCAATTTGCCCGGGAGGCGGGCTGCCTTCCTCACGTGTGCCGTTGTAGAAATTGGAGCAGTACGTATAATAATATTTGCCATTCACCTTATTAATACCAGAGTTTTCGAACATGTAAGGCGCAGGAATCACTTCCGCTTCACCTACAACGCTCACCATATCATCTCCGAGCTTCATAACTCTTGCAGTGTTAGGCATCGCATCCTGTCCTTGTGGTACTCCGCCACCAAAATAGATGTAGCCTTGCCCATCATCATCAACCAGTACCGCAGGGTCAAACAGCCACGTTACGTCTGCTACCCCAGGTGTTTGTCTAGTAATGAGCGGCTGACCAATCGGATCAATCCAAGGTCCTGTAGGACTATCGCTCATCAACACGCCGATATGGCTCGCATTATTAGCGAAGTATAGGAAAAATTTATCCTCACCATTAATAACCTTGTGCACAGCCGCTGGAGCCCATGATTGTGAAGCCCATTTCGCTGCACCTTCACTGCCCGCTACATTGATTTCACCGTGATCGGTCCAGTTCACGAGGTCGTCAGAAGAAATAACGCCAAGCTTATTGATCGTGCTGTACGTGTTGTCCTTAACTTCACCATTCTCATCGTGTTCCAGACGATCATTGGTCATGTACAAATAAACGCGACCGTCATACACAAGAGCATAAGGATCAGCTCCAAACTTAAATGAAACGAGCGGGTTGCCGTAGCCAATCTCTTTGCCTACTGCAGAGGCTGGAGGTGTATAGGAGGCCTTGGTCACTGCTCCGCTTACATCAATGTTTGTTTCTTTCTTATCTGTATCAAAAATCGTTACTTGCTCTACTTTAATTTCTTCATTTTTCATTTCGCTCAACTCCTGGGCTAGTAATAGATTGATTGTAACAACAACTCTGCTTCCATCCTGATTCGTATACATCGGTTTGGTTGAATCTATGCGAGTTATGTGCAGCATAAGCCTATCGCCATCATGGTCAAACGTAATGTCTGCATTAGACATATTCGACCCGTGCGTATGAATGGCACTCACTCTAAATAGCTGTGGCACTTGCATTACAGCTTCAATTCTCTCAATATCCAGCTCTTCCGGCCATTCATCTAGCAGTACCTGAGCTTCATACTCGCTATCCCTGTCCTTGCGTAGCGTGAGCATGCTATCATTCAGATAAGCGGACAGGCTATAGGCTGTCTTGCTGCCTGTGGCTTCAGGGCTAAATCTAAAGAAATCAAAGTCAGCATAGCCTCCAGACTGCTTTGTCGCATAATTAAACAATGCAAATCGATACCCCATAAAATGAGGAATGGTATAGTTCATCTCCAATGTATTGCCAAACAGTTCCCACTCTCTACCATTCAGACTGTAATAAAACTGAGCCCGATCAATCGTAAAATCAAAATCAACTTTAAGATAGATATAGGAATGCGTCAGCTTCTGTCGCGAAATTTCTTCTCCTTTATTCACCATAATGAGATACTGCTCATCTGATTCCTGTGTTACACCAATAAAGCCATACTCCTGCTGAAAAGCAGCCAGCCCTGCAACATCGCCATCCAACATATTCCGCGTGTCCAGTTGAATCCAACCAGAGCTTGTTGGTCCCTGTGCACGCTGCGTAAGCGTATTGCGCGCCTCCAGCAAATGATTGACGACAGAACCAGTGTGAAGTCTTAGGAAGCCTTGCCGCTCTGTAAGCGACCATCTTGTGTTGTCTGGATTATGGTTCCACTGCCATTGCAAGCCAAGCTTCGATCCGTTTGGCATCCCCTCGGCCAGCTCATTTGATGAAAGAGGATTTGACAGCACAGTTACATCATCAACATAAAATGCCATCCAATCCTGTTCCGGATCAGGCTCCGCTGTCCAAGGCGTCTCGATGAATAGATACACAAATGCTGGATCATCCTCGATGGCAAATGTCCCTGTTATTTCAGTCCATTCATTTTTTTTGGCCGTTCCTCTAATAAGATTTTGATAAGTGGTTTCGCCGTTAACAATCTTTCTTGCTGTCAATACAAACTCCTTGGATGCAGGTCCTTCTGTATACTTAACTTTAAAGCTTGCAAGATATCGTTCTCCGACGTTAATTTTTCCCGTCACATTTTGTTCAATGCCAGCATAAGTTGCCTTGCGATTAAAAATATGTGCAACTTGGTTTTCATTCGACTGTGCATCAGCTATAACTTGAATGCTCGCCTGATCCTTGCCGCTCCAATCCGCAATGCCACTGTTAAATGAACCGTTGACGATCAATTCAACTCCACCTGATGGAGCTGTTGATGGTACTTGATTGTTTTCAGCGTTCGATGCCGTTGCATGATCTGTTGTCTGGTAAAATTCATCGCTTTTTGTTAATGCAGTCGTAAAATCGCTAATTCCTGGTGCTGTGAATGTTAATGGAACCTTGCCTTCTTCCCCATATACCGGCCAGTCTTCCTCCCATTTAACAGGAACAAGCACTGGAACTCTACCGACAGCATCATGATCCTGAAACAGCATAGCATACCATCTGCCATCTCGTGTCTCAACGAGTCCACCTTGAGCAACGCCATTATGCTTATAGCCCATAGTATCGCTTAAAGCAAGCCTACCCTCATATGAACCGTCTAGCTGGTCAGCACGGTAAATGTATTGTCTACGAATTTGCCCCTTCTCCCACCAGATTGCAGTGATGTAGTACTTGCCGTTGATTTTATAAGCATGCGCCCCTTCCATACCTGGCTTTCCAGATGTCAATATTTCTTTATTAAGTCCATCTGGCTTAATAGCCTTATAGTCCGAGGTCAGCTCTTTAATTGAAAAGTTTTCAACGCCATAAATGATATAGGCCTTACCATCATCATCAAACAATAGAGCGGGATCATGCAAATATTCATTAAACTCCGTTCGTTCCCAGTGGCCACTCGGGTCTTGCGCAGAGAACAAATACGTTTTTCCCGAATCAAGTGCTGCGGTAAGCACATAAAACGTTCCATTATAATGCTTTAAACTGCTTGCCCATGTGCCTTGACCATACACATTCATGCCATTTCGCATATTGTGCGCGTCATTTTCCTCCAACCGCTCATATGGATATCCTACTATTTCCCAATTAACTAAATCCGTTGATTTCATAATAGGAGAACCAGGCATCATATGCATGCTCGTGCTCACCATATAGTAGGCATCATCCACTCTAATGACATCTGGATCAGGAACATCAGATAAAAAAATAGGGTTGGCCGCCATTGATCCATTAACAACTGGAATTTCTTCATTCTGCTGATCCTGTTGCTTTCTATCAAGCAGCCATACGCTCACGATCACAATACAGACGATTGACAGCAAAAGAACCATTTTCCGTTTACTTGCATTCACCTTTACAGCAATCCCCCCAATACCGATTATACAAGTATACGTAATAGGGTAATGCTTCTGTGCTGTCACAACAACCCGTCAAACTGAAGAGAATTGCCCCTCAACTTATAGGTTCAAATATAAAAAGCGCACGTAGCCATTTCAGCTAGTGCGCCTATCCTGTCCGTTCTTATACGGCCTGACATGTTGCTTATCCCTGATCGTTTTCATTCAGATGAATACAAATCGTTACTTTGAGACCACCCATTACGCTCCTTTCAAGTTTCAAGCCGCTGCCTTCACCAAACGTCAATTGAAGACGTCGGTGAATATTGATCATTCCTGTCATTTCTCTCATTTCATTGACTTTCTCTAAGCTTTGCTGCAGCTCTTCCAATTTCTCATTTGATAAATGCTCACCGTTATCCTCAATCATGATCGTTATGCCCTGTTCTTGTTTGTCAAAAGATACGACAAGCAGTCCATTTTCGCTTTTTTTCTCCAAGCTATGCTCATATGCATTTTCGATAATGGGCTGGATAATAAGTCGAGGAACCTTTATAGAAGCACACGCTTCCGGAAGCTCGTCAAATTGGACGTGTAATCGGCGTGAAAATCTCAGCTGCTGAATTTCCGTATATACACGAGAATGCTTCGTCTCCTCATGTAACGTTACAAGATCATCGCCATTACGTGTTATAAATCTAAAATATTCCCCCAGCATTACTGTAAATTGCTCAATTCGGTCCACATCCGAAACCTTGGCCAAAGAATTTAATATGAAGAAGCTGTTATACAAAAAATGCGGATTGATTTGCGACTGGAGCTGTTTTAATTCTGAGCGCTGCATCATCATTTTTTGCTTATAATCCTGATCAATTAGCATTTTCAGCTTCACTAGCATCTGGTTGAATCTTGTGTACAGGAAGCCAAACTCATCCCGGTTGTCATGGTCGATCGGAATATCCAGCTCCCCCTCCTCCATTCGTCTGAAGCTTTGAACGAGCAGCAGCAAGGGCTTATGAATAAAGCGATACGTAAAATAAGTTACGACGATAATGGCGATGAGGCAGGCTAAAGCAAATAGCCACGCCCACTGATAGAAAAAATGCAGGGGGCGTTTTACCGTTTCCTCAGGCAAATACGTTACAATCGTCAGCTTTAATTTTGGAGAGTACACGCTGTCGATATGATACATTGTTCCACTATTGTTAAGCAGCGAAGTGCTGTTGCGCGCTTCTTTAGTTTGCATAAGATAGCTTTGCATAATAGGCTTGGCATACTCATGGTTCATTACTCGAAAGCCTGTCGTATCTGAAAATAAAAATGCTCCACTATTATCATAGAGACTGATTTGCTGCAAGGAATCACTCAGCTTATTCGAATCGAGATTAATTTGAATAATGTATAACGGTGCTTGTCCTTTCTTCCCTCCATACTTTGCAGCGATAAGATGCAAGGAAGAGTTAAGGTAGGTTAGCCGTTCTCGGTATTTCGACATACTCGATGACAGCTTTTCATAGTGTTGCCGATCCAAATCAACCACAGCGTTTTGAGCTGAAATCGTCTTTCCAATCGCATCGATATGAATTTTGATATCTTGGATATATGAGCTGCTATTCTTAAAAGAGGTAAGACGATGCAGCAAGTACGTAAGACTTTCACGCTGCTCCACACTACTCATCAATTCCCATGTCACGCCAAGCTTGTTCAGTTCATTGTCCTCAAGCAAATCATGCTGCTGCAGCTCCATCCACTCGATTTCTCGATTCAAGTCTTCCAGGTAATAATTAAGCTGAGTTACTGTAGCCCTTGATATATCTTCACTTGCATTATTATAGCTCCAATAATATAAATAAAAGCCTAATAAAATAATCGGAAAAATAACTAGAACATACGTAATCAACAGCCGAAAAAATATCGTATTTCGTAATGAAGTTACTGGGAATTTGATCAAGGCCGATTCCTCCGCAATACTTATAATCCTTACCGATTTTGAGAATACCAGTCATTCACTTCCTGTGTAATGCGATCTCCTCCTAATTTTTTCCACCTATCAACAAAACGATCAAACTCGTCAATAGGATTTCCTAGAATAATATTAATGTAAGCTTCATGCTGAAGATCATGGAGTATCTTCTGCGCTTCAATCATCGTTTCTGTTGGAACGCCTGTAAATTTTTCATATAGCAGCTGATCATTTTCCTCATATTGTACCAATATGGAAAATGCGCCATCTGGACCGTAGGTTTTTTCCCAGCCCCATCCCGAGGACATATTAGCTCCACCTGCATGATACGTATCAATCAACTTTTTTATCATTCTTGCTTCAGAATCAAGCTCGCTCCAATCTCCAGTATAACGAGCAGCCTCCAGTTGACGATAAGCGTCTATATTCTTTCTGGCGGGGAATGGCGTAACAGGAGACAGCTGCCATGCAGCAAAAGGTGTGCTGTAATACGTTTCGTACTCGGCTGTCTTGCCCCAATTCTTTTCCAAATGCAAGTTTATTAGTTTCACGATAGCTTCCGGGTGTTGAAAATCCTTACGCACAGCAAAAAATTGCCACGTATTGAATTTTAATGGTACTTTGGCTGGCTCATCACTTACAGATACAATAGGGAAGGCCTGCCAGTCCACATCTGGATCACTAGTACGACTGCTTTGTACTAAAAAAGAAGCCCACTGCTCGCCATATACCATGCCGATTTTGCCGTTTGCGATGCGTTCCTTCACTTTATTGCCATTCATAAAGGAGAACTCGGGATCAATTTCCCCGTTCTGATACATCTGCCGCAAAGCCTGGAGGGCATCTTTAACTTCTGGCTGAACCCCTCCAAAAACCAGCTCGCCCGCTTCATTTTCAATCCATATTTCAGGAAATGCGTTGTATCCAGCCATGAAGCCCTTGACTCCCATGGTAGGATCCCATAAATAATTCGTTAGCGCTAATCCAAACGTATCATCCTTCCCGTTTTGGTCTGGATCCCGCAATGTAAACGCTCTCGAAATTTCCAATACATCATTCATCGTTTTAGGTGGCTGTAATCCCAGCCGATCGAGCCAATCGGTACGAATCCATATATACATCGCACCTTCAATCGAAGAATTCGATTCAGGTATTCCCATCAATTTGCCGCCAATTGTTGCAGCATCGAAGGGACCACTGCCTTCTTGATTAAGAATATCTTTCGTAAATGGCGTGGCATACTTCTCATACACATCTGTCAGCTCTTGAATTAACCCTGCATTGCTTAACAGCCTTAATTGTTCTGAGGACACTTTAATAATATCTGGAAGTTGTCCTGATGAGATGGCGAAGTTAAGCTTCTGTCGATAGAAATCTCCATTAGCAGTCCAATCATAATCGATCTGAATGCCAAGTACTTGTTGGTATAAGCGAGACCATCTATTGTCCTCCAGCGTTTCTCCTGGGAGACTACTAAGCAAATCGTTAAAGTCCGTACCGATGTCACGTACAAAGGAAACGTTTATCGGAGGATCATACTTACTTAACCCTATCTCATCATACAAAATTTCATCATGGAAGTTTTTCTCTTGATCAAGCTCATCGCGGTCAATACTCGTTCGGTAGCTAATATAAGCAGATAGCATAAAAATTCCAATTATAACAAAAGACAAAATACGTATTTTAGACTTAATAGAATTTCGCAAGCTTCTCCCCCACTTCACATTAACGTATTTACCTACCAGCTATGAGCTGTGCTTACCTTTTCTCGCATCTGAAGGCGTCATGCCCATATACTGCTTGTAAAGCTTAGTAAAATATGCTGCATTTTCACAGCCTATGCTGCTCGCAATCTCACTTATCGTTTCTTCACTATACTTTAGCATTCTCTCTGCCTCTGTTAAACGGCAAATATTTACATATTCGATAAAAGTTCTACCTGTCAGCTTCTTGAATTGTTTGCAAAAATAATAAGGATCAAGGCCAACCATCGCTGCAGCCTGTTTAACAGTTGGTTTCTCTGCATAATGAAGCTTGACCCATTTAATAAGCTGCTTGAATCGATCTCGATTGGCAAAATAGGGCTCTTGAGCCTTTGAGGGCTGCTTATGGTTGCGAGCCAGCTGTACTAGCCAAGCATATAGCTTAGCTTTAACGATCAATTGATAGCCGGCTTCTTTTTTTAACAATTCATCTGTGACCCTTTTCAATTCCTCCTGCAACTCGACTGAAAAATAAGGTTCCTTAGAAACTAAATATGGAAAATGATTTTTCCCCTCCAAATACATGGAGAGCAGCTGAACATGGATGGAGTCATCCATCCATTCCTGGAACAAAGCGGGGTTAAACACGATACAGTCAATTTCAACCTTTTCTTCGCTTTGAGAATAGCCGACATGCAGACTACCTCCTGGAACTAAAAGCACATCTCCCGTTCTTGCCTCTATTGGCTGGCTGTCGATATAAAATAAGGCTTGGCCTGACTTGACGATAATTAATTCCAAATGGGCATGCCAGTGCAAATATAAAATACAGTCGCCTATTTTTTTATTCGTTGGTCGATTTTGAAAAAGTTGAATCGGATAAGCACGCTGGGACATGTGCGTATCCTCCCACAGTTCTTTTCGATAGCTCATGCGTCATACCTCCACAATATTAGAGAAAGTTCCGCCAATTTCAGATAGAGCAACCTTAAAACGTCTTATCTATAATAGAGTTGCTAGCAATACTATATGACAATATTGGAGTGATAACAATAATGAAACACGAGATCACAATTGGTACATTAGTAGGCGGCAATACTGCAACTTCTATTATTCCGCAAATTGTCGGTCATGGATTTGAATCGTTCAATTTAACGTTTTGGCAATCGACAGGGCAAACAGACTTAAAGGAACTGGCTAAGCAAGTTCGTGCGTTGGCAGACGAACATCAATTCACGATCTCAGCTATAAGCGTTTTTGGAAACCCGCTGACTGGTGAAGGCGACAGCTCCGATACTTTAGCAAGCTGGAAGCGCTTAATCGAGCACGCTCCATTGTTTGGTACAGATATCGTATCCGGCTTTACTGGGCGAATTCCTAACCGTCCCATTGATGAATCCATTCCCGTTTTCAAGGAGGTATTTGGCGACCTGGCTGAGCGGGCAGCTGACAAAGGCGTGCGCTTAGCGTTTGAAAATTGCGATATGGGCGGAACATGGGATCGCGGAGACTGGAATATTGCCCATAATCCTACTGCGTGGGAAATGATGTTCAACGCTGTGCCCGCCGACAACATCGGTCTTGAATGGGAGCCTTGTCATCAAATGGTCAGCTTGATTGACCCTATTCCTCAGCTTAGAAAATGGGTTGATAAAGTTTTTCATGTGCACGGCAAGGATGCAACGATCGCTTGGGACATCGTGAAGGAATATGGTATTCATGGACCTAAAAACTTTGTCTGGCATCGTACGCCAGGCTTTGGCGACAGCAATTGGAGCGACATTATTACGATTTTGCGTCAACATGGCTACCAAGGAGCCATTGACATTGAAGGCTGGCACGACCCCGTTTATAAGGGCGAACTAGAAATGACGGGACAGGTGCATGCACTCAACTATTTAAAAACTTGCCGCGGCGGCCAATTTATTGCTAACCCTGTAGAGGGGGCATCATTATGAGCTATAACGTAATTATTGCTGGTTGCGGCAGTATGGCGCATGTGTGGGCTGACTACGCCTTAACAAGAAGCGATACACGCATCGTCGGCCTGGTCGATATTAATCCTGATGCAGCCGCTCGATTTGCAACGCAAAAGCAGCTGGCATGCCCTATTTTTACTGATTTGTCAGAAGCCATCCATGCTACAGGAGCAAATCTTGTATTTGACATTACAATTCCTGCAAGCCACTATGGGATTGCCTCTACTGCGATGAAGCTTGGCTGCGACGTATTCAGTGAAAAGCCGCTTGCGGAATCGCTTGAGCAATGCTTGGAGCTTGTCCAGCTTGCTAAAGAAACAGGACGAACACATGCCATCATGCAAAATCGAAGATTCGATCCAAGAATTCGTTCGCTTCGACAAATGATTGAAAAGCAAACGATAGGCACAGTCGGTTTTACAAGTGCCGATTTCTTTTTAGCGCCGCATTTTGGCGGTTTCCGAGACGCGATGGAAAGTCCGTTGCTGCTCGATATGGCGATTCATACATTCGATCAAGCAAGATATCTAATCGGTGCTAATCCAATATCGGTATACTGCCATGAATTCAATCCGAAGGGGTCCTGGTATCAAGGGAATGCCATGGCATTATGCATCTTCGAGATGGCTGACGGTTCTGTGTTTGATTACCGAGGCTCATGGTGTGCCGAAGGAGCTCCAACGTCATGGGAAGCATCGTGGCGCATTGTAGGCGACCAAGGAACTGCTATCTGGGATGGTCATGGTGAACCATATGCCGAAATCGTCAAACCGGAGCCGCAAGCTGGAAAGTTCCTGTATGAACATGAGCGTGCTGCTTCCGAGCCTATTTCAATGCAATTAACCTTTCATCATGGTTGCCTTGAGCATATGTTTGATTCGCTAGGGCAAGGTACACAGCCTGAAACCTATAGTGGAGACAATATTTACAGCATGGCGATGGTGCTTGCAGCTCTCGAAAGTGCCAAGTTAGGCCAAAAAATTGATATTCGCACATTTTTATAACAGCAGCATTTACAATGCATCTAAAGCCATCCTCTTGGAAAACAAGCACAAGGGATGGCTTTTGGCATTTATAATGGACTATTCAGGATTATACTGCTTCGATAAGCATCACAGATCTCGGTACTCCTGCGGTGTCATACCTGTTGCTTTTTTGAAAAATCTTGTAAAGGAGTGTGCTGCTTCATATCCCACCTGAAGGGCAACTTCACGTATTTTCAAATCTGCGTTTCCTAACAGCTCTTTTGCTCTTCTAAGCCTGCATTCATCAATATATTCTGACAGCTTAACGCCTTTCTCCTGCTTGAATAATCGTGATAAATAAGAAGGATTAAAATAATGGACCTCCGCAAGCCTAACTAAAGATAAATCTTCACTTAGATGCTCATGGATATAGTTACAAATTTTATCAATAACAGATGAGGCTCGATCTCGATCATCCGAATGCTTGTTAGAAAAAATTTTTTCAGCAATCATTCGTATATATCTAAAGCCCTCCTTCATTGAAGCGTGGGCGTCTAAACGCATTAATTTGTTCATATCCGTTAGCTGTTCATTCAATTGATATCGGTTCATATATGACAGCATCATTAATGAAAGGCTGTAGTATACTTCCATAGAACGAAGAGCGGAATCATTATGGTTTAACGTATAAGACTCAATTTCTTCAAATGATTCCATAAACTCTTTAATGCGCCCTGCTTCAAGATGAAGAGTCATCATTTCCACCTTTGGCCCAATCCTGAATCCTTCTGAGCTGGATGAACATGAAAGAGTAAGGGAATGAGCAACTTGAATAACCGGAATGCCTTCACTAATATGCATTCTCTGGAGCTGGCGCAAAGCTTCATACTGGCTGGATACCTGTTCCCAGTTGCACGGTTTTCCACTCATCGTAAAAGAGAGGTCGACTCCAAGCGTGGCTTGACAGGCTTGTTGGATAAGCTCAAGCGTCCCCTCAACATAAGTCGTGATCCGACCACCTAGCATTTGCCCTGCTTGCATAGAGGGTTGTAGAAACCATATTAAATCGCCATGTTTATCAATAACAGCTGTACTATTAATTTGATCAGACATAAATGAATCCCATATTTGCCGAACTAATGACAGATTATCCACTTTTTGAAGATAGGACAAATCAGTCGTATAGGCAAAACGACCGAGAACAATCAGAACCCTTTCATCAGCACGAAGGTTAATATCGAAATGTTTAAATTCATGCTCGAGCATTTCAAGCGAGCGTTCAACGGTCTCGTCATAGCCATCGAGAATAACCTGTCTAAAATACTCTCCCTGAGCAATTGAGACTAACGCGTCCTTCTGCTCGACCGATTGCTTGAGCAGATGATTGATTTGGTGATCGTATTTAATTTCATCGATGACCTCTTGAATTGTTTGCATTACCTTGTTATAGCCTTCTGTTTTTAGTAGATACTTTACATTCGCTTTTTGCAACGCCTGATAGGCATACTCGAACTCACTGTAGCCCGTTAGAAATACGACTCTGCATCTCGGCCAATACGTGTGTATCTTCTCCATTAGCTCAAGTCCACTCATTCCTGGCATACGGATATCTGACAATACAATATCTATTCTTGTGCGAGACATCCAATCCAGAGCTTCCTTCGCTGAAAAAGCTTTGTATACATCCAATTCCTCTTGCATGGACTGATTAAAAACCTCATACAATGTTTGCGTAATGATCTCTTCGTCATCTACTATTAACAGTCTGTACATTACAAACGACTCCTTTTGCTCTATCTGCAATGGCTATGCATACATGACATATGGCGATCAAAATAAACTCAATATTGGAAAGCGCTTACATATATATAGATACATACAGTTATTTTTCATATATTTTGTTATTATCATAAATTAATAAGCATAATGCAATATGCATTTTTTTATTTATATTGGCATCTCTTTACTTTCTTATTAACTTTTATGTTTTTTTCATAAAAAATCAATAAATAAGCTTCCTTTGCTTCTCATCTCTTCTTTGCTATCTTTCATCTATTAGGTTCCAACATTAGATTAACAAATTATATAATCGAATACTACTTTTATTAATCTAATTAAATCATAAGTTAAATGAGCTCTTAAGCGCAATAAGAAAAATCCAAAAGTTTCTATTTTTTTATTTACTACCGAAAATATACTTGGTATACTTTCGGTATAACTTAATGGAGGTGTTTTATGTTTAAGCCAGGGGTAACTGTATGGTACAGTGTGAAAAATTTACAGGAAAGTCTTGAATTTTATCAAGACAAGCTAGGTTTCTCATTACTTTTCCACGATTCCGAATCTGGGATGGCTATGGTTGGCACCACGACTGAACATTGCATTATTGGGTTTTCTGAGGCTCAAGAGGTTGTTCCTTCTACATCCTCTACTGTTTTTGAGGTGTACGACATCGAAGCTTCGAGAAAGGCTTTAGAACAAAAAGGTGTAACATTTATTGGGGAAACAGAAACTGTGCCTGAGATGGTAAAGCTAGCAACATTCATCGATCCTGACGGTCACAGTTTGATGCTATCTGAGGAACTGACACCCCTCTGAGTACAGAACAGCTTACATTACGACTCACTCAGGAACTGTCGGGACAATGGACCATCCCTATTTTGCTAGCTTTAGAAAGCTGCCGTGGTCGATTTACCCCGATGCAGCATCAGCTTCAAATTGCTCCCGCTCGACTAAGCGATAATTTGAAACGCATGGAGGAAAATGGACTGCTACAGCATCTGTCCCCTTATGAACGACGTCACCCCGCCTTGCCTGAGTATGTGCTTACCGAGAAAGGATTGCTATATAAGGAAGCGGCAAAAGCACTTCAGCATACAGAGGAAAAGCTTGGATTCGGCAGGTTGTCAGCAAAAGCATGGAATATGCCAGTTCTGCTTGCTTTGCATTACGAGCATGAACGTTTTCAGGACATACGGCACGCCTTGCAGCTAGTAACGCCACGCATGCTTTCTACTCGATTAGGCGAGCTTCATGATCTGGGAGCGATTAACAAGCTCCTCGAGGAACAACCACGGCCTACATTTTTATATCAGCTTCAGCTAAGCAGCAAGCCTTCTGTACATCAGCTCGCTCAAAATTTGGCTTCAATTCTATAGTAGCTTAGACTTCGGCGATATTAACTTGGTCAGCCTCTCCTCTAACTTCTTAAAGTCCGTTTCTTTAAGCAATAATTGCAATAACTCAGTTGCTATGGGCTTAATAAATCTATCCTTATGAAAAAGACACCAAACGTTCTACTAAGATAGAGCGTTGAGTGTCTTTTTTCATCTTGCAAACAATGTTTACACTATTTATAGCTTCACTGGCTCCATTAATCCATCTGAGCCAAACGTAATCGGATCAATACATACCTCGCGATGAAAGCCTTTGCCATCTCGGAAACGAGTTAGCGGCGTCACGAAGCGATGATAGGCCATCCAATATTGGTCAGTGCCAGGCTCCTTCATCATTGAATGATGTCCTGTACCAAGCATGCCTTTGTCCGCATTTTTCGATAGTATCGTATAATGAAATGTGACAGGGCCATACAGATGTTCAGATGTGCCATAATTAACATGATAATCCTCACTGCCCGTGTCATCGCAGGACCACGTAAAGTGATACAAGCCGTCCCGCTTCAACACAGTAACTGCTTCTCTAAAGTGATGTAAGCCTTCGAGATTAGCCATCGTCTCCTCTACCACGCTCACCATATCCTCGCCAAGCTGTACGATCGCTCCATCTCCATTGCCGAACAGCATGTAAGAGGTCCCATCTTCTTCTGTATAGATGGCTGGATCGATCGTCTGACCCATTTTAATGGACAATCGCTTCATTTGCTCCATCGTAATAAGAGGCTCAGGCATAGCAGTAAATGGTCCTGTTGGCGAATCGGCAACTGCTGCACCGATTGCGCTTTCGCCACTTTTTAATTTACCGCAAAAATAAAAATAGTATTTTCCATTTTTTTCAGCAATCGCGGGTGCCCAAGCGCTGCCAACTGCCCAAGGAACCTCGGGAGATTCCAGATCGACAATTATTCCTTCGTCCTGCCAGATCTTCATATCTGAAGAGGAAAACACGTGGAATTGCGTGCCTGACCAGCCGGAGAAACCATCTGTTGTCGGATACAGATAGTAACGATCGCCGAATTTCGCTAGATCAGGATCTGCGAATTGGCCTGGTAATACCTGATGGCCATCGCCATAAGCGGCAAGCAAGCGGTTACATTCTTCTCTAGTAATTTGAATGACACTGCCGTGACGCTTCTTAGTCGTGCCTAAGTCGAAGGCTCCATCCTCAACAATCCGAAATTCTCCAGAGTCCAAATTAGAAGTCAGCAGGGGCAGGTAGCCTTTGCCTTCAGCAAAGCGGTCTATAATTAAGCACCATTCCTCACGATCATTCAGCTTGAAAATTTGCGGACCTTCTACGCCATAGATAGCCTCTAGAGATGGAGCTGACACAGGTGCGAATGCCTCCATATCCAAGGAAGCTCCTTTTTCAAGGGTAATATTTTTCGTCGTTTCATCCTTGGACAAGCGATAATAATATCCCGCGTGTTCAATAATCGTCGTATCAATAATGTGATTATCCCGCTCAATATATAGCTCTGGCTCACTAAAGGTACGGAAATCATTCGTGCGGGAACAATATATTTTTTGCTTGCGCTCCTCGTGATCAAAGTCCCTTGTAGCTGATGCCCAAAATACTAGGAAGTTTTGCGCTTGCTCATCATAGATCGATTCCGGCGCCCATACGCAGCCCGCTCCTTCTATGCCGACCGTTACCGCCCAAGGCTCTGACCAGTTCACCAAATCCTCAGATTTCCAGATGATAATATCGCGGCTGCCTTCATTTACCGCAGTTCCCCAGCCTTTCCCGTTTGCAATACGAAGATCAGTAGCAATGATGTAGAAGCTGTTGTCTAGTGGAGAACGAATAATAAACGGATCACGCACCCCCTTCTCTCCTAGGCCTGAGAGTAGTATCGGCTGACCATTGTTTAGATCCTTCCAGTGCAAGCCGTTCTCGCTGTATGCAAAATAGACTTGTTCCCCATCAGGCTGTTCACCGATAAAATGAGCTAATAAATATCCATAATACTCTTCTGACATGATCATTCCTCCCATATCATCTTTGTAGCAGCTAAGCCTATTACATGAATTTATATCTACATAAACCACTTAACTATTATACTAAACTATCATATGTGTGAACACAATATTCTCGTTAAGCAAGTACGTAAAAAAGACATGAGCACATTATCCATTCAGCTTCATGTCTTTCTTCATAAAAATACCGTTTCCTTATATTCAATTGTTTACCTATGTGCACGTCTCCTGTCGTGAAACAACACGCTAGCTCGAGTGCTTCTTCTGCTCCAAGAGCAGCTGTTTTATTTCTTGCAGATCCTGCTTCAGCTCACGATTCTCTTGTAAAATACGATCAACACGCTCATCCCTGTCTGTATCATCCTCTTGACCGAGATAGCTCAATATGACTGCTACAACTAAATTCAAAATTACAAGAGCCCCAACAATAATAAATGATACAAAATAGATCCATGACCAAGGCAGTTCAGCCATAACTGGTCTTGCTACCTGACTAGCCCATGACTCAAATGTTACAACCTGCAACAAGGTAAATAAAGACTGATGAAAACTGCCAAAAAACTCATATGGAAGGACGTCGTTAAAAAACGTTGTCCCGATAATTGCATAGATGGAGAAAATAAGTAGTGTCAGTCCAAGTACTCCAGTTAGTGCCGGCAATGATCGAAGCAACGAGTCAATAATTTTACGCAATGATGGAATGGCTGGAATCATTCGAAAAAGTCTCAACACCCTAACCAAACGCAACGCACTGACAAAAGGAGTAGCCAAAAATGCTAAACTACTAGCTACTATTAAAAAATCAAAACAATTCCACCCATTAGAGAAAAACCGTTTGAAACCAAAACCAACCATCTTAATCATGATTTCCAGCACAAAAATGACAAGAATGATCTTTTCAATCACTAGTAGCCACGAATTGCCGGGGGTATACGTTTCAGCAACAACAACTACGCCATTCAAGAAAATAATACTCGTAATGATCATGTGAAAATACGAATGCTCGACCAATTTCTTAAACGCTTCACGCATCAACATTCCTCTTTTCTATCTCCTTACTTATCCATTTACCATACGTGTTTTTGGCTTCTTCGTTTCAGCTTATCTACTAAAAAAGAAAAAAAGCTAAAATCCAAGTTGAAAAATGTGTCTTGGATTTCAGCTTTTTTCATAATGACTGCTATTCTTTAGAAGAACCGTAATCGGTAATTTTCAATTTAACCGTAAAATCAACTGTTGACCGACTAAACACCTCATCCCAATCCTCCTTAACCTTTTTCCAAACCTTGGGATGGGTTATGCTTAGCCGTCTCCCGAAGCCAGCTACATCGACTTGAAATTCGTTTTGCAGCTTTTGAATAAGACCTTGAAGCATGTTCTCCAGCGTCTCTTCAAATATATCCTCTGCTTCTTTCAGAAAAACAATACTAGAGGCATCTATCTCACGGTCCCAGTTTTCGGTCAGCCTACCTTCGGAAGAAATATCGACATGAAAAGTAATGTGCTCTCCTTCAACTTTTGGCGTAATTTTGCTTTTCGACGTCTTGATTTCATATATTATGGTCTCATTTCTGTCATTTTTGCTTTTAAGTAACCCACCGCTGCTATTGCCTTGAATCCACGAAATACTGCCTACCTCATCCTGTGACAAATTGCCAATCCATTTTCCAGTTGAACCTTTAATTATGCCTGCACCCGCAAATTCGCTTTCGCCATCGTATGCCGCTATATTTTGTAAAATAAAGCTTTGTCGGGAGTACAAATACTGATCAATATTTGTAAAGGTAACTTCATTCATTATTTGATTATTCCTGAATTTGTTGCGTACCATGTCCCTTAGAGAAAAAGATGGTATTTCGTCAGGCTGACTGCTGTTTAATGCTTCATCAGCATCACTTCTTGACAAAAACACAAAGCAGCTTGGGCGAATATCATTATCACGCAGCATAAAATCAAGCACCTTGCCGACCTCGATTTGTTCAGCTAGCGCCTGTGATATGATAAATACCTTTAAATGATGACCTATCACCGCACGATCGCGGCGTGCGGAGTATTGACGAATAATCTCAAATACAGAATCTCCTGTTTCTGAAACATTCAAATACTTTTTCATACCGTTATCTTCATCTTGCTGTGGTCCTGAAACGGATTTCAACGGCACGAACTGAATCGTTGCTGTAATTAAAGGCTGAACAGCGGTTATGCCGCCTTGTTCCTCGAGGCGCGTTTCAGCTTTCGTTTCTTTGGCCAAATCAACAGCTATACCGACAAATACACTTCTCTCCTCGATTTCTTTGCTGCTCCAGCATCCTGACAGCATAAGTATTCCCAGTATCAATAGGGTAGCAAATATTGGTTTAGACATGTTGCTTCAATCCTTTTGTCCGAATTAGCCATACGATAGAAAGCGGCAGAGGAATTAAAAAAAACAATATTAACCCCACCCATCCAACGTATTCACCAACTGAAAATACATCATTAATTCGCTGAGGCATAACCCCTGAGATGTAGATGATTGGCATCAAGCCAAATGAAACCATATGCTGCTTAAACTTGAGCAGCTGAGATATACCTAATGAAGCGCTATAGTAATAGCAAGTGAAATTGCAAAACAATTGCATCATCCAAATAACCAGAAATGGAAACTCCAATCGTTCAAAAAACAATCCCGCCACTTCAAAGCTGCGCAGCAAATCAATCGTTGGCCATGTACTTAGCATCACTGCCTCCATCGACATGCCTCCAATGACAACGATAACGGTAACGAAATATAAAACAAGGGGAATGCCGAATCCCGCCACCATTGCCTTAACTGCTCTTTCGGGATGCTGCATATGAGCGACTAGAAACATTAACACTTCAAAGCCTGCAAAAACAAGAACGGTTGATTTTAATCCTTCCATTACAGGAAGCAAACCATCTCCTAAAAATGGTCGAAGATTGTCCAGTTGAAAAATTCTCATACTCAGTAGAAAGGAGACGATGAGCACGAACAAACTAATTGGAAATATAAGCTGAAATAAGCGAGCAATGGCATTAATGCCGCCAGTCAGCAAGTAACCGCTAATCCAAATAAAAGGCATGATAATGATCCATCTCGGTGTGCCTTCCAGTAAAAAGAACATCGTGACTTCAGCCAGCACTCGCATCTCATAGCCTGCTATCACAATAAAGTAAACAATTAGCAGGAGGTTAAGTACAAACGCTAGCGGTTTACCGATTATTTTACCTGCATATTGAAATACGGTTAGGTTAGGAAACTGCTGACTTAGCTTGACCATGACTAGAGCAAGCAATATGACAATGAATCCCCCAAGCAAAATAGAAATCCACGCATCCGGAGTCCCTGTTGCAATTACAACAGATCGAGGCATAGTTAGTATGCCTGCACCCAGCAGAGAATCTGTTAAAAAAATAGACGTCTGAGTGGTCGTTAGCTTATCATCCGTACGGGTAAACATTTAACTCCCCCTTGATTGATTATGGCCGCCGCTTTTTCTGCTGAGCCTTCAACAGATTGGGTCTATGCTTCATCAACGTAATTGGCAAACGAAGGAATAAATCCTTCCAATCATTTAAGCGATATGGTGCAATTGGCGTCACGTAAGGCACGCCAAAGCTTTTTAATCGAGTCAGATGACTGCATATAAGCAGGAAAAATAAAATCGTGCCATACATACCAAGCATAGCTGCAAAAAACATGCCAACGAAACGAAGCATGCGAAGTGTAATCCCCGCGCTATACATTGGAATAGCAAAGGATGAAATCGCTGTAACTGCAACAGCGATAACAAGAATCGGACTTACGATTCCGGCTTGAACAGCGGCATCTCCAATAATCAAACCACCGACGATACCCATCGCCGGTCCAATTGGCTTAGGCAGCCGTATTCCCGCTTCTCGTAAAATTTCAATCGAAATTTCCAATATTAAAACCTCTATAATGGAAGGAAAGGGAACAGCTTGCCTTGTCTCAATGATGGTGACTGCTAGCTCGGTTGGAATAAGCCCTGGATGAAAAGAAATAAATGAGATATACATGGCTGGCATCATCAATGCGGTAAATGCAACTATAAAGCGAAGTGTGCGCAGCAATGAACTGGATAGCCATCGCTCGTAATAGTCCTCTGGAGATTGAAGAAGCATACTAAACGTTACCGGTACGATAAGAGCGAATGGCGTTCCATCAAGCAGTAGCGCAATTCTGCCTTCAAGAAGTGCATTTATTACGCGGTCTGGTCGTTCCGTATTCTGAACCTGTTGAAACGGGCTTAGCCAATCGTCTTCAATCAACTGCTCGACATAACCGGATTCCGCAATAAAGTCCATCTTGACGGTAGCAACCCGATCATTCACTTCCTTCAACAGATCTTGATTCACGATTTCCTTCATATATGCAATAACCATATTTCGTTTGATTCTGCTTCCCACTTCAACCATTTTCATCTCAAGGTCTGATGATCGTCCATGCTGGCGAAGCAATGCGGTATTCTCACTTAGTACCTCTGTAAAGCCAATGCGTGGACCACGCAATAAAGCCTCGGAGGTCGGTTCATCGATCGATCTGACTTTTGGGGTAGGCTCACCAATGAGCAAAGCACTCTGCAATCCCTCGATAAGCAAAGCGGTAAAGCCGCGCAACACAAATTGCCCCAGCTCATTGATCTCCTTAATTTCATTCAACTTGCTTACTGGCAGCAGTCTTTCCTTCACATATGAAGTAAAATCTTCTCCTTGCAAGCTATAGCCCTCAGCCTTCTGAAAGCTGCTGTCCATCAAATTTTGCAGAACCTGCATATTGAGCAGCGTTTTATCCTCCATTCCTTCAACATAAATAAGAACGGCACGGCTGCTTCGCAGACTGATTCGAAAATCACGAAAGTTCACGTCGCTATTGCCGCCTATCATTTGCTTAATTGCCTCAAGATCGGTGTCGTAATTTCCCGTAAGTGAAGCCTTCTCTTGTTCCTCCTGGCTTTGCTCCTCATTTTGCTCCTCATTCGAGCCTTTATTTTTCCCCCACGTATACAAATGTCCATAGATTGCTTTTATAATAAGCGCGAACAGCAGCGTAGCAAGTGCCTGATTCCATGTTTTCCAATCAGGAAAATATTCCACTATTACATTCCACATCCTGATCATTCCCCCACTTATTTGTTAGGTTGGCTTATTTTACCCAACAGTTTTGTTATACATACAGATGCTAGCTGAGAACGGCTTGGCACAAAAAAAACACCGTTCACAAGGAACGGTGTTAGCTTACTATGAGATTGTTACACATATGGGACTCGTTATTGGTTTGAACCGAATCTAAAATAGGCTTCCGCGTTGTGATAGCAGATCCCCTCAACAATAGGTCCTAGCAACTCATCATCCTCAGGCGCCTGACCCGATTCTACCCACTCGCCAAGCATATTGCATAATATGCGACGGAAATATTCATGCCTTGGATAAGAAAGGAAGCTTCGTGAATCAGTAAGCATCCCTACAAATCGGCCCAGCACCCCAATATTGGCAAGTGATTTCAACTGAGCCTGCATGCCATCAATCGTATCATTAAACCACCATGCTGAGCCAAGCTGCATTTTCCCTGGGATGCCGCCACCCTGGAAGCTGCCGATAATAGAAGCCAGCACATCATTGTCACTTGCATTGAGCGAGTACAGAATTGTACGAGGAAGGCCGCTCTTCTGCTCAATTGCACTAAGCAGCTTAACAAGCGGCTCCGCCAGCGGGCCGTCGTTAATTGAGTCAAAGCCAGTATCTGGCCCAAGCTTGGCAAACATCGCTTCGTTGTTATTTCGATGCGCTTTAATATGAAGCTGCATGGTCCAGCCCAGCTCGTTGTACAATCCTGCAAGAAAGCGCAGCGTATACGTTTTGTAAGCTGCCTCCTCCTCAACAGAAACGGGCTTTCCACTTAATGCTTTAGCGAATATAGCACTCGCCTGCTCCTCCGTTGCTTCTGCGTACATCACTTTATCAATCGCATGATCAGATAATAAGCAGTCCGTGTCATGGAAGTACTGTACCCGATCCTTGAGCGCTTTCAGCAATGTTGAATAGCTCGTAATCGAGTAGCCGCACGCTTCCTCCAGCTTAAGCAGCCACGGCAGGAACGTTGCTTGATTAATCTCGAGCGCTTTATCCGGGCGGAACGATGGACGAACCTGGAAGCCAAGATTATGCTCTTCCTTTAGTTTGCGATGATACTCAAGCGTATCGGCGGGATCGTCCGTTGTACAGACAACACGAACATTCGAGCTTCGAATTAAGCCCCGTGGTGAGAAATCAGCTTCCTTTAATCTCGCGTTAGCTTTTTCCCATATGATCGGCGCATTTTGCTCATTAATAATCTCATTGATGCCAAACAATCTTCTTAGCTCCAGGTGCGACCAATGATAAAGCGGATTGCCCAGCGTCATCGGTACAGTTTTAGCATAGGCAAGGAATCGATCATAATCGGTGACGCCCTCACCACCTGTAACATAGGCTTCATCTACTCCGTTGGCACGCATCGTACGCCACTTGTAATGATCGCCATACAGCCATACCTCAGTTAAATTGGCAAATGGCTTATCCTCATAAATCGCTTGAGGATCCAAGTGGCAGTGGTAGTCGATAATCGGCAATGACTTTGCAAACTGCTCATACAAACGGACTGCCGTATTGGAATTAAGTAAAAATTGATCGTCCATAAATGCTTTCACTGTTTCATCACCTCATTTATAGAATGTAACGAGCTCATCAACCTTGACCAGTTGCCCTGTGCGAATTGATTTGTTCGCTGCAATACCTGTTAGAATAGAACGTGCACCATCAATATGATTGGCTGCGCGATTGAATTCATCATGGACAGGAACACCGAAAATATCGTTCAGCAGCACTGGGTCGCCGCCGCCATGACCACCTTCACCTGTTTCAAACTCTACTTTATAAGGCTCGCCGAACATCGGAAATACAAGAATACTAACCCCTTTAACTGCACCCTCAAGCGCCTTATCTCCACCAGAGTTGACATAAGACTGCTCTACAATTTTCATCTCTATACGACCCTTCGTTCCGTTAAATGCAATATTGTAGCCTTCCCACGGCAAATACGCGTTTAAGGAATACGTAAGCTGAGCCTTGTTTTTATATTTCACAAGCACGCTCATCGTATCTTCAATAGAGATGCCCTCGCCAAACACGCTTTGATCACGTTTATAGCCATCCTCAGCTTCTGCATCCAGATACATCGCCTTCAAATGCTCATTTTGGTCCAGCGGTAAGGCAAATGGATCATCCTGCGCATTGGGATGCCCTGTTGCACGATCATAAAACTTTGTGACACCGCGGTTCTCTGCATTTTCACGACCATAGAACAACAGATCACCCATCGCAAATACCGTATCTGGCTGAGAGCCAATCCAGAAGTTTACGAGATCAAAGTGATGCGTTGATTTGTGAACGAGCAATCCGCCACTATTGCGCTTGTCACGATGCCATCTGCGGAAATAATCCGCACCATGCTGCGTATTAAGCAGCCATTCAAAATGGATCGATGTGACATCACCAATGATACCGCTTGCAATTAACTCACGCGCTTTCGTGTGATGCGGCGCATAGCGGTAGTTGAACGTAACACGAACCTGCTTGCCAGTGCGCTCAACCACATCCAGAATCTCTTGGCATTTCTCTTCATCCACTGTCATCGGCTTCTCAGTGATTACATCGCAGCCAAGCTCTAGTGCACGAATGATATACGTATGATGAGTACGGTCAACACTTGTTACAATGACTGCATCAGGCTTCTCAATCTCAATCATTTTATCGAACTCATCTGACTTGTATGTGCGAACGGCAGGATAATCATATTTCTCCTGCAAAAGCTTATTCGCATAATTCATTCGAGTCTGATTAATATCGCAAACCGCTAGCAGTTCTGAAGTCTCACGATATGTTGTAGCAATTGCAGAATAAAAGAATTCAGCACGACCGCCAACACCAACCTGTACATACTTCTTTTTAGCCATGAGCTTTTCTCTCCTTATACGATAAATGATATTGTGATTTCATTACCCTAAAGTTAGCACAAAATATAATCACATTCCTCGTAAATTATGTTAATATTAATAAAACATCTTATATTTTGTCTTTGTGGAGGCCTTATGAATATAAAAAGCAAGCTGCAGTATGGCAATCCGCTAGATTCATTGTATGTAGAGTATGATCGCCGAAAAGGTCATTTTTCCATGTCAAGCAGCCATATGCACAGCCACTATGAGCTCTATTATTTATTCGAGGGTCAGCGTGTGTATTTCATTAAGGACCGCTCCTACACCATACAGGCTGGCGACTTCGTCATTATTCCAAGCGATGTCGTTCATCGAACATCCGATAGCGGCATACCCGATCATGAACGAATGGTGCTGTATTTCAACGACAGCTACTTTAAACAATATGCTCCCGAGGAAGCAGAGCTTCTGCTATCCCCCTTCCACAGCTCTCGTCATATCGTAAAAATTGCACATCAAGAAAGACGCCACATGGAGCAGCAATTTTACATGATGCTGCGTGAAATTCAAGAGCAGCCTCCTGGCTATAAGCTAACCGTACAGCATACTGCAGCGAGTATGCTGATTTATGTTGCGCGCAGTATGCTCGAAAATGGGGCCACTCCAGCAGAAGACGAGCTGTCGCCAACAGAAGCGAAAATGATGGAGATTGCCCAATATATTAATGCGCATTTTCACGAGCCTCTGACACTAGAGATGCTGAGCAGCAAATTTTACTTGAGCGAAAGCTACTTAAGCCGAACGTTCAAAAAGCTTACTGGCTTCGCCTTTACGGAGTATGTCGGAATGACTAGAGTAAAGGAAGCGCAGAAGCTGCTGCGCGAAACGAACAAGCGGATCACCGATATATCAGAAGAGGTTGGCTTTGGCAGCTTCGCGCACTTTCAGAAGGTGTTCAAGGACATGACGTCATTATCACCTCGCGATTATCGCTCCCAGTTTCGCAGCAGCTTACCGAACTAACATAATATCTGTTAGCAGGAAGCAAGTTTTATAGCGAAATTAGCTGCTCGGGAGTGAGGTTTTTTTGGAAAAATAAGGTTGTTTTCATAATGTTGTGATGTTAAGCTTTTGCTATAAAGCTTCTATAATATGCACTGTAAGGGGGCGGTATGATGTTGTACATATTGTGTTAATAAAAAATGATGGGTTCTGATTCGCCTTAAAGATTATGATAAGGAGCGGAACTCAAATTGAAGTATGTAAAGGGTAATCGTATTTTTCCTGATAAATTGCTGCGGGAAATCCAAACGTATATTCAAGGTGAATATGTATACATTCCACAAATCGAAGGAGCACGTAAAAAATGGGGCGTGAAGTCGGGGCAAAGAGAACGCTTGGCCCGCAGAAACGCAGAAATTCGAGCTAGGTTCAAAAATGGAGTTGCGATTGAACAGCTTACGATGACCTATCATTTGTCTCACGAAACGATAAAGAAAATCGTCTATTCGAATAAATGTTAACTTACTGGCCCGCAGTTATTCCTACTGTCGGGCCTTTTTATGTATGTCTAAAACCTATGCAATTGTTCTATCTATATCAATGCATCCAGATCTTTCTTATACTCTACTCAAAAGCAGAAAGTGAGGAAGTATGATGAATATGCAATGGATAGATGAAATTATTAAAAAGCATAACCAAGAAGAACAAGGAAGAATTCAGTTTTCTGGAGCTATTTTAATAAGCACTAAAGGTGAAATCAACTATGAGAATAGCTGTGGATTTTCCAATCGCAGTGACAAGATTAAAAATACGACAAATACAAGATTTGGCATAGCTTCAGGCTGTAAAATCTTTACTGCAATCGCGATTTGCCAGCTTGTCGAAAAAGGACTGCTAGACTTTAACACCTCATTAGGTGACATAGGAATTGATTTGGGGCAACTTGATTCAGCAATTACCGTACATCATTTACTTGCTCACACTTCAGGTATTGCAGATTACTTCGATGAAGAATTCATGACAGACTATGAAGGTCTATGGAAAACAATGCCGATGTACACGATGACATCACCAAAGTGTTTTCTACCGATGTTTAAACATAGCCCCTCGAAGTTTGCTCCAGGAACTCAATTTTCATATAATAATGCAGGCTTCATCGTGTTAGGATTAATCGTGGAAAAACTATCTGGGCTAAGCTTCAACCATTATGTTCAAGAGCATATCTTCTTACCTTGCGGAATGCATGATTCAGGATATTTTAGTATGGATCAGCTACCTGAACGTACAGCAATCGGCTATGTAGGCAACGATGGTAACTGGAAAACGAATATATACGCTATACCAATTGTAGGCGGGCCAGATGGTAACTGGAAAACGAATATATACGCTATACCAATTGTAGGCGGGCCAGATGGTGGTGCTTATACGACGGTACATGATTTGGATAAATTTTGGAACGCACTAATGGAAAACCGACTATTATCCAAAGAGCTAACGGAGAAAATGCTATATCCCCATGCTAGGGAAAGCGAATATATCCATTATGGCTATGGAGTGTGGATGATAATCGACCATAATAAAGTTTTTAAGTTTTTCGTCATGGGAAGCGATCCTGGAGTGGTTATGCAATCCTCCTATTACCCGGCATCTAAAACACAGGCACATGTTATAGCAAATGCTAATAGCGGCGCTAGCTTTATTGCATCCCAAATTGATGCAAATCTATTTGAGTAAGCTTTTCATCAGCAATTATGTACGTGCTTCTGCTGCAAATGCTTCCGTTATTTCCCGCGCAATAAATGTCGAAGCATAGGCAGCAGAAACAGCTTACTGGCTGACTATAGAGCTTGAAACCTCAGATGACCATCTTCATCAAATCTTCATAATATATCAATCCTGCTGCGTGGCGTTCACTACATGCCAGCTGTGTTAACTTCGGGTTATACAGCTTGTCATTACCCAACTACCTCTATCCCCTCTGGCACATTATAGGTGGATTGGACTTCGCCGCTTGGCAGCAGTTCATGCCGAACGTGGATAGGGCCGTGTGGAGTCGGATAGCTGCCTTCTGCCCACTGCAGATCTCCCAAATTTGGCTTGATCTTCACTTTACCAAAGCCCGGTTCAGCAGATGAGATCCCAAGCACAAACTCAGAAAGCCATGCTGTCGGCCCAGACGCCCAGCCATGGCACAGACTATGGCGATAGCCTTGATAGCAATAGCCGCCATACGTACCATGGACGTCTACTTTATCAGGCGGTGTCAACTCGTCTATGCGAGCTGCATTTTCCAGCCAGGCGATATCAAAATCCTCCCAGAAGGTGGTCGCGCCAAGAGACAGCATGCCTCCCCAATACGATCTAATGCTGTCTATGCAGCCTTGAATATCGCCAGCAAGAGCTCTTGCTTGCAGCATATAGTAGCCATAAAAGGTAGAATAGCCGCTAGGGGCATTCGGCGCAATTACCTCTTCATTAGCGGTCTTGGCATCTATTAAACCAGCTAACGCCTGCAGCGCTGCTGCTTGTTTGCTGTATGCATGATGCGGGATATGCGCACGCAGCCTGTTCTCTAGCTGCTTGCACAACGCAACGCTTTCCTGCTCGTCAAAAATGCTGCATAACCGTGCCCCAGCCTGCATCGCTAATACGAACAAGGCATGTACGCCTGCTGTCACTCCTTCCGGGTTAGAAGAAGCTGGCCAATCCAAAAACGGTCGAAATACATCAATCGTGCCGTCCTCCGCTACTTTCGTTGAAAGCTCCTTCAGCAAGCCTGTTATATAATCTTGCTGCTCCATTAAATAAGCTAGATTTCCATGCTGCATATACCAGTCATGCTGAACAAGCAGCCACCAGATTGAATAGGTGGGCATATCCATAAACATAGGCAATGGCGAGCGATCACGCTTGAAATCCATACTGTCAGGCACCACCTCTTGCTCTCCAAAAACAGCACAAATGGTAGCAACCTCCGGATGCATGTCGCCCGTCCATACCATTCGGTCCCGTTTAATCCCATCCCATAAAAACTCCTGCATATTCAGGTGAACGGTATAGGCGCCTGTCTCCCATATTTGGTTGAGCAGAGGGTCACTGCATTGAAAGCTCCCCTTATATTCCAGATCACGGTATACAAATATCGCTTGAACCGCCTGCAGCTGCAAGGTTCCCTCACTAAGCAGATCAATCCTGACAAAGCGAAAGCCTGTTGTACCAAATTCAGTTGCGCCTAGCAAGCTGACATCTATTACACTATCACGCGCCGCATGATGATTGGTCGCATTCTGTTCTCCTCCCAATTCACTCATCGCTTCCATAGCTGATTCGCCAAATCTAACGCGGATTCTGGCATTTCGATCTGGTACCGTTCCCTCAACGACCGCAATGCGAACGCCTCCATGAAGCTCTGTGCCGTAATCCAGCAATATAGACGCAGGCACTCCCTTGTTCGTTAATAGACAAGCATTAGGTGCTTCCTTCGTAATTTGGCCACTGTTGCCCTCCAGCAGCCTTTCAGCATGCAGCACTTCGGAATACTGATTTACACCACTAGTCCATACAATGCGAGTTGGCTCCACATATGCTCTTGTCCTCGGGTCAATTGAGCTCATTCGCTGCTTGACATGATTCATCATCCTCTATCCCTCCATTGCTTATTGACTCATCAGCTTACCTATCCGGCTTAACGTGCCTCGTTTGCTCCATTCATTAAATGCGTCTAAACGTCAGCAGCCTTTAAGAACATCGTCAGCGGCATCAACTGAAGCTCTTGTATGCCCCACACAACAAGCTTGGCAATACTTAAGCCGCCTTGCTCTTGAAAATGTGTATTGTCACGAATGCCGTTGGAATAGTTGAGCCACTCTCCAGGCTCGCCCCATAGAAAGAGGGCTGTGGTACCTTCTGGTCCTAGCTGCTCGAACAGCTGTCTGCTTTTCTCAGCCAAGTCTATTAACGCTACTTGCTCTTCTGCTGCCAGCTGTCTGACCGCTTCCAAATAAGCCTTATGCGTATCAATCAGCTTGCCTGCCTGATCATAATAACGACGGTGTACTGAAGTTAGCAGGACGGGTATAGCCTTCACAGAGCGAGCGGCATCAATGTATCGCTTCAAATACTCGGGGTAGGTGGTTGTCGGATCGGTATATCTAGCCTCATCCTTTTTCTGATCGTTATGACCGAACTGAATAAATAAGAAATCTCCTTCCTTCATCTCTTCCCGAATGCGGTCAAGTCTACCTTCATCGATAAAGCTTTTCGTGCTGCGCCCACCGATCGCATGATTGGCTACTACGACATCATGCTTAAAGTAGTAGTTCAGCATTTGTCCCCAGCCTGAAAATGGAAAGTTGCCGGGAACTGGATCGGTAACCGTTGAATCTCCTGCCAAATAAATCGTGACTTGCTGCGAGGATGCCGTGATCTCCAGCGCATTTATCCGAGGCGCCAACCCGCCAAAGCTTAGCTTTAGCTTTCCATCCCTTACATTAACGCCGAATTGCTCACGGGCAAATTGCCCCGCTACTGTCTTATAATGGTTAAGGACAAGATGCTCGCCATTCGTTTTTAAAGTGGTATCGGTAGCAGCAATCGCATCGCCTATTAATAGAGATACGATATAATTGCCGTTGGGAACATCAACTATGAACGTTGCATCGAAGGGGATGCAGAAATCCCCTGTAAGCAGATCATTCGTCCGCTTTTTAACCGATACCTTTCCCAATGAAACAAAGCCGTAGCCAAGCTTGTCATCATATAATGCAGCTCTGCTAACCTTCTCATATCCTTCCTGGAAGTCCCCTTCCGGGCCAAAATCAAAACGCCATGTCATCCTGAGCTTCCCTCCTTAAACTTCTGCCTGAATGGAATTCTCTTGAAACCGCATACAAGATATGCGGGAGCTATATTGCGGAAAAAAAACCTCAAAACGATTTATATAATTATCCCTTTTACTGTAGCGGACGTATCCGTTATAATCGACTATATTAATTGCTCAATTCATGAAAAAGTTGCAATTCTTGCACTTGATATGGAGGTTAGCTATGGGCATGCATTACAATTCTTCCGGTACTATATTAGTCGATCATTATAAACGTAAAGGCTTCTATACGATGCAAAGCCATCATGCACATGATGACTATGAGCTGTATTACTTGTTCAGAGGTGAGCGTAACTTTTTTATTCGCGATCGTTCTTATCGGATTAAGCGAGGCGGCTTTGTATTCGTTGAGAAAAATGAGCTTCACAAAACGATCGATACTGAGGTGCCTGACCATGAACGGCTCGTTATTAACTTCGGAACAGCGCTGCTCGCAGACTTTCCTCTGCGTGGACGAAGCGGTGTTATTATGCTGCCGCCGCAGGATCAGTTTAAAGGAGAGGCACTTGTGCGGGAAATTATCGCCGAGGCACAAGGCAAGGCGGAAGGACGCGACATTATGCTGGAGTCGCTAATTAAGCAGCTGTTGCTGCTGCTGTTTCGAGCGCAGAAGGATCAACCTGAGATTGAGGCTGAAGCCTCCACGGTTCACAAAACCATTTCAGAGGTTGCTGCTTATGTCGGAACGCACTATCGTGATCCACTTCGACTACATGATGTCGCAAGCTTGTTTTTCATCAGTCCCTATTACTTAAGTAGAAAGTTCAAAGCATGTACGGGTTTTGGTTTTTCTGAATATGTACAGCTTGTGCGCATTCGTGAGGCACAGCGGCTGCTGCGGGAAACTGATCTGAAGATGATTGAAATCGCTGAGCAAATTGGAATTGAGGCGGTTGCCAATTTCTATAAGCTGTTTAAAGCAACAACAGGCTGCTCACCGTTGCAATATCGCAAGCGTCAGCAAGCAAACCTGATGCAGTAAATGGACGTCGTTTATTATTCCCAAACGCCTCTATTCGCGAGGGGAACGATTTCTAGCGCCGATAGCTGCTCCAAGTGCAATACCGATTGCAAGTCCCATACCAATGTTATCAATAGCAAGCCCGAAAACAATTCCTAACGCAACACCTATGGCTATACCTGAAGCTATTGACGTATTCTTTTTGTTGTTATCACTCATGAAACAACCCCCTTGTTGTCTGATCATAGCAATTTGCACTATCTCTAACAGCCTGCTAACTTACTACATCATATTACCACTATCAATTACATCAGTCATGCGCACTCCGCCTACAACCTCTAAACAAAAGGATCACAGCCTATATGTAGCTTCTCGCCAATATAGCTGTGGTCCTTTTGTAATTGCATATTATATCGATAACATTACGGCATATAAAGTTGAAGCCGCTACAACGTGACACCGTCTTTAAAAATAGCAATTTCCTTGAAGCCGTTGCGCTCATTATGCGTTTGCAGCTCACCCGATGCAAGAGCAATAAGCTGCTCCCACAGCTCGTCACTTAATTGCTCCATCGTTCGATTACTTAGAAGACGCCCCGCATTAAAATCAATCCAATTCTTTTTTCGTTCAGCCAGCTCATTATTCGTCGCTATTTTCACCGTTGGAACAGGTCCACCGAAAGGTGTTCCTCTGCCCGTTGTAAACAGTACAATATGTGCGCCTGCCGCGCTTAATGCGGTAACCGACACAAGATCATTGCCCGGCGCCTCCAGCAAGGTCAATCCTCTTTTGTCCACTCGCTCACCATAGCTAATTACGTCAGTCACGATCGCATGACCGCCTTTTTGCGTGCAGCCTAGTGATTTTTCTTCCAGCGTCGTAATGCCTCCTGCCTTATTGCCCGGTGAAGGATTTTCATAGATTTCCTGTCCATGACGAATAAAGTATTCCTTAAATCCATTAATGAGGTTAACTACGCCGCTGAACACCTCTTCGCTTGCAGCCCGCTCCATTAAAATTTGCTCTGCTCCAAACATTTCTGGAACCTCCGTCAATATCGCAGAGCCTCCAGCAGCAATTAAACGATCTGCCATTGCGCCAGCAAGCGGATTGGCTGTAATGCCAGACAGACCATCTGATCCTCCGCATTTCAAGCCAAGCTTTAAGCGGGATATCGGTACTTCCTCTCGTTTGAACGTTTCCGCATAATCTACTAATTGCTCAATTAGCTCAAGCGATTCCTCGATTTCATCCTCTGCCTGCTGAGCCTTTACGAATTTGATGCGGCGTGGATCGTACTCGCCAATGACCTGCTGAAACAGTTCAATTTGGTTGTTTTCGCAGCCCAGACCAATAACTAATATGCCAGCAGCATTCGGATGGCGTACTAAGGAAGCAAGCAGCTTCTGCGTATAGGTCAGATCATCCCCTAGCTGTGAGCAGCCGTATGGGTGTGCAAAGTGGTAGATGCCATCCACTCGACCAGCATACATCGATGAAGCTTGGCGGGCAACGATCTCACACGTTTTATTAATGCAGCCGACCGTATTGATAATCCATATTTCATTGCGAATGCCTACCTCGCCGTCCTCCCGGATGTACCCCTTAAATGTGCGATTGCGTTCGTGATCCTGTGCTTGAATCGCAGCCGCCTGCTCAAGCGCAGCAAGATTAGGCATATATTCATAGCTGAGAATGCCCTTTAATCCAGTACCCATATTATGCGTGTGCACCCATGCTCCCGTTCCAATCAAGGTGGAGGCTACACCAATGGAATAGCCGAACTTCAGCACATGCTCACCTTCAGCAATTGGTTGAACGGCGATTTTATGACCGAACGGCACATCATCAAGCAGCTCGATTGTGTTGCCTGTATCTAATGTTAATTGCTCGCCTCGGGCAAATGCGCGCAGAGCAATGATGACACTGTCCTTCTCATGCAGCCTGATCCACTCATTCATCCTTTATACTCCTCCCAACGCAGCAAAATTGCCGCTAACTGATCTGCCAAAGTTGGATAGCGATGATGCATATTGATTCCCCACAGCTGCTCCAGCTCTAATATGTGAACGACAATCTGATGCATCGAGGCAGCATCATGAACCCCCGCTTGCTTCTGCCATACTTGAGCGATGGCAGCAAGCATTGCTGGATCATCCTGGACTACATAACTATCCCGCTCGAAGGTTTTACCCACATAGCCGTCATCCGATTGCTCAACTCGGTAATAACGCAGCAAGGCGGCAAATGCTGTTGCCAGACCTTGAGGAAGCGAGGCTTCAGCATTACGCTGCAAATGAAACTCGATGGCAGGCAGCAGTCTGGTTTTGAATTTGCTTAAGCTGTTCATGGCAATGTCGGACAAGCGATGCTGGATATAAGGATTCAGGAAGCGCTGATATACCTGCTCCGCATAAGCCCGCAGCTCCTCGGCAGGATACGGCAATGCTGGAATCACTTCCTGCTCAATCGTCTGCCTAATCAGCTTGCTGGTCGGCTCGTGCTCCATTGCTGCCCGCACCTCCTGCAGACCATGCAGCAGTCCATACAGCGCCATAAACGTATGAGCACCATTCAATATGCTAACCTTGCGCTGCTGATACGGCTTGAGCTCCTCAACCCACAGTACATTGAGACCGGCCTTATGCAGCGGTAGCTCCTCCGCCAAGCTCTTATCCCCTTCAATTGCCCATAGATGATAAGGCTCAGCCGTGGTCAGCATCGGATCGCGATAGCCCCAATGCTGAAACCATGCCTCCGCCTGCTCCTGCTTCGGATAGCCGGTTACGATCCGATCTACAAGAGAATTCAGGAAATGATTATGCTCATTAACCCAGCTTATAAAGGCTTGTGGCAGCTGCCAGTCCTCGCAATATCGTAGTATGCACGCGCGCAACGTATCGCCGTTGCGCTCCAGCAGCTCGCACGGCAGTAGAATTAAACCTCGATTCGCATCCCCTTGAAAGGCTTGATATCTACGGTATAGCAGCAAGGTCAGCTTACCAGGAAAGGATACGATTGGCTCATCTTCCTTGTAGGACTCAGGCAGATAGGCCAAGCCTGCCTCGGTCGTATTCGATACAACGACTCTAAGTTCAGGCTGCTCTGCAAGTGCGAGAAATTGCTGCCAATGCTCGTACGGATCGAATGCCTGTCGGAATACACTGATTTGCTCTGTTCGCTCAATCGCCTTTCCGTTCTCAAGCCCTCTTGTTACTAGCGTATAAATTCCGTCCTGCGCGGCTAATGCCTCTATTTTCGCTTTCCCGCTTGGACGAGGCTGAACAACGGCAACAGCTCCATCATACAGACCTTGCTTGCGCGTTTCATGCAGCATCCAATCTACAAAACCTCTCAGGAAATTGCCTTCTCCAATTTGCAGTACCTTAATCGGGGCCTCCTGCAAAGCCTCAAACTGCTGCTTTTGCTCAGTATGCAGCTGGTTTTTATCGAGTACATGCAACGTCATATCGAAACATGCTCCTTCCTCTATCATGTATTTCCTTCATTATAAAAAACAAATGTAAACGTTCATATGTCTAATCATAACTTTTTTATACTCAATATTGATCTCGACTTGTCTAATTGATTATACTAAAAATAAATATCTTGCTGGTGTGAGGTTGCGATGAATCCATATCGAAAAACGTTTACGTTCGATGCCAATTTTCCATTTGAATATGTGTACCATGATGTAAGAAGCGCGCAAACGGAATTGCCAAATCATGTGCATGACTGGTATGAGCTTGTCTATATTCATAAGGGGCGAGGCACTTTTTTTATTGATCATTCCTTTTATGCAGCGGAAGCAGGCGATATTTTTTTAATACCGGGCAACACGATTCATCGTTCATTTCCACTCGAAGAGGACCCGAAGCGCTCAAGCGCCTTTTACTTTAGCGCGGCCTTCGTTCATGATACTGCGATAGGTGATGCCTTTCATTACTTGCAGCCGTTCGAAACAGCAAAGCAAAAGCAAGCATTTCGACTCCATGTACCCGATCAATATCGCGTGCAGATCACCGATCTCATTGAACAGGTGCATCAGGAATTCACGGAAGCTAAGCTTGGGTATCGCCAGGCGGTTCGGCTGCATATCCAGCACATGCTGTTATTGCTTAGCCGACATGCGGTTGAGACTTGGGGAACGCAGCAGCGACATGCCATTCCGACTATGCCGCACTGGATTGAGCATGTCCTGCTGCATATCGACTCACATTTGGAGGAGGAGCTTGGTCTTTCCACGCTTGCCCGCCACGCGGCTGTAACGCCTGCTCATTTTTCTCGTATTTTCAAGCGCTTGACCGGAATGAATGTAACCGATTATGTAACGGCCAAGCGGGTTATGCGGGCCAAGGAGCTGCTGCAGCGTGCTGATCTTAGCATGCTGGAAATTGCCGAAGGCTGCGGGTTTGGCAGTATGACGCACTTTCATCGCAAATTCAAAGCATTAACAGGGATGACCCCTGCGCAGTATAAGCGTAATGATCGAAGCTACTAGAATATGATACATCGCTTTCACCTTAATTTTTGAGCCTTAATTTTAGTAGATTATTATTATCTAATATTCTGATTTGTTATCTGATCTTTCAGTGTTGTTAATTCAGACGAGAAATTTTAATCCGGTGGAATAGATGATTTAAAAGTGAAGCTGGAAGTTTTTTTTAGGCTTTTAACCCAAGCATTGTTTCCGCGGGTGCATATGATGATTATGTCTACTCATTCTAAGGAGCGATCATATATGCGAATTTTTCCACCCCCGATAACTGGCGGGGGATTTCCAGGATTCCCGGGCGGACCTGGCGGATCTGGGGGATTTCCAGGCGGTTTTCCGGGATTCCCAGGTGGTCCTGGCGGATCTGGGGGATTTCCAGGCGGTTTTCCAGGAGTTCCAGGTGGTGCACCGGGCGGCGTTCAAGCGCCAACAGCTCCTCCACCTCAATTCGTGCCTCAAATGCAGGCCAGCACGTTTGCCGTCGACCCCGGAGCAATCAGAGGTTGCTTATTTCGCAACACTTACGTTTGGCTGAACAATGGCCAGCAATTCTGGTTTTTCCCAGTATTCGTCGGACGTACTTCCGTTGCAGGATTTAGATGGTTTGGATTCAACTGGGGCTATTTCGGCACTGATTTGAATCAGATTCGCTCGTTCACGTGCTTCTAGCCCAGCAGGCAAAAGAGAACAGCTTACCGCTGTTCTCTTTTGTATTCCATACGTAACACCCTATTCCGCTCCATCCAAGCCGTAGCCCAATCGACCAACGGACGTTGCTCCAAGAATCGGACATCAGCATTTCCGATTTTATGAACCTGCACGTTTCTTTCGATATCGTATTCCTGCCCTAATCGAATAAAATCTCCGTCATCCACAGCCTGGGTCTTGTAAGTAACCCATTCGCGCTTGCCATTAATCATCATCGCGCTGCTTTCATCAGAAAACTTCTTGTCCGGGAAATTCGCTCGCGTTTCCGCCAAGTGCAGCGACGTGTTTTTATCGTAGCCGACGCCCACCAATAAGATATAACCATTTAGATGATACAGCTTATCCAGCGGAGAGCCTTCCCCAAAAATGTTGCTTAAATCATGGTTTCTCGTTATGTGTGACGCATGTTTGCCTAATGCCGCTATGGAACGCGCAGGGTGATTGGACCTTTGTGCGCCCGGCCACTTGCGAAACATCTCAGCTACCACACCCATACCAATTGACGGGGTAACCTCTTTGTCATATGCTGGCCAGTGCTCTCTAATGGCAGGCCACCACTCTATAGGCTCCTCCCAGTGAACGCCTGTGGAGGGGTCGAGATTCTTCCATGTTTGGGATGGCATAATGAGAGTTCCTTGTTCTCCGACTATTTCAAGAAGGGCTCGTATAAACGTCTCGGCTCCGCCAACAACGAAACCAAGCTTGCTTAACGAAGTATGAACCATAATGGTTTGTCCTTCCAACAGTCCACATTCTTTAAACCTGTCGACAAGGTCTTTTTTGGTAAGGATCGCTCTTGTTTCATGCTTATTCATTTTTGGAATCTCCACCTTTTCATTTAAATACAAAACAACCCCGCTACAAGTAGCGGGGTTGTCTCTAGAAATACTAGGAAATCAGTGCCCTTAAATTACATTCCTATCTATATTATACCAATCTTTTTTTATTCGGCAATATCACGCTTTCCACCTGTCTGACGGATTCGGTTACTCTGATTGATTGCGTTTGTTGCTTCGAAACCAACGGTATATGAAAAATACCAGACACAAAAATATGATATAAACAAACGATATCCAAAGCACGTTTCGAATACTGGAAAGCAGCTGATCGCCAATCGCTGCAAAAACTAACATTACTGGTATTTTCCCGATCAAGGTAGCGGCTGCAAAGGTGCGAAATCGAATTCGACTGACAGCGGCGTAAATATTGATCAGCGCTGCTGGCACTATGGGAATCAAGCGAGCGAATAACACGGCGAAAAATGCATTTTGCTCCATAAGTGTAGTCAAGCGGTCAATGTGCCTTGATTTCCTTAATATTTGATTTGCCTTATCCTGAAATAAAACTCTTACTAAGCAAAATAGCAGCGCCGCTGCCAAAGTCGAGCTGACAACATTAATAATTCCACCCAACAACGAGCCATAGCGCGCCCCAATCACCCCAGCAACGATACCGTAAGGAAATCCCGGTACTAAACCAAGTAGCACCGCAGCTCCAAACAACAGCAGAAAATCATTACTGCTATCCTTATAAATCCACGACATTATCGCTTCTTTATATACAATAATCAATATAATCGCACTAACATATCCCGAACCAATCAGCCATTTCTTCATGTCCTGCTTATTCGCTCCTAACGGTTTATCATCGTGATGGCAAGCGCCTTCCTCTTTATGTGATTACAGGCTTCCTCAATAAAATATAGTCAGTCTTAAAATAATAGACTACTTAAAGCATACAACAAAAAAATGAGTAAGTGTTAGAGAGCTACTAGTTCTCCACGCTTACTCATTCCAATAATTCCAACTTTACCTATTGGTTTTATGTATTTTAATATTGACTACTATACCGTCCAGACCGTATAGTATATTTGGAGGTGCAGAAATGAACCGAAATTCTAGACGAGACGCTATATTGCAAGTAGCGTGCAGGCTAGTTAGAACAATGGGCGCTTCCCATCTTACGTTGGATGCTGTTGCTAGAGAAGCCGGAATTAGCAAAGGTGGGCTCTTGTATCACTTTCCGACGAAGGAAGCTCTTATTCAAGCTGCACTGGAAGATTTTCTGGACCGATTCGATTCGGACACCGATAAAGAAGCTGCCAGCAATACTGCCCTGCACAACGACTGGGCTCAAGCCTACATTATTAAAACGTTCGAGATTAGCAAGGATGATCTGGAAATGAGCTTTGGTATCTTGGCCGCTGCAGCCAATAATCCTGCTTTGCTTGAACCGATGAGGCAGCGATATTTATTATGGCAAAACCGAATGACAGCTGAATGCAGCGATCCTGTAGAAGCAACGGTCGTCAGACTTGCTGCAGATGGCTTATTCTTTTGTGAGCTTTTCGGTTTTGCACCACTTGAAGGCAAGCTGCGGGCTGATGTGCTCTCGAATTTATTGACACGCGTGGAGAGCAGAAAGCAATGAGCTTAGCTATGCTGTAATGTATAATTTCAAATTCCTCAACCTGACAACAGGAGAGACTCTCGGGTGCTCTGGCTAATAGAAAAGCCATGCATCTCGAAGGTACTCTCTTTTTTTGTACCTGCATACCGCTAAAAAGGATGTGAAAAAATGGCTCTTATTCAACGATCATCGTCAAACCGTTTCGATCCTAAAAACGGATTATATGCAGCCGTGTCTGTCGTATCTGTCAGCATTGTGCTTTTCTTATGGTGGATCGCTAGCCGTCATGAATGGATCAATCCTCTGTTTTTGCCTTCTCCAGCTGATGTCTGGGCTGCATTTATGACGATTGTCCAAGACGGCTACAAAGGAAGCAGTTTACTGGCCCATATTGGCGCAAGCCTGCAGCGGATTGCCATTGCTTTATCGCTCGTTCTTGTAACGGCTGTCCCGCTTGGCATTCTTTGCGGGAGAAGTAGACTGCTGCGGGCAATCTTTGATCCATTTATAGAATTTTATCGTCCATTACCGCCGCTTGCCTATTATTCCTTACTTGTGCTTTGGTTCGGAATCGAAGATACCTCAAAAATTGTGCTGCTGTTTCTCGGAGGCTTTGCACCGATGTTTATAGCCGCCGTTTACAGCGCAAGACGCATTCCAATCGATCGCATCAATGGAGCTAAATCATTGGGGGCAAGTCGATACAAGCTCTACCTTTTCGTCATCCTTCCTTCTTGCTTGCCAGATCTGCTGACAGGGCTTCGCACAGCTGTTGGCGTAACATATGCAACGCTGGTAGCAGCCGAAATGATCGCTGCTGTTTCCGGCATTGGCTGGATGGTGCTTGATGCAAGCAAATATTTGCGCAGTGACATTATTTATGTGGCGATCATTATTATGGGGATTATTGCAATTGGCATCGACATGGTCATCAGACAGCTTATTCAACGAGTTTCACCTTGGATTGAGCATTAAATTATGAAAGGAAGTTATTCATTATGAAGCAATATTCTATTAAGTTATCTCCGATTTTCGCAGCAATTTTATTATCGGTTATTGTTCTCATTGTTTCGGCTTGCGGGAACTCATCTACCACGACAACGAATCAGACTGATGCAGATCGCTCCACCGCTGAATCGACAGGTGATGAGCTGCCTCAAGAAATCCGAATTGGTTATCAAGTTTCTCCTAACGGCGAGCTTGTAGCAAAAGCGCTTGGCCTCGCTGAACAAAAATTCCCTAATGTTAAAATTTCATGGCTTAAATTCGATTCAGGTCGTGACGTGAATACAGCAATCGCTAGCGGAAGCATCGACTTCGGTTTAGTGGGCACGCCGCCAGGCGCTTCGGGCATATCTCAGGGCTTGCCGAACAAAATTTACTATATTCATGACGTAATTGGAGAAAGTGAAGCGCTCGTTGTTCAAGATACATCGGACATTCAATCGCTGCAAGATTTGAAGGGAAAAACGGTTGCTACGACGTATGGCTCGACATCTCATTTCAGCCTTTTGTCCGCGCTCAAGCAGGAAAGTATAAATGCCACTGACATCAAAATCATCGATATGCAAGCTCCTGATTTGCTAGCAGCTTGGCAGCGTGGCGATATTGACGGCGCTTATACATGGCAGCCTGTACAATCCAGACTTCTTGCCGAAAACGGAAGAATCATCATTACTTCCAAAGAAGTTGCCGAGAAGGGGGCATTAACAGGCGAGTTTGGCGTTGTTCATAATGACTTTATTGCCAAATACCCGAAAGCAGTCAAGCTCTATATCGAAGTGCTCGATGAAGGGACTAAATTCTACCGCGAGCAGCCTGAGCAAGCAGCTGAAGCGCTGTCTCATGAGCTTGGATTGTCTGTAGAAGAAACATTAAAGGCTATGAGCGAAATTACTGTGCTTGATGCCGCAGCCCAATCGGATCCGAAATATTTGGGTACACCTGAGGAACCAGGTCAATTCGCAGCGCTATTAAAGCAAACTGCAGATTTTCTAGTAGAACAGCAGTCAATCAAAAGCGCGCCTGAACTGAGTGTTTTTGAGGAAGCAATGCTAAATGAGCTGTATGTTGATTAACAACGCAAGCATCGCGAGTGAAGAGAAAGGCGGAAATAACGATGTACGCAACAACACATATTCCCAAAGTAATCGCTGCCGATGCTGCTGTACGTAACTCATCCGCTGCATCGCCTGGCATTCAGCTTGTCGATCTATCACTTTCCTATGGTAAGGGCAAATCCGAGTTTCAAGTTTTGCACCAGATCGAGCTGTCGCTTTCCTTGGATGAATTCATTTGTATACTTGGTCCGTCTGGATGCGGCAAGTCCTCGCTGTTGAATATTATGGCAGGGTACACCAAGCCGTCCAGCGGCTATGTTGCCATTGACGGAAACGTGCATACAAAACCGACATCACAGGTCGGCGTTGTGTTTCAGCATGCCAATCTCTTTCCTTGGCTGTCAGCAGCAGGAAATGTGGAGTTTGGATTGCGAATGGCCGGGGTTTCCAAGCAAAAACGTAAAGAGATTGCGGCTCAATATATTGAACTGGTGGGTCTTGAAGCAGCAGCGAAGCGTCTGCCTCACCAGCTGTCAGGTGGAATGAAGCAGCGTACCGCTCTAGCCAGAACTCTCGCGACAGAGCCAAGGATTGTATTGATGGACGAACCATTCAGTGCTTTGGATGCCTTGACGAGAGAAGCAATGCAGCTGCATATACGAAAAATATGGCAGCATACTCGCCGCTGTTTTTTTCTTATTACGCATGATGTAGATGAAGCGCTGCTGTTGGGACGAAGAATTATTGTCATGCATCCGAATCCGGGCAGAATTGTCCAGGATATAGCCAACCCGCTTTTTGACAGCATTAATGAATCGACTTTCCATGATGTACGCAGCAGTAAAGCGTTTATTAATATGCGCTATCAATTGCTGTCGCTTATTGCAGCAGCGAACGTTTGAAAATAAAAAGGAGTGTTAACGATATGGAGATGTTTTGGTACTTGCCCACAATGGGCGACGGAAGATATTTGGGTACTAATTATGGAGCTAAAATTACGGATCTTCATTATTTCAGACAGATTGCTCAAGCAGTCGATCGACTCGGATATACTGGAATGCTTGTACCAACTGGACATGCGTGCGAGGATGGCTGGGTTGTTGCATCAGCGCTTATTCAGGCAACAGAACGATTAAAATTTCTTGTGGCTGTTCGTCCCGGAGGGATGTCGGTGAGCATTGCAGCTAGAATGGCTGCATCGTTTTCCCGCCTGTCCTCAGGAAGATTACTTATTAATGTCGTAGCTGGCGGCGACCCTGTTGAAATGAAAGGAGACGGCATTTATCTCTCACATGGCGATCGTTATGAGGCAACTGATGAATTTCTGCAAGTATGGAAGCAGCTTATGATTGGTGAAAGTGTCACTTTCCATGGAAAACACGTTCAAGTAGAAGGAGCACGCCTACAATATCCGCCATTTGAGCAGCAGTCTCCCCCACTTTTTATCGGAGCTTCCTCTGAAGCCGGGCACGAGGTTGCAGGCAAGCATATTGACACATACTTGACCTGGGCTGAAACCCCTGCGATGGTAGCTGAGAAAGTCGCAGATGTACGAGCACGCGCACAGCGATATGGGCGTTCCATAAAAATCGGACTGCGAGTACAAATTATTGTACGGGAAACGGCAGCAGAAGCATGGGAAGCAGCACATAAGCTTATTCAGCATATTACGAACGAGGAAGTTCAAGCGGCAAAGCAAGTACTGGATCGTTTCGATTCCGTAGGACAGCGGAGAATGACCCAGCTGGTAAGGGAGCACCAGAATTCACTTGAAATTAGCCCTAATCTATGGGCAGGCATCGGGCAGGTTAGAGGCGGTGTCGGCACAGCGCTAGTCGGCAGTCCCGATGAGGTAGCAGAACGGCTGCTGGAATATTCGGCCCTTGGAATTGATACCTTTATTTTATCGGGCTACCCTCATTTAGAAGAGGCCTACCACGTTGCGGAGCTTTTGTTTCCAAAGCTGCCAGTCGAATTTTCCAAGCGACCAGCTGAAACAAAATGGGAGGCAATGGGCGAGCTAATCGCCGAAAATCGCAAGCCGACTCGATAATAACAATTACATGCACTACCGCCCTACAAGCGTGGAAGCCTCTCTCTGGCTCTTCCAACGCTTGGAAGGCGTGCACATAGCACTGTTTAACGATAGCCGTCAGCATTGGCTGGCTTCCCAGCTTCCTGTACCTCCTTTATATAGGTCCAGCAATCTGGCTGTGACCCATCAATATCGTAAACCCCATACTCTCGTGCAAGCTGATAGCTTGAGGTCGATTGCCCGTTCCACCGTACTGCATTCTGATCACCAGCCAATGCTGCTATTGCTCTGCCAACAAAGCGGGGTGATTCAGATATGATGAAGTGCGGTTCACTCTCCGTCGCATCACGCCAGTTCTCCTCCTTTACGCCAAAATGATCCAGCATCAGCTCAGAGCGCATCCATCCAGGTGTTACGGCAACAGCGGAACAGTGGTATGGGGACAGTTCATGTGCCAGTGCTTTAGCGATACGAAGGACTGAATTTTTAGCAAGATCATAAAACAAGGACAAGCGATAATGCTGATCATTGTATTCTGCCGTTCCATCTGTCATTTCGATCACAAGACCATTTGGATTTTTTATCAATAGCGGCAAGGCGTAGTGATTCGTAATGATATGCGTATCAATGGCCAATCGCAGCAGGCGCATACCTCGATCCAAGGCGTGCTCCCATACCGGTACATTCCACTCAGTTAATTTCTCGCCACCCCATATATCGTTCACGAGAAGATCCAGCCTGCCCTGTTCCTTTTCAATACGAGCAACAAGCGCTTGTACTTGTTCAGGCACAAGATGATCGACTTGAACCGCAATCCCCTTCCCACCCGCTTCATTCACCAATTCTGCCGTTTCCTCAATCGTCTCTGGACGATCGTATTCTGAACGTTGTGTACGAGTCGTACGACCTGTCACATATACGGTAGCGCCAGCAGCCCCCAGCTCTACTGCAATCCCTCTGCCTGCACCACGTGTTCCACCCGCTACTAGTGCTACTTTTCCACTTAAAGGTTTATTCATTATTCGTTCTCCCTCCGTTTGTTCTCATTCATATCCTCATTATAGTTGGGCAAATATGTCTTCTATCGTCATATTTAAACAAATCCTCATCTATGAAACCAACCTAACCGGCATAGCTATGGTTCACTTAATGAGGTGCTTGAGCCGACGGAGCTGCGCGAAAAAATAATCAGCGAGGTTAAAGCAATCGGCCGTCGATATGGACTTCAGGTACAGTGATACTTCAACGGGTTTTTCCTTTCCAATATTTGCGATAAAATGGGGAAAGTACTAGCCTGCATCGAAATTCACGGCATTGACAGGCATGACGTTCGCACAGCATAAGAAACTAGCTATTAACAAAGAAAGCAGTGAAGACAATATTTGTTCAATAGGAGTGGGTGCATTTGAGTTTCCAAGGAGTGACAGATCTAAATGAAGAGCCCTTATATTTTGCCTATAAACGAATTAGTGTACATAACCAGTTAAAAGAAACGTTTCACTCTCATCGAGGTACAGAAATTTTATTGATTCATCAAGGAAACGGAACGATGATCGTCAACAATGTCAGCTATGAAATTAGACCAGGAATGCTTTGTATCTTCCAACCTTATCAGTTGCATCATCTCCAGCTTGATTATTCTAATGATCAAACCTTCGAACGTTCGATAGCGACTTTTGAACCAACGTTGTTTGATTCTTATTTTGATAAATGGCCTGCTCTCCATGCGTTTTACAACTATATGAATGTAGGCAGACTACCATCCCCTTGCATCTATGGAATTGAAGACAATCACGACATTACGGGGTTGTTTCAAAGCATGCAGCAAAAGCTTCCTACCCTTTCAGAAGCAGAACAACTCGAAGAAATTTCACTTTTTCTCATTTTACTTTTCCGCAGCATGAAGCCAATATGGCAACAACAGCAAAAGCAACCGATACTATTCCGCACTCGTAAAAATCATCATGTTGAACAAATATTAAAATGGATTGAACAGCATTATACGAACCCCTTCCATTTGGATGAAATGGCTAAGGACCTTCACTTGTCGACTTATCATTTATCTCATATGTTTAAGGAAACGGTAGGAATTAGTATAACTGAATATATTGCTACGCGAAGAACGCATCAGGCTCTTCGACTGTTAACTACGACAGATAAACCAATTACGTGGATCGCTCAAGAAATCGGGATTACAAACTGCTCATACTTCTGCAAATTTTTCAAATCCCGTATGGGCACGACCCCCCATCAATATCGGAAAAGATGGAGGAGATAACATTAGACTACTCATTAACGATGAAGCGCCCTATCAAAAAAAAGCGCGGATAGTCTTTACTGCATCCGCGCTTTGCTACTATTCAATATGTGTCGCATTCCGTTGAGCGATCACGCTCAGCTCTGCTGCCTTGAACGCATGCTCTTGTGTCATTGCGTTCTCCGTTCGATTGATGCAATCGAGAATTAGCTGACCAAAGTAAGGATGACCCACTTGTCCAGACACATTCATGTAGTGCTCGCCTTCAGCATTAACGAGATAAACGTGGTTACCACCTTGAGCTCTACCGATATCAACATATTTTCGCAATTCGATGTACCCTTCCGTGCCAAGTATCGTTGTACGACCATCCCCCCAAGTGGAAAGTCCGTCTGGCGTAAACCAGTCTACTCTGAAATATCCTGTGGCTCCGTTATCTGCAACTAGCGTAGCATCTCCGAAATCCTCAAATTTGCCATATTGCTTATGATGATAGTTCGCCTTCTTGCTGTGAACAACTTCTGCATTCCGGGCGCCTGTGTAAAATAAAAACTGTTCAATTTGATGACTGCCAATATCGCAAAGAATTCCGCCAAATCGGTCTCTGTCAAAAAACCACTCGGGGCGATTGTTTATATTGATGCGATGCGGCCCTAAACCCAACACTTGCACGACGCGTCCAATAGCTCCCTGCTCGATTAGTTGTCCTGCATAAACTGCACTTTCCACATGAAGACGTTCGCTGTAATAAACGGCATATTTTTGCTTCGTTTCAGCAACCTTTTGCTTCGCTTGCTCCAGCTGCTCCAGTGTCGTAAGCGGTGCCTTATCCGTAAAATAGTCTTTCCCATGAGACATCACGCGAATTCCCAACGCACAACGCTCCGAAGGGATCGCAGCTCCAGCAACGAGGCGGATCGCTTCATCCTGCAAAATTTCCTGTTCCGAACGCGCAACCTTAACATCAGGAAAGCTGCGCTGGAAGGCTGCGATCTTCGCTGGATCTGGATCGTACACCCAAACCAGTTGACCTCCTGCTTCTATTAGCCCCTGACACATGCCATAAATATGCCCGTGATCAAGTCCGATTGCCGCAAATTTAAATTCTCCCGGTGAACACACCGGAGCAGGCTTCCCTTGGGGGACATAAAACATTCCGCTCTTTTTATCCATTTGAATGACTCCTTTCCTCAAGATTTCTTCCCAGTGTAATGGAGGAGTCATTAAAATTTTCAATATGACTGCTTTTTTCATAAAAGTGAGTCGCGTTTTTCAAGACCCCTTCTCTTGTATAGAATGGATCGCTTGGCTGCAGCGGAAGCTCTACACATTGTCCTGTGCTTGCTGATTTGTAAATCGCCATTATCAATTCCAAGGTATCTCGTCCATTCACACCATTAACCAGGACGTTTTCACCAGTCTCAACAGCTGTTAGCACATTATCGATTTGCCCCGTATGTCCATAATATTGCAGTTCAGGCAACTGGTCATAGTAGTGTTGAATTTTTGCTTCCAGCTCGGTATCTGGCTCAGGAAATCCATTTTGCTTGGAAACCGATGCCGTGAGCTTCCAAGGTGCGGAAACTCTCGCATTTAATCCTTGAAAAACGAGCTGCTGCTCTTCTCCGTGATGAATGACCGAGCTTGTTACCTGACCCAAAGCGCCATCTGCGTAACGCAGCATTGCAATTGAAATATCCTCTATCTCTGCATTATCATGCGCTACATTGCTCATAAACGCTTGAACCTGACTCGGACGGCCCTGCATCCACAGCAATGCATCAATATGATGTACGGCATGGTTCAAGGTTGGGCCTCCGCCTTCCTTCTCCCATGTTCCTCGCCACCACAAATCATAGTAGCAATGACCTCGCCACCAATAGGAGTCCACCTGAGCATGCAAAATTTTCCCTGCCAATCCACTGGCCAGAACAGATTTTAATTTCATCATAGGGTTAGTAAAACGGTTTTGCGCAATAACGGACACAAGCTTACCATTGTTCTGTGCCGCCTCATTGATCTCGTCGCATTCCTTTAGTGATGATGCCATCGGCTTTTCAATCAGAACATGGCTGCCTGCATTTAAAAAGTTTATCGCAATTTCCGCATGCACATATGGTGGCGTGCAAACGGATACAAGATCAATTTCTTCAAAAAGAAGCTCTTTGTAATCCTTAACAACCTTTGAATCGAGTCCATACGTTTCGACCAGCTTTTGAGCCTTTTCAGGATAAATATCACAAACAGCAACGATTTTGCATCGATCCGCGAACTGCAAATAGCCTGTAACATGAGCGGAAGAAATGGCCCCAGCACCGATAATTGCAACCTTTAACATATTCAACCCTCCAATTATTTAACCCCAATTTCCTACTTCATCTATCATCATAAAGAACTCTCCCATTTTTTTGTCCTTCTCTATTGTTATAAAAATAACGCTATATTGCGGAAAATTTAATCCCGTACTGCCAATATCCTTTAATTTTAATAGTAACAACCATGCTTTGTGAGGTTTATATTTCTTTCAAATTGCGGTAAGCTGTGCAGATAAACGACTTAGAAAGGGAGATCTGATATGATGGGCCATTCATCGCAAACGACTGAAAAGCGAAAAGGTTTTTATATTATGCTTGAAGCTATGATTGAGGCATCACCTCGACCTGACGGTACATGTATGCAGGAAATCTATTTGGAAGGCCGTCTCGCTGATCAGGCTAGAAATACAGGCGGGATCGACGACGACCGCATGCTGGAGCTGCTAAAAAGCTGTGAAGGCTTCCGTCAATTGGTGCACAGCATTGGCGTTTCGATTCACTCCGAAGAAGAGGATATCTCGAGCGTGAGGTTTGCATTGGAAAACTGGGGCAAGACGAACAAATATACATCAGGCTCACGTATCGAGGCAGTCTGTCCTGCAGATGGCTCTGAGACGATTTTAAAGCTAAGCGATTTCAACTTAACGGCAGAGGATGATGTTCCTGGTAAATTCACCTTCGAATTTCATCGCGCAGGTGCGCTTGCCACAGTCAACATCATTTTCTACTTAAATGACGGTTATGATGCGCCTGAGCTGAAGCCCGATGCTCCAGTAGCTTTTGAGTCGGAGGCTTATCGCGATATGATCCGCCGTTCACTGCTGCATGCGGGCAACAATTATCGCTTAAAAAAAGCGATTGAGAAGGCAAAGCGAGGACAGGATGTTACGATTGCCTATATCGGCGGCTCCATTACGCAGGGTGCTGGTGCCAAGCCTATTCACAGCACGTGCTATGCCTATCAATCTTATTCGTTGTTCAAGCAGTTATTCGGTCAAAACGGAGGCGAGCATATTCATTTCGTCAAGGCGGGGGTCGGCGGCACGCCGTCAGAGCTTGGCATGATCCGTTATGAGCGCGATGTGCTGAAAAACGACAGCGTTCAGCCTGATATTGTTATTATCGAATTTGCCGTCAACGATGCGGATGATGAAACTGAAGGACGCTGCTATGAAAGTCTTGCGTTGAAAGCGCTTGCCGCTGACAACAAGCCTGCTGTTATTTTGCTGTTCAGTGTATTTATGAACGATTGGAATTTGCAGGACAGACTTTCACCTGTAGGCTTGCACTATGATCTGCCTATGGTAAGCGTAAAGGATGCAGTCGTAGAGCAGTTCTACTTGTCGCAGGAAGAAGGCAATCTTGTAACGAAGCGGCAATATTTTTATGATACCTATCACCCTACCAATATCGGTCATCGCATTATGGCAGACTGTCTCGCCCTGCTGTTTGCCGAAACGGATCAAGCGGCTAGCCATACGGAGGATATCGATCTTCATAAGCCTCCTGTTATCGGCAATGACTTCATTGATATTCAATTGCTGGATCGTGTCACTAACATAAATGCTGCCCACATTAATGAAGGCGGCTTCTCTGAAACGGATACAGAGCTGCAGATGGTAGAGATGGATGATCAGTCGCACGGCACGCCGCAGTTTCCACACAACTGGATGCATACGGCTGAATCGGGAAATGATAGCTTCAGCATGATGATCACCTGTAAAAAACTCGTCATTGTATATAAAGATTCGGGAAGCACCGACTTCGGAACGATTGATATATGGGACAATGGTCAGCTTATTAAGCAGGCTGATGCACGAGCAATTCAATGGACGCACTGCCATGCTTCGATTTTGTTCAATGAGCAGGAGGCTCGCGAGCATCATATAGAAATTCGAATGACGGATGGTCATGAGCAGAAGAAGTTTACAATCCTTGGCTTCGGCTATGTCAAGTAATTGCTATTGTTCCTAATGGCCAAAGAAATCCTTGATAGTAAACCTTGATGCAGGTTATATAAATATGAATTGCGCAACAATCTCGCTTAACGAGCAAGAGCCATCCCCACGTAGAATCTCTACAAAGGGGACGGCTCTTGCTCGTTACTATAGTTTGGTTAAATTTGAGATGATTGAATCGGATATGGTTTACTCTGATATGGCCTTATCAATCGGAACCGATTCACCCCGCCATACTTTGCGAGCTGTCCAGTCAGCCTCTCCCTGCCAGAACGCATTGTTAGGAGATAGTCCTAGCGGTAGAAAAACGGTGCTGCATAGATACAGACTGCCTGTTGAGATGTACCCCTCACCTAGCTCCTTCTGGCTGCCGGCAAACCCAATTGTTAACCAGCCCTTCTCATCGAACGTACCTGGCATTTCAATTTGCCGCTTGATGACCGCTGTTAAGGCACAGCGAACCTGAGCAGGCTCGAGTTCTTCTGGGAGTTGTTGCTTAAGTGCCATAAGAGATAAATGCTGAAATGCTCCGAATCTATAAGCAAGTGAACGACCGAGTGGCGGATAAGAACCCTCGGGTGAAATTAGTCGTTCCAGTACACTAGCGTACCGCTGTCCTCTAAACAGTACCTTATCTCGCATTGCTTCCCAATCGGCAAATTGATCACTTAATAGATCCAGGACATCAATCAGCATCGGTTGAATGACAAAGCTATTATAATAATCCCAATGAAAGTGCGGCCCGTCTCCGTAGGCGCCATCACCCACATACCATTGCTCGTGCTGCCGCAGCGCATAATCAACTCGCATCCGATCCCAATCTTTACCCATTCTGTACAGTGCAGCTTCAATCATCGCACTGAACAACAGCCAATTGCTAAATACAGGACGAATGACTCGCGTTGCCATTAGTGCAGCTGCCAGATTCTCTTGCACTTTGGGGTCGAGCTTCTCATATAGCTCATGAGGAGACCTTAATATCGCGTTTGCTAAAAAAGCAGCATCAACTAACGGCTGACCTCCCTTGTCAAAATTCATATAGTCAGGTGAAGCCGGATCGGTTGCTGCATCAATCGCCTGTCTTGCCAGCTCTGCCATGCGGACACGAGTCTCTTCTTCCTCTCCCGTACGTGGACCCGCTTCAAGCCACGGAGCAATCCCTGCCAGCGTTCGCGATAGCGCTTCCAAATGTGTATAGAGCAAGCGATCTTTAGTCCATGCTTCAACTGGCATTTCAATACAAAGCCTGCGCTCAGATGATGCATGAAGCACGGGATAAGCAATTCTCACTAATGTATCAACCCAGTACGTTCTGTCTGCTGTCATCACTGTACTCTCCTTTTATGTAGAAAGTATTTACATTGCTAATATATCGGTTAGCTTGCTTAACCGCAAGAGTCTCCGAGCCTTAATCCTAAATCCGTAAGCCTCTCTCTAACAAAACAAGTGCCTGAGAAAGCTAGCTTCTCACAGGCACTTTAATACCATTTGGATTTTTAGATGGGAAGAAGAACGTGTTATTCAAGATGCGCACCTGTACTCTATTGATCGATTCACTAATCAATTATGGATGAAATATTTCCCTGATTCTGCTGTAGGATATCACGAATTTCCAGTACTTGAAAACAACATTTCTACTTTGAATAACAATCAATCGGTACTTCAATACGTTGAAAAGCATACAGTGAGTGGCTATATTGTCGACTCTTGGAGACTACGAGATAGAATAACGTACTATTTCATATCTATGAACTTGGTGTTGCTTATTCCTCTTTTGATTTTCACATTTTCAAGAAAAGATAACACGAGAGCTTCGCGTGTATATGAAAGATTATAGAATATTACAAAGTACCATTCTGTGAGCTGGATGAAGAAAGTAGGCGGTGAGCCGAAAATCGTTGCATCGCCACCACCGGTATGCGTTCATCCATAATTTTTCAAAGGCTAACGGTGTCTAGTTACCAGCTTGCTTTTTTCAAGCCAGGGATTTGGCCTTTATAGGCAAGCTCACGAAATACAATACGCGATACTTTAAACTTGCTCAAATATCCATGCGGTCTGCCTGTGACTTCACAGCGCGAATGCAGTCTGGTCGGTGAAGCATCCCTTGGCAGCTTGCTAAGTGCTGCATAGTCATTGTTATCCTTCAGCTGCTTTCTAAGCTCAGCATACTTTGCTACTGTAGCCTGTCTTTTAAGCTCTTTCACGACTTTAGATTTTTTAGCCAATATCTCCAATCGTAACTGTTACGAATTATTATAACCCTATAAACAACCGTTTGTAAACTTGTGTTGTTTTCCAATTATGCAGCCTTTTCATGAAGACAACTGTTGCGTCTAAAGCAGCATCATGCTCTTCTGCTGTGTAAGCAGCCGACAAAGCACGTGAAGCGAGCAAGCTGCGCGTATAGGCCGCTTTCGGTTTGGACAAAATCGCCGAGGTAGCCCCTTCCTCTACAATAACTCCTTTGAACAGTCTCGATATAGTAATCACACACTGTTATTACACCATCAAATTGATAAGGTCTAAGAAATTCGATTAAATCAGAGCTGTCATTCGTTTCCGTAACAAGTACCTCAGAAGCATGGTAACTAACCGGATGCTGGTCCGTGCCATGAGCTTGCTGATAATGCTCAAGCTTGCGTGTAACAAAGGTAAACGTATGCCCCATCTTTTTTAGCAACGGCGGCAGAAGACTCCCGCTAGCTCCTACCCAGCTCTCAATCATTCGTAAATGTGCCATAACATCCTCCTTCAAATTTCCATCCAACCATTCTGATTACCAAATATGAAGAATATCTTAGTTGCGAGTAGGCTAAGCTTGTTGTGTTTGTTCGTAATCGTTACGATTACGGATAATGAGATTGTAACTGCCATACTTTACTCTGTCAATCACAAATCGGGATAAGATTTTATTGTTGGTTAGATATGAAGCACAAAAAAGCTCATTTGTCGCATTGAGCTGCGCAAATGAGCTTTCATTACAATTTACATATAATTAAAATCAATTACGATAAATTATTGCAATTTCTGATAGCCTTTATTTTAATACTCGGTTCGGAACAAAGAATGCCTTCTCCACTTCCTCCGCTGGAAGCGGCTTACTGAAATAATAGCCCTGAATTTTATGACAGTCATTTTCAGTCAAGATATCAAGCTGCTCTCTTGTTTCAATCCCCTCTGCTACGACATCCATATGAAGATGCTGTGCCATTGCAATAATGGTCGCGACAATTGCTCGATCATTCGTATTGCTAGTAATATCCTGGATAAAGGACCGGTCAATCTTCAGCTTGTGTATCGGAAGCAGCTTGAGATAGCTAAGCGAACTATAACCCGTTCCGAAATCATCCAGGCTGATGCGTACACCTAATTCCTTGAGATCATTAAGAATAGAACCGGATATCTCAGCATCCATCATCATGCTTTCTGTAATTTCAAGCTCCAAATATTGCGGAGCCAAGCCCGTCTTTTCCAAAATGTCATTAATTACTTGAACCAAATTAGATTGATGGAACTGCTGAGAGCTTAAATTTACCGAAATCGGGATAAGCGGTCCGCCTTCTTCGTGCCATTCCTTCATCTGGCGACAGGCTTCTTTAAGAACATACGTACCTAATGAGTAAATGAGCCCTGTTTCTTCTGCAAGCGGAATAAACAATCCTGGAGAAATCATGCCTTTTGTCGGATGCTTCCAGCGTACAAGTGCCTCCACACCAATCATTTGGCTATCTTCGGTGCGAATTTGCGGCTGATAATGCAGAATGAACTGCTTCTCATCGATTGCCTTACGCAAGTCCGCTTCCATTTCGATTTTCTCCTGCAGCTGTTCATTCAATACACTGGAGAAAAACTGATAGCCGTTTTTACCGTTTTTCTTTACTTCGTACATGGCAGTATCTGCGTTTTGCAGCAATTGGTTGCCGTCCACACCATCCATTGGAAATAGCGCAATCCCAATGCTGGCTGTTACATAAAATTCGCTATCGTTAATTCGATACGGCAGGCTGATTGCACGAATAATATGTTGTGCCATGTACACAATTTCGCTTTCTGTCATGCCGTAATTGGTTAACAGTGTAAATTCATCTCCACCAAGTCTTGCCAATGTGACACCATTATGTTGAATCGCTTTGCTTATTCTTTGACCCATCTCTTTCAGAAATAGATCACCGAATGTATGTCCGAGCGAATCGTTGATCATTTTGAACCGGTCTATATCTAGCAGCATCACAGCGAATTGCTCGTTTCCTGCGCGCTCAATCTGATTCGCAAGCAGCTGCTTGAACTGTCTGCGATTCGGCAGATCTGTCAATTCATCGTGCAGTGCCAAGTGCTGAATATGCTCCTTCGTCCTTTTTTCTTCCGTCACATCACGAGCAATAATATAACTGCCAACAACTTTGCCATGAATATCTACCGGAATATTTTTAATACTCAAATTTACAAGATGACCTTCGCGATGTCGAATAGTTACCTCATATTGCTGTAATTCAGCAGACAAGGAATTGCCGAACAGCTTTCGAATATTTTGACGTGAATCTTCCGTAACAAGCGAAATAAGCTGATCCGTCGAAATGTTTTCAAGCTCGTCCTCAGAAAGTCCTGTAAGCTCACATGCTGCTGCGTTGAAGCTCTTAATGCGATAATCGTCCCCCACTGCAAAAATAGCATCATGATTATTCATAAACAGTGACTTGTACCAGCTTTCACCTTCCTGAATCACTTTCTCTTGACGCATGAAACGGCGAGAATAGTAATTAATGACTAAGGACACGCCAAGAGTTAACAACGTACCGACTGCAATTAAATAAGCAAGCTGCTTAGGATCCAGGTCCCCTTCTTTCAGCAGCAACTCACTATCCATTTGAAACTCAGCTGCGACCATGCCTGTATAATGCATGCCAGCTACCGCAGTCCCCATAACAAGTCCGCTAAGCAATTTTTTCCAGTTGTGTCCTCTTCCATTTTCCTCTCGAAAATAGATGGTTAGCCACAACGCCGCATAGGAAGCTAAAAGTGCAATCACAATCGATAATATAACATAAACTGGTTTATACGTAATTTGCAGTTCTATCGCTTCCATACCAATATAATGCATAGCCGATATGCCAATTGCCAGCAGCATTGCGCTGCCGAGCAGCTGCCAATGCGACAAACGCTCGCGCGCAATAATATAGAGAGCGGCAAACGAAGCAGCAATGACGGCAACGACCGAAATAATCACCTTGTTAAGATCATAAAGAATAGGTACTGGTAGCGAGAATGCTAGCATGCCGACAAAATGCATCGACCACACACCCATTCCTAATGCTGCTGCACCGCAAAGCAGCCAGTTCCAGCGTCTCTTCCCAGCCCTAATATTCAACCCGGTAAACTCAAGTACGGTATAAGATGATAGCACAGCCACAATATAAGAAAAAGCGACAAGCGCCCAATCATAGGAGCCGTGCATATGCTCTAAATGATGATGTTCCATAGTATGCTCCTTTAAGTATAAGATAAAAGAATGGTCATGTAGGTGATGTGCTGAACATCTATAACGCTATGTACTCTATTTACTTTGCAATTTAATTATCTTAAATTAAAGATATTATGATGGTTACTTATTCCTAATCCTATCATATTTAAAAAATTCGCGGATGCATCCTTTGATAGAGGACAATAGTCCTTCCCCATCTAATCGACCATATAATGTAAACGGACTAGCCTCCTTCCCAAGCGGAAAATGCATCAACGATTTACACCTCAAACTCAACATCGTGTAAAAAGTGAAGCCGCTTATGAAGCAGCTGCGTGGGAGCAATTGAAAAAGCGGCATTCCGCAATTTCACAAGAAGCGGATTGTCTACTTGAGCTGCAATCCCGATAAGACGGGACATCGTAATGATTTTTGCCGTTCGCTTGACCCGCTTTTCATCGTAGATGTGAAGTGCTTGTTCAAGTTTATTGTACTTGGCTAAAACGTTTGCAAGAACGATCGCATCTTCTATTGCTTGTCCAGCTCCTTGCCCCATATTCGGTGTTGTTGCATGGGCAGCATCCCCCAATAATACGATCCGATCAAAACTAAACGACTTCAAAGGTTTAATATCAAGAATGTCATGGTGAAGCAACTGGTCATCAGGTGTTTCGCGAATAAGATTAGCTACAGGAGATGGAAACTGTTGAAACAATTCGGCGACATCCTCACTGCGTGCATTTCTGTAGGTTGGTTCCTTGGACGCAGCATTCATACAAGCAAACCAGTAAAGTTTATTTTCTTTCATCGGTACGATGCCGAATCTTCTAGCTCTACCCATAAATTCTGCGGCGTTTTGCTCATCTAATCGCCTGTTATTGTTAACGACTCCGCGCCAACACGTATACCCAGCATATCTGGGTAAGGATCCAGGCACTAGCTGTTGACGAAACTTGGAATGAATGCCGTCCGCTGCAATGACCAAGTCTGCTCGATCTAGCGAGCCATCCTCAAATATAACGTCAACGCGCTTGTCTTGCAGTTGAAAATCTATACATTTTTTATTGACATACATACTATCTGCAGGAAGTGCCTGCTGTAAGATTCGGATCAGCTCTCCACGATGAATGGTAATGTTTTCAGCGTTAGTTCGTTTACTGGTTAATGAAAAATTTATTTCCATCATGATTTTGCCAGATTCATTAAGAAACAATTGCTTCTCTAACCTGCTGGAACAGCTCTTTCACTACTCCAGCTTCCTGTAACACCTTAATGGCATTGGAGCCAATGCCAATTCCCGCTCCTTCTCCTTTTATAGCAGAACCAGCTTCATAGAGACGAACAGAAAAGCCTTTCTTTTGCAGCAGAAGCGCTGCAGTCAAGCCTCCGATACCACCGCCGATCACAATAATATCCTTCACCATCTGCCTTCATCCCCAATCCTCTGTTGAGTGTGTGAGCTATGTCCCTGTAGGATTTATCCGCTAATCATTTTCAAGACTTATCGACATGCTATAAATACTTGGCTATTTCAACTATACGACAACCGTGTAACGGCAACAAGTGCAGACCTTCACTATGTAGAAGAGAGATCATTAGAGATCCACCCTAATTAGCCGTACCTTGCTTTCATCTATATTTTTCAAAATTTCGTGAGTGGAAGTTATCTCATATGGAAAATGAATACCTGTAATATGATTCTCTAGAACGATCTTTACCAAGGCAACGGTAACAGCAGCAGTTGTTTCGTAATCGGAGCGTACACGAACCCGCCACTCTTTTTTCTGTTTCTTTTCCCGAAGAAGACCCGTTGCTTCTATCGTCAAATAAGCCTGTTCTGGCTGTGTAGGATTGTGGCGAACGAGCTTTTCCAGCAGCCCTTTTTGATTCGTTAAGTGGCCTAGTAAACCAGTCTTTTGCAGCAGACGAATGATGATATTAAATGATTTTTTCTCCCATGCGGTATAGTAATTAATGCGGGGGAGTTTTTTGTTTTGTAGAAGCCGCTTCAGTTCGACATGCTCAATCTTGCGAACAACGTGTGAGCTTGCAAATTCTCCAAACTTCATGTTGCGTTTTTCAGAAAATCCGGGGGTTCCATCCACATCATGGTTCACAATACGAAGCATATCCGTTATTCCTGTGATCCCTGCGTTTGCATTGGTACTCTGTAAAAGGCCAATACTCACAGACTCTAGGCTATCAAACGTTGAGATCGCTTCTTGTATCAGAATGCCTGAAAGCCCAGGAAAGAATCCAGCCATTAGAATGGAAGCGGTGTGCTCTGCTTTAAGGTCTTGAACTTTTTCTATGAAAGCTTCATCAACCGTAACATCAATACAGGGAATATTCTTTTCGATACAAACCTTTTGAACGAGCGGATACTCTTGTTTGACGACAACAATGACTGCTTCGATATGCTGTAGCGCTGCGTATAGAGAGGCGCTGTCCGTTACATCTACTTCCTTAAATGTTGCCAGGGGTAGAGCAGCTGCGGTTTGCCGCCCACGCTCTGCCTTATAATCACCAACGACTACTTCACATCGTTGCTCTATCAACGCTTTACAAACATATCGTCCTAATACCCCGGATGCTCCGACCACTAGTACTTTCATCGCTCATCCTCCCATCATCTCGCGCCAGCTAACATTGCTGGACACCTACACTTCGAGAGCTCTTTATATAATTTCGATTCTTTTTTATTCTATCAACTAAGGTAGCAAAAACCAAACCATTCCATTTCAGCGATATGCCCAAACCTGAACTGCACCCATAAACACTATTGTGCTGTCAGCAGCCAAGATAAAAAAATAAAGCGGCGCTTAAGAGATATCTCCAAAGCGCTGCTTTATTGGGCACAGCTGAAAGTATCACAATCACTTACTTCACAAAAAATCCTGCAATTTTATCGTTGGCATCATACGTAATCGTAAAGATACGCTTGTCCTCACTATAATTGGCGACAAGTACGACAATTTTCATACCGTCTTTTTCTTCAACCGTTTGCTTTCCAATCCCCTTAAATTCACCTGATGCCGTCAGTACTGGTTCGATCTGTGCGAGCTGCTCCGCTGTCAAATTGGCTTTCATCGTTTCATCAAATTGCTCCATGATGCTGTCGTACTCTCCAGCGTTAAGCAGTTGAATAACCTCTTCCGCCTTGCCTGCATATTTTTGAGCGGTTACATCATCCACTTTGTTCCCGCACCCTGCCAATAACGCTACCATACAAATGCTAATTAAAATGAGAACCATGTTTTTAAGCTTCATTCACAATCATCCTTTCTGATATAACACTTTATATTCTATTTGCGCGTACCACATAGATCGTGACAATCACCAGTATAATCGCAGCGATAAGCATGGTGATCTCTGCCATTATCATTGTCGAAACCATCGATACGCTGCTTACTGCGAAATTAACGATTCCGTGGAGCACAATCGAAATCACTACATACACGCACTTCCTTTTCTTAACGCCTACCAGCACAAGCAATGAGAAGCATATATGCACGGTCATTGCGCACATTCTTTCAAAGCCGCTAATAAAATAATCGATATCGCTCATCATAATGGGCGATGTAAACAGCACGGGAATCCCAACAATTAGAAACGCCTCTATGCCGCCATGCCCAATACCAAAGGCCAAACCAGCACTAAGATCTCGCTGCTTCATTCCATATCTCATGGCCAGCCATCTTGCTATTTCCTCGAATACCCCTGCTGAAAATGCCAACAGCATAACTACTACAAATGGCATCGTAACCGTCCATAGATGATAGGTGCTGCTGTTTTCTGCTATCCAATTCAAAAGCGGCAGCCGAATGAGCATTTGAGATATCGTGAACGCCAGAACACCTAAAATAAACGGAATCAGCCGTTTTTTATATAGGGCATATACGGCGCCTAATGCTGGAATGACGATCGTTACGATGACTAGAAACATATTCCCCACAATGAATCACCTCGTAGTTTTATTGTAAGGAATAAAACCTGCGAGGTGAACGTCTGCTGCATATTCGGTCGTTTCTTCTTCATGATTGGTATCGTTTCATTAATACGGTTTGGGTAAACAGTTGTGATTCAAGGGAAGTCGATAATGTAACATTAGCATGCTGTGCAAGCATCCGTTTTATAGAGAATAAGCCATATCCCCTTTGGCCGCCTTTAGTCGAGTAGCTTTTGCTATACATGCCTTGCAGATCGACTGTCTCAGCATCGGTGCTATTTTTTACGATGCAGTATTGAGTATGCTCATCTGTTTCAAATAAAGCAATTTGGATCAGCTTGTCCGTGGACCTGATTGCTTCTTCGATCGCATTATCAATTAAAATGGAAATCATGCGAATAAAATCATGGGAAGGAATAAACACCTTTGTAATGTCATGAGGAATGTCCACGCTACACTGCAGCTGTTTATGCTGAGCCGTTAATATTTTCACACTAAGTACACTTTTAATCTCGGGAGCTTTGACACGAGACAGCTTGACCAGCTCCAGCTGCTGATCGTTAATGATTGCTGTAGTAGGAGCAACCGTATTGTCATAGACCTGCTGGATTTGATCGATATTTCTCGATCTTATTCCTTCCTCCAGTGAAAGCAACAGGTTCATATAGTCGTGTCGGAAGGACGCCAGATCATCATGCATGAGCTCTAATTTATGGACATAATCCATTAGTTCGTTATGAAGCATTCTTTCATGCTCTTCAATTAAACGTTCCTTAGACAGATAGACATTCATCGTAACAATCAGCATCAGTAATACGGATAGCAAAAGTACAATCATATAAATTTGCTCGCCATATAAAGCATGAATTTCCGCCAAAACCGGAACAGTTGGATAATTAACAACGATCATTAATAACGTGCACACTACAGCAAGGATAAATGTTGGAATATACCACCTGCTGGCAACCATAAATCGACCGATCATTTCTATTTTTCTTCTGATCATGTACATCCCTGTTAGAATTACAGCTAATGTCCAAAAGTGAATTGCACTATCTGTCCAGTAGTAATAGCTGAATGGACTTTCAAGGTACAGATGCCTGCTAAGTGAAAATGCCCCGTTCTTTATAACTGTAAAAATAATTACACTGCATAATGAAAAATATATAATAGGCCATAGCTTTAATGTTCTATCCATACGTCCAAACAACACGAGAAACAGCGAAAGAAGAATGACATTTAATTCAATGAAGCCTGTTAACATGATGCTAAGACTTAAAAAAGACGTTAATAGTACTCCAATTATGGCAATAAAGCCGATAGAAAACTTCTTATAGTCAATAAGCAAACTGAACAAGTAGAGATGTCCAATTCCAATCAACGCCAACGCAGCAATATCATAAAAAATCATCGTCACCGATCCTTTAATCGTACTTTCATTTTTTTCATCATTCTTCTGGAGACGGGTACCTGTTTTCCGCTTTTTAGAATAACGTGCTGTCCAGCGACATCCAGCCCTTGAATTTGCTGCTCATTTACAACATAGGACTGATGACAGCGGATTAATCGTGAGTCGATTTGCTCGATCTCCTTCAGGCTTCCGTACAATTGAATAAATTGATTCGTTGTAATGAGCTTTAAGCGGTGAGGCTCGTCCGTCATGATGTATTCGATGGTGTGAAAGGGGACCTTTACCGTAGTATGAACGTTTTCTACGAAGAAGTAATCCTCTTTATGCTCCACTTTATTTTTTTGCACATAGTGCTGCAAGCAAGCTTCAATTTTTTGCAGTCGCTCAGGTCTAGAAAGATCCTTTTCAATAAAGGTTAAAGCAGACACCATGTATTGATAGGAGATGGATGCTAATTCAGAATGCGTTGTTACAAATACGATTATGCCATGAGGATCGACTTTGCGAATCTCCTGCGCAACCTCCAAGCCTTTGCGTTCTTCATTCTTAATTTCGATGTCTAAAAAATAGATTGGCAAATATGTACAAGCTGGAACTTTACTAATAATGTGCTCATAGCGGCTCGTTGCTTCAATGAAATCGTATGGAATATGTTGTGCCAAGCAGATCTCCTCAATAGATTGTTTCAAGCTTTGCGCTTGAATAACATCGTCTTCTAATATAAAAATACTCACGTTGCACCTCAATTCACAGCTCCAAGTTACTAGAAAGATACATCATCATTGTATAAAAGGCAAGCAAGCACCTATCCCAAAGCAAGCATCTGATGCTTATATGAGAAAGACCCTCAGGATTTAGAGGATTAAATCTAGTTGTATCACAAAATGATCATAATGACTTGCAAGATGATCAATCATTTGATAAAGTAAACACAAGCTACTTTGCTATGCAAGGTAGTTTATTATTACACCACTATATGGTTATACAAGGTAGGTGAAAAACTTGTCAGTGCGAAGCCAGTTATTGAAAGGCATATTAGAAGGCTGCATCTTGGCCGTGATCGCAAACGAAACAATATACGGCTATGAGCTAACGGTTAAGCTTCATGCTATGCGCATTGAAGTAAGCGAAGGATCAATCTACCCCATTCTCCTTCGACTTCAAAAGGAGAAGCTGATCATAGGGGAAACGAAAAAATCGCCAAGCGGACCGAACCGTAAATACTACACCCTGACAGAAAAAGGTGAGGAAGCGCTGCAAGAATTTATAAAGCATTGGGAGAACTTAAAGGAGCCTGTCGATGAGCTATTAAAAAAAGGAGGCCAAACATCATGAACGTCAAAGAGCTAATTGAAGAAAACAATAGAAAGCGCGAGCTGTTAAACAAGGAAAATGAACAATACTATAGCGGACTACTTCTATATATCCGAACATCCTTTAATAAACCTGAGCAAGAAACAGAAGAAATCTTAATGGAAGTGCTGGATCATCTGTTGCAGGCGCAGGAAGAAGGTCGTAAAGCCGAAGAGGTATTTGGAGATGACCCCAAAGCCTATGCACAGGAAATTGTCGGTGAACTGCCAACAGCGATGCCTACAGAGGTTATAAAGCTTATGATCATGGCAGGCTTTAGCTTTCTAGGTGTGTTCGCTCTTACATCAGGGGTGCTGACTACGATTTTAAGCTATGGATTTAATCTTGGACATACGGTCTATCAATTCCACTTGGGCAGTCTAGCTGTAGGAATTGCTGCTTCCCTTCTCTTTGTCTATTTATTAATTTATGGAGCACTAACCTATATTCGCTGGTCCGCTTTCCGCAAGACTAATAAAGTAAAGGAATTTATCATTGCGTTTTTCATTAATGGAGCTGTTATCGGGCTCTTCTTGGCTGGTCTATACTTCATGCCTTCGTTTGGACCATCTTTCGGGTTTCCTGTTTACTGGCTAATCATGATTGGTGCAGTATTGTATGGTGCAGGGAAATGGCTTGAGCATAAGAAGTAGTATAAAGCGTAAGCCCCGACGAACCTCGAATGATCATCGGGGCTTACGCTTCAGTCAGTCTATCTAACTTGTTAGCCTAATCTGCAGCTAGTACTGCCAATTCCGTCTTAGCTAATCGTTCAGGGTGAGAGATAAGATCAATCTCCGTAATTTTGCCGCTGGTTACGTTGAATTTCAACACGTAAAGCAGCTTGCCGCGAGGTGCAGCTATAATTCCAACCGTACCGTCTACAAGTGCAAGCTGAGCAGATTTTTGTGCACGTCCAGCTACTTTTTTCGCCAACGCTACGGCTCCTCTTGTGATAGCTGCTTCGGATTCACGATCATCTCGCAGAACGACCTCAGGATCAAGTGCTGCAATTAACCGATCAAAATCTCCTGCATGAGCAGCGGCGAGAAATGCCTTAACGGCTTCATGCTGGTCATCAGCATTAGTCGTTCGTGCGGCTTTTTCTCCGCGAACTCGCCGTCTTGCCCTACTTGCTATCTGCCTAGTCGCATCCTCGGACTTGCCAATGATAGGAGCAATTTCTTGAAACGGTAGATGAAACACATCATGCAAAACAAATGCGATGCGTTCTGCAGGCTTCAATTGGGCTAACACCACCAGCATTGCAGCGCCAACTGAATCTGCAATTAATGCTTCTTGCTCAGGGTCAACTTGCTGATGATCCGTCAACGTGTCAGACAACTGAGCCTCGAGCGTTTCTTCCTTCCTCGATTTTCGTGATCTTAGCATATCCAGACATATTCGGGATACGACCGTAGTCAGCCACCCTCCGATATTTTGAATAGTGCTCACATCTATCCGACTAAGCCGCAGCCAGGTTTCTTGTACAGCATCTTCAGCTTCACTAATTGAACCAAGCATACGGTAAGCCACAGTAAAAAGCTGCTTTCGATACGTTTCAAATATAGTTGCCAACCAAACCTGATCACTCATTTTTCGACTCCTTATCGAACCTAGCTAACTATACATACTGACGGATGAAATATATCAATTGTGACATGTATGTATTCACCTAATAAAAACTGTCACATTGTAATGCTTTCCATTCGTCAACCTTTTGAGCGCCCAAGCAAGGGCTGAATTTAAAATAAGAGGAGTGCTAATTTATGAAATCAAGAATGGACAATCCTGTTGTGCTTATACCTGAAATGGGTCAGGCTCTAACTTCTTTGGGCAGTGCATTATTCGCTTCTGCTGCACAGCATAATCTTTCGAAAGGTCTGCTGTTTCTATGTTACTTGAGATCGAGTCAAATGAATGGCGACAGTGTATGCGTACAGCTCCACTCGCAAAATGCTCTTTCAGCTGGTGAAACAACTGCTCGTGTAACTGCTATAGCGGCATGGCGTAACACTCAGCTTTTCGATGAAGCTGAACGTGCCGCACTCGCACTTTGTGAAGCTGTGACACGGATTAATGACCGAGAGCATCCCGTACCGAATGAGATCTTCGATCAGGCAGCCAAACACTTTGACAGCCAGCAATTAGCAACACTGATCGCTGGACTTGCAACTGTTAATCTCTTTAACCGGCTGAATGTCTCTACAGGACAGCTTGCACCCCTTGGTTCTACAGGCGAACCAGCAAAGTAAAGTAGTAAGCTTTATCCAATTGGAGGAATGGGAAAAGCTCTCCCACCCCTATTAACCTAAAATAAAAGCCTGTAGAAATGGTACATCTACAGGCTTGCTTAGCCTTATTTATACATAGATAGAAGAGCCTGCCGTACGGAATTGACCCGCTTTTTCTTTCATTCCTTCTTCCAATGCTTCCTTTGTATTCAATCCTTTCGCCTCTGCATAGTCGCGAATATCCTGCGTAATTCTCATACTGCAAAATTTCGGACCGCACATCGAGCAGAAGTGAGCTGACTTAGCTGCCTCTGCCGGAAGTGTCTCATCATGGTACGACATCGCCCGTTCAGGGTCCAATGACAAATGAAACTGATCACGCCAACGAAACTCGAAGCGAGCCTTCGATAATGCATCATCCCGCTGTTTGGCTCTTGGATGACCTTTGGCCAAATCCGCAGCATGAGCAGCAATTTTATAAGCAATAACGCCTTCCTTCACATCATTTTTATCAGGCAGCCCCAGATGCTCCTTCGGTGTCACGTAGCATAGCATTGCCGTGCCAAACCAACCAATCATCGCCGCACCAATCGCTGACGTAATATGATCATATCCTGGTGCAATATCTGTTGTTAGCGGTCCTAATGTATAGAACGGCGCTTCATCACATACAGCCATCTGCCGATCAACATTCTCTTTAATCATATGCATTGGCACATGTCCAGGCCCTTCGATCATCACCTGTACATCATGCTTCCAAGCGATTTTCGTTAGCTCACCAAGTGTTTCCAGCTCAGCGAACTGTGCTTCATCGTTCGCATCTGCAATTGAACCTGGGCGAAGCCCATCTCCTAGAGAGAAGGCAACATCATACATCTTCATAATTTCACATATTTCCTCGAAATGCGTGTACAAGAAGTTTTCTTGATGATGCGCAAGACACCATGCAGCCATTATCGAGCCGCCGCGCGATACAATCCCTGTCACGCGCTTAGCCGTTAGCGGTATGTAACGCAATAATACGCCTGCATGTATCGTAAAATAGTCAACGCCTTGTTCGGCTTGCTCAATCAACGTATCGCGATAAATTTCCCAGCTTAAATCCTCTGCTACTCCATTGACCTTTTCCAGTGCTTGATAGAGTGGAACCGTCCCTACTGGAACAGGCGAGTTGCGGATAATCCATTCGCGTGTTGTGTGGATATTTTTCCCCGTAGACAGGTCCATAATCGTATCTGCGCCCCAGCGGGTAGCCCACGTCATTTTCTCCACTTCTTCATCAATCGACGAAGCGACTGCAGAATTTCCAATATTAGCATTGATCTTCACATGAAAATGACGACCTATAATCATCGGTTCGCTTTCTGGATGGTTAATATTAGCTGGGATAATTGCTCTCCCCGCTGCTACTTCATCGCGAACAAATTCAGGGGACATGCCCTCACGTAATGCAATAAACTCCATCTCTGGCGTAATGATGCCTTTTCGCGCATAATGCAGCTGCGTCACATTGCTTTCCTGTTTTGCTCGCAGCGGCTGTCGTACCAGTCCCTGAGCGATTGCAGCTCCTCTTTCCTTGGCACGCTCAGCTGTTGTAAATCCATTGTCTTCTGGCTTTAGTTCACGTCCTTCGTATCGCTCCGTATCTCCACGCTCCTCAATCCATGCCTGACGCACAGCGGGAAGACCTGCTTCAATGTCAATCACGCAATCTGGATCGGTATAAGGGCCGCTGGCATCATACACAAGCACCGGATCATTGGATTCGCGAAGCTCACCACGCACAGTGTCTTCAAGTTTAATTTCTCGCATCGGAACGCGAATGTCCTCACGGGAACCAGTCACATACACTTTACGGCTGCCTGGTAACGGATTAGTCATAATTGCCATAATATTACCTCCTATAATTAGATGGAAGCTCCACCAGAAGGCTCTGACAAGAAAATATACGCAGCAGCACGCTCCGCTCCAGGCAGCATAAAAAAAGCCGCCCAGCTCGGGCGGCAGCAAATGGTTACATCAACAACAGCTAAACATAGCCAAACAGAAATAGCATGAAATAAGCCCATCAAGAGCTATGACCACCATCCGTTCAGTATGTTCTGCATGCTGTACCATTCCACTTTCCTACGCTGGTATTGTCCAGATCAGGTTCAAAGGGACAAAAGCCTACTCGCTTAATCTCAGCCCTGACGGGCGCCCCTAGTGGTTTCCTCATTAAATTTTACCTACTCTTATCCTACACTGTCAACTGTTTCTAGATTTTTTACGGAAATGATTGACAGTAAGCGAAACTCCAATTATGATATTAAGCAAATGCTTAATGTTGAGCATTTGCTTAATATAGGGTCAAGCTTCGTGCTGTTTATGGATTTTCATCATATACAGCTTTGTTGGTTAATGATAAAACTTGAAACGTTTTGGCGAAGGAGGATGGAACTTGGTTAGCAAGCAAGAGCAATACAATCAGCGCCGCCTGCAAATCTTGCAAACAGCACTTGATTTATTTGTTGCAAGAGGCTATTACGGGACATCGACGCGTGAAATTTCCAAGGCGGCAGGCATTAGCTCCGGGCTGATGTTTCATTATTTTACTTCCAAGCAGCACATCTATGAGGAGTTGATTATGATTGGCTGTCAGCGAATGGATATTGATTTTGCTGCGGCGATGAAGCAGCCACTTCCATTTCTGCAAGCTTTGGTGGAGGAATTGCTGTCCATGCTGGAGCAGAGCACATTTTCAGCCAAAATGTTTATCTTAATGGAAAATGCCTTCTTTCAACGCGATATTTCTGAAAAGGTTAATAAGCTGCTCGATGCCCGCAATATCGTGGAATTAAGTAAAGACGTCATTGTGCAAGGGCAGCAGTTAGGTCAATTTAAGGATGGTGACCCCATTGCGTTGTCACTAACGTTCTGGAATTCGATACAAGGAATTGCCCAGCATTTGGCACTACAGCCTCAGCATCCGAAACCGCAGGCTGCATGGATAATTGATATTTTAAGAAAGTAAACGAGAGGGCAGGTGTCGGGAATGGAAAGAAAGAGCGTAAGAAATTTAACGGTATTCGTTGCAGCCGTGCTTGCTAGCGGCTGGCTCGGTGTGCTCGTAGACAGCTTTCTGGACGACCAGCCGGAGGGCAATACGCTCGGCATGGGGCTATGGCTGCTATTTCCGCTGCTGACCGTAGTCGCGTTGCGTGTATTTGCCGGGGAAGGCTGGAAAGCGGCAGGCTTGACACCGCGCCTTAAGCAAGGCTGGCAGTGGTATATTGTAGCAGTGCTTGTCTACCCGGTTGTTACAGCACTAGTACTGCTGATCGGCTATGCTGCGGGCTGGGTCGAACTAACTAATTTGCGCATAGAAGCATTAGCGGGAGTATTTATCAGCTTGCTATTTGGGCAATTTATAAAAAATATATTCGAAGAGTTTGTGTGGCGCGGCTACTTGACTGCCAAGCTGGTGCAGAAAGGAATGAAGGACTGGAGCATTTATCTGATTGCCGGATTGGTATGGGGATTGTGGCATTTGCCTTACTATTTATTTTTCTTGCCTAAGCATATGATGTACAGCGTTCTGCCAGTAGACAAGCTGCTATTTGCGCTAGTTGCGATTGTGTCGATGATTGCATGGTCAATTATGTTTGTCGAGCTGTTCCGCGTAACGAACTCGATCTGGCCGGGAGTGCTGATGCACGCAGTCGAGGATTCGCTGCTTAACCCGCTCGTTATTGACGGATACATTACGATTGCCAGCGGAAAAGAAATATGGATTTCCCCTATAACTGGAATTGCAGCTACTTTGCTGTATGTGGTGGTTGGCTTGCTCATTCGTGCTGTTCGTTTGCGGCGAGACTATCCGAAAAACGCCTGCTGATTATCCAGCTTTGATTTCTCTTGCGCCGGATATGATAATGAGGCGGTATCATCAAAAAAGCTGATCATGTCCTCGAAAGCTGCTTGCTGATCTGTACTTTCTATCGTATCTGGGAGAAAATGAATGAAATAGACCACGATAACAGCAACACGATACTTAATCAACCGAAAGGAGAAAATAATCATGGATAATCATACCGCTGAACGTTTTGTACTTGAATTACAGCAGCATCAGAATGAAGCGGACATAGAAAAAATGAAGAAATTCTTTAAAGATTCAGATGAAAGCACGGAGTGCTTAGGTCTAAACATGCAAACTGTATTCCGAACTGCCAAACTCTACTCGAATATGCCTTTAGATGAAATCGAACAACTTTTAGAGAGTAAGTATTATGAAGTGAGAATGGGTGCCGTAAGCATAATGGATTTTCAGGCCAAGAGCAATAAGATAACTGGCGAACATAGACAGGCACTGTATGAGCTATATATCCGAAGACATGATCGAATCAACAACTGGGATTTCGTCGATCGCGCTGCTCCTTCTGTTATCGGAACGTATTTGCTGGATAAACCTAAGGATAAGTTATACATGTTGGCAAAATCCTCTAACATATGGGAACGAAGAACAGCTATCGTTAGTACACATAGCTTTATTCGAAAAGGCAACATAGAAGATACATATGCCATTGCTGAGTTGCTAATAAATGATCAAGAGGATTTAATTAACAAGGCCGTTGGCAGTTTTATTCGTGAAGCTGGAAAAAAAGATGAAGAGAAATTAAAGGCTTTCCTAGACAAATATGCCGCTACTATGCCAAGAGTCACTTTAAGATATGCAATCGAGAAGTTTGATAAAAGCACAAAAGAGTATTATTTAAGTTTAAAAAGCAGGTAACACCGAGAAATCAGCCAACGAAAGCTGCATCTTCTGGCACATCTTAAACAACAAAAAACGGGATAAGCAAGGTTTAGCTTTGCTTATCCCGTTTTTTCACTTTTAACTTTCAGGGTCCTTTTAGCTAGAATAGTCCCGGTTCACAGCCACAGCTATGCCAATATTGCCACCTTATTTAGCAAGGCCCGATCACTCTCCATACATCCCACTCGCCGGAAAGATCAGGACGATCGCCTTGCGTCCACCATTTCGCTTCATAGATGATACCGTTGTAGACAACTCGGTTGCCACTGGTATAAACATTAGCTGCTCCCCATTCCGCTACTGGACAAGCTGGCGTTACTGCTTCTTCTGTCGTAACGCTTAACGGAGCACTTGCGTCCGATAGATTGCCTGCCGCATCACGTGCTTTTACTGTAAATACATAGGTCGTATTGCTGCTCAGACCCGTAACCGTTGTGCTGGTACCAGCCACACTTGATGCTAGCACGCCATCTCTAAACACCTGATAGCCTGTTACTCCTCTGTTGTCTGTTGAAGCTGTCCAGCTTAGAGATACGGAATTAGCCGTTTTACCTGTAAGCGTCAAGCCTGTCGGAACAGTTGGCGGTGTTGTGTCTGGATCACCCGTACCAGGACCGCCAGGGCCTGGGCCTTCACCATTGTTCAGCTGCTCCGCTAACACATCGAGCAGCTTCGTTCCACTGCAGCTATACTGCGGACTCACGCGACAATCGGAGGAGAGCTCCCAGAACATGCCGCCACCGAGGCCTCTTGATTTGATGTAATCAACCTTATGCGTGAACGAATCTGGATCGTCATAGCTGATGAATACTCTGGAAGTCGCGTTATATAGATATGGAACCTTCGCCACGTCGTTCCAGTATCGAACAAAACCGTTCTTATTGACATAGTTGGCAGCTAGATCACCGTAATCAAATACGCCGCCTTCCCATGTTCCAGCAGGGATGCCTGAACATTGCTGATACTGACCATCACCAGCTGCCCCAGGCGCACATCCTGCCCATGCACGGCCATAGAATGGAAGACCGAGCACGATTTTTTCAGCTGGAACACCTGCATTCAGATGCCCCTGTACTCCACTGTCAGCGTTGAACGTCGTTGCATTTTCCACATTTGCTGCAACGGCTGCGGGATCAAGATACAGTGGCGCGTTATGCGCACTTTGATTGCTCCAACCGCCATTAAAATCATAGGTCATAATGTTGATCCAATCGACGATGTTGGCAATCGCAGCCAGCTCATTGTTCTGTGCATAGGTTGGCGAAGCAGAAGAAGCAATCGTTAACGTGTATTCTTTGCCGTCTGCAATTTCCGCCGCATCCAAGTAATTTCGTACTTCCTGCAGTAGAAGCGTATGATTTTGCTTATCCTCTGGACGATAGCTATTGCCAGGAAGGCCGCCGCTTACCGGGTACTCCCAATCAAGATCGACGCCGTCCATTTGGTACTTGCGGATGAAATCAACTGCCGATTGGGCAAATGCTTTTCGCGTTGCATCAGATGCCGCTACATCAGAAAAGCGATTCGACCACGACCAGCCGCCTACTGAAATAATCGTTTTCAAATGAGGATGCTGCTGCTTTAGCTTTATCAGTTCGTTCAGGTTTCCGCGAATTGGCTGATCCCATGTGTCTCCGGGAAATGATTTTTGTGCGTCAATCCACGGATCGCCAAGCACAATCGTGCCGTTAGGAACATTGATTGTTTGACCAGCTTCATTTTGGCATGGCCAAGTTTGTGGGTTAGGACCGGTTGGGTCAGGATTGCCGTGTATGCCGTTCCAGCAAATATCTGCGAATGCGTAGTTAATGTGGGTTAGTTTGGAAGCGTCTATATCCGCAACGTTGAAATTGCGACCATAGGCTCCCCAGGAAGGAAAGTAACCAACGATCTTGTAGCCATTGTCTTGCTGTGTGGTTGCGCTCGAGGCAAATGCCGTCGGTCCAAAAGCGCCAACAATCAGTAGCAGCACCGACATCAGCATCATGCGAGCAGACCATTTTCTTCTTCGATTAACCAAATTCATACAAACATCTCTCCCTTCGATTTGACAAAGCATTTCTAAAGAGACCTCTAAGATGTAGTGAATGGTTTCAAATGCATAAGACAGAACCAACATGTATATAACTGGATTACTATACATTTGTTTCTTGTCTATAAATCTATTTTGCTTTATTCTTACTAGTATTGAACAGGGGGAATATTCGCTTGTCAGGGATAAATTTATTTCATAGACAGGATGATAGAATAGGAATGTTAGGAGTGGTGAATCAATGATAAAACTAATAAAATCATTTCGTTTTTGGTTTGCTCTACTATCAATCTTGATCATTACGCAAAATATGCTAGGCTGGGACGATAAAAACCTGCTGCTCTACTTCACGACACCACCGATAATCATTATAAATGAGTGGTTTTATTCGAACTGGAGTGTTTGGGGGAAGTATGCGATGCTGTTTTTTTATGTATGCAATTTCCTCACATGGTTTTTAGCTGGCTTTTTGCTTGATCGGTTTGTAAATCGTCTTGTTCGGAAATTGCGGAGGAGGGGTTAGGTTTATTACCATTAGACAGCTTTTGTTCCAAACGTTCTAGAGCTACAGAAAGAATATCCCTCCCGATTTTAACGATTAGGAGGGATATTTTTATAAGCTCAATGTTAACGACTAATAGTTTCAAGCAATAGTATCCATTTAATCTAATACACTCAGATATAGATCCAAAGAATTTTCTGTAGCTAAAGCAACAAGATCTATGAAATCCGTATAGTTCTTTTTAGCAATTGCCTCATCTAATGACTCATAGTAAGCTAAACGATGCTTTACTTCTATTATAATAGGAGGATATCCATCCTTCATCAGCTCTAGGTTCAATAATAATCGGGATGTTCGTCCGTTTCCATCGATAAAGGGATGTATGCCTACAAAAATAGCGTGCAGCATAGCTGCCCGTACAATTGGATGAAGCGTACTAGCTTCATTCTTATACCAATTCATTAATGCTTCCATTTCACTATTAAGTTGATAACTGCTATAAGCACCTGTTGATCGCGATGCACACCCGCATAGTCATCATTAATTCCTTTTAGTATAAGTCGATGTATGTTCTTTATTTGCCATTGAGACATTGGTTCTTCTTTACGGACGATGTCCTCTACATAAGAAATAGCTTGTTGATGATTAATAACCTCCAAGTGCTCACGTAGAGTTTTGCCACCAACAGTTACATCTTCCAATACAACCTTAGTTTCACTCAATGTCAACGTATTACCTTCGATCGCATTCGTGTTATACGTCCACTCTAGTAAATTTTTTCTCGCAAACTTTTTAAAGTATATTCAGGTAACGGTCTTTTGTTATCTAGCAACAACTTTTTCGCATCTATTTTACTAAACAACGCTCACACCCCCATAACTACAATCATACCTCATTATATATCATCTTACTATTACATGTACGTTAATCATGATCTCCATTTTTAAGTTTAGGCATACAAAACGACTAAGCCTGATCCAGCTCCATCATTCATCGCATATTTAATTAAATTCAACAAAAAAAGCCCAATAGACGATGGAACTGACAGACGTGGTCAGTTCCAAGCTATATGGGCCTTCTTTATTAACTACATGTTGAAGGTAAATTTAAGAGCTAGCTAGATAATTGCAGCGTTAAGCTTACTTGTTGTCTTCCAGCTGGAATGCGAACAATCCCGTCGATTAGTTCTCCTGCTTCTCCAGTGATCGCTGTAACCTGCTTATCATCATAAACTCGAATCGAGAACGGCTTGCCGCTGCTAGCAATGTCGAGCTTTATTGTATCCTGCTCTCTCGTCGCTTTCACGTTAACTTCTACTTCTCCGTTTACGTTATGAATCGTCGTTGCGATGTTTTTTCCATCCTCTAGCTGATAGATCGCGATCGTCGCATCATATGCAAAGTCATAATCTGGACGGGTTTCATTCGCTCCATGCACCACGATTGCATTTTGACGGACATATAGAGGCAAACTAAAGAAGTCATACTCTCCTTTAAACCACTTTCCACCCACAACCACTTCACCAGTTAGTAGGTGAGTCCACTTTCCATCCGGCAAATAATATTTTACAGTATGATCTGCGCTTAAGACTGGGGCTACTAGTAAATGGTCTCCCAGCATATATTGACGATCAATATACTCTACTGCAGGATCATTAGGGAATTCTAGCACCATTGCACGCATCATCGGAATCCCCTGTTCATGCGCCTGTGCTGCAGATTGATACAAATAAGGCATCAGTCTACATTTCAAATTCGTGAAATAACGTGTCACGTCTACTGCTTCCTCATCATATACCCATGGCACGCGGTACGATTTGCTTCCATGAAGACGACTATGACTTGAAAGTAAGCCAAACGCCAACCAGCGTTTAAATACATCCTCTTGCGGCTTATTTTCAAAACCACCGATATCATGGCTCCAATAGGCAAATCCAGATAATCCTAATGACAAGCCGCCACGCAAGCTTTCTGCCATCGACTCATAATCGGAGTTACAATCCCCTCCCCAATGAACAGGGAACTGCTGACCACCCGCTGTTGCAGATCGAGCGAATACTACCGCTTGCCCCTTGCCAAGCTTTTCCTCCAATACGTCAAAGACAACTTTATTGTACAAATACGCATAGTAGTTGTGCATTTTTTGCGGATCTGAGCCATCGTAGTACATAACCTCAGTTGGAATGCGTTCGCCAAAATCCGTTTTAAAGCTATCGACGCCTTGATCGATTAGATCGCGTAAATATTGGGCAAACCATTCACAAGCGGCTGGATTCGTAAAATCGACAATTCCCATTCCAGCTTGCCACATATCTGTCTGCCACACGTTGCCATCCGGTTTTTTAAGCAAATAACCATGCTTCTTACCTTCAGCGAACAGCTTAGAGCGCTGAGCAATATAAGGGTTAATCCATACGCTGATTTTAACCCCTTTTTCCTTCAAGCGCTGCAGCATCCCTACTGGATCAGGGAACGTTTGTTTATCCCACGTAAAATCTGTCCAGTGAAAACCGCTCATCCAGAAACAGTCAAAGTGAAATACACTTAACGGCAAATCTCTTTCTGCCATCCCATCAATAAATGAATTAACCGTTTCTTCATCATAGCTAGTCGTAAATGAGGTGGTCAGCCATAAGCCAAAAGACCACGCTGGAGGCAAAGCTGGTTTGCCAGTTAAGTCTGTATATTTCACTAATACATCCTTCATTTCTGGACCATCAATCACAAAGTATTCCAGCGATTCCCCTTCTACAGCAAACTGCACCTTTTTCACTTTTTCCGATGCAACCTCAAAGGAAACCAGCTCAGGATGATTAACAAAAACCCCATAGCCTTCATTGCTTATATAGAACGGAACATTTTTGTAGGCTTGCTCAGAGCTTGTGCCACCGTCCTTGTTCCACATATCAACCACTTGACCATTTTTCACAAAAGAAGTAAAACGCTCCCCTAATCCGTAAACCAGCTCACCTACGCCTAAGTCTAATTCCTCACGCATATAGGTCTTTGCGTTACCTTCTTTAATGTAGGCCATCGACTTCACACGGCTGCCTGTCAGACGCTTTGTTCCTCGATAGAAGGAAATATTCCACTCTTCACCCTTTTGTACATGAGCACGTAACGAACCACTCGTAAAGATAAGCTCATTGTCCGTTTCTTCGATTTGTACGTAATCGCCCGTCTCCGGAGTCAATATATAGTGTGGTCCACGTGGTTCTATTCCGTCAAAATGAATCAGCTTCACACCGATAATTCCAGGTCTTGGCGAATGAAATTGAACGGTTAACAGCGGTGTATTCAATGTATTCGAGCGAATGAGTATCTGTCGAGGAGAAGCATGAACAGTCAGCTTATTATTTTCAATAATATGATCATAGGGCTCTACTGCACTGATTACCTCATATTGTTCACGAATCATCCAGTTCCCATCAGTAAACTTCATAGTGTCTCTCCACCTTTATCTACGTTGTTACAGCTATAAACGAAGCTGTATTTCTTTATCGAACTACTTAATTATTTTTGCGGTAGCTTTACAAGCACTTCATATTTTTCACCAGCTTGAATATTTCGAACAGTGTGGCCCTCTATCATTTGCTCATCCACATAAATCGCCATTTCCCGTACATCCGTATGGCGCTCGATTACGATATTAAACGCCGCACCTCTAAATTGGCGCTGAATCGATGCCGTTTGCCAGTCAGATGGAAGCTGAGGTTGAATCGATAGTCCATCCTTACTTCCCTTCACCCCGAATAGTCCATCAATAATACAGCGATAAACCCAGGCTGCTGTACCTGTATTGAACAAGTGACTCGATCTACCAGCAGTTCGAGGAATTTGACGATAAGCTCCGCGATAATAGTTAGGAATAAAGGCTGGCAGCTGACCACGATGAATAATATCAGCCAGATCTGGACCAGGAATCATTTTTCTTAACAGTCGGTATGCATTATCCTGTTGATCCACTTGGTATAAAGCAAAAATATAAAATGCTGCCGCATGATTATACACCGCACCATTTTCCGCGCTACCCGGATGTTTTTGTGTTACACGCCCTACATCCTCACGCATTTTTGTAAAGGACGGTGCTAATTTCTCGACACCATAAGGCGTTTCTAACAGCTCCTCAACCGCTTTTAAGATTTTCGGCTGTTTTTCTGCATCAGCTGCTCCGCTCATCAGCGACCAGCCCTGAGGATTGATATAAATTTTCCCTTCAACATCGGTATGAATGCCGAACTTAACATTATCGTCGGTTATCCCTCTGGCATACCAATTTCCGTCCCACAAATGTTCATTCACAATTTCATTTGTTTTGTTTGCTTCTGTTCTGAACTGCTCTGCAACAGCTGGCTGTCCAGCATTGTCACAGATCTCTGCCCATACTTGGAATGCATACGCGGAAGCGATCGTTAGCCACCCCGATACGCCCTTACCTTTGTAGCCAACCATATTCATCGGATCGCACCAATCGCCTTGCTCGATGTAATTGAGTCCGCGTTCATCCCTTGTCTGGATTAACCAATTCATTGCGCGCACGATATGCTCAAACACGCTGACTGGCTTTGGATCATCCTGAAATGGAATAAGCTCCTCTAATATCGAATAGTCGTTTGTTTCATCTAAATACGTTACTAGGCTAAGCGGCAGCCAAATACAATGATCCGTATGCGGCACTTGATTGATATATTTCAGCTCTGCATCCTTGTGCAAAATAATTCCATCTGGCATCGCACCGCTTGCAGCCTGCTGCTTCATCGCAGTTAGAAAAGCTTGTCGTGCCGTCGCAGGATCGATGTAGCTCATTCCCATATTATCCTGCAAATAGTTTCGAGTTTGCGGATCTGTCGTTAGACGATTCGTCTGACCATGATAATAAATTTGTCTCGGCAACCAATGATTCACAAATTGATCAAAGGAAGAATCTGGCGTTTGAATCGTGATATTACCTGCACCACGCTCGATATACTGCTTATAGGCTTGCTGTGCAACAGCAAAACCGTCCTCTCCTGCTGCATTTCTTTGTACAAAATATTTCTCGCGTATCGCCGCAATATCTTGTTTGTTATGCGCAGGACCGAATAGGAAGCGAAGCTGCTCCTCGTCTCCCGCCTCAAAGGATAAGCGGTATTGCATCACAGCAGCAGGTGTTTCATAGCGAGCGTCACTATTGCTTAACGTTTCACCTTCAATCGCCGATGGAGCATGGATGCCTCCTTCTCCCTCGAACACCTCCCAATTCGCTTCCCAGCTAAGTGGCGCTTTATCTGCTAATAAGAACGTCATATCTTTTAAGGTTTTAATTTTTTCGTAGTCCGTATATTTCTGATAAGGCGTAATCGAAGTGCAAACGATCCCCTGTAGATCCGCTTCGTATTGACCAGCCTGATTCATCCATGACATATATCCAATCGTAAAGGATGGATATATGCTAATTTTACGCGGTCTATTCGAGTTGTTCTTAACCGTCACCTTCCACATTTCAATCGGCTCATCTGGTGATAAGGAAAGCGACATATTTAGCTCGATCTCGTTAAATACGACCTTCCAGGAGATATCATGCTTTCCAACAATAAATTGATATTCGTCTGGCTTAGCGCGTACAGGCTCATACGGAGCCGAAAACAGCTCATTGCTTTCCTCATCCTTGATATACACAAAGCGCCCTGGATGGTGAGCATAATAAGGCTGCTCTGGCTGCATAAATGTTTTTGCTTCCAGATTAGGGGCATGCGAATATTTCGCTGGTTCAGGCTGCATAAATTGTGAAACCGTATACCCTCTACAATTAACATCCATCATCATATGGTCGTTCCATAGGAAGCCTGATGCTTTTGGCATCACGACCGGGCTGTTCAAAATAATGTACTGCTCATCTTTTGTTGTTTCTATCATGTGATCTGCTCCTTACTGTCATATTCAAACCAATCAAAATATGCATTTGTGTTATAACGTGAGTAGTTGTACATCGCGATAAATACGCCTGTAAATCCGCCAGCAACCTCTGTAGATAGTAAGCGAGTTTCCCCTTCACCTATCTTGTTCCACTGCTCATTGCCTTCCCGATAATAAAAGAAATAGTCTGTCGGTGTTGCTTCTATTCTTAGCTCCACATCTGTTGCAGCAAGTGGTTCCGAATATTTTTCATCGATTAAGCTGCCAATTTGCCTGCGCAAGACGAGCTGCATGTGACCATTAATCTTCGTCAATGCAAGATCATAATGATGCCGATCATCCATAAATACAGTTAGTCCCGCTTCATCGTCATCACGCGGATTATATTCCATACTCACCGTAACCTCGCAATGATGATGCTGTTGCCGGCGTCCAATAAATGCAGGATACCCTCTACTTGTTAAACGATCGGAAGAGCCCGTAATCGTCAGATAGCTTTCTCTCTCCGATAAGGACCATGTTGTGTGTACGCCACTACGGATAAATGTCCAGCAATCATCGAGGGACGTACTTATAAAATCATCTCGCTTAGAGCTTTGCTCCCATTTTACAAATGGTAGATTCGGAGCTAGCTCCTCTAGCTCAACCGTGCCTTGATTTCCTATAATTGGCCACCCATCATCCGTCCAGTGGACAGGTGCTAAAAATGTTTCTCTACCAATGTGATGACGATACGGATAAGAGACTGGACGAACACCTAGGAACACCGCCCACCAGCTACCATCTGCTGCTTGGACAAGATCAGCATGTCCGGTAGATTGAATGTTTCGACCTGAGCTGCGATGTGTAAGAATCGGATTATACGGACATGACTCAAATGGCCCATACGGTGATTTACTACGTGCGATAACCTCAGTATGACCGTACTCTGTTCCGCCTTCCGCACACATTAAATAATAGTAATCGTTGATTTTATATAAATGAGGAGCCTCTGTAAATTTCCCCCCAGTTCCTTGCCAAATAAATTTCGTATCCGTTAGTTTCTCACCTGTCTCAATATCAATTTCGCATTGATAAATCCCAATACCTTCTTCTGTACCCGTACTTGTAAAATAAACCTTGCCATCATCGAAAAAGAGAGATGGATCGATACCTGACTGATCGACATAGATCGGTTCTGACCACTCGCCCGCAGGATCATCTGTCCACACATAGAAATGGCCACATTTCTTTTCATTTGTCGTAACCATGTAAAAGCGTCCTTCATGATAACGAATGGTTGGTGCCCAAACACCTTCTGAAATTCTCGCTTCCTCTAGCTGCAGTTGACTTTCTCTCGTTAAGCAATGACCAATTTGCCGCCAATGCACGAGATCTTTACTATGCCAGATTGGAATCCCCGGGTAATATCCAAAAGAGCTCGTTACAATATAATAGTCATCACCAGCACGACAAATGCTAGGATCCGGATAAAAGCCCGGAATAATGGGATTTTGAAAATTCATTTTACACCTCTTAAAAACTTTTTTGTTGCTTCATATATAGACTTTGAAAAAAAAACAAAAAAGTTACTTCGAAAGCATATACTAAAACTTTTTTGTTTAGACTTTGAAAAAAAACAAAAAAGTTACTTCGAAAGCATATACTAAAACTTTTTTGTTGCTTCATATATAGACTTTGAAAAAAACAAAAAAGTTGCTTCGAAAGCATACTAAAACTTTTTTGTAGCATCAGCCAACCGATAAAGGAATTTCCACAATATCTAATTCATAAGGCGCGAGCTCTAGCTGCTGCTCATTCGTCTCTTCACGTAGCAGGCTGTAGCCAGCACAATCAAGCGGCAAGGTTACACTCGCTCTACTAAGATTCAGAATAAAGAGGTACCTGCTGCTTTTGCCAAAACGTTCGATCACCTGCACTCCCTCTGGCAGGTTAGCGTTGTAGTTAATATGCTGCTCCATAGCCAATCGAGACATAAGCTTACGAAGATAAGCTTCCTCTGGGTGCGTTGCTACATAATACACCTTTCCTTTGCCTACTTGATTGCAGGTTACCGCTGGTGTGCCGCTATAAAATTCATCCTCGTACCAAGCAATCGCTTCTGCACCCTGTAAGCTGACAATATCGCACCAGATGGAGCTGCTATAGGTCTCTCCATCTTCATCCCGAATCGTCTGGGTACTTTGTCCAATCGCATCATACTCTTCGACATAAATACCTGAGCTTTTCTGCAAATATCCGGGCAGCATCGTTTCAACATGCTGGTTATTCACCAATTTCACTCCAGAACGGAAGGTTAATACCACTGTACCTCCAGCTTGTGCAAACTGCTCCAGCCTATTCGCGGTCTCTTCGTGTGTAATATATAAACTAGGAACGATGACTAGCTTATATTGTTCTAGTGATACTCCCGCTTCTATCACATCACAGCCAATACCTAGTTTGGTCAATGTGCGGTGATAATCCTTTATATGTTCATAATAATCCGATTGATGCTGTATGCGCATGGCTTCCATATTTTCATGCGACATTACTATCGCGACCTGATGCTTAAAGGTCGTATCGATTAACTTAGCTGACAAGCGATTCACTTCTTGTGCGAATTGCGAAAACTCTCGCAATCTTCGTCCTGGCACATTACTAGGATCAATTAACCCTTGCCAAAACTGCTCCGCTCCAACCGTTGCAGAACGCCAGCGAAAATGCAATACCTTATCCGCCCCTTTTGCGATTGCCTGCCAAGCAAAAGCCCGAATAAACCCTGGATAAGGTGCTCGCCATGATGGAAACCAGCAGCCTGGTGAGCCGCTAAGCTGTTCCATAATATAAAAATTTTTTCTTTTGATCCCTCGCGTTACATCCAGCGCCAACGCTCCGCTATACGGACCGGTTGCTTGCTTTTGAGGATCTGTATTCGGATAATAATCAAAAGAGGCAACATCCAGTTCACGCCCAAGCTGGTGTAGATTTACTCGTTGTGGGTAGGTGTGAAAATTATGAGTAATAAACTGATGCTTGCTATATTGACGTATATGATTGATTTGTTCCCTCTGAAACAGCTCCATCATATCCCATTGAAACCTAGCAAAGTCTAGTAGATAGGATGGGTTTTGAAAGCGAGAGCCCCCATATGGAACCGTAACTTGCTGCCAATCGCTGTATTCTCCGCTCCAGACAATTGTCCCCCACTCTTCATTTAGCCTGCTGACGGTTTCGTATTTTTGGATTAACCATTGCCTGAATAACGTATTGCAGCTAGGACAGTGACAATCCAGCATCCAATATTCATTATCGAGTTGCCAACCGATCACTGCTGGATGCGTGCCATAACGCATAGCCATCTGATGAATAATTACTGATGCATAATAATTTAAGGACGCACTATTGAAGCAGCGATGACCTCTGACACCAGCATGCGTCGTCATCCCATTTGCTTGAATCGGGAGAACATCCGGATGCTGATCTGTCAGCCAACGAGGAGGTGTATTGGTCGGTGTACAGAGAATAACGGCTATCTTATGCTGAGCAAACAAGTCGATGACTTCATCCAACCATTCGAATGTAAATTGACCTGGTGCTGGCTCCATTCGACACCATGCGAATTCAGCCAATCGTACAACGGTTACACCGGCTTCCGCCATTTGCTTAATATCTGCTTCCCATCTAGCTGCATCCCATTGCTCTGGATAGTAAACGACGCCTACCTGCATCTGATTGTTCATCACCTAAGCCCTCCATTTCTGACTGTTCACCAATGGCTATCATTACTTACATAAAGGCTGTTCCTAAGAATCGAATGATTTCGTTGGAACAGCCTAATGTAACCTAACTATAAAATTAATTATTTAAGTTTATCCCAAGCAGCTTGCATATTTTCTGTCCATTTCTGTGCATCTACTTGACCTGCCAAGAACTCTTGAATCACGCTACCAAATTCTTGAGTCACGCCATCCGGGTATTTACCAGAAATGTTAGGGAATGCTTCGCCACGTTCTACATACTCAACTAGGCTAGTCGCAAGCTCACCCATATCTTCTGGAGCTGCTTCGATTGAAGACAATGTTGGAATGAATTTGAAGTTTTTCGTAATGTACTCTTTACCCATATCAGATGTAACTAGCCAATTCAAGAACAGCTTTGCTTCTTCTTTTACTTTAGAATCTTTATTAACAACTAAGTTTACAGGAACACCAACTGTTACTTTGCTTGTTACTGCTGCATCATCACTGATTGGCATTGGCAATACGCCCATGTTCATATCAGGATTAATGCTATCGATCATATTTTGCGTCCAGTTCCCTTGCTGCATCATAGCTGCTTCGCCATTAGCAAACATCGTTACTGCCGTATTGTGATCTGTTGTTAATGGATTTTTATTTCCGTAGTCTAGCGTTAATTGCATCAGCTTCGCCCAATTCAAGAAGTGCTCATTGCCAGCAATTGTAGCTGTACCATCATTCAATCCTTCAATAAATGCATTCGTATCTGGTTGATTGTTAAATGCAACGCTAACGCCTTGACTACCAACTAACCACCACTCGTAATACGCATTAGCAAATGGAGTGATACCCGCATCAGCAATTTTTTTAGCTGCTGCTTCTAGCTCTGAGTACGTTTTTGGCAGCGGATCAATGCCTAGCTCTGCAAAAATGTCTTTATTGTAGATGTAACCGAAGCCTTCCATGCTAAGAGGCAAGCCATATACTTTACCATCTAGCGTAACTGGGTCTGCTGCTGCTGGTGCAATATCCTTCACCCATGGTTGATCAGATAGGTCTTCGATTCGCTCTTCCCACAGCAATAATTTAGAATAACCACCGTTGGAGAAAATATCTGGGCCTTCACCGGAAGCAAATTTCGTTTTCAAGCCAGCTTCGTAGTCGCCACTACCGCCTACTGTTTGTACATCGATTTTAATATCTGGATGCTCAGCTTCAAACGCTCTTGCCAACTCATGTAATCCTTCAACAATTTCAGTCTTGAATTGGAACACAGTTACTGTCTTTTTCTCTTGTGATCCACCTTGATTGTCTCCACCCTTCGAATTACCGCCACCACAAGCTGCTAACACTAGCAGCATTGCTAATAACATTGGTGCTAATTTGAAAACTTTACTCTTTTTCATTGAAATAATCCCCCTTTAATGTAATATGATTCATTTATAATAACATTTAAGTTATTACCCTTTGACTGAGCCGGCTGCAATCCCCTCTACAATGTAACGTTGTAAGAACAGGAAGAATACAACGACTGGTGTAATACCAAGCACTAATGCCGGCAGTGCTAGATCCCATTGCTTCGTATATTCAGAGAAGAATGAGAACGTTGCTAATGGAATCGTTCTAAGACTTGGCTGCTGCAAGATTAACGATGGCAACAGGTAATCATTCCAGATCGCTAATGTATTCAGTACAATGACTGTCATTAGCATCGGCTTCAGCATTGGTAATACAATTCGGAAAAAGACACCAATGCGTGTAGTACCATCTACAGTAGCTGCCTCTTCAATTTCTAAAGGTATGGATTTGACAAATCCATGGAAGAGAAAGACTGCCATCGGAGTACTTAACCCCAAATAACTAATAATCAATCCTGTTTTCGTGTTCATTAACCCTAATTCACTAATCACACGAATCAGTGGCATCATAATCGTCTGAAACGGAACAACCATTGCTGCAACTAATACGAGTAGGAAAATTTGATTAAAGATTGTATTCGCACGAACCATACGGTAAGCAGCCATACAGCTAATGAGTGCAATTAATAGCACGCCTAGAACTGTAATGACAAAGGAATTGAAAAAGGCTTCCGGGAAACGAGTTAATTCCCAAGCTTTTGAATAGTTTTCCCACTGAAAAACCTTTGGCCAGCTCGCAGCATCTGACATAATCTCCCCGAAGGGTTTGACAGAGTTTACAAACAGGAAGTAAAACGGTGCAAGAAAAAGAAGTGAAACGAGCACCATTACGATTTCAAGAAGGAGTGTTCTACCATTGTAAGCTTTCATCGTTATGCCTCTACCTCCTTACTCTTCGTTACACGAACTTGAATTAATGTAATAATCGCTACCGTTACAAAGAATAGTAATGCTTTCGCTGTACCCAGTCCGTAGCGGTTATTTTGGAAGGCTTCATTGTAAATGTTCATAGCTACAGATTCCGTTGACTTGTACGGTCCGCCTGCTGTTAAGGACAAGTTAATATCAAAAATCTTAAATGACCAGGAAATCGCTAAAAATAAACAAATGGTAACGGCAGGCATCACTAGCGGAATTGTAATACTGCGCAGCATCTGCCAGCGACTAGCTCCATCAATTTCCGCCGCTTCAACAACCTCTTTCGGCACATTCGTTAGCGATGAGATATAAATGACCATCAAGTAACCAGCTGAGTGCCATACAAATACCGTAACAATACCCCAAAATCCAGTAGTTGGATCTCCTAACCAGGCTAGTCCAAAAAATGACCAGTCTGTAAGCTTATAAACGGTATCGAACCCTTTAATAAAAATAAACTGCCATATAAATCCTAGCAGTAGTCCGCCGATAACGTTCGGCATAAAGAAAATCGTCCGCATGACGTTTCGCAGCTTTAATGCATTCGTTAACACATATGCAAAAGCGAAGCCTACTACATTCACCAACACAACCCCAACGACAGTAAACTTTGCTGTAAATACAAACGACTTCCAAAAGTTAGAATCATTCGTAAACAGTGTAATAAAGTTATCTAATCCTACCCAATTAACTGTTTTTGCGATACCATTCCAATCCGTTAATGAATAATACATTCCTAGAAAAAACGGTACTATGAGAATAAGAACGAAGAATATAAACACGGGTCCAACAAAGAACGTTTGCAGCCCCAATTCTGTCTTTCTTTTTTTCATGTGCTTTCTCCCTTCCACACTCTTTTATGCTATAGTAATGTCATTATAAGGGCTATGCTGGATGAACAAATACCTACTCGTGTGAACTAAAAGGGGTAAAATATTGATTGGGAGTGTTACATTGAAGTTCAAAACGATTCGAAGTAAATTAATTGTCTTCTTACTACTTGCAACTATTATTCCCATTTCGGCGACGATGTTCGTCAGTTATTTCTATACAAATGAATCTTTAAAACAAAGAGTTGCTTCGGAGAATATGAACTTGCTATTTCAAGGGGCTAACAATTTATCAACGATATTAGATAATTTGAATCGCGCAAGCTCTAATATTTATACGATTCAAACGCTTATTCAAGGCGGCTACAATGATCGGTTTAGTGAATCAAGAGTTTACGATTCCTTGCGTTACATGACAACAGTCGTTCCTGATGTGTATCAAGTGTACTTATATGAAAATAAAAACAGAAAAGCAACACTTGTTACCTTAAACACGCCTAGTCGTAACCATGATATCGAGGTATATCCTACTACGGAAACAAATGAACAATTATTACCTACCCATTTAAGCCATACGTATGGATTAACATCTTTAACAACGAATAACTATACAGCCCGTCATGTATTTACATTGCAAAAAGAAATACAAAAAATCCCTTCCACAGAGGTAATTGGTCATTTAGCCATTGATGTTGATATTAAAGCGATTACGAATATTGTTCATAATTTATATGATTCGGGCGAAGAGAAGTTCTATATTATTGATCACAACAACCGGTTAATTTACAGTGATGATGCTGAGCAGTATGAGAAGCCTTTTTCTGCCAACTGGTATGACGAAGGTGTGCTGGCAAATGATCAGCTCCAGCATTTTTTTGAATCAGAAAACAGTTTGTTTGTGTATCAAAAAATAAAAAACAACTTAACCGATTGGACATTAGTGAAGGAAATCCCTATTGCGTATTTAACGAAGGAAACAAAAAAAGCTGCCGCGATTAACATCATGTTGCTGATGATTTCATTAATTATTATTGTTATTGCAACCGTCATCATTTCGATTCGGATTACGATGCCGGTACGTCAGCTTTCAAGGTATATGAGCTTAATTCAAACTGGACAATTAGACGTCGCGATCCCATCAGCAAGGCATCAGGATGAGATTAGTAATATAATTAACCGTTTTCGTGAAATGATGAAAACGATTAACAACCTAGTTTTACGGGAGTATAAATTGGAGCTATCCAGCAAAAACAACCAGCTAAAGGCCATGCAAGCGCAAATCAACCCGCATTTTCTTAATAACACCTTGCAAATTATCGGGACTTTAGCGTTAGAACAAAATAATGTTCGTATATACAAGCTGCTTTCTTCTCTAGCTAAAATGATGCAGTATAGTATGCACAATAACAACAAAGTCGTGAAGCTAAGCGATGAGCTTGATCATGTTAAAGCCTACATTGAATTGCAGAAGGAACGCTATGAAAATCAATTTTCTGTGCAATATAAGATTGAAGAATCGCTTCTAGCTCTGCCTGTACCAAAGCTGATCCTACAACCGATCGTGGAAAACTATTTTAAGCATGGCTTCGAGCGAAACAAAGATCATCAGCAATTAATCATTGAAGCATATGGACAGGCTAACATGATCTATATCGTCGTAAGCAATAATGGACTGCCTATAGCAGCTGACCAATTGCATGAATTGAATCAAAAGCTAGAGCATACTGCAACCCATTCAATCAACCATATTGATCATGATAGCAACGACGATACGACCCATCCTTCCATCGGACTAAGCAATGTTTTAACACGATTAAAACTTTTCTATGATAATAAAGCAACTTTAGAGATTAGTAATAATGCGGATTACATTTCTGTCATGATTACATTTCCTGCACATGTAACATTGGAGCGTGAAGAAAATTGAAAGCATTAATAGTAGATGATGAATCTCGCGTAAGAAAAGCGATTCGTTTATTAGTGAATTGGGAAAAACACGGTATTACGGAAATTAAAGAAGCAGATGGTGGGAACAAAGCAATCGAAATGATGAGTGATTATAAGCCTCAGCTTGTCATTACCGATATTATGATGGATGCTGGAGATGGTATAGCGTTAATGACCTGGATCGAAAAGTTTTCGAAAACTTGTAAATTTATTGTCATTAGCGGACATGATGATTTTGAATATATGCGTCACACCGTACAATCTGGTGGGATCGACTATCTATTAAAGCCTGTCGACGCTGATAATATAAATACTGCTGTAGCTACAGCTATGAGGGCATGGCTAGCGGAAGAGCATACGCGTCAAGTTCAATTCGAACAATCAATTATGCTTAATGAGCTTAAGCCCGTACATGATGAAAAGCTTCTTTCCCGGCTTATTGATGATGCTTCTAATATTAACTACACCGTACAACGATTGAAAAAAAATCGTGTTATTCCCGATAGGATTAAGGATGCTCAGCTCGTTGTATTACAAATTAACAATGCAGATCAGCCTTTAATTAATCGGTTTGGCAACGATCTTGATCTTTTACTATTTGCGATTGAAAATATTTGTAATGAGACAATCGGTGGGGATGCTAATGGAATTGCCTTTAACTACTGGGGCTCATTCGAACAAATCATTCTGCTTCTATGGGACAATAAAGTAAATGCAGCTATCATTACAAACCAAATTAACGATGTCATCTATAAGCTTTTTTCTCGCAGGTTCCACTTCGGTACAACGAGGATTGATGAATTTCCAACTAGTTTAGCTAAACAATATGATGAGGCAATTTCAGCCTTGGCGCATCGTAATCTATTCGATTCCGCGGTTTATTTGCATGATGCTAGCGAAACCAAGCAGCTACAGCATCATGCAGCCTATTCCTTTGCCGATGTGAAGGAGGAATGGAAAGTTGCTTTACTAAGCGGCAATCAGCTTTTAATCGAAAAGTGCTCGATGTCCTGGCTGCAGCAATTTGTAAAGAACGGCTATATTAGTCCTCATGGTTTACAATTGTGGGTAGAGGATATGTTCAGCTTTCGGAACTCTTTACTGCAAGAAATTTCAAGCAATCAAAAAAACGAGCTATTAGCTATGCTAGAGCAGCAAGATGCATGGAATCGTCCGCCAAATATTCATGACTACAGCATTACATTGCATGATTGGCGACAGTGGGTATTGCAATTCAACACCAACCTGTCGCATGCCATTACGAGCATCCAGCAAAATAAGTCTCGTTCATTTTCTGACATTGTTTCGTATATTGAGATGAATTATAATGAGGAGCTTACGCTGCAGGATATTGCCGATACCTTTCAAATTAGTCGTGAATATATTTCAAGAAAATTCAAGCAGGATTATGCCATAAGCTTCACGGATTATGTCACTAGCTTTCGCTTAAATAAAGCAAAATCGTTATTGCAAAATCAACATTTGAAGTTAAACCAAATCGCGGAAATGGTAGGCATTCCCGACGTAAAATACTTCAGCAAAGTGTTCAAAAAGCACGAAGGAATGACGCCAAATGAATATCGCAAAACGTTAATGAGTCCGTGATTTTTGAAATGAAGCTCCTCTTCCTATTCCCTTTAAAATGCGAAAGAGGCAGCTAGATCGTCAGTTTGCACTGACGATCTAGCTGCCTTTATAACTTGTATTTAAAGATCCTAAACCTATTGCAACCAATCGCGAGTTTATGCCAACATGAGTTAAACGGTCGCTTTAGAATATTCCAGGCACTCCATTATCTGACACGTTTATATGCTGCTGACAACCTCCTTGTTTTGCAGCAACGCTACTAAGTAAGCCAAGGTTAAACCCTGTCCCCAGCCTTGTACTCTTTTCTTCGATATCACCTTATAGTCATCAGCTGTATACATCACGGCTGTTCCTGCCGATACATTACGAACCGAGCCGTCCTCGTCAATATTAGCAAGTATGCCTTTATAGGCACGAGCCATATAATTTTGGTGCATAGGATGTCCGTTAATCGTCATAGCAGCCGCAATGCCTGCCGAAGCTGACGTCTCCTCGTAGGAGGTTTCATCATTCAGTATCGTGCGCCATAATCCATCGGGAGTCTGTAATCTGACAAGCGCGCTCAGCTGGTCGCCCAGTGCTCCACCAAGCTGCATCCACATCGGCATGAACGGATTCAGCATCTTATGTGCTTGCGCCATCGTATAGGCCGCCCAAGCGTTGGCTCTCCCCCAGTAAATTGCCGACAAATGATTGCCCTGCACATTATCCCAAGCATGATAGAACAGATTGGTTTTCGTATCTTGCAAATACTCCTCATGCCAATAAAATTGGTTCAGCGCATCATCAATGTATGCTTTGTTGTCCAGCTTAAAACCAAGACGCAGCAAGAAATAAGCCGCCATAAACAACGTGTCTGCCCATGCCTGCTCAGGGAAATCATTTTTTGAAGAAACGGTGTGCTGGAAAACACCTTCACCAAAGCGGATCGCCTCCTTCTGAAGGTATTCTGCTTTCATTAATGCCAGGTCCAAGTATTTAGCGTCTCCTGTCGCTTCATGCAAGGTCAGCATCGTATGCCCCATTGCACAGGCATTGACCATCATTGGCGGCAAGCCTAATTCTAAGTATTCATCCACCCAATGTACCAGAAAATCAATATATTCCTGCTTGCCCGTTGCTTCCCATGCCTTGCTTATTCCGTAAAATGCTACTCCACAAGACCAGTTCCACGTAAAGTCCATATTCATCGTTCTACGAACGACCCGATCGATTGCTTCCTTCACTTCAGCCTCATTGCACTCAAATTTACGCATTGTTTCCCTCCTAGATTAAGAGCAATTCTGAAATTCTATTGCTTTAAACTGTACCGAAACTATAGTAAACATTCGACTATTTTTATTGCTTATTTTATAAAAAACTCTCATTTCTTGCTTTCATCCTACCCCTATAAGCTCGGAATAACTCATTACTAGCATCCAATAAAGAAGAGAAAACGGGCTGCTATAAGCAACACATGTTGCTCAATAGCAGCCCTTAGGTACAATACTGTATTGGTTATTACGCTTTTATCAGCTTGAAAAGACAGCGTCGCTGTTGGTTTACGGGTCGCAGATTTTCTCTAATGTGTCCCAGATACATCAAGCGTAACTTCACTGACCTTCTTCTTAAATGTGGAATGATCAATTCTTTCCTTAAGCTTTTCATAGAACAAATCTTCATCTAATGGGAGCTCCACCCAGCTATCTGTCCATGCGGACAAATGCATTGCATTTGAGATCGTTAAGCCATTAATGCCCTCTATTCCTGGAGCAATTAGCTTCGTGCCATGTAAGATTGCGTTAACCCAGTTTTTCATAATTCCGATGTGCTGACTATTATCGCCTGAAGTTGGAATTTCGCATTTCCAGCACTCGGGGCTGCCGAAACCGCCTTTATACTCTCTATTAAACTCTCTCTCGGATACACGCAGTCTCCAAAACGTTAGCTTGTCATCCTCAATCACGACTTTTCCGCGATCACCGCTAACCTCTAATCTGTTCGTGCCTGGTGCTTCTCCAGTCGTGGTGACAAACAAGCCAGTAGCCCCGTTTTCATACTCCACATAAGCGGTAACATCATCCTCTACTTCTATATCGTGATACTTTCCAAAGGACATGAAAGCGCGTACTTTTTTAGGCATACCACACATCCACTGCCACAAATCGAGCTGATGCGGATCCTGATTGAGCAGCACGCCGCCACCTTCTCCAGACCAAGTTGCACGCCATCCTCCTGCATCATAGTAGCTTTGCGGACGATACCAGTTCGTTATAATCCAGATTGATCTTTTTAGCTCACCAAGCTCCCCTGAATCAATCAGATCCTTAAGCTTTTGATAGACTGGATTTGTTCGTTGGTTGTACATAATGGCGAATACTTTATCGCTTTGCGATGCGACTTCATTCATCTCTCTTACAGCCTTCGTATAAACACCTGCCGGTTTTTCGATGAGTGTATGATAGCCGTAGTTCAAAGCCTGGATCGCTAGCGCCGGATGATCATAATGAGGCGTAGCAATTAAAACAGCATCGAAAGCTTTAGAACGAAAAAATGCATCCACTTGATCAAAACGCTTCACTTTATCACCGAAGCTTTGACGTGCCCACTCCAATCGATCCGAATTAGTGTCACATACCGCAGTCAGCTCAGCATTAGGAACCTTTCCTGCCATAATATGATTGGCATGATTCGATCCCATACCCCCAATGCCTATAATCCCTATACGAACGATTTCCACAGTTAATCCCCCTTACTCGTTCTCAATTTTCGTTATCAGCTTTTTCAATGCCTGAACAGCAATAGCGAAGCTTCTTGCTCCACCCTCCGGCAGATCATAGCCTGGTGAATTTGGCTCAAGTTCTGCAAAGCCTGTAAAGTTGCCTAGATGAGGCTCAAGTGATAGAAATCCTTCATAGCCACGAAGAGACAATTGATGCAGAATTTCTTCTACAGAGCCGTCTCCTTCGCCGGCAGGCACGACGTGATGATCACTGTACACCGCATCCTTAACATGAACATACTCGATATAGTCCTTTAGCAATTCATAGCCTTCCGGATAATTGCTCACATCACATTGCACAAAATTTGCAAAGTCAAATATTGCTTTTACATGATCAGAATTCATGCTTTTCAGCAGATCCAGACATCTTTCTGGGGTATCGCCATATATCCCTCTTTCATTCTCATGTAGAAGGGTCACTCCACTTCCTTCTGCAGCCTCTACAAACTGTTTCCAGCGATTGATGACTTCATTCCGATAAATGTCCGGCGCCTCTCCTCCTGGAATAAAGAAGCTAAACATCCTTATGTACTTGCATTCCATAATTTTTGCAATCTCTAGCGTATGTTTGAACAGCTCCAAGTGAGGTTCAAAATCATCGTTTATGCCGATCTTGCCTAGCGGAGAACCAACAGCGGAAAGCTTAAACCCCCTCGCATCAAGTCGAGTTTTAATTTCTCGCACTTCATCCAAGGTGTAATGTACAAGATTTTTACCGTCTACACCTCTCATCTCAATAAACTTAATGCCGTGCTGGTCCAGAACATCCATTTGCGTGTTTAAATTAGAATCGATCTCATCTGCAAATGCCGATAGAATAAATTTGCTCATAGGTTGCCATCCTCTCTCTAGGGATTCTAGTTTCTTCGTTAAGTAATTAAAATTGTATAGCAACTAGCGCTTATATTCATTGGGTTTATTGCTCAATACATTGCAAATCTTGCTCATTTAGTATTGAAGTACGATTAGACATGCCATAGAATGAATGCAGGGGTGATGGCCATGGATAAACAAATTCAGCGTTATATTAATAATCATTTTTTAATGGTTCATATGGTAACGGACATTCCAAGTGATGTTACAACACATTTACATGATTGCTATGAATTGTTTTATTTTATAGCCGGGGATCTTACGTATTATATTGAGGGTCAAGCATATGAGCTTCGTCCGCATGATATAATTATCACTAATTCAAGAGAGCTTCACAGAATCGTTTTTAACGCCAAGTGCCGATATGAACGAAAATACATCCACTTTAAGCCAGAATTCATCTCTTCTTTTCAGACGGCTGAATATAATTTACTTTCATATATTGAAAACAGGAAGTTGGGTTATTTTAATAGAATTCCCGCCGAGGATGTCCTTGAATATAAGCTTAATGAATTATGGGAACAAATTGAGCAAGCTGCTCTTGAGCCCGCTCCTGAAAACAGCATCCTAATGAAGGCCTTATTTGTACAAATGCTTGTTACGATGAATAAAGTTTTTGCGAAATACGATAACCCTCTTGGGGACCGCCACAAAAACCACAAATATGATCATAAAATAGTAAAGATTCTAGATTATATTAATAACAACTTAGATGAAAAAATTACACTGAATGTCCTGCAGCAGAAATTTTATGTGAACAAGTATTATTTATGCCACATTTTTAAAATGAATACCGGTTTTACTGTAAATGAGTATATAACCTATAAAAAGATTATGAAAGCTTCAGAGCTTCTTATGACTGGGATGACAGCACTTGACGCAGCCCATGCCGTTGGCTACGGTGATTACTCAACCTTCTACAAAGCGTTTAAAGGCATTACTGGTTATTCACCTAAGCAATATTTTAGAAAATAAGGTGTGCATGACACTGATTTAGACTTGATATTAGTTATAAAAATGGAACTTCCTCAAATTAGGAAGTTCCATTTTTATAAACAAAAACATGTTGCTAATCTCATGTTAACAGTTTAAGATGGATAATTAATTTTACCTGTTTCAACTAATTGTTTTAATCCTCTAAACATTAAATCCCATCCTTGTTCAGAACCATCTTGGTATTCTTTGAGTGCTTTATTGATATCTTCTGAAGTCCAACCTTCATCATGAGGAACGACAATCACTTGTGAAAATTCCATATCGCACCCCTTTTCATGAGGTCTAATCTCTACGCTAATTCTGTCCTCTAAGTCATTAAACTGAGGCATCCTAAATGTGAAAACTAATTTAGTTGGCGGAACAATTTCTAAGTACTCGCCAATCGCTCTGTAATCTTTTCCACCGCGATGGTCAATGATTTCCCATGTCCCACCGACGCGAGGATCGTTCTTTGTCACTTTATTGGTTGTCTCCATTGTAAAAAGCCATTTTCTAATCATGTCTGAGTTCAACCAAGCGTCAAACAATTTTTCTGCGTTAACATCAAAATGACGTGTCATCCTTAGTATAGTTGTTGATGTAGTAACCAATTCGCTTATCATCCCTCACAAGTTATTTACCGTTTAATAATACCATTTTATCCAACAACACTGCCCGTTATTAGAACTTCATCCGAATAGCCAATTTAGAAGTAATCAATCCTGTACTGCTGGAGTACCGATGACCTTTCGTCCTTATGTATTCGATATTTTGCAGGAGTGATGCCATACTTGCGCTTAAATAACCGCACAAAATAGTTCAGCTCCATTCCAACCATTGTTGCTACTTCACCGACAGATAGTTCTAATTCGCTCTCTAATAACTGAGCACCCTTTAATAACCTTAGTCGCTGGAGATATTGATTAGGATTCATTCCATACACTTCCTTGAACTTACGTTGGAAATGCTGCTTTGAATATCCTACCGTATAAGCAATATTAGCCAAGCTTAGATCTTCCATATAGTGTTGCTCCATATATTGAACAGAAGCACGCAGCAGTTCCTTCACACCAGCATTGCTTCGAAATGGTTTCTGCTCCCCGCGAATTATAGTAGCGATGTAGGTTAACATACTATAAATCTTAATAGAAGCATTCCGATTAGCATCCTCTTCCTCCTGCTCATTCATATGCCACAGCTGCTGAATATCTACCTCTAATTGTTGAAGCTCATGTTCATTTATTGCTACTGGCGTTAATGTTGGCAGCTGGAGTGTACTAAGGATAGCTTCCACATGGCTTCCCTCAATACCCATGTAACCTAATATCCACGGTTCTGTCTCAGATGGAGTATAATCGTGTGCAATCTTGCTTGGCACAAACAATATATCTCCCCTCTTCATATTCAAATTAGACATACCTTCAAAGTGAAAGACTCCTGAGCCAGAAAAACAAATCATGCATTGAAATGTTGGATAACCAATAGGTCTATGTATAGTGTGTTGGGGATGCAGACCACAGCTATACAGAGATAAAGGCAAGTCTAGCTCACCCTGATTGTGAAAGAGTCTAAATGGTAACATGTCTACCTCCTCATATAGCTCCTAACATCCTCTATCTATTATAGACGATCTCGATTGTAGTGAAAGCGATTGGACCCAGAGCTCTTCGCTTATATCAATTTCTCAAAATATCCATTTTGTGCTACTTTCTCATTATGAAATCCTACAGAGCTAGTTACCTCTTACGTTACAATAGCTTCAATATGAAAGACAAGAGAGGATGAATAGATATGTATACATTCAAGGATTATGAGCAGCCAAACCTATTAGAAAATCACTTGAAGCTTGGAGGAGTCAATCCGGAAGGAGAGCGAATAGATGTTACAAGCTTGTACTTTACGCGCAACGGAAAACCATGGGTGCCGATCATGGGTGAATTTCATTTTTCAAGGTATGATCGAGCCTTTTGGTACGAGGAACTTTGCAAGATGAAAGCTGGCGGCATTACACTTGTATCTACTTACGTTTTCTGGATTTATCATGAGGAAATTGAAGGTGAATTCGACTTCTCAGGTGACAATGACCTGCGTGCCTTTATACTGGAGTGTCAGAGAGCAGAACTGGAGGTTGTTATTCGCATTGGCCCATGGGCGCATGGTGAATGCAGGAATGGAGGATTCCCTGATTGGCTGCTTAAGAAGCCATTCAAGCTGCGTGAGAATAATGCTGGATACCTTGAATTCGTGCGTATATTCTACAGGAAAATTTCAGAGCAGGTGCAGGGGCTGTTTTATAAGGATGGTGGAAATATCATTGCTGTCCAATTAGAGAATGAACTAACGCACGATGCAGATCATCTGCTCACCTTAAAAGAGATCGCTATCGAATGCGACATGATTGCACCTTTATATACCGTAACGGGCTGGAATGCTGCTGCAGGTGCTAAAATCCCTGTGGATGAAGTCGTCCCCGTGTTTGGAGGATACTGTGATGCGCCTTGGGAGAATCACTTGAATCCACTGCCACCATCTCCCCATTACTTTTTTACTGGCATGCGCAATGACACAGGCATCGGAGCTGATCTCCTGCCTCAAGCGATTAAAAGCGACGATGGTTGGCAGCTGCCGTATGAAAGGTATCCCTTTGCAACCTGCGAGCTAGGTGGTGGGATGCAAGTCACTCATCACCGCAGACCGCTTGTCAAAGGAATGGATATCTATGCGATATCGCTTGTGAAGCTTGGAGACGGTAATAATTTAGTTGGCTACTATATGTACCACGGTGGCACAAATAAGATCGGAAAGCTCTCGACCTTTCAGGAATCAAAAGCAACAGGATACCCAAATGATTACCCGCTTCTCTCCTATGACTTTCAAACTGCGCTATCGGAGTACGGCGAGGTACGAGAGCAATACAGGCTGTTAAACCTTTTGCATTTGTTTGTACAGGATTTCGGAGAAGCTTTGGCGCCACTAGTCAGAGTAGAGGCTGAACATCCTGTGAAACGAGACGATTCTTCTTCCTTACGTTATGTGATGCGTACTGACGGTAAACGAGGCTTTGTGTTTATTAATCATTATCAGAGGCTTACCAGACTTGAAGATATTCGAGATGTTGTGATCGATACAGGCACCGTTACATTTCCATCAATCGATGTGTGTGGAGATGTAAGCTTCTTTATGCCATTCAATATGGACTTATCCGGTAATGTACTGACATATGTTACGGCACAGCCATTATGTAGACAGGGAAATACTTATTTCTTTACACAAATACCCGGGATTACAGCGGAATATCAATTTAGCGATGGACAGAGGCTTACAGCTGAGCCAGGGATTGAAGCATTGTTTAAGATCAATGATATTGTCGTTGTGACACTCACATGGGAGCAATCAATATATGTACGTAAATTAGATGGCGAGGTGTATGTAGGTAACGGGTGTGACCTCTATAAAGCTAACGACACTATATATTCCGCAATCGATGGTGAGTATCATTATTGGTTCTGGAACGGAGAGAGCTTTGAACGTAGATCAATCCAGCAGCCCTATACGGAGCCTGTCATCTCCTTTATGGAGATCGAACAGCCGCCTTTTGAAGCTCATTATGTAGATGATCTTCATATTGGTGGTAAAAGAAAACTAACGTGGCGGAAAATTGAGGTGCACGGAGCTCAAGGGTTTGTAAATCTAGATTATTACGGCGATGCAGCACAGCTATATGCTGATGGAGAGCTTGTTGCTGACAGCTTTTATTACGGAGAGGCTTGGAGAGTTCCAGCACGTCTGCTGAATGGGAAGGAATGCTACCTTGTCGTGTCTGAGCTGCGAGATGATTTTTATAGAGAATTTTAACGATAACGATTAAATGTAAAGTGGCGTCGCGTTGACTACCCTAGCCATAGTCAGCATGACGCCACTTTATGATGTAACTCTACATAGATCATGGGCTTCCATACGCTTACCCTACTAGGCGGGATCACTGTGTCCTGTTCCAATTTATAATCCTATTCTATTGCTCTGCAGCCATTGCTTGGCAAAGTCAACAGCATCCTTCATATGGAACAGCTTGCATTCTGCGTTCCCTACTTTTCCTACCATAACGCTGGACTCTGTTTCAAGCTGCTCACCAATTCGCGCGAAGTCTTCAGAATCATACTGAAAGTCCTCGAACCATCTCCATACCCGCTGTCCATTCTCAAGAACTGCTGCTCCCATCCTTTTCTTAGGCATGCTATCGATCTGTGCCTCTGCTAGATGAAAGCTCGTGCAAGAATCATAGCCTACACCTAGCAGCAACACCTTTGCTTGGAGATCATACAGCTTCCCTAAGGGCGACGCCATCCCGAACTGCGGGGTTAGCTCATGGCCTGAGGTAATATACTCCGCATGTAATCCGTTAGCGCAAAAGGATGCTTGTGGGTGATCGGATCTCACCGTCCCGGGAAATGTTCTAAAGAGCTCCGCTATTCTCCCCATTCCTCTTGTCGGGGTTATGGCTGGATCGAAAGCGGGCATCTCACGATAAATGATATCGATCCATTCCGTAGGTACAGGAGGATTCTCCCACTCAGCTGGATCGCTCCAATCCGCGCTCTGTGCAGGCATCACCAGTGTTCCACTCTCCCCTACTGCTTGAAGAAGTGCTTGTACAGCAGCTTGAGGACCGCCGCACACCCAGCCTAGGCTTGAAAGCGCGGAATGAACGAGTATCGTGTCTCCTTCGCATATGCCTAGATTTTTCAAGTCTTGAAGCATAGCTTGAACGGTAATCGGCCGCCTTGTACCCTCTATCACTTTATGTTCGCTCAACAGCTTCACCTCTTTTCATCATTACTATTCTCTTTCGAGCTCACTCCCTCAATTTCCTTTACCTTAATTGAAGGTTAAGGGATTCAATTAGACTAGCGCGGATTTCTTGCGTGGAAGCAAATTAACGATGTCATTGTCCATGCAGTACACGTATACATGCAATATAAGTCACTAATAAAAAGAGGTGTTTTTACAATGTCTATTTGCCATTTATCTGGTCTTGTTGGAAAGCTAGTTCGTGTTAACAGGGGCGGACCAGAATCGAGTGAGGGTCTTGTATTAGTAGCTAAGGGCGATTATATTGTAGTCTATGTTAAGCATGAAGGGGTTGTTTATTATAATCTCGAGCATATAAAAAGCATCACACTTCTCAAAAAGCCATTCAAGCATTTAAATAAACATGGTCATCACAGAGAAATCCTTTGGAAACATAACAAGCCACATTCCTTCTTAGAAGCCTTGCGTTCGAAAAAGAATCGCTTAATTAAAATTAATCGCGGAGGTCCTGACAGTATCACAGGTGTGTTAACCAGTGTACATCGCGATCATATCAAGCTTATCGATAAAGAAGAGCCGGTCATTATTTTTACACATCATATTAAAAGCTTCACCCCTTCATTAAGACTAGTCAATCAATTAAGAACGGTACAAAAAGCTGAAAAAAATGATAAAAAATAATATTCCGTATAACTAAACCAGACATTTTGTCTGGTTTTTGTTTGTTTTATGACTAGTTGGAAAATTAAGCAATCATAAGGACGTATATGGATTTTTTATAATACAGGCTCTTTCATTATTACAAAAAAAATTTGTGCTCGTAACATACTGTATCACAGTTGATCCATACCAATATCCCTGCTGTGCGCATCTCCCTCCTCTGCAAACACACAGCACTAGTAAATAGGAGGCAAAAACCATGATCTTTTTAATTATACTGATGGCAGTATTAGGCTTAATACTCTTTATTTTTCTAAAGCCAAAACCTGCAGGTCAAAGTCAGATCGTTTATACCTCAAATCTCAATACCCACAAGCGCACGACTGATGCTTCGATTAGTGAGGCGAAGAAAAATGACTGACTCCCTACTTATATCAGCCAGTATTTTTGTTGTGACCGTAGCTTTGCTTATTATTCGACCATATAAAATGAATGAAGCGGTTTTCGTGACAATCGGTGCTGTGGCAATATGCCTATTCGGGATTGTTAGCTTTACAGACATTATCTCAATAATAGACATTGTTAATGGAGCTGCTATCACGATATTATCAACTATCGTAATGTCTATTGTATTGGAGAGTATAGGATTTTTTAGGTGGGCGGCTTTTAACTTAGCTATTAAATCACAAGGATCAGGAAGAGCACTGTTCTGGTATATTAACGCCCTTTGTTTTCTCATGACAATGTTCTTCAACAATGATGGAAGTATCCTGATTACAACTCCGATTATTATTCAAACGTTAAACGTATTAAATCTGAAAACACACCAAAAAATCCCCTATTTACTTTCTGGAGCCCTAATCGCAACTGGTGCAAGTGCTCCAATCGGTGTGAGCAATCTTGCAAATTTAATCTCTTTGAAAATCGTCGGACTGGATCTCAATGCTTATGCAACTATGATGCTTCTTCCATCCATGTTAGGGTTATTATCTATTTCTTTATTGCTTTTTTACTATTTCAGAAAAAACATTCCCGTGCATATTCCTATTATTTATCGTGAATCTGAGGAATGGTTTCACCAAAGTGCTCATTCTCCATCCAGCATAAAAAGATTGCATCCTTTAATCGCCCCACCTAACACCACTCAACCTTCGACTAATCGTATTGATTGGCGAATGTTCGTCATGTGCATCGTTATCGTTATTTTAACTAGGGTCAGCTTTTTTATATTGCAACCACTAGGTATTTCTACTGAATGGCCTGCTATTGTCGGTTCTTTATGTTTAATAGCACTGCGTTGGTTTAAGAAAGGGATTGCACCTACCGATATTGTGCGGAAAACCCCTTGGCATATTCTATTGTTTGCACTATGTATGTATATCATTGTTTACGGCCTTTACAATGCAGGTTTAATCGATATTATTATCAACCAACTAGGCGGCCTTGTCGCTGAAAATCGATTTAACGCCATTTTTATAATTGGTCCTTTGTTAACGGTGATGTCTAATCTATTCAACAATTTGCCTTCTGTCATGATCGGAACTTTATCGTTAACCGAAATGGATTTGGAGCCTTATATTCTCCATGCTGGATACTTTGCAAGCATTATCGGTGCTGATATCGGTGCCCTCATCCTGCCAATGGGTACGCTTGCTTCATTAATTTGGATGCATATCCTTAAGGAAAACCACATTCATTTTACTTGGCGCAAATATATAAAAACGACACTGTTCGTTATACCGATATCTTTGTTAATAAGCTTAGTAAGCTTGTATGCGTGGCTTGAGTTATTCTATTAATAAAGTTAATAAATAAGAGGTGAGTAAAATTGTTAATATTTCAAACAATGCTAAATAAAACTGTTACGATCGAAATATCGGGCGAAAAAAAACATACGGGAATTTTGCTTGATTACGGTCAGGATATTCTTGTTATTTATAATGGTATAAACTTTATCTATATTCCAACTTTACATGTACAGAACATTAGGACAAATGATATTCTCGACGAAGAAATAGAAGTCCCTACCTTTACCCCCTATGAGAACGAAAATAAATTATCTTATCGTAAAATACTGCAGCACGCTCGTGGGCAATTTGTGGAAATGTACGTCTCAGGAACTTTATCTTTACATGGTTACGTCACTGCCATAATGAACAACTATTTCGTTTTTTATTCCCCTGTATACAAAACAGTCTATATTCCAATGTATCATATGAAATGGTTAATCCCGTATCCAAATGATCGAACACCCTACTCTATGGAGCGTGAGCGACTACCGGTTAGCCCCTCTGTAATCCCTCTCACTCGAACATTTGAAGAGCAATTGCAGAAGTTTATCGGAGATATCGTTGTTTTTGATCTAGGAGTCAATCCTTATAAAGTTGGGTTATTAAACCAGATCAAAGATCACTTTGCTGAAATTGTTATTGGTAAAGGTGAAAGCTTGTTATTAAATTTGCAGCATATTAAAACCGTACATTCTCCAAAACAGCTATAGCGTGCATTCACACTAAAAGATATCATCGTTTAGCACGATTGATTGCAACAAAAGTGATAAAAGCTCATTAGAGATATTCTCTAGTGAGCTTTTACTGTATTAGCTGGCATCACTGCGCGTTGGAAAATCGTCGAACAATTATCGATTCAACTCGAATGGCAAGCAGAGGGTAAAAGGCGTATACCATAATCAAAACGTTAATGATTACCATAGCAGATTAAAAAGATGGATCAGTCGTTCTAATGGTTCCAACCAAATATTTGCAACATTTTCTAGCGTGGTCTCGTTCTTTAGATGACAAGGAGTATGAGAACACAACATATAATAAAAGAATATGTTGATCATGTCTTGCTTATTTACTGTAAAGGAGACTAACCATAATCTTCGAAGAACGACTTTTTCTTGCTGAATGAACGATAGTATGAAAATAGATATTACGTATAGATTTTTCAATTAAGTATAAGGAGGAAAAATCATGAAAAGAATTTTAATTACTTTGATATTTATCATGCTAACATCTATTTTTACAGGATGTACAGTATCTGAATCTAATCTCAATCAAAATTTAATCGGAACTAATGAGAATACATCAGAGGAAATGCCTACAACTAAAGAGACTGATGAGGAAAATTCAGAACAAACAACTGATGATGCCCCAACTATTCTAACTCATGACGATTTCTCACTAGATATTAACAATTCAATTATTAGTCTAAGGGATGAAAATGTTGAATTACAAAATATATTAGGTGAACCAATATCGGAAAATATTGAGGTACTTCCTAATGAGGCGGATACACTCAAAGGTACTTTTATCAAAACAGTAAAATATGATGGGCTTGAAATAATACTGTCTTCTCCTAAAGACGATGGTAAAAATTTTAGTATATTAGAGATGACTGTTAGTGAAAAAAATTACAAAACATCTATGGGAATCGGAATTGGTGATAAGGTTGAAGACATAAAGAATGCTTATCCTAATTTAGAAATAGCACTTGATGGGAGAACAGACCCTAATAATTGTGCATATACAATAAATTATGAGCAACTTAAGTACCTTCGATTTGAAGTAAAGGAAGGTCTTGTTAGTGAGATTAATGTAAGTTATGTGTTTCAATAATAAACAATAAGCATTAGTCTTGTTACGATAGTATAGAACGATAGTTACCGCCTTATATTAATGGGCGGTTTTTTTGTGCAAAATCAACATTAAATATTAAACATAGCTTAACAATAAGAAGATATCATGCGTTGTCAATCCCCCTAAAATTAATGATTTTTCATCCAACTCTAATAATCTCTTAATTTAGCAAGCCTGTTAATGCTTTGCTTCCTCATAGGTAAATAGCGGCAATCTTATCCGTGTTATACTGATCGTACTTCGGGACAGGCCCTAAACTAAAATATATTACAATCATCAGGAGGATTGCCACCATGAAATTGAATAAACGCTCTCTTACTAAAATTATCGCGGTTACTAGCGTAAGCTTTGCTGTCGCTTTTAGCGGAATAGCAATAACTGCTCCTCATACGAATACAGTTCATGCAGCGACAAGCAGCTCTGCAAGCAGCGTTATCGCTACAGGAAAACAATACCTCGGTGTTCCTTATGTATTTGGTGCAAAATCAGGCATTACGTCAGCCTTTGATTGCTCTTCCTTTACACAATATGTATTCAAAAAGAACGGGATCAATCTACCGAGAACCTCAAGACAGCAAGCGAAAGCGGGCAAGTTTGTATCGAAGTCAAATTTGAAGGCAGGGGACTTGATTTTCTCCGATACGAATCGTGACGGTGTCATCAACCATGTGAGCATATACATGGGCAATAACAAGGTTCTTCATACGTACAGCAAGAAAGTTGGCGTAACAATCTCGAACTTTAAAGGCAGCTCATGGGATAAAACCTATGTAACCGCTCGTCGCGTATTGTAATAACATCCATCCTAAAGGACGTGTAGCTCATCGAACATCGAGCGGCACGTCCTTTAAACGTGATGTCGCCAAAGATCCGGAAGCACTGAAATCATTCTACCAAGTCATACAAACCCATATAGTATAGGCCTACCCTTAGGTTGCTTCTAACTCGAAATACGAAATTAGATGATATCTTTGAAAAGTCAATCCCTAGATACACTAACGAACATAACAAAACGTGGCATAAAACGGCAGGAAGTACATTTCAATTTTGCTTATTACACTTAAGTTTTTGGAATATTCTTCTAAAACCATTTCTATTATTCCATCCTGCTATCGCAATTGTCTCCTTAGGTATACATATATCGTAAGCGGAGCGAAGATAGCGATCATAAGAATACCGACGCCAATACCCGAAGCCAGCTCGGCCGTATTTGCCGTGCCATGGAATAATCCCCGCGTAAGCGCAACAGCAACACTGATCGGATTCAAATCAATCATCATCTGCAGCCATCGGGGCATCGTTGAGGTGTCGATGAGCACATTGCTGGCGAACAGTAGCGGATACATAATCATCATGCTTGTACCCGATACAGTCTCCGGTTGTGTGACTACATTGCCGATGAACGCAAACACCCAGCTTGTGCTATAGGCAAAAAACAGAACATAGATTGCTGCAAACAGGACACCATTAACGCCATCGTCCGGTCTGAATCCGAGTGCAATTCCTGTTACTAGAACCGTAAGCAGCGCTGCACAATAACGTAGCCCGTCAGCGATAATTGAACCGAAGAGAGCAGCTGGCTGCCAGAAAGGCATCGTACGGAAACGATGATACACTCCCTTTGCGCTATCCGTGCATAATGTTGTACCGCTATACACTGTCAATGGCACAACTGTCATCACGAGGATGCCTGGAAGCAGATATTGAATATACCCGCTGACTGAGCCAGCAATTGCCCCACCGAACAAAAAGGTAAAGATAAGCAGCATCACGATCGGTGACAGGACCGCCTCGACGGCTAAGCCGAAGCCATTGTTGCTCATGTGCTGCAGTGATCGCCTCATAAACAAGCCTGTTGCAGTAAGTGCGTTCGTACTCCGTAGCTTCTGTCGCGCTTCAATTGTCCGTATGTCACTCATGATCCTGACTCCTTTCCGTTATTAGCAGTCAGCGCAAAATACACATCGTCGAGGATTGGCTCACTTAAGGTGAAGTCTTCAATCATTGCGGATTGGTCGAGAAGCGTGCCAATCACCTTATGAGCCAGAATAGCTTCCCCCGCCACCAGTTTCACAATTGATCCATTATCGTCCATATGAGCTTCTAACCCATATTCACTTTCGATCAAACGACAGATGTCAGCGGGATCGCTCCCCTCCTTCAGCCGAATCGTCAGCATTTTCCCACCGATTGATTCTTTCAGCTGTTCTGGTGTACCGACAGCAATGATTTTTCCAGCGGCAATGAAACCGATGCGGTCTGCCAGCTGGTCAGCTTCCTCCAAATACTGTGTCGTTAGTAGCACGGTCGTTCCATTGTTCACCAGTCTACGCACCACATCCCACAGCTCACGTCGACTCTGAGGATCCAACCCAGTCGTTGGCTCGTCAAGGAACATTACCTTAGGTTGCGAGAGAACGCCGGCAGCAAGGTCCAATCGTCTGCGCATGCCTCCAGAATAATTACCGACTGTCTTCCCTCCAGCATTCACTAGATTAAAGGATTCGAGCAACTTCTCTGCAAGCATTCTAGCCTCCTTACGGTTGTAGCCATGTAGTTCAGCAAACAGCATTAAATTTTGCATGCCAGTAAGCGACTCATCCAATGCTGCAAACTGGCCAGTAACGCTGATATGCCTACGCACAGCAGCAGCATCATGCACCACATCGTATCCGCAAATGTGCGCACTTCCTCGATCTGGAAGCAACAATGTAGTTAACATGTGAATCGTTGTCGTCTTGCCAGCACCGTTCGGACCAAGAAGCGCAAACAACTCTCCTTGCCGAATAGCCAGATCCACCCCACAGACAGCCTCATGAGTCTGGAAAGATTTGTGCAAACCATGTGCTTCAATGGCATAAGCCATCGTTAATCTCCCCTTTCCCGTTCCGTTAGAAACTCCCTTTTATGTTCAACAGCCCATTCCGCAAGCGTACGTGCCGGTCGTCCGAGTACCTGCTCAACCGTAGGAAGTACAGTATAGCCTGCCTCCGGTGGATTTTTCGCGATCTGAACGAAAAACTCAACACTCTCTTCATCATAGCCCTGATCACGCCATTGTTGCCGCGCTTCTTCTTCTGTCTTCTCGATGAACAGAATGTCTTTGCCGATCGCAGCAGCGATGGTGCGCACCGCCTCACGACGAGTCAATGCTTCGGGCCCAGTCAATGGATAGCTTTTACCGTGATGTCCATCCTCTAACAGTGCCTCTACAGCAACAGCAGCAATATCCCTTTCATGGACCCTCGCACTTAGGGCCTCTCCATAAAATTCACGCACATAACCTTCCGTCCGGATAGTCTCTCCCCAATCCGCGAGTACATTAGCCATGAATTCTGCCGGCTTGACCAAGGTCCATTGCATATCACTGGCCCGCAACGACTCCTCTACTGGTCCCTCCTCATAGCCGACCAGCACGACAATACGCTTCACGCCTGCCTCTTCCGCCAAAGCCACGACTTGCGGGTCAGTATTAAGGTCTGCATTGGGTTCATCGCTTGAAGTAATCAGAAACATTGCCTCGACTCCTTGCAAGGCATCCCGAAGAGTTTCCGGTTTCATTAAATCCCCAGCAACGATTTCCACGCCTTCTGGCAATTTGTCTTTCGCCTGTTCCGGATATCGCGTTAACGCCCTTATCGTTCTATTCCGTGTCATCAGTAGTTCCGTCACATGTTGTCCAACCGTTCCGGTTGCTCCCGCTACTAAAATCATCATGTCTCATTTCCTCCTCGTTTTTTCTCATAATGCTGGCAGATGGATTGAAAATGGGCGATGACATCTTCCCGAAGCTCATCTGGTGAAATAATCTCGACGTTTATTCCGTAGCTTGCGATAACCGAGAGCGCATACTCTTTTCTATAAAAGATCGTGCGCACATCGATGCAATCTCCATGATACTCGCACTCACCTGCGAATTGCTCCAATACGCGTGAACGTACAGACATATCAAAACGAAGGTGAGCGCTGATTCCCTGCACTTCATCCCACTCCGGCTCGTCCGGGATATTCCGAGATACAAAGCTTTCATCGGATACATCCAGCTGCGTGATTTGCGATACACGAAAATACCGCCTCGCCCTACGTAATCTACAGTAACCTTCCAGATACCAGATACCTTTCTCCCACAAAAGATTCATAGGCTCCACACTACGCTTGGTTTCCGTTCCAGATGCGCTTGTGTATGTCAGCTTCACGACGCGAGATTGCCGAATTGCTTGAAAAAGCTCCTGAACAACCTCTCGTACATCGTTCGACGTTCTGAAGCCCAGAATCACCGCCTCTCGATTTTCTTCGTTGACCAATCCCGGGTGCAGGCTGGTTAATTTCCGCATGACAGGGGCTACTGCTCCTCCCATCTCGCCCTCCATCGCCTTCAAAAGTGTATAGATCACCGACAATTCATCGACCGAGAAATGCTGCCGCGTCAAGAAAAATCCATTCATTAGCTCGAATCCGCCATCCGCACCGGAAAATGATACGACAGGGATGCCAGCCTGATTGATTATTTCAATATCTCTGTAGATCGTTCGTACCGATACTTCGAATTTGTCAGCCAATTCCGTCGCCGTAATACGCTGTTTGGCCATCAGTTCGAGCGTAATTCCAAGTAAACGGTCTAATCTCATGGTTCTCTCTCCTCGCTCAAATGAAATGCAGGTCATCTAATTGCTATCTTAAACGACCAATCCTGACTACATGGTTGTCAGGATTAAAATACACCAAATAAATTCTCATCGTTCTCTATCTCATAATGACATTATCTCAGAAGTATAATCTGGTGACGTAATAGAAAGCACAAAAAAAGCCACCAAGAGAAATACTCTCTAATGGCCTTACGTTGGTTACTGTGATTCCGAACGAGAGAATGCGTTGTCAATCCCCCTAAAATTAATGATTTTTCATCGAACTCTAATAATCTCTTAATTTAGCAAGCCTGTTAATGCTTTGCTTCCTCATAGGTAAATAGCGGCAATCTTATCCGTGTTATACTGATCGTACTTCGGGACAGGCCCTATACTAAAATATATTACAATCATCAGGAGGATTGCCACCATGAAATTGAATAAACGCTCTCTTACTAAAATTATCGCAGTTACTAGCGTAAGCTTTGCTGTCGCTTTTAGCGGAATAGCAATAACTGCTCCTCATACGAATACAGTTCATGCAGCGACAAGCAGCTCTGCAAGCAGCGTTATCGCTACAGGAAAACAATACCTCGGTGTTCCTTATGTATTTGGTGCAAAATCAGGCATTACGTCAGCCTTTGATTGCTCTTCCTTTACACAATATGTATTCAAAAAGAACGGGGTCAATCTACCGAGAACCTCAAGACAGCAAGCGAAAGTGGGCAAGTTTGTATCGAAGTCAAATTTGAAGGCAGGGGACTTGATTTTCTCCGATACGAATCGTGACGGTGTCATCAACCATGTGAGCATATACATGGGCAATAACAAAGTTCTTCATACGTACAGCAAGAAAGTTGGCGTAACAATCTCGAACTTTAAAGGCAGCTCATGGGATAAAACCTATGTAACCGCTCGTCGCGTATTATAATAACATCCATCCTAAAGGACGTGTAGCTCATCGAACATCGAGCGGCACGTCCTTTAAACGTGTCGCTTTAATCAGCCTCTGCATCAATCCGGGGGTGTAACGGACGCACGGCACGAGCAGACGCGGCAATACAGGAGCTTCAATCATCCATTGCAGCAACCTCCCCCACTGTCTCGGACCTTTCAATTGCTGTTCAATGAACCGCTCATATTGATGCCGCCAATGATCAAACGAGATTTCACCGCTTAAATAACGATCTGCAAGCGCAGCACATACTAACGCAGATCGTAGCGCCATAGACATTCCATCTCCGCATAACGGTGGAATCATAAGTCCAGCATCTCCGACCTGGGGATATCCATTCCAGACAAGCGGCTTGCGGCTTATCTGAACTGGCGCAATGGCTGCTTGAGTACCTGCGATTGGCATAGCATTTGAAAGCTTGTGCAGGAGTTGCGGATTTCTGCTGCAAGCCGCATCTATCCAGCCTTGAATCGTTTTGGGCTTATCTTGAAACGCTTTCTGCCTTAGCAGTGCTGAGACATTGAACCTGCCATCCTCCACTGGAGATATACCTAAATAACCGCCTTCAAAAAAATAAAGCTCTACCGCTGCATCCGTTGTAATACCAGCAACATGTGATTTGACGCCTACATACGGATTTTTCGCTGTCCTAACGTTGGAACGCGCAGGATATGGCGCTGTGCCAGGCACCCGCCCGTTAGCGCCCCATGCGGCAATAACCGTTCGAACTTTGTAGGCGACCATTTCCGTCCCTTGCTTGGTCTCAATGATGAAGCCTTCATTCGCAGGAGTGACAGCAGTTACTGCCGATCCCGTCTGCACATGTGCGCCCGCAAGCTGTGCTGAGCTCAGAAGCGCTGCATCGAGCGAATAACGGCTAACTCCAAGTGCATGACTTGCTAAAGGTGCTTCCAGCACATCTCCATGACTGAAGATGAGACGAGAGCGTTCAATGAGGCTGGGCCGAAGGGATTGAATAAGCTCATTTACTCCGAGTGAGTCAAGCATGCTTTTGGCTTCCGGTGACAGAAACTCACCGCATACTTTATGACGGGGAAATTTTTTGCTTTCCAACAAAATGGTATTCCAGCCACTGTCGGCTAAAGACTTGGCTAAAGCACTGCCAGCAATTCCTCCTCCGATAATAGCCACATCATACGCATACGTAACGATAACGAATCACTCCTATTTTTTAATCATAACCACGTATCGGAACAATGGTCTCCAGGAGTAGTCCATCTCTGAAACTCCAAGTGCGTCTTTCAAATTTCTCCAGTCCTCGGCGCGAAATCCTTTGGCTACAGATAGCGGAGCGTCGTGGCGAATATAACGATTAGTAGAAATTAGACGTGCTGTCAGCCATACGGCTGACCAAGCAATCCAGTGCCGATGAATATCATTAATGACGACACCTATTTTAGATGCACGCAGCATGCTTCGGGTAACCTCAGGCAGTTCCTCAGGACTGAAATGATGAACGAACTGGGTGCCAGCGACAATGTCGAAGCTGTCGGGCGGAAGCTCAAACAAGTCGCGTTGCACAACCTCAACGCGCGATTCATTGCGAAAGAGCTGCCTTGCCTCCTCGCAAGCTTCCTCTGTTCGATCCGCTAATGTCAATTTCATATCTATACCGTTGGCACTCGCCCAGCGCAGAAGCAGCCGATTAACATCGCCTGACCCTGCTCCAATATCGAGAATCGATAAATGAGCTGGCTTGCCAGCATCCTGCCACAATTGCTGTACGCCATACTTCACGGGTCCCGCTGCTTGAAATATCCGATTAATGAGTCTGAGCTGCTGCAAAGCTTCGCGCAGCTCGGCTCCCCCCATTGAAAAATCGTCCATCAGCTCATCCTCAAGCGCTCGATGCCGCAGCTTTTTAAACATAGGCTTCATCCATCTGCCGCAATTCCGGCTGGACGCGCGGAACATATGTAATTTGTATCATTTCGCAAGTAAGACCCGGACCGAACGCGAGCGCTATGCCGCTTGTCATTTCTTTCTTTGCCTCCTCCAGCTCGCGCTTCATCTCCTTCAGCACGAACAATATCGTTGCCGACGACATATTTCCATAATCACGCAGAATGGTGTGACTTGGTCTTGTCTGCTCTTCGGATAATCCGTATACATCCGCAAGCTTTTCAATGATTCCTCTGCCTCCAGGGTGAATAGCCCATAGATTTACTGGCTTATTGCCGACAAGAGTGGAAATTTGTTCTGGAACAAATTGTCCGATCAGCTTCGGAATCGTTGTCGACAGATACAGATCAAAGCCGAAATTGCCTACCTCCCACACCATGTCTGCGGCACCACCTTGCAGTACAACTGAATGATCATCGCCTAATAAAAAGTGTCCACTGCTGACTTCCTCCGATGCATGTCCGACAATACAAGCCGAAGCTCCATCGCCAAAGAAGGAAGCGCCAAATAAATCCTCTCGCTTGCTGGAGGGCTGGATATGAAGGGTGCACAACTCCACACTGACGATCAACACTTTGGCGCCATGCTGATGAGCTGCTAATTCCTTAGCGAGGCACACCGCTCGCAATCCTGCCGCACAGCCTAAAAAGTTAAGCGGAATTCGTTTGACATTAGGAGCAAGCCCAAGCTGTTGAACCAGCTCGGTGTCCAAACCAGGCAGAAATTGCCCCGTACAGCTCACCGTGATTAGATGACTAATTTCTGATCCATCAGCATGTCCATCCTGCAGCGCATTGCGTGCTGCTCGCAGCGCCAACGGCAGCGATTCACGCTTGTAAATTTCCATTCGCTCAGCTGTTGTTGGAACAGCTTGCAGAGATTGTTGCGAGAAATAACGGCAGTCTTGAGCTTTTTCCAGCAAATTGGGTTCGCAGGTATAGCGATTTTCCACACCGCATTGCTTGAACAGTCTCTTCGCCCAGCGAGCGGAGTCCGTATTGTGGCTTAACGCCTCACTTAAACGTTGCGCAGTATCCGCCTGGTTCAGTCGATATTCCGGCACTGCAGTGCCAATTCCCAGTATTGCAAGCTTTGGATTCGTAGCATTCATATCTTACAGCCACCCTTCACATTATCCATTTTCGGACAGACAAGCCCGATTTAAACCAACATATTCGGACAACCACTGTAATATGATGGAAATTCGAGATTAATGTGCAAAAAAGCTCTCAAGATGAATAATCTTGAGAGCTTGGTTGATAGAATTGAGACTGGTGAACTGACAGGGCAGAACGATAGCGCCAGGATCTATCCCAGCAGTTCCTGGGCTCCGTTCATTACTAAGGGCATAGCCTGTTTCACGAATGATTCCGCACTTGTAAGATTCCCCTCATTGTTCCAAACGTAAGCCGCACCATACATCCCCCAACTTAACATGACAGCAGCTGTATTTGTTGAAAATGGCGCATTTGGAGGCGATAGCATCTTGTCTTTGTCGATAAAGGAAAGAAGTATCGTTTGAATTTTTTGCTTTATTTGAATTTCAAATACAGGTGCAAGCGATGTATTTCGTCTTTTACAAATAGTGCTTAGACTTTTATGAAATTCGCATATCCCCAGAAATATACTCTGAATCGTTTCTTGATTCAATACTTCGTGGCCGCTTATTCTACGATCCATAATTGTCATAAATGATTCCATCAGTCTGACCTCAAGAATTTCGAATTTATCTACAAAATGCGCATAAAAAGTCGCTCTGTTCACAGTAGCCCGCTCTGCAATATCTCTTACGGTTATCGATTCAAAGTCTTTTTCTTGAATTAATGAATCAAAAGCGTCTTGAAGAAGGCGTCGTGTACGGATCACACGAGGATCTGCTTGATTGTTTTTAGTTGTCATCGTTAAGATCTCCCCAGTAAAAACGACATTATAGAAATGGTGTTGTCTATACAACGGTTTAACATTATTGATGATTGCGACCATTCGGTTGTTATTATAGCATACTAATACAACAGACGTTGTTCGAACGACCTAATGTTGTATGGAAACAAAATGCTGTATGTCAGTAAAAAACATTAGGAGAATGAATTATGAAAAGTACATGGAAAATTTACGTTCTAGCCTTAATCAGCTTTTTAGTTGGAACATCCAATTACATCATTTCCGGGATATTAGACCGAATCGCAGAGACATTGGGAACAAGCGTTGCGGCAGCGGGTCAGCTCATTACTGTTTATTCCCTGGCCTATGCGGTCGGCACACCTATTTTGATGGCGCTGACGGCGAAAATGGACCGGCGTAAGCTGCTTCTTTATTCGCTGGGCCTCTTTAATATCGCAAATTTGTTGACATATATATTGTCCGGCTTCGGTTTCTTCATAGCCGCGAGAATCATTACGGCATTAGGCGCCGGAGTCGTCACCGTAAACGCGCTCAGCATCGCTGCCAAAATCGCTCCGCCAGGCAAGCAGGCCAGCGCGATTGCCAACGTTACGATGGGCATTACTGCATCGCTCATCATCGGCGTTCCATTCGGCAGAATGGTAGCCTCGACTTTTGGCTGGAAAGCAGTATTTCTGGCCATCGCAACTGTCGGAGTCATCGCCATGCTTGTCATTGCTGTCGTGCTTCCACGTATGCAGGGTGACAAGCCTGTGCCATTGATCAATCAATTTGCATTGTTAAAAAAACCTCAGGTCTTGGTTGCTTTAGCGATTACTTTTTTCTGGTTGGGAGGATATTCCCTCGCCTACACTTATATATCCCCTTTTCTGCTAGAGGTGACTCATTTAAATGAATCATTGATTAGCGCAGCTTTGTTCGTGTTCGGTATTGCCAGCTTGATTGGCTCGAAAATCGGCGGCTACAGCGCAGATAAACGTGGGATCAAATATACACTCGTTTCAGGGATGGTGCTTCACGTCATTTCGTTGATATTGCTATCCTTAGTCGGAGAGTCGGTCATTGCCATATTCGCCATTTTGATCCTTTGGTCTTTTGCCGCCTGGTCATCCGCACCAGCGCAGCAATTTAATCTGGTTTCGCTTGTTCCCGAATCCTCGGGCGTCATGCTGAGCTTGAACAGTTCCATGATGCAGCTTGCTATGGCTGTCGGCGCAGGGGTCGGCGGGGTGATCGTAAACCGTATTTCTTTGGCATCCATTACCTGGTTCGGGGCACTCGGTGTACTCATCGCCATCATTGCCGTATTTGCATTGTCCAGCATAGCATCGCGCTATTCCGCGGTGCAGTCAGCGAATTAAGGCATGCTAAACATGGTGCTGTCCAATAAGCTCACAAACAATAAAAACGCTGAACGAGGAATTCAAGTTTTCTCGTTCAGCGTTTTTGTGCGCACAAAGGAATGGAGCACTAATCTATGAAAAAAAGAAAACCGCTCCAGAGGAACGGAAATTAGTAAGCTTGCTTACGCCAATCTTCAATGGTTTGGACCGAAAATCCGCTGACCACTTTTGCTTTCCATTATACAATACAATCGGAGGCAATCGAAATGTTTTCCGGTTAGACAATGCATCCTCTTCATCCTTGACGGCCGGCACTCATTCTCATCCTCAAGAACGACACCACCACAATCGCAATAGCGACTCCAACCATTCCGACCCATGTAATGGATGACAAAGACACACGGTCGACCATCACGCCTCCAATTGCAGCACCCGCAGCCATGGACAATTGCATCATGGATTGGTTTAGGCTCAGCATGATTCCAGAATAATTCGGTTCAATCCGAACCAGATTGACTTGTTGCGTTGGACCGGAGGACCATGCCGCAAACGACCATAAGATCAGGAGGATGACGATCGGCAGCCACGAATGCGTATAGGTAACGGTTAGTGATAGGAGAAGCAGCGCTATGATGTGCAAGAGCATTCCCCCTAACAGCGTCGGGAATACGCCCCATTTATCCGTGCTGAAACCTCCGAATTTGGATCCGAGCAGGCTAGCGATGCCGAAAGCCAACAGCACTCCACTCAGTATCCCTTCCTTCAATCCGGCAGCATGAAGTAGATACGGTGAAATGTAGGTGTAGGCGATCGAGTATCCACCTAGCCAGAAAAAGGTAATCGTCAGCCCTAGCGCTACGTTTCCGTTTTTCAAGAAGGCAAGTTGCTTGGACAGCGGAATCGGTTTATCCCCTTGAACTCGAGGGATGATGGCGTACAGAACGAACATAGCCGCCAGACCGGCTAGTGCCAATATACCAAAAACAGCTTTCCATCCGAGTTGAGCTGCAACGATACGTCCAAGCGGCACGCCGATAATCAAGGAAGCCGTAAAGCCCATTACCACTGTAGCAATCACGCTGGCTTGTTTGCCTGGGGCGGCAATTTTCGCTGCGATGTCCAAAGCGGTTACCACGACCATTCCCGCGCCTAGAGCCATGATGACACGAGCTGCGAGAAACGATGCGTAGCCAGGCAAAACGAATGACAGTACATTCCCAATTACGAAGATGCCTAGCGCCCAGACCAGCAGTTTATGTCTTTCCACCTTAGCAGTCAACGCCATAAGGATCGGGGTTCCAATCGCGTATACAAAGGAAAAAATCGTGACTAACTGCCCTGCAGAAGTAACGGAAATCCCCATTGTATCCGAAATCTTATCCAAAATGCCGGAAATAACGTACTCTGATGTACCCACCAAAAAAGTAACTAAAGCCAATAAATAGACTTTCCACGTATTAGACAATGCATTCACTTCTCCTTTTTGTTATTTAATAGTTATCAATATGAGGACCCGTTCAACAAATATACATATCGTAATATGTCGATATGTTGGATCAAAAAAAAACTGAATACGTTTGAGGTATTCAGTTTAGATTAGAGTTTCTGGTTCAAATATGCAGCCAACTCGCTGATCTTCTCTTCGTCTCGCTTGTAGTAGGTGTATTTGCCAATCCGCTCGGTTCGAATTAATCCGGCCCGTTGTAGAATGGACAAATACTGTGACGCTGTCGACTGTGTCATGTCCAACTTATCCGTCACCTGACTGACACACACCCCGATTTCCCTCATATCCACTCCTTCATGGGGCACAAAATGTTTTTCGGGCTCCTTAAGCCACTGTAAAATTTGTAATCTCGACTCGTTAGACAACGCTTTGAACACTTCAATTGGATCCATGCCTTTTATTATATCTACATTTTGCGATATGTCAATCTCACTTAGTGTTTCTCCTCCTCCACCTCTACTCTCGCTAATTTTATTCCTCTACGGCGACGCCGGCAGCTCTTAAGTGCCCATAGGCAACGATTTTACTAAACTGAGCTGAAACCTCACTTGCAGAAAGGGGCTTATCGTTTTTAATCCACCAAATGACAATTCCCATAAAAGCCGATCCGAGGTATTCGATCAGCAATTCCTTGGATATCGCTAATGGGGAGTTTAACTGAGCAAGTTTCCACCCCTCCATTAATTTATCTTTAACGATATGCTCCATTTTCGCTTGAAACGGATAGATTCGATTCTCATCAATTAACATCGAACGGTAAAAGGTCATATTTAGAGAAATATGCTCCAGTACAGTTTGCATGACCGTCTCGAGCAGAGAAATGCTGAAAGGATTCATGCTGATTGGACAAAGAGTGATTGCATCCTTTAAATCGCTTAACAGTTCATTCATACATGTATCTAATAAATCAGGCTTGTTTTGGTAGTGGAGATAAAACGTATTTCGATTGATCATAGCCCGATCGGCAATATCCTGGACCGTTATCGCCTCGTATCCTTTTTCCTGAATAAGCTCATAAAACGCTTTTCGAATCGACTGTTTCGTGCGCAGTATTCTTAAGTCGGTTTTCTTATTCATTATTTTCGTTCCCCCTAAATTTTTTTAGGTCGTTAAGCGACAACGTTTTATTAGTTGTCTGTTATCCATCATAACTAAAAATATTGAATATTGAGTGCTATATTAACCTCTATTATAATGAGCAGCAGATAAATAAACAACGTGCTGTTCATTATTTATCTAATGACCAAAAAAATTTCAAGGAGGATATTTCAATGACATCTAACCAGCAAAATGAGCTTGTTCGCAAGGCAGTCGCCGTCCTGGAAAGCTTCGAGAGCGGCAACCCCGAAGCGATTACGGCTTACGTTCATCCAGATCAATATATTCAGCATAACCAGGCTTTAATCGACGGTCGTGAAGCCATGCTTGGCGCACTGGATCATTTAAAGGAGATTGGTACTAAGGTAAGCATTAAACGGACTTTAGTCGACGGAAATGTTGTGGCACTACATTCTGTATATGATTTTCACGGCCCTAAAGTTGTATTTGATATCTTCCGTTTTGAGAATGGACTAATCGTTGAGCATTGGGACAATTTGCAGGAGTTGGTGGGGAAAACACCAAGCAATCATACGATGATTGACGGACCGGTGACGATTAAGGATATCGACAAGACAGAGGCCAACAAAGCATTTGTCAAAAGCTATGTTGAGAACATCTTGCTCGGGAAGAAGCCTGACCTGCTTCACACTTACTTTGATGAAGATAATTACATTCAGCATAGTCCTCATATTGCAGACGGCCTTTCTGGTCTTCACGCTGCTTTGCAGGCACTGAAGGAAAGAAAAGTTGAGTTTGAATATACGCATGTCCATCAAGTCATCGGACAAGGCGATTTTGTTCTTACCGTAAGTGAAGGTCTATTTGATGCTCAACCTACTGCTTTCTACGATTTGTTCCGCGTACAGGATGGAAAGATCGCGGAGCATTGGGACGTAATCGAAGCCATTTTGCCGGAAGAAAAACGAAAAAATACGAACAGTAGATTTTGAAGTTAGTTTGTGAAGTTGATTGTGCAGCAGAATCGCAAGAAAGACATCGCCGAATTTCATTACGGCGATGTCTTTCGCTTCACGAGTATGACGCATGTCTAAGATTGGCCTTGTAATTCGATACAACCATGAACAAGCCCATAAGCTTGATCAGCATATCCGCTTGTCCGTGTACATACAGGTCTCTCCCATAGATTGCGAGGCCCGGGGCTCTACACAGCCCTTACTTAACCACTTCCGCGCCGCCGGGCACCAAACCCGTTGCGCCACACCCACACATTCAAAGCCGCAAGCACAGCTGCGTACAGCCATACGCCGAAGTCGAACAACGTGCACAAGTAGTGCACACCGGCAAACGCGCCCAGCAGCAGCATAAGCGGCACGATCATCAGCGCATCGCTGCCTCGTCCAGTCTGAAACGGCTCGGAAAACGGCATAACTTTGCGTACCGGCAGCCAGCAGATGACGGTAAACAGCATCGAGGCAAGCAGCGCGACAGCCAGATCAGGAACGATGCGCAGCCCGAAGACGAGGCTCATGAAGATGCCGACCACCAAGAAGCACGGCATGTACATCTTGACCAGAAAAGCTTTCAGCGTGCCCCGGTGAGCAAGACCGTAATCGCGTACTGGCGCAACCTGGTAAATCCATGCTCCTTTGTAGCCGCTAGCATAACGCAGGATCATGACGACCGAAGGAATCGACAGCATCGCCAAATAAATGGCCAGGTAGCCCCGTCCCGTCGACAAGCTTTCCAAGGAAAAACCATCCGCTCCGATAAACAAATAAATGACCGGGAAGACGATACCGAGCGCAACCGACGGATACGACTTCAGCTTGAACTCGCGCTCTTTTCCCATCATCGCAGTGGCGAACTGAAAAAACGTCCGCTCTTCCCCGGGGGTCGTCAAGGCGCGTGCCAGAGAATCACCGAGCCTACGCTTCCCTTTCGTCCGCACCGCTCCAGCCTGCGACAGCTTTTGTAAACTGTGTTCGAATGTCGGCATCAGTTTGACGTACACAACGAGAGCCAGCACCGGCACCACAAACGCCATCGCCGACAGTGTTGCGACAAAGCCGCCGCCTCCCGCTTCTACTCCGCCTGACAGCCAGCCGAACGGAGCCCCGAACCAGACCGGAGGCACGAGCAGTTGCCACAGCTTAGGCTCGAATTCCGGCGCAAGACTGGCGAACTCGAACGACCTGATTGCAAACTGATAGCCGACCATCATCATCACGGAAAAGCCGATTTGCGCGTAGTTGATCATATCTTTCAGTTTCTCCCCGTCGAACAGCCGCAGCATCGTCAAATAAACAAGCGCGGTAAAGGTCAGCACGAGCACGACCGCGCCGAGAAGCTCGACGGCAAACAGCGCCATATGAAGCAGCCCGTGACGAATCGCGATGGCCACAAGCGGAGCGGCGGCAAAGGCGCCGGATAAGCCGAGCAAATAAAAGACAATGTGAACGAGCTTGGCCATTGCCACCGTTCGCGGCGCCACCGGCTTCGTCAGCAGCACCGTTTTGTCGCGCAAATCGAGCAGCACAGTGGAGAAATCGGAAATGAGCGCCATCATAATCATAAACATCAAAAGGGCAAACACGATCGTCATTTTAAAAAATGGGGGCAGTTCGAGCAGCAGTACCGGCATGATCAGCAAACCCATCACACCGTACAGCAGCATCGATTTGATAAAATGGTTCGTTTCCTTTTCAGCGTCCACCCCACCGCTCGTGGCATTGAACAACGTAGAAGCGCGGCGTCGATCCATCGTCAGCTTCATCCGCAATATAAGCCGCATCGCACCATAGTCGACGCCAAGCTTCGCAAATAGCGGCTGAAACCGATCCAGCAGCTTTAGCATCACGAAATCGTTCATCCGAGCTACTCCTCCCGAACGATCGACACGAATTGCTCCGCGATCGCCTTAAATTCATGGAAGCCGGTCAGCCTGTTGAAAATATCCTCCAGCGTCCCTTCCTCTGAGCGCTCCTTCAGCTCCTCGAACGTGCCGTCGGCGGCGATTTGTCCTTCCGCCAGCAGCACGATGCGGCTGCTTATTTTCTCCACGACCTCCATAATATGCGACGAGTAAAAAATCGTTTTACCCCCGGCGGCCAACTGAGCCATCAGTTCCTTCACGATCAGAACGCTGTTCGCATCCAGACCGCTTAGCGGCTCGTCCAAAAACAGCAGGTCGGGATCGTGCAGCAAGCTGGACACGAGCATCGTTTTTTGCCGCATCCCTTTCGAAAACGAAGAGATACGCGCCTCGTACACATCTTTCAGTTGAAACAGCTCCATGAGCCGCCTTGCCTTCCGGTCGCATCGTTCGTTATCCAGTCCGTACAGCTCGCCGACAAACGTCAAATATTCGCGGGCAGTTAAGCTGTCGTAAAGCTCGGCGACCTCGGGAACATACCCGATCCGGCGCTTATAGCCGACGTCGCCGTCAGCGATGTCCTGTCCGAACAGCCTCACTTCGCCCGTATAACCTTGCACAAGACCGAGCATAATTTTGACTGTCGTGCTTTTACCCGCTCCGTTCGCCCCAATATAGCCGATAATTTGGCCGGGGTATACGTCAAGATCGATTCCTTTCAGTACATAACGGTCGTCGTATTTCATTCGCAAGTCACGAATGGACAATACCGGTTCAATTCCTCCTCTAGCGATAACGCTCACCTACTTATCGTAAAATGATACATACTTCTGGGCCGGGTTATTAAATCTGCTGCTTTCAGTATATCCGAATCGAGGTACTTCTGCATCCTTTTTCAATTATTTCAAATTTCTGTTTGTAGAAGGCATCCTTGATCGTAATCTGACCAAAAGTTTGAAGCCAATTGCGCTGACAAAGCCCTGGCTTCCTACCTTTACGGAACAGCAGCTTCAGTCGATCCTGAATGAACCGGACCAGCAGTCATTCAACGGCCAACGCGATTATGCGATCATGCTTGTCTTTCTTGATACCGGTTTGCGTGTGAATGAGTGTAAACGATAATGTTATTGCCCGGCATACAAACTCGTCGACCCTTCAAGAATCGTTGGTTCTTTGTTCCTTATGTATGCCAGTATTAAAGTTTTTTCTTTCGACGCCGCTCATCTTTCCTTATTCTAATCCTTCATACTCCGAAGGAGGCCCTTGAAATGCAAAAAAGCCCCCAGGAAGTAATAATCCTGAGAGCTTGTACTGTATGTAGCTGGTACCGGTGAGAGGACTCGAACCTCCACGGTTTCCCACTCGATTTTGAGTCGAGCGCGTCTGCCATTCCGCCACA